>MWDF01000001.1 GCA_002070415.1 Firmicutes bacterium ADurb.Bin153
CCCAGGCTCGATTACATGACATTTTCGCTGATGAGTTATCTACAGAATCGGTGACATAATCGCTGACCATTGACATCGCGCTGCTTGTCCCCGGTTCCACTTTATCCTGCGGGGTCATCTGCCGCCCTTGCCCCAGATCTCCCTCTGCTCGGCGAGGAAACCGGTGAACCTGCCCTCGGCGAGGGATCCTCTCAGCCTTTCCATGAAACGCATCATGAACCTCACGTTGTGCATCGTCGTAAGCCTTATCCCGAGGACCTCCCCGGCCTTGAGCAGGTGCCTTACGTATGCCCTCGAGAAGTTGCGGCATGCGTAGCAGTCGCAGTGCTCGTCGATGGGAGATCCGTCCTCGGCCGAGCCGGCGTCTCGGACGATGAAGCGCCCATTATCCGTGAATATGGTGCCGTTCCTCGCTATCCTCGTGGGCAGCACACAGTCGAACATGTCGATGCCAAGCGCTACGGCCTCGAGTATCGCATCGGGGCTTCCCACTCCCATCAGGTATCTCGGCTTGTCCTCCGGAAGGGCCGGCAAAGTGTAGGAGAGGACCTTGTACATGTCGGCCTTGCTCTCGCCCACCGAAAGGCCCCCGATGGCATAGCCGTCGAAGCCCATGCCCACGAGCTCTTTTGCCATGCCGATCCTGATGTCCTCGAATCCCGCCCCCTGGACGATGCCGAACAGCGCCTGGTCCTTCCTATTGTGGGCTTCCTTGCACCTGCCCGCCCATACGGCCGACATCCGCGCAGATTGCTCGGCATATTCCCTCGACGAGCCGAACGGCATGCATTCATCGAACACCATGGCTATGTCGGAGCCAAGCGCGTTTTGTATCTCCATGACTTTCCCGGGGCTGAAGAAGTGCCTGGAACCGTCAATATGGGAGCTGAACCAGACCCCGTCCGCCTTTATCTTCCTGAGCCCCGAAAGGCTGAATACCTGGAAGCCGCCGGAATCAGTCAGTATGGCGCCGTCCCAGCCCATGAACTTGTGAAGGCCCCCCATGCGCTCGATCAGTGCGTGGCCGGGCCTCAGGTAGAGGTGGTAGGTGTTTCCGAGTATCAGCTCCGCCCCTGCCTCCTTGACCTCGTCGGGCGTCATGGTCTTTACCGTCGCCTGAGTCCCCACGGGCATGAACACCGGCGTCTCTACCGTCCCGTGCGCTGTCCTCAGCTCGCCGAGCCTTGCGAAGCTGTCCTTATCCCTGCCAATGAGGCGGAAATCAATCGGTGACAAAGCTACCTCCCCGTCGGTCGTCATATTATCAGCATGGCGTCACCGAAGGAGAAGAACCTGTATCCCATCCGGACCGCCGTTGCGTATGCGTCTTGCGTGTTGTCCAATCCGTGGAACGCCGCGACCAGCATTATCAACGTGGATTTCGGCAGGTGGAAGTTGGTGATTATGCCGTCGACCGCCTTGAAGCGATAGCCGGGGTATATGTAAGCCGCAGTCCAGCCTTCCTCCGCCATGATCCTGCCGTCTTCGCGCGCCACCGTCTCAAGCGTCCTAACCGACGTCGTCCCGACGGCGATCACCCTGCCGCCGGAGGCTTTCGCCCTGTTTATCTTCTCGGCCTCCCGCTCGCCTATGCTGAATTTCTCCGAATGCATCCTGTGCTTGGTTATGTCGCCCTCGCTCACCTTGCCGAAGGTGCCGAGCCCCACGTGAAGCGTGCACCATGCCGTCTCGACGCCCATGGCTCCTATCCTGCCGATAAGCTCCTTTGTGAAATGGAGCCCCGCCGTAGGGGCGGCCGCCGAGCCGATTACCTTCGAGTACACTGTCTGGTACCTCTCGGGGTCGTCCGGGTACTTCTTGATGTAGGGAGGTACAGGCATGTAGCCTTCGGCGGCGATGATGTCGTCCACCGCACCGTCGGCTTCGAGAACGAGATACCTCTCCCCGGTGGGGGTGATCCCCTCAACCTTGCAGTTTATCTTGCCGGCGCACAAAGGCACTACTGCCCCCGGCCTGAATCGCCTTCCGGGATGCACCCAAGCTTCCCATACGTCGTCATACATCCTCTTGAGCAGAAGGACCTCGGTCCTTCCCTCTCCGTAGAGGCGGGCGGGCAGCACCCTGGTGTCGTTCAGGACGAGAACGTCACCCGACCTCAAGTACTCGGTGACATCCTTGAAATTCCTGTGCTCGACGTCCTTAGTGCCCCTTTTCAGCACCATGAGCCTCGAAGAATCGCGCGGTTCAGCCGGCGTCTGGGCTATCAGCTCCTGAGGAAGGGGATAGTCGAAATCTTCAAGCCTTAGGTTCAAACCTCTTCCCCTCCGTCGTCGTAGCCGAGCTTGATGAGCTGTGCGGGATCTTGTCTCCACTTGTCTCTCACCTTGACCCACAACTGCAGGTTGACCCTGTTGCCCAAAAGGGATTCTATGTCAAGCCTAGCCTGGGTGCCGACCTCCTTGAGCATCGAGCCTTTGGCGCCTATCACTATACCCTTCTGGGATTCCCTTTCCACGTATATCACGGCCGAGATGTCGATCATGTCGGCGCCCCTGTTCTGCATCGATTCTACTATGACCGCGGTGGAATGAGGGATCTCCTCCCTGGTGAGCCTGAATATCTTCTCCCTTATCAGCTCCGCCACGATGAACTCCTCCGGATGGTCCAGTTCCATGCCCTCCGGATAGAAGCGCGGCCCTTCTTGCATGATAGACGCCACCTGCCCGAGCAGCTCGTCTATGCCGCTTCCGGTCTTGGCGGATATCAGGAAATGTTTGCCGAAACCGGCGAGGTCCGCGAACCGCGCGGCGACTTCCGCTTCTTCGGCCCCTTCCACAAGGTCCGATTTGTTCATCACAAGCCAGACGTCGGACCCTGCTTTTGTCAGCTCCTCGGAGACGAATGCGTCCCCCTTGTGGCTTGCCATGCTGGCATCCACCACGAAAAGCACAAGGTCCACGTCCCTTGCCGCGCTCCTGGCCTGGTCGTTCATCCTCTGCCCGAGAAGGTGCTTGGGCTTGTGGATGCCGGGAGTGTCTATGAAAACGACCTGGAGGCCCGGCCTGTTCAGTATCGCCGCGACCTTGTTCCTGGTCGTCTGGGGCTTGTCCGACGTGATGACCACCTTATGTCCCATCATCGCGTTGATGAGGGTGGACTTGCCCACGTTAGGTCTTCCTATTATACCCACGAAACCCGAGCGGAACCGCTCGGGAGCCGTTTCAACGGCCATATTAGTCCTCCTTGAGCCTCATCGGCCCGAAATGCCACGGAAGCATCTCATCCAATTTATGGTATATCGGCCTGCCCCGCCCGTCCTCGAGTACGACCTCCATGTCCGGGCTGAACTCGACCAGTGTCTGCCTGCACTGTCCGCAAGGTTCGGCGGGACCCGTTCCGTTCCCGCCCACTATGGCTATCGCGGTAAAATCCCTCACGCCCTCGGACACCGCTTTCAGCAGGGCCGTCCTTTCGGCGCATATGGTGCAGCCGTATGCTGCGTTCTCTACGTTGCATCCGAGCCAGACGCCGCCCTTGCCGTCAAGCAGCGCGGCCCCCACTTTATATCCGGAATATGGCGCGTAGGCGTTCTCCTTCGCCTTCCTTGCCAACTCGAGCAACCCCTCGCGGTCGACTTCCAATTCTAACACCTCTCGTTCGGAATTCAAGAAGGCCTCTTGCGACAATCGGCCGCCTTCCCCAAGCCGTCCACCTCACCTGGTCCTTCCCATACCTGAAAGCACGTCCTCTTCGGCTAGCCTCATCTCCGCCTTGTCCGACTCTTCCTCATGGTCGTAACCGAGCAGGTGCAGCGCCCCGTGGACCGAGAGGTACGCGACTTCCCTCTCTATAGGATGCCCGTATTCCTCAGCCTGCCTTCCTGCGGTCTCCAAGGATATCACGATATCTCCTAGCAGGTTCAAGATCTCCGGATCTTCGTCTTCTTCGTCATCTTCGCACATCGGGAAGGACAGCACGTCGGTGCTTGTATCCTTTCCCCTGTAGCGCAAATTCAGCTTCCTTATGCCCTCGTCGTCGGTGATGAGGACCGATACCTCATACGTCCCCTCGGGCGCGTACGCCCTGATGCACCTTCCTACGGCATCTTCTACTAGCGACGTCGTCGCCCCGGCGGCGTCCATCAACCCTTCGGGCTCATATGCGAACTCCACTGCCACCTTGTGCATCTATTCGTTCCCCCTGGCGTCCTTGCCGTCCGTCCCGTCCTTCACGGACTGGCTCGGATAGGCTATCCTCTCGTGCTTCACGCCCGAGATCGTGTTGACGAAGCTGTCCTCTATCGCCTTAAGGTCCTTCAAGGTCAGCGGCGTCTCGTTCAGGTCTCCCGCGTACAGCCTCTCCCTTATGAGGCTATGGATGGCTTCCCTTACCTTCTCCGGATCCGTGGTGTTCACGGTCCTTATCTTCGCCTCGGTGATGTCCGCAAGCATTATGAGGGCCGCTTCCGAGGTCTGCGGCCTCGGTCCGGGATAGCTGTACTTCTCGGCGTCTTCCACCGAGCCGTACTGACCCATGGCCTTATGGTAGAAGTACCATACCTTCGAACATCCGTGATGCTGGGCTATTATGTCTATTATGCTGGCAGGTAAGCCTTTCTCCTTGGCGAGCTGTATGCCGTGCGCCACATGGTCGATTATTATCCCCGACGATACCTCAGGAGGCAGGTCGTCGTGCGGGTTCACCCTGTTGATCTGGTTCTCCACGAAGAAGTCGGGCTGCTTGACCTTCCCGCAGTCGTGGTACAGTGCCGCGGCCCTTACAAGCAGCGGGTCTGCGCCTACAGCCGAGGCGGCCGCCTCGGCGAGGTTGCCCACGATTATGCTGTGGTGGTACGTGCCGGGCGCTTCCATCATTATCCTCCTCAGGAGCTCATTGCCCGGATTCGATACCTCGAGCAGCCTGAACGGGGACGACAGGCCCATGGCCGCTTCCGCGAACGGCATGGTACCCAGGCATAGTATCGCGCTAAACAGGCCGTTGGTGGCCGATGCCACTAAAATACCGGCGGTCGGCAGGTCCCCGGCCAAAGCGGATACGGAAGCTCCCGTGACCGCCGTGCCCGCGGCTATGTATATGGCGGCCCTCACCATGCTGAACCTGTCGGTAAGGTCCCTAGCCATATGGATGCCGAGCACGACTCCGGCCAGGGGTCCTACCATCGACATTAGCGAACCTTGGAACATGAAGCTGTTGAAGACGGCTGTTGTGACGCCGGCCGCCATCGCGGTCCTGGAATCCACCATCAGCGTCAGGGACATCGCTATGTAGGCTACCGGCACGTAGAGGGACGCGTATTCGCCCAGGAACCGGTACGCCGCCCAGGACATGAAGACGCCCACCGTTATCAACGTTATGCTCAGAAGGAACTTCTTGTCGTTCCTGTATCCTTCGCTCTTCACCCAGCTCATGAACGCGGCGAAGGTGCCCAGGACCATGGCCGACAGCAGTCCGAGGGAGAATCTGGCCCAGACCGGTTCCATGCCCTTCATAAGACCGAGCGATTCCGTCAGGTTGATGTGTTCCTCGGTCACTATCTGGCCCTGTTTAACTATCACGGTGCCTTTCTGGATGTAGACCGGCTGCACGTTCGCCTCTGCCTCGTCCGCGCTTCTTTCAAGGGCCGCCATGTCCACGACCGTATTGGGCTCGATGAGAGCGTTTGCGATCTCGGCCGCGCCTTTCGCCGTCTCGGGGGCGAGCCCCAGCTGGGACAATCCCTGGTATGTGAGCTTCTTTTCCTGCCCTATCGTCGATTCCAGTATCTTCTTGTTCTTCAGCATCGAAACCACGTATCTTTTGATGGTGGACAGCTCCTCGCTGAACTGCTCACCAGGAAGCTCTATGAGCCTCGAAAGGGCCGACTTCGGCATGGGAGGTATGCCGGCCACCGCCATGGATTTCGTCAGTTCGTCCAACTTAGCCTGTATTCCTTTGCCGGTGTTGCCCCTGGCCTTCGACACGAGGCCGAACAAAGTGTCCAGCCTGCTTTCAGCGAGCACCGACACGGTTTCGTTTATCCTCATGTATGCAGGGTTGTCCGCCGACGACAGGAGGAAATTCTTCCTGGCTTCCTCCTTTAGCAAGTCGGTGGCGGCCTTGTTGAGCACCGTCCTGTGGGCGACAACGTTCCTCATGGCGGGCTTGCCTATCTCGAGCTTCACCGCCGACGGTGTGATGTTCGTAGACAGCAGCAAGAAGCAAAGGGCCCAGGCGGTAAGGAGCACCGTGAATTTCGCCCACCTCGAGCTGGCGTGCCTTGCGACCCTGGCTCTCATCCTGCCTTTACTGTCGCTTTTCATTTGTTCCTCTCCGTTTCGTCGGGCTGGAACAGAATACCGTTCCTGTTGCCCTCCAGGGCCTCGTAGGCCTTTATCACCCTTTGCACGAGCTCATGCCTTACGACATCCAGCTCGGTGAGATAGACTACGGCTATGCCGGACACGTCCCTTAGTATGGACGCGGCCTCCACCAATCCGGAATCCTGCCCCTTGGGGAGGTCTATCTGCGTCACGTCGCCCGTGACCACAACCTTCGACGAGAAGCCCATCCTTGTGAGGAACATCTTCATCTGCTCCCTCGTGGTGTTCTGCGCCTCGTCTAGGATAATGAATGCATCGTCCAGCGTCCTTCCCCTCATGTATGCCAGGGGTGCGATCTCGAGGGCGCCCTTGTCGCGGAGCCTGTCGAACCCTTCTATGCCCATTATGTCCCAGAGCGCGTCGTACAGGGGCCTCAGGTACGGGTCCACTTTCTCTTGGATGTCGCCCGGAAGGAAGCCCAGCTTCTCCCCCGCCTCGACAGCTGGCCGCGTGAGGATTATCCTGTTGACCTGCCTTGCCTTGTACGCCGCTACGGCCATCGCCACCGCAAGGTAAGTCTTGCCCGTGCCTGCGGGGCCTATGCCGAACGTCATGCTGTTCTCCCTCATGGCATCTATATAGACCTTCTGGCCCATGGTCCTGGGCTTGATCTGCTTACCGCGGCTCGTTACCTGAATGACGTCGCTAAGAAGCGACGACAGTGTCATGGGGCTGCCTTCCCTCACAAGGTCCAGGGCATGCTTCGCGTCCCTTACGCTTACCCTGTTGCCGGCCCTTACGACGTCTCTTATATCCTCAAGGACGCTAAGTGCAAGGTCTACGTTCTCCTCATCACCCTTAAGCACTATATCCGCCCCTCTGGAGTTGGCGGCTACGGAGAGTTCCGCTTCCAGAAGCTTCAGTATCTCATCGCGCGTTCCGAAGACCAGCGATGCCTCGCCGGCATCGAAAACGGTAAACCTCGCCTCTTTCTCTATATCGCCCAGCCTCCATCCATCATCCTATTTATCGCCCAAGCACGCGCCCAACCGGGGTACTACCGGCCGGGCGCGTGCTGGAAGATGCCGTACTGCCCATCAATACGCCCTTCTGGTGCGGAAACCCTTTATCGGCCTCTTGGCCAGCGGCCTTGTCATTATCTCGGCCCAGACGATGGCGTCCGCCATCTCTTTCATGTTGATTCCGCCCACAAGGTCCACATGCTCCGGTTCTCCGATGCCGGACAGGTATTTGAGATACACTTCCAATCCTTCGCCTTCGATGCTTTCCACAGGTTCCTTGGCCCATGTCTCGAAAGTGTCGACCCCTCTCACCGTGCTGGGAGGCTCCTCCATGCCTAGGCCTTCCGTGCCGAAGCCTTCCATGCTCCTTTCGGAAAGTTCCTTCTGGAACGGGGTCAGCGCCTCAATGTCCTCCCTTATGAGACCCTTCCACTCTTTGATGCTCTCCGAGCTGGTGCCCGGCAGGCTCCCGCTGAAGCCTTCTTCGGACGGCTGCCCTTCTCCTTCGGCAAGCTGTGCCTGTTCGGGTCTGGACTCCTCGAACCTGGACCTGATGACCCTCCCGGCGACAGGCTGGGGCATCGGGGCCGGTATGCCGGGATATGGCCCTCTTGCAGGACCGGTGAAAGGACCTTCGGCCTTCTCCAGCCCCCGGGTTACGACCGCCTTGCCTTTGCCCTCCTGGCTTGCCTGGCTTTCTTCGATGGCTTTCCTTATCTCTTCCAATTTTCCCCTTACCGTCTCGGGATCGAAACCGCCGCCCTTATTCTTGGCAGCTCCCGTCACCGCCTTTACGATACGGACGATCACCGACACAATGACGAGGAACCAGATAATCCCGAATACAAGCGGGAAAAGTTCGAACAGGTCAAACATGGAGGGATCGCCTCCTAACCTTACGCATTACTTGCCGCCTTCTGGCGGTGCTTCCTCGACTGCCGGCGCCTTCTGGCCGACCTTGGCGATGCTCTCCCTCATCTGGGTGTCGGACTGGACGTTCAGCAGGTTGTAGTAATCCATGACGCCAAGGTTGCCCTCCTTTAGGGCCTGGGCCATGGCCTTGGGCACTTCGGCCTCGGCTTCTACCACCCTGGCCCTCATCTCCTGCACCCTGGCCTTCATCTCCTGCTCGACGGCAAGGGCTGCGAAACGCCTCTCGGCCGCCTTCGCCTGGGCGATGTTCTTGTCCGCCTCGGCCTGGTCCATCTGCAGCCTGGCGCCGATGTTCCTTCCCACGTCCACGTCAGCTATGTCGATCGACAAGATCTCGAACGCGGTCCCGATGTCAAGGCCCTTGGACAGGACGGTCCTCGAGATCATGTCGGGATTCTCCAGTACCACCTTGTGGCTCTCGGCTGAGCCGACCGTGGTCACTATGCCCTCGCCCACCCTTGCTATGACGGTCGCCTCCCCGGCGCCTCCGACAAGCCTCTCGATGTTGGCGCGCACGGTAACCCTCGCCTTCGCCCTCAGCTCGATGCCGTCCTTCGCCACGGCCGCAACGACGGGCGTCTCTATCACTTTGGGGTTGACGCTCATCTGGACCGCCTCAAGGACGTTCCTGCCCGCAAGGTCGATGGCGGTGGCGCTTTCGAAGGTCAGGTTTATGTTGGCCCTCTGGGCCGCGATGAGCGCGTCCACCACCCGGTCGACGTTGCCCCCTGCGAGATGGTGGGCCTCGAGCTTGTCTACGCTGACCGGTATGCCCGCCTTGACCGCTTTGATCATGGGCATGATTATCCTATACGGCGCGACTCTCCTAAGCCTCATCCCCACGAGGGTGAACAGGCCCACCCTCACCCCTGCCGCAAGGGCCGATATCCACAGCCCCACGGGGATGAAGTTGAGCAGCAATATGAGGAATATGAAGATCAAGACCGGCAGGAAGATAACTATGAAACTGATATCCATACGTACATACCTCCTTAAGCTTCGTCCGAGCTATCTCTTTCTTCGCACGAGCACCCTCTGGCCGATGTGGCCCATCACGACCACTTCCGTCCCCGGCTCGATGAATTCGCCTTCCGAAATCGCCTCGTAAGGTTCTGATCCTACGTCTATCACACCTACGGGCCTTAATGTTTTCGACACCACCGCGCTTGTTCCTTCAGCCGGCATCGGTGCCCTCGTCCCGGTCCTGACCGAAGGGTCCATCCTCGTCCTGAGGAGCGACCCTCTCACGACCGCCACTCCCAGCCAGACAAGGACGCCCGTTGCCGCCAGGAGGATAACGAGCCCGGTAGATCCGCTATCCATCGTCACGATCCTCCTTCGAGGCTGGAACGACGCCTCTTACGACCTTCCTTACGATTACCTTGCTCCCCTCGACCCTCTCGACCACAACGTCCGTCCCGGGCGGCAGGAATTCGCCCTCGGAAAGCACGTCGGCCTTGGTTCTCCCGAAATAGGCCGTGCCCACCGGCCTGAGCGTCGTGAACACGACTCCTTCGTCCCCGGGGCTAAGCGCGGCCTGCCCCTTGGAGGACGCCGCGGGCTTTACCGCGATGTTCCTGCCCGTGACTTCTGTCAACACGAGGCGGCCAATGAAGCTGTTGCCCTTTATGCCCCTCTTATCCAAAAGCCTTACGAGTATCACGATCGCCGCTATGGCGAACGCCAGGGCTATGCTGACAGCCACCATCGCCTCCCCGGGCGTAGGGTAGGACAACACGAAGCTTGCGAAGATCGCTATCAGCCCCGACACACCTATCACCCCGAAGCCAGGTATGAAAAGCTCTATCGTCAGCAGGGTTATCCCCACTGCGAACAGGGCCACGATCTCCCATCCGGCCATGCCCGTTATTATCCTTCCGTAGAAGAAAAGCGCAAAACCGAGCACCCCGGCCATCCCGAATATGCCGAAGCCCGGGGTGAATGCTTCCACTACGAGCCCGACCACGCCCACCATGAGCAATATCTCGGACATTACGGGGGATGTCAGGAACTGCCCGAAGCGCTCCTTGTTGTTCATCGAGAAATCTACGCGCGTAAGCCCCGCAAGGCCGGTGCCGGCGAGCATGTCCGCCAGGCCCGGGTAGGCGCCATCGGCGAATCCTATCCTCACCGCGTCATCGGCCCCCAGAGTAAGGATCTTTCCCTTCTCCTTCAGCCCGGCAATCTCTATGTCGCTGTCGACCATGGCCCCGGCTACCTGCGGGTCTCTGCCGTTCGCGCTCGCTGTGCTCTCGAACTGCTGTCTGTATGCGGAGATGTATTTCTCCTCTGCCGGGCGCGTCTCGGCGGCTCCTATCGATCCGCCCTTGCCGATATAGAGCTCATCACAGCTTATCGCCACCAGCGCGCCAGCCGACCACGCCTTCTGGTCCACGAACGCTATGGTCCTCAGGCCGCTCGCCAGTATCTCGTCCCTTATCTTGTCGGATGCGTCCACCAGCCCGCCATACGTATCGATGTCGAACACGACAGCAGCTGCGCCGGCATCCCCTGCCTCCTTGAGCGCCCTCGCTATGAAAAGGACGGTCCCGTCGTCGATGTCCCCCCTAACGGGCACTACGTAGTACGGGCCAGGATCCCCCCAGGCGGTTAGCGGCAGGACGACCGCCATGAGGGAAAGAACCACAGATAAGGTAACCAACAGCCTTCTGCGCATCCTTCTTCACCCCTGACAGATATAGGTTATTCCATCCCTAATATATTATATCAATTACCGGGCGGTTTTAGCGGTCTGCGGCAGTAACCGCCGTGATATTCCCCATAAAGTAAAACGCCGGGCACATGCCCGGCGTCACAGGTGCGGTATTCTCTTTAGCGGAAGCGCCTCTTGCGCGCGGCCTCGGACTTCTTCTTGCGCTTTACGCTAGGCTTCTCATAGTGCTCCCTCTTGCGTATCTCAGCCAAGACTCCAGACATCTGGCACTGGCGCTTGAAACGGCGCAGCGCGCTGTCCAGGGTCTCGTTCTTTCCAACTCGAACCTCTGCCATACGGACTCCCCTCCCTCCGGGTTTGGATTCACGGTCCGCTACCAAGCTGATCCGTATGACCTTGCAAAAGCAAGTTCTTTTGATATGTTATCCTAACCGATATATCGTTGTCAATAAACCATCAACCCGGAGGCCAGCCGAACGGCCTTCCCCCGAGCAGGTGCATATGCAGGTGCTGTACGCTCTGGCCGCCGTCCGGGCCTGAGTTTACGACGAGCCTGAAGCCGGTGTCGGAAATGCCCATCTCAGCCGCTATTTCGACCGCCCTCGCCGCCATCCTGCCTATGATGCTCGCGTCTTCCTTCACTTCCCTGATCCCCGGAATGTGCTTCTTGGGCACCACCAGGACGTGCACCGGCCCCGCCGGGTTGATGTCCTTGAACGCCGCAAGCTCGTCGTCCTCGAATATGAAGCTTCCCAGCCTGCCTTGGGCTATCTTACAGAATATGCAGTCATCCAACGGGATCCACCCCTTCCTTTGCCGTCAGCGGTCTATGAGCACTCCCCTCGCCCCTTCGGAATCTCCTGACATTATGGCTACTTCGACGCACCCTTCGGGCTTCCTGTCGGCATGAAAGAGCACCCTTACGTATTCGCCGGTATAACCTTCGCATTCGAAGCCGCCTTCCGACGGTGCGGCTCCTTCGACTATCACCCGGCATATGCTCCCCGACATGCCCCTGGTGAACTCGCAAGCTCCCGCCTTCGACGCTTCTATGAGCATTGCGACCCTGTCGTGCTTGATTTTCTCCGGCACCTGGCCGGGCAGCCCTGCCGCGGGCGTGCCTTTCCTCCTCGAGTACGGGAACGCATGGACCTTCAGGAAACCCAACCGCCTTACCAAGGACAGCGTGTTTTCGAACATCCGCTCGGTCTCCCCCGGGAAGCCAGCGATTACGTCGGTGGTGAGCCCGAACCTGCCTATGGCGGCCCTTGCCTTCTCCACGGCAGCCTCGTAGCCTTTCGCGTCATAGTGCCTGTTCATCAGCCTTAGCACAAAATCGTCGCCTGACTGCAGGGGAAGGTGCAGATGCCTGGCCAGCTTGGGTTCGCTGGCGAACAGCCCTATGATCTCGTCCGTAAGCTCGGTCGGCTCGAGAGACGACAGCCTCACCCTCTTGATCCCTGAGGGCCTCGCTGCGGCTTTTATCGCATCCGCCAAGGTGACCCCCTCGAGGTCCTTCCCGTAGCATCCGAGGTGGATGCCGGTAAGTACGACCTCAAGGTAGCCTGCGTCAGCAAGGCGAGATGCCTCCTCCTCGACCGAACCGGGGTCCCTGCTCCTTACGTGCCCTCTCACGTACGGCACCAGGCAGTAGGAGCAATATGCATCGCAACCGTCCTCTATCTTGAGATATGCCCTGGACATGCCGTCGGCGCCTTCCGCTTTCGCCTCCTCGTACGCGCCGAACGATGAGATGTCCTTGACCAGCCAGTAGCACCCAGGTTCCGCGCCGCTCCCGTCAAGTGCCCTTACGACCGCTTCCACCAGGGCAATCCTGTCGTTAGAGCCGGCGATTATATCCACTCCCTCTATGGCCTTGGCCGATTCGGGATCTCCCTGTACGGAACATCCCGCCGCAGCCACGACCGCGCCCGGGTTCGCCTTGACGGCGCGCCTTATCATCTGCCTGGACTTCCTGTCCGCTTCCGCAGTCACCGTGCAGGTGTTGACTATGACCGCGTCCGCGGCCTCGCCTGCGGGGACTACGGCATAACCGCGCTGTGTGAATGCCTTCTCCATGGCCTGGCTGTCATATTGGTTTACCTTGCATCCCAAGGTTATGAAGGATACTCTCCTCATTTCCTTTCGCTTCCGGTCCTCTTCAGCATGTTCAGCAGAGGTATCCCGAGAAGCAGCACGGCCACGGCCTCGCCCGCGGCGACCGCAAGCATGGAAGCCTCTACGGTGAGGTTGAAGCCCCACAGCGTAACCTCCGGCATCCCGTAGACGAAAGGCAGGTAACCGCCCACTATGATCCCGTTCAGCACTATCGGCGCGGCGTAACCTAGAATCTTCCATTTGTACTTCAGTGTGATCAGCGCCGCGATTATCGTGGCCAGGGTGCCGAAGACGACGTCTATAGCGCCGACAGGGCCGAGCAGGTTCGCTATCAGCGCCCCCACGGCGAGGCCCGGCACGGCCTCGGGCCATATCATGGGCAGCAGCGTCATGGCTTCGGCTATCCTTACCTGTATGGACCCGTAGGATATGGGCGCCAGAGCAAGGCACGACGCGACGTATATCGCGGCTATGGCGGCAGCCCTTGTCAGTCTCCTAGTATCGAGCTTCAATTCAAGACCTCCGAAACTTATTTACTATGTTAAATTATCACACGTAACCGACCGTGTCTAACGGATGCCGCCAACGGATCGTATACGTTTAGGATCCCGCCCGCGGCTTCCGGGCTAGCATGCAACGTACTTGAAAGGTTAACCGAGACACTTTGTCGGCGTCATCGGTACGGGCTGCAAGAAACCATCCGGCCCGTTGCCTCCGAGCGCGCCGGATGGTTTTCGTGTGTGCCATCAAATCCCGAGGACGTTCAGTAGCGTTGTTACGCCCTCAACGCTAGATGGCGGGATTCAGGCCGTCGAACCACAGCTCCAGGGATCCCACCACGCGGCCGGTCGACGTCTTCAACGCGCCCGTGAGGGCATAGTCTATGGACGTGGCCGGGTCCGTATAGTTTCCGGATACGTAGGCTATGCGGGTAATGAAGTTGTTGTAGGCATCGGTCCCGATGATCTTGGATAGCTGGATGGACCCAAGGTCTGTCTCGGGCGACGACATGCCTATCGCCCCCAGGAAGTCCGACAGCGTGAACTCGCCGTACACGACGAAAGTGTCCGTGACGACATCGAACGTGCAGCTGTCGAATCCGAGGAAATCGTACAGGTAATCGCTTATCGTATCAAGCGCCAAGTCTATTTCGCTAGGGTCCATGCTCATGCTCATGATCAGGCCCTCAAGTTCCACTTCCAGCACGGTCGGTATGGCGGGGATGAAACCCGTGACTTCCACGTCGACACTCATAACGTCCTCTTCAAAGTCGCTGTTCTCAACTTTACCGTCGCTGTAGACGATGTAGCTGTCGCTTCCGGTCAGGGTGAATTTCAGCATGCAGCCCGTAAGAGTAAACAGCAGCGCTACGGTGAGTACGGCCGCGGCCCTTCTTATGAACCTGCCTTTCATCTACTCCCCCCCTCATAGTTCCTAGACAACGTCAGGTCCCACAACGGTGAAATCGCAGTCCAGAGTGGCGATTACGCTTCCGTAGCTAGTCTTCATGGTTCCTTTCAGCTTGATGTCCACGGTGGTCCCGTAGTAGGGATCGCCAAGCTCCTCGTCGCAGAGCCTTTCAAGCTCGGCCATGAGTGCCTCATAGAAATCATGCCCTATCACCCTGTGAAGGTCCCACTCATACGGGCCCAGCTCCTGGGCCTTCGCCCCGAGCACCAGCCATTCGCTTATCGACGGCATGGCTTCTTCCTTGCCGATCCTGAAAGGGTTCCCCTCGAACGTGCTCCCGCTGAACGAATCGAAGCCCAGGTAATCGTACATCGCGCCTGACAGCGCGTCTGCCAGGTCGTCCAGCTGGGCTTCGTTGAGCCCGTCATTGTGGACGTCACCCGTTATCTCGTAGACGACCGCTTCGGGCCACTTAGGCATCACGCCCCTTACCGTGATTAGCACTTTCGCTGGCCCTCCTTGGAGGCCCGCAGACGTTACCGTGTAGTCTTCCTTGCCTACGATGATGAAATTCAGCAGACAGCCGGACAGCGCCAAAGCCACAAGAAGGACCGCGGCGCACGCCAGAGCCCGCAAGATGCCCCTTTTCATGACCATTCCTCCTTGAGTCCTCCTATTGGGAGCTTTGCTTTAATTACTTTCTACAATTAATGAATTATTCCTTCATCAAAGCTTCTGGCAGGCACTCCCGGGCAATGAAAAATGCCCCGGGCACGCCGGGGCATTTAAGTGCTTCCTTGGTTTCTGGACTACAAGATAACGGCAGAACCGTGGATTACGAATGTCAAGTCCAGCTCGGCAATGGTCTTGGCTTTCGCTTCATTCTGCGCAAGGCCGTTGATGTTGAACGTAATCAACGTACCCTCGGGTATGTTGCCGCAGGTTCCTTCAAGGCTTGCTACTACGCTGTCGTACTTCTCCGGACTGATGAGCTTCGAGAGCTCCACGTCGGGTATGGTTATCGCAGTCGATGCGCCGCTGGGATTCAGCAGCTCCTTCCAGCTAGGTATTACCATGAACACCGTTACCTTGAACGCGTCGTCGTCCAGTTCGCCCTCGGCCACCACGTCATCGAACTGGGCCTCACTCAACAAGCTGTTATAGAGGTCGGCTTCGATGTCATTGGCAAGCGCCACGTCGAACGGATCGCTGGCGTCGGACGTGAGGGGATTCACCGTGCCCTGCACGTTCATTATGAGCAGGTCGGGCCATACCGGCCATATGCCCTTTGCGATTACGTCTACCTTGACGGGATCGGGGCTGATGTGGTCGCTGTAGACGTCATAGACGTCCGATCCGACTATGCGGAAGTTTAGGACGCAACCGGAAAGGGAGACCATCAGGCACAGAGCCAGGATGGCGAGGATTACTCGAGAAACATTCTTCTTCATTAAACATCATCCTCCAAATAATATGATTGATTCCTGGATAGTATCCCGAACGGGAGGCGTTCCGCCTCCCGTTAGTCCCAGTATTTAAAGTCCCGTTATTTGAGCAGCCCCTTGGCCTTTACGTCCAACGCGGCGGCAGGGGTGACTCCCACGGACTTGTCCACTGCCTTGCCATCCTTGAAGAATATCAAAGTGGGGATGCTCTGTACACCGTACTGCTGCGCCGTCGCGGTATGGTCGTCGACGTTGATCTTGCAGATCTTCACGTCCTTGTTCAGAGCCGCCAGCTTGTCCAGCTCCGGTGCTTGCATACGGCAGGGGCCGCACCACGGTGCCCAGAAGTCGACCAACGCCAAACCTTTATGGTCCAAAACCTCCGCCTTGAAGTTAGAATCAGTAATCTCATGCGCCATGCTTTTCACCCATCCTTCTTTGTCGCGCGTTATAGGTATTATATCACCTTGACGCCTGCACTATTCAATGCGGGGCCCTAATTCTCCTGCTATGTACAACACCACGGCGCCGGCCGCCACGGGTGCCGTCTCGGTCCTGAGTATCCTCGGTCCCAGGCCCGCGACATAAGCGCCTTTGGCTCTGGCGAGCTCCGCTTCCTCCTCGCTGAATCCCCCTTCGGGGCCCACTACGAGGACCACGTCCCCGGCCCCCTTTATGCTCCCGGCGCAACCCGAAAGGCCGTTCAGCTTCTCGTTCTCCCAAAGGAAAATGATGAAAGCGCCACCTTCGGCCGCTTCAGAAAGGGCCGCCTCCAGCGAAGTCACGTCGCTGACTTCGGGCACGCTCCCTCTTCCGCTCTGCTTGGCCGCCTCATGGGCGAGGCTCCTCCACCTGTTGAGCTTACCCGAGGATGCCTCCCTTGCGACGCAATACCTGCTGACGACGGGCACTATACGCGAGAAGCCCAACTCGGTGCACTTCTCTACGATATAGTCCATCTTCTGTCCCTTGGGAATGGCTTGTAGCAGGGTGATCCTCAAGTGTGCCTCCGAATCGTCCTTGACGACGGACACCGGCCTCATCAGCACCGTATCCTCGCTGATGCTTTCGATGACGCAATATGCCCTGTCTCCGGCTGGAAGGACCGCGGTGAGCGCATCCTTCGGCTTCATCCTGAGCACTGAGGCGATATGGCGCGCGTCCTGGCCTCTTATCTCCAGGAGCCCGTCTTTGCGCTCCATGGCGAAGAAGCTCCTCATTTCACGGGTCTCCTCGCGACCAGGCAGACCCAGTCATGGTCCTGGACCCTGTCAGCTATCTCGAAGCCCGCGCCCGTAAGCGAATCTCTTACTCCGGCCTCGCTTTTCTCCACGTAACCAGCTGAGATGAAATGGCCACCAGGCACGAGCAGGCCGAATACGGAAGCCGACATGCTCATCACGGGCTCCGCCAGGATGTTGGCCACGACGATGTCGAAAGGCCCCTCTATCCCCTTAAGCATGTCGCCCCTTATGACCTTGACCTTGTCCTGGACCTTGTTGAGCGCCACGTTCTCCTGCGCGCACTTCACGGCGGTCGAGTCGATGTCTACCGCGGTGACATCCCCGGCGCCAAGCAGCGCCGCCGCTATGGACAGTATCCCGGTGCCTGTGCCTACGTCAAGCACCCGTTCTCCTCCCTCGATGTACGATTCGAGCATGAAGGCGCAATTTGCAGTAGTGGCGTGCTGGCCCGTCCCGAAGGCCTGGCCGGGGTCGATCCTTATCACGATGTCCTCGGGCAGCGCATCGGGCGCTTCCCATGTCGGGGTCACGACCATGCGCGTGCCCAGCCTGAACGGCTTGAAGGTCTGCTTCCAGGAGGACCATTCCTTCTCGTCGGCCATCCTGACCGATATGCCGAGGACTTCCCGGCAGCCCGGTATCCTATTTACCTCCTCGTCGAGCCGTCTTCTTATCTCGCTGAGGATCCCCGTGAGCTCCTTCTCGTCGTCATCCACGTAGAACCTCACGACGGCGGGGCCCTCCGAGGGTATGCCCGCAAGCTCAAGCTCGCTGAGCGCCACTTCACCGCCCGGATCCTTGGCAAGGTCGGGGTCGATTATCGCCACTCCGCCCCTTGCGTATTCGAGCGCTATCGATGCGACCGCCTCCGTCGCCTTGCAGTTAACGTCTATGCTGATCTCGGCCCATCTCATAAGGCTATCTCTTCCTCCTGCCGAGCAGTTTGTCCATCACTCCCTGCTCATCACTCACCGAGTACCCACCCAGCTCCGCTATCTGCCTGTAGAGTTCCTTCTCCTTCGCCGAAAGCCTCTCCGGGGTCTTTATCCTTATGAGCACCTTCATGTCCCCGACGGACCCGCCCCTTACGGACGGCAGGCCCTTGCCTTTTACGGTAAGCACCTTGCCGGCTTGTGTGCCGGCGGGCACTTTGATCTCGACCGGCTCCTTCAGCGTCGGAACGGTCAACTTGGCTCCCAGCGCGGCCTGCGGGAACGATATCTCCTGTTCCTGGGCCAGGTCGTTGCCCTGCCTTGTGAACTTGTCATGCGTCTTGACCCTGATGTGTATCAGCGCGTCTCCCGGCCGGCCGCCCCTTGCCCCCGCATGACCCTGGCCTGCCGCCCTTACTACCATGCCGTTGTCTACTCCGGGCGGTACCTGGACTTTTATCGTGGCGCTGCGCCTTAGCCTGCCCTGGCCGTCGCAGTCCGCGCATGGTTCGGCGACGTAGCTTCCGGTGCCGCCGCACTGCGCGCAGGGCATGATGCTCTGCATCGTGCCGAGGAAAGTCTGCTGGTAGCTCCTCACCTGCCCGGTCCCGTTGCACTTGGGGCACTTCTGGGGCCTGGTACCCGCCTTGGCCCCGGTGCCGGAGCACGACGGGCAGCTCTCGACCCTGTTAAGGTCGAACGACCTTTCAGTGCCCGCCAGGACCTCATCAAGCGAAAGGTCCGCCATAAGCTCTATGTCCGCGCCCTCGACGGGACCTCTCCTCGGGCTCTGCCCGAAACCCGAGAAACCGCCGAACGCGCCGCCGAAGAAAGAATTGAATATGTCGAACGGGTTGAAGTCCGTGAAATCTCCCGTACCGAAGCCTCCGCGTTCGGCATCGTGGCCGTACCTGTCGTACCTGGACCTCTTCTCCGAATCGGACAATATGCTGTAGGCTTCGTTTATCTCCTTGAACCTCTCCTCCGCGCCGGGATCTCCCGGATTCGCGTCGGGGTGGTGCTGCCTTGCCAGCTTCCTGTACGCTGACTTTATCTCCGCTTCACCGGCGCTCTTGTCAACGCCCAGCACCTCGTAGTAATCTCTTTTCTCTGCCGTCTTGAACACCGCCCGTCACATCAATGCTGCAAGGCACGGCCCTCGCCGCGCCATTCTGCCGTCTTGTCATTTATCGAAACTGGCCCTCTCCAACAGCTCGGAGATCCCCTCGGCCATGAAACGCACCAGCGATATCGCCTTCGAGTAATCCATCCTCGTCGGCCCCACGACGCCTATCGTGCCCATGACCTTGCCCGCATGGCCGTAGCTGGCCGAGATTATTGAACAGTCCCTTAGCTCCTCCAAAGTGTTCTCGGATCCTATCCGGACGGTCACGCCGGTCCTGTAGCCCGACATCAGGTTGAGCATATGAGCCTGCGATTCAAGGAGCCTCAGGACTGGTCTGGCCCGTTCTATCTGCTTGAATTCCGGCTGCTCCAGGAAATTGGCGATGCCGTCCATGTGGACGCTTTCCTCAGATGGGCATATGCCGGAGCTTGTGAGTATCTCCAGGGCCTGGCTCGCCAGTTCGGAATAGGCCGACAGCTCGGACCTTACGGTCCTTATCACCTGCCTTGTCAGGTCGGCGAATGAAAGCCCCCTCAGACGCCTGTTAAGGATGGCGGACACCACGTCCAGGTCGTTCTGGCTCAACGAGTTCCTGAGCCTTATGAGCCGGTGCTCCAGCGCCCCGGCCGACGTTATCACTATCATCATTATGTCGTCCTGGCTGATTCCCGCCATCTGTATGTGCTTTATGGAACCGCACTGGACCCCCGGGGATATCACCACCGCCGCGCAGTTGGCCAGCTCGGCCAGCACTTTGGCCGCTGCCCTGGACAGCGCCTGGATCTCGCCTCTGCGCCTTGCGTACTCCTGCAGGACCTTGCCCATCTCCTCCTGGGTCAGGGGCTTGTCCCTCATCAGCATGTCGACGTAGAACCTGTAGCCCTTCTCCGAGGGCACCCTGCCGGCGGAAGTGTGCGGCTGTTCCAGGTAGCCCTCGTACTCCAGGTCGGCCATCTCGTTTCTTATGGTCGCCGGAGAGAGCTCCGTGAGGTATTTCCTGGAAATAGTGCGCGAGCCGACGGGCTCCGCCGTTGACACGTAGTCCTCGGTCACAGCCTGCAGGATTTCCTTCTTCCTTGTGTTCATCCTGTTATCGGCCACTGTCGCGCCCCTTCCTTTTGGCACTCTAGGACGTAGAGTGCTAAAAATAAACTACAACACGGCACGGAAGGTGTCAAGGATGGGTGCCCCTAAACGAGCTTCACAAACAGGGTATTGGAGAGCATCATGCCTTTGGCGGTCAGCTTGTACCTCCTTTCGGGAAGGCTTTCGACAAGCCCAGCCGCTTCCCCCCATGCCAAGGCCTCGATCCTTTCGGTCGGGAAAGGCGCGCCGTAAGCGCTCTCTATCTCGTCCAACGACGCCCCGAAGCAGGTCCTGAGGGAAAGTATAAGGGCGTCGGACATCGCGGTCTGTTTCGACAGCCCCTCCTTCCCAACCTCCGCCGAAAGGCCCGCCGAGACGAAGCCCACGTACCTGTCCGGGTCGGGTGTGTTCCATGACCTGACCGAGGAGGCCGGGTCATATGAATGGGCCGCGGTCCCTATGCCTATGTAGGGCATGTCGGACCAGTAGCCAAGGTTGTGGAGGCACTCGTGACCCTTGCTGGCGTAGTTCGATATCTCGTAGCGCAGAAGCCCCATTCTCTCCAGGGCGCGTTGGGCCTCCTCCATGAGGTCCGCGCACAGCTCGTCGTCGGGCAGCCTGATCTCGCCTTTACGCACGCTTTCCATGAGCGGGGTGCCCTCCTCGAGCATAAGCGCGTAACAGGATACGTGGTCCGGTCCGAGGCCGGCCACCTTATCTAGCGTCCTGGAGAGGCTCTTCATGTCCTGGCCCGGCAGGCCCGTCATCAGGTCCATCGAGACTGACCTCGCCCCGGCCGACCTGGCCGCCCGTATCGCGGCTTCGGCCTCCTCGGCCGAGTGCATCCTCCCTATGGCTTTGAGCTCATCGTCGACGAGCGTCTGCACGCCTATCGAAAAGCGCGTCACGCCCGAATCTACGAGCATCGACGCGCCTGAACTGTTAAACGTTCCCGGGTTGGCCTCTACGCTGGCCTCCAACGGATCGGGCCAGCCTTTTCCGCGCATGATCGATACCGAGCCCGAAACGAGCCCGGACAGCAACTCCCCGCCGAGCACGGTGGGTGTGCCGCCGCCGACGAACAGCGTCCAGCCGCAATAGGCGTCGTCTTTCGGGAAGGCCCTTGCGGCCAGCTCCCTTAGCGCCGCATCCACGTAGGCCCCCGCCCTTTTCGGCTGCAAGGCCCCTGGGTAGGACACGAAGGCGCAATAGGAGCACTTCCTCAGGCAGAACGGGACGTGTACGTATATCCCGAGCCGCCTCGGGTTCATTCCTCGTCCTCCTCGGTGGACAGCACCGCCATGAAGGCCTCCTGCGGTATCTCGACGCTTCCTACCTGCTTGAGCCTCTTCTTTCCTTCCTTCTGCTTCTCGAGGAGCTTCCTCTTGCGGCTGATGTCGCCGCCGTAGCATTTGGCCAGCACGTCCTTGCGCATCGCCTTGACCGTCTCACGGGCGATTATCTTCGCCCCCACGGCCGCTTGGATGGGAACGTCGAACATCTGCCTTGGGATTATCTTCCTAAGCTTCTGAACGAGCAGCCTCCCCCTGAACTGGGCCGATTCGTTGTGGACTATGGAAGAAAGCGCGTCCAGCGGCCTCTCGTTCACCAGCACGTCGAGCTTGACCAGCCTTGCCGGCCTGTATTCCTTCAGCTCGTAGTCCATCGAGGCATAGCCGCGCGTCTTGCTCTTCAGCTTGTCGAAGAAATCATAGAGGATCTCCGCCAGTGGTATCTCGAACTGCATGCTCACCCTCTGTGGCGAAAGGAAGCTCATGTCCTTGTAGATGCCGCGGCGTTCTATCGCGAGCGTCATCACGGCCCCTATGTAATCGGAGGGCGTCAGCACGCTAAGCCTTACTATGGGCTCTTCTATCTCGTCGATCTCGGACGCGTCGGGCAGCTCGGCTGGGTTGTCGACCTCCACGACCGTACCGTCGGTCCTCTTGACGTTGTATATGACGGACGGCGCCGTGGTTATTATGTCCATCCCGTACTCGCGCTCGAGCCTTGCTTGCACTATCTCCATGTGCAGAAGCCCGAGGAAGCCGCACCTGAAACCGAAGCCCAGGGCGGCCGAGCTTTCGGGCTCGAACACGAGCGCCGCATCGTTTAGCTTCAGCTTCTCAAGCGCTTCCCTAAGGAGGGGGTAGTCGTTGTTCTCGACCGGGTAAAGGCCGGTGTAGACCATCGGGTGGACCTGCCTGTAGCCGGGAAGGGGCTCTGACGCGGGATCGGCCGCCAAGGTCACGGTGTCGCCCACCCTCGCGTCGGACATGTTCTTGATCTGGGCGGCGATGTAGCCGACCTCTCCCGCGGATAGGCAGCCCGTGGGCTTCATCTCGGGGGTGAACACGCCGGTCTCAATAACGTCGAACTCCATGCCGTTGCTCATCATCCTGATGCGTTCGCCTGTCTTAAAGGAGCCCTCCATGACCCTTACGTATACCATGACGCCCTTGTAGGGATCGAAATGGGAATCGAATACCAGGGCCTTCAGCGGTGCAGACGCGTCGCCCTTGGGGGCCGGTACTTTCCCAATTATCGCCTCGAGCACGGCTTCGACGTTCTTCCCCGTCTTGGCGCTGATCCTTATGACCTCGGAATCGTCCATGCCGATCAGCTCGCAGATCTCCTTGGCTACTTTATCGGGATCCGCATTGGGAAGGTCTATCTTGTTGACCACCGGGATTATCTCTAGGTCATGGTCCAGGGCCAGGTATAGGTTTGCCAGCGTCTGGGCCTCGATGCCCTGGGTGGCGTCGACGACCAGGAGCGCGCCCTCGCAGGCCGCAAGGCTCCTTGAGACTTCGTAGCTGAAGTCCACATGCCCCGGGGTGTCTATCAGGTTCATCTCGTAGCTACCCTTGTCCTTGAAGATGGAGCACTCTATCCTCACCGGTTTGAGCTTGATCGTGATTCCCCTCTCGCGCTCAAGCTCCATCTTGTCGAGGACCTGTTCGGTCATCTGCCTGCGGCTCATGGCACCGGTAATCTCCAGTATCCTGTCCGCGAGCGTGCTCTTCCCATGGTCGATGTGGGCTATTATGCAGAAGTTCCTTATGCGGGATATCTCCATATATGTGCTTCACCTTTCTTGACTTATGGACTACCATAATATTATCCTTATCGAAGGCCGCTCTTGCAAGTCGGCGGAGAATTATATTGACTTGTAGGAGCTTCTGTAAATATAATTGTAATGTTAATCTGCAAGGACATGCCATGATGTATCCTTCGAGGGAGGTGAACCAATAGTGCCCCGCAATCTTTCAGGTGAGAAGCGCAACCGCACCAGCCGTATTCGTGCAATGAGGAACGCTTCCATAAAGTCCTCCGTGAGGACCGCCGCCCGCAGGGTGAACGAGGCTATCGCACTCAACGACAACGATATGTCGTCTGAGAAGCTCAGCGCTGCGTACAGCGCGATAGACCGCGCGGTCAAGAAGGGCGTCATCCATGCAAACCAGGGAGCGCGCCGCAAGGCCAGGCTTGCAGCCAAAGTGAACGAAGCCGCCAAGGCAGAGTAAGGCTTGGTGTTTTAGGTAGAGAGACACCCGGGTTTATAGCCCGGGTGTCTTCATGCGTCAATTGCAATCCAACTTCGACGTAGGGTCATATCAGCTTTTGGCCAGCGAGCAGAGGTCCAGGACGGCCGAATCGAAAGCCTGGTCCTCGCCTATCGCGGTATCGGAAAGGCCGGTACCCCCCTTCATCTGCCTGTCTGCCTCCCCCAGCCTTACCAGCATCCTTGCGGCCCTTCCGGGCCCCAGCCTCCTTGCCGAGTTCACGGTCCTCTCCAGTATGAAATCGGGCGTCCTTAGCTGCCTTTCGGACTTGACCTCCTTCACGGTCTCGAAAGTCTTCTTTCCTTCGGACAGCTTCTCCTGTATGGACAGCATTAGCCTCAGCTCGGATGCTATCGAGGCCAGCATCAGCTGGTTCGGTATCCTCGGTTCAGTGCTTTCCCTGAACTGCCTCACCAAGTGCATGGCATGGGAAGCGTTGCCGGCGACGATGGCGGTGTTGAGGTCCGATATCCCTTCGTGCTGGGCTTCGCCGACGGCCTTCCTTACGTCCTCCCCGGTCGCCCTCTTCACGTCCGGACCGAGGTACGTGACCAGTTTATCCACCTCGGAGGCTACGAGGGAAAGGTCGGTGCCGAGCCTTTGCAACAGCGCGTCCGAGGCATCCTGGGCGAGTTCGAGTCCTATTCCCTTCGCGTACGTCCTGAGGAACTCCCTGGCTTCTCTTTCATAGGCTTTCTTGCACTCTATCAGGCACACCCACGAGGCCTTCTTCGGTATCTTGGCGCCCGTCGGGGGGAATTTCCTGTCCGCCCAGCTCACAGAGACATACGTCCCTTCCGGGAGCGGGCATTCGCTTCCTTCCGTCAACGACTCGATCAGTTTCTTAACGTCGGCTGCCTTAAGCTCCTCGGCGTTCCTTACAACCACATGGCGCACGCTGTGGAACAGTGAGCCGGTCATCGCCTCCCCGAGCACGCTTGCGACACCCGCATCGGGGGCGTTTATGGAAACGGCCTCGAATGCGTCCGAGGAAGCAAGAGCGGCCGAGACCTTGTCGGTCTCGGCGTCACGGCGGTAGTCCTCCTCGCCGTATATGAAATGGACCCTGTACGGGAGCGACTTTTCCATGCCCTTTGCCATCAGCTCTTAAGCCCGGTCCTTGCTATGCCCTGGATGAACTGTTTCTGGGCGATGAAGAACAGAACCAGCAGCGGAGCTATGGCGGTTGTGGACGCCGCCATAAGGAGGTTCGGTTTGGTGCCGAACTCCTGGTTGAACGAAGAGAGACCTACTTGTATCGTCCTTAGCCTGGGTGAGTTGGTGACGATCAACGGCCACAGGAAAGTGTTCCAGCCGCTAATGAAGGAGAACAGGCCGGTGGTAACGAGCACGGGTACGGCAAGAGGGAGCATGACCCTCCAGAGGTACTCGAACCTCGTGCACCCGTCTATCTGGGCGGCATCCCATAGCTCAGCCGGTATCGTCATGAAGAACTGCCTCATCATGAATATGCTGAAGACCGACGCTATCCACGGGATTATGAGAGCCTTGTACGTGTCTATCCAGCCGAGCTTTGCCACTATGACGTAGTTGGGCACCAACGTGACCTGACCGGGTATCATCATCGTACCCAGGAAGATCATGAAGACGATCTCCTTGCCCTTGAACTTCATGGTAGCGAACGCGTACGCCGCGAGCGCCGACGTGGCAAGCTGCAGCACCGTGGTTGTCACGGCGATTATCAGGCTGTTCATATAGTACCAGGGGAAGTTCCTGTCCTCTTTCCAGGCGTCAGCGAAGTTCACCCAGAGGGTCGAGAAGAGCTTCTTGAGCTCGCCAGTCACCGGCAGGCCCAGGCTTGCGTTCTGCCTGTCCGCTTTCCATGCGCTGATGTATTCTGTAATCTTCCAGTTTCTGGGAACCCATACCAGTTCCGCCGTGAAAGTCTCATCGGACGTCTTAGTCGCGGTCGTCACCATGTAGTAGAAGGGGAGCAACATGATGATTGCGCCTACCACCAGCAGGGAGTAGACGACTGCCTTGTTCAGGATCGTTGCCGGGCTGCGGCGGTTCTTGCTTGTAGCGGTCATGTCCCTCACCTCCTCACTGGTAGTAGACCTTGTTGCCGAGTGCCTTCCTCTGTATGAGCGTCAGCAAGAAGATCACGAAGAACAGGAAGTATCCTATCGCGGCTGCGTAGCCGAACCTGAACTCGCCCCAACCTACGTCGTATAGGTACTTGACCACTACGAGGGTGGTCTTCAGCGGACCTCCCCCTCCACCCGGCCATAGGACGTAGGCCTGGGTGAACACCTGGAACGAGCCGATTATCGAAATGACCGTAAGGAAATAGGTAGTGGGCGAAAGCAGGGGCCAGGTTATATTCGAGAATAGCTTCCATCCGCTCGCGCCGTCTATGGCGGCGGCGTCGTAGTATTCCTGCGGGATGTTCTGGAGGCCCGCGAGGAAGATGATCACGTTATACCCAAGGTGCCTCCATATGCTCATGACTACCAGCGCGAACATCGACCATTTGGGATCTAGCAGCCATCTTTGGCTGGAACCGCCGAACATGTTGATGATCGAGTTGAGCATGCCTGACGAATCGTCCTTGTATATCCACATCCACACGATCGAGATCGCGACTACGGGGGTTACGTACGGCAGGAAGTACGCGGTACGGAAGAAGCCCGACGCCCTTATCTTCTGGTTCAGAAGATATGCCACCGCAAGCGCTATGGCAAGCCCGACTGGCACCGTGCCGAGGACATATATCAGCGTGTTGCTTACGGACCTGAGGAAATCGGGGTCCGAGAACATCTCGATGTAGTTGCCAAGCCCCACGAAGTTCCACCTTCCGAGCAGGTTGGTGTTGAAGAGGCTTATGTATGCCGCATAGAAGGCCGGGAAGAAATGAAACACCACCAGCACGGCCGTCGCGGGGAGGATATAAAGGTACGCCCCGAGGTCCTCAAGGACGACCGTTCCAGGTCTCCTAACCCTAGGTCGCAAATCACCGTCGATACGCTTAATGCCTTCCTTGCCCATCCTCCTACCACCTACCCTCCATCAGCCATCCCAGTAACGACGCCGTGAAACTCATATTGTCAAAGCCCGGCTTCTTCAGCTCGTAGTCGGAGAAAGGCACGCTGCCGATGAGCATCACCCTGCCCTTGCCCCTCTCGAAGGCCGCTACGAAGACCGGTTCTGCGGGCGGTCCGCCCTCCTGCTTGTAGTTGAGGCCGGGGATTCCCGCCGAGAAGGCCAACCCTTCGGCATCCTTCTTCAGCTCCAATGAACAACCTTCCGTGAACGCTATCCTGTACGTGCCGGACGGCATGGTAATGCCTGCGGAAGTAGCGTTGCTCCCTTTCGCCAAGAGCATGCCTTGGTTGAATGATGCCCTCACATCAAGCAGGTCCAGTAATGCAGCGAAATCCTTGAAATCCCTCGAGCCGTCACCTATGTCGCCCCAGCCGAGCAGCAACAGGCTCCCTCCGCCCTCCACCCATCCGGCCACGGCCTTCAGCTCTTCCTCTTCATAATACGTCGGCTTGAGCGCGAATCCTTGTTCGGGAAGGGGCAGCACGAGCAGATTCAGCCCTTCTAGCGAACCTACGTCTATATCCCCTTCCAGGATGCGGCCCTCATAGCCGATCGACTTGGCGAGGTCGATCAGTCCTGCGTAGTAGGATGTCAGCCTGTTGTTGTGACCCTCGTCTACGGCCAGCCTCATGGGCTCGTTTCCGAGCACTTCGAACCTGCCCGCCGAGTATGACTGCGGACCTTTAGGGGAATGGAGGACGAGCCTCAGCTCTATCGTTCCTTCGGTTTCCGGTACGAATGGCACGGTCAGATGGGACCACCTTCCTGGCTCGACCGACAACGATCCTTCCGCCTTCTTGGCATACCCGTCTGTGCTTCTTTCGAATAGCTCATAGCCGACCTCGGACCCAAGGCCGCCGGTCCTGTCCGCGATCCTCGCATAGAAGCTCGCCTGCCTGCCCTTGACCAGGAACGCATCCTCGATCGAAAAGTCCGACGCCACGAGCCCGGCTCCCGTCTCCACCCATATCGGCGAAGTCACGATCCTATCCCCGTCCGCCTCAACCATCTTGGCGTAGAAGTAGCTGTAATCATGGAGGAGCTCAACGTCCGCATAGTAGGTACCGCCTGCCGACGGTCCGATGCTGGCTGCAAGCTTTCCGCCGTTCGTAATCACGTCTATCCTGGAGTATGGGTCACCGTCTGGATCTTCTGCGAATATCCCGATCTTGACGCGCTTTCCCAAAACAGGTCCGTCCATCGTGATGGTGTCCCCCATCAGGCTGTCTCCGATCCATATGAGGGCCTTGGCATTCCTGTCCTCGGTCGAATAGGTGCGCATAGACCGCATCGCTTCCAAGACCGAATCCCTCGTCAGCTCCTTTGCGACAAGGCCGGTCCTCACCTGGGCCGCGCTTCCCCAGTCGTCCTTGTGGTTGTCCTGGTCGTTTACTGCGCCGACTTTCCAGCCCCTGTCCAAAGCCTTGACATAGGAGGGCTCGTTCCTCGTGTTCCTGTTGTATGCGCCCGAGCCGACCTCCAGCATGCATACGATGTCGTCGGCGTACTTCCAGTAGGAGAAGTCGCTCCAGTTGGGCTGTATGTCCGGATTGGGATGGTTGAAAGTGGCTATGCCGTCATACTCGTGCATGAAGTCCATGAAAGAGGCGAAGTCCCTTTGGGTGTCCCTTGATGCAGCGATCGGTGTGTTGTATCCGTTCATGTGGCCTTCTGAGTGGGTCCATTCGAAACCTACGAGCGATACGAACTTCCCCGGAGCGTAGAAGGCTTCCGCTTCCTGTATGGACTTGTACCACAGATGGATGTTCGTTATCTGCTGGAAGTAATAGCCGTGCTCGGTAAGCGAGAAGAAGTCCATGCCCCCGACCTTGCTTACCTGGGAGTATGCATCGGTGGGAGTCCCCATGCCGTCGGAATACGAGGTATGGGCGTGAAGGTTGCCGAAGTAGAAATTGACTTCAGGTGCGCCTTCAGGCGAGGAAAGGGCCGACGGGGCGACCATAATCAGCAACAGTATGAGGATCGCTATCTTCGCCGCATTCCTACGCATGGTAATCCCTCCGTAACCGTTGAATCTATGAACAGCCCAGGGCTATGGCTGCCGCCTAGTCCCTGGGCTGGCGCACGCTATATGGATTTTCGATCCTTCTTAGAAGCCAAGCTTCTTGTTGCCGATGGTCACTGCCTCGGCTAGAGCCTCGGCTATTGTAGCCTTAGCAAGGAACGCCTTCTGAACGGCGGTGCTGATATCGCCACGGATACCGTTCCAAGCGGCGAGGTTTGGATCGTACTTTATATAGTTGAGCTGCTTGAGGCTCTGCTCGGCCTTCGGGTTCTTGGCGAAGTGCTCCTTCATGATGCTTAGGTAGAGCGCTGATTTCCTTACCGGTATGTAGGAGGTGCCGATGGCCCATTTCGCGGTCTGCATGGGCTCAACCATCCACTTGACGAAGGTCCAGGCAGCATCCTGTTCCGCCTTCGTCGACTTTGCGTAGATCGCAAGGTCCGTTCCGGCGACCGGTGTGGCCCTGTACTTGAGGTCGGATGCCGGTAACGGGGCTACTCCCCATTCGAACTTGCCGGCTACCGAACTCTCAGTGTAGCTGAGACCGGGTGAGCTGGTCAGATACATGGCGGTCTTGCCCGCGCCGAAGTCGGCGTCCCAGTAGCCGCTCATGTACGCGGCCACTTTGTACTTGTTGAGCATGTCGACCATGAACTGGAGGGCTTTCTGTCCTGTAGCTCCGCCTATCGCGAGCTTGCCGTCCTTGTCGAGCCAGTCGCCGCCGGAGGCGAAGTAGAAGCACGCAAAAATGTCGATGTTATCCCTCAGGCCGATGCCCGAACGGATGAACTCGCCCTTGTCGTTCTTCTTCGTCAGCTTGTTGGCGATTGTCAGAAGATCCTGCCACGTTGCCGGAGGTGCCGATATGCCGGCCTCATCGAAGGCCGTCTTGTTGTATACGAGCACGTAGACGCTCTTGTTGAATGGCATCGTATACCATTTGCCGTTTATCATCGATGCCTTCCTTAGCCCCTCGTATATGTCATCTACTTCTAGTTTCGACATTCCGTTGGGACCGCTTACGAAGTTTTCGATCGGTACGAGCGCATTGCTGGTGATGAACTCAGCCGCCCAGTTTCCGTACACCTGGGAGACGGTCGGGGGCTTCTGCGCTACCAGGGCGCCTGTAAGCTTCTGCTGGAGAGCTCCGTAGTTGCCCTGATATTCGGCCTTTACGATTATGTCCGGGTGAGTGGCGTTGAAGTCCTTCACGAGTCCTTCAAGTGTGGCGCCCAGCTGTGCTCCCATGGCATGCCAGAAAGTGATCGTCACCTTCGAGGCGGCAAGGCTTGCACTGCCAAAGGCCAAGGCCAGGATGAGAGAAAGCGCGACGAGCATAAACGTCCTTTTCCTCATTGATTCCCCGGCGGGCATAACCCGCCGAGTGCCCTCCCTTCATGTTAGGTCTGAACTCGCTTTTAATTCTACATCATGCAGGAGGCTAATTCCAACACCATAAGCGGCGGCTCATAGGTATCTGAAGAAAGGGGCCCTGTCCCACTCCTCCTTTTGGGTCCTGATTGTCACACCCTGTCCTTTTGTGCGAAGTTCTATCATGCCGTCATGATCCGTCCTGAATATCTCAGCTCCCATCGCCTCAAGCCTGCCCACGGTTTCCTTTGACGGGTGCCCGTAGCCGTTCTTCCCGACAGAGATGATGGCTATATGGGGCAACGCCCTTTCAAGCAGGTCGGTCGATAACGACGTCGCTGCTCCGTGATGCCCGGCTTTGATGGCGTCAACCGATCCGGCGTCGTATCCGCTTTCAAAGCCACGCCCCGCGTCGGCTTCGAGCAGTATCGAATCATCACCGTATGTGATCATGACAACCAGTGAAGCTTCGTTAAGGTCGTCACCCTGCCTTATTCCTCCTACAGGGTTGAGCACATCAACCTTTATGCCATCCGATGTGATGCAGGACCCTTCAATCAGCCCCATCGGCGATAGCCCGGCTTCAAGGGCGGCCCGTTCGGCTTCCCTATCCCCGGCCGGGACTACGGTACATCCGACTCGCATCGATTTGCGAAGCGAATACAGGCCTGAGATATGATCGAGATGCCCGTGCGTGAGCACCAGGACGTCTATGCCGCTGATCCCCATGAATTTCAAGGCCGGCAGGATCCTTTCGTCCATGGCACATGACGAACTGAATGAGGGGCCCGTATCTACAAGCATCGTAAACCGGTCGCCGAGCGTAACCAGCGAGCAGTCGCCCTGCCCCACAGAAAGGATCCTCACCCGGAGCTGCTTGCATGGCAGAAGCGCCGATATCGTGACGAAAAGAAGGACGGCCACCAGCAGGTAGGTCCTTATGCCGCAGAACAGCTTTACGATCCTCCTGACGGAGACGGTTCCTGACATCGAAAGAAGCCCGATAATAAGCACGAGGCAATACATGACTGTATGGATTCCGGGCCTTATGCCGGTAGGTACCGAGAGCGTCTCGGATGAGCCGAAGATGCCGGCGGTGCGTTCCAATATCATAAGGAAAGGCCTCGAGAGCTGCGCTGACATGCTTCCGAACCATGGCCAGGCAAGATTTGCAAGGAATGATATGAGCCCTATGGTCAACGCGGACGAAGCGGCAGGTATGGCGACCAGGTTGGCGACCGGCGAAAGAAGGCCCATCCTGCCGTAGAAAGTGGCGATGTTCGGGACGAGCGCCGCCGTTATGACGGACGAAACCAGCAAGGAATTCGACATATGAGAAGCCGCCCTGCCGATCTTGCCCTCCCCGGGCCCGGACCGCGGGAACCATGCTGAGACGACAAGGCCGGCTATGGCCAGATAGCTCATCTGGAACCCCTTGTCGAAGAGACTCAGCGGGGATGATGCGAGTTGGGCCGCGCAAGCCAAGGTCGCTACTTCAGCAAGCCCCGCCCTTCTGATGCCTGCTCTGGGCAATACCATCGAGATGATGCCCATCAGGACTGCCCTGATTATTGAAGGTCTCATCCCAGCGGCCGTCGCATATACCGGAAGAACCGAAGCCGTCAGGAAGGTCTTGAGGCCCGCCCCTGCGCCCAATCTCGACATGACCCACGAAAACGAGGCTACCACTACCGAAATGTGGAGTCCAGACGCCGACATGACATGGGCGATGCCGCCTTCTGCGAACTCGTCGGCCACGCCTGCTTCCATGGAGGACTTGTCGCTCAGGACTATCGCGTCCATGAGGGCCTTTTCGTCCCACCTAAGGAAAGCCCTGCCGGTAAAGCCCTTGAACGCCTTATAGAACGCCCATGCAAGCCCGGTCGGCAGAGGCGCCCGCTGCTTGGTGGCAGTAAATTCCCGTATGCTAGCCCCTGTCGCATGCACTCCTTTAAGGAACCAGTAGGACCTGGCATCGAAAAGCCCCGGGTTCATGGCCCCGTTGATGAGGGCCAATTTCATCCTCGCCTTTACCGCATAACCGGGTCCAATGTCCTGTGGCAGCGCATCTTCCAGATATTTGCAATCTATCAGCACCTTTCCGCCCACCCGGCCGACGCCTTCAGCTCTGAGCCCGCCGATAACAAGCTGCGTCCCGAATGATCCTTCGTACACCCAGGCCACTTCGCCCTCTACGGTGGCCTCTTTACCGGACAACCTCGCTACTGAACCCTTCGACGACAGATCCAGCCTTGCCACGGATACGGTCCCAAGCATGAATCCCACAAGCAATGCGGCGCAACACCTGAGGATGTCGTCGAAATCATGCCTCGGCCTGGACTTCACAACAACTGCAGCAGCCGCAGCAAGCATGGACGCAAACGCCAACGCGGCGACGGCATATCCGGCTTTGGCCGCTATGATTATGCCCGCGGCCTCGCCTAGAAACAACGGCGCTATCATCGTACTATTACCTTGCCCTTGAGCGCTTCGAGCTTCGCAGGTCCGATCCCCGACACTTCCATCAGGTCCTCAACATTGGCGAAAGGCCCGTTGGACATCCTGTGGTCGATGATCCTGACAGCAAGTGAAGGACCGATGCCGGGAAGAGTCTCGAGCTCGGACTGCCCGGCGGAATTTATATCAACGAGCCCTACTGCTTTCGACTCCTCGGGGTCCGTCTGCCCGGGGACGGTTACCGTGACGTCCAGCCTGTCCTGAGGTGCAAATGCCGCACCTGATCCTTCCTTCTCCTGCTCTTCTCCTGTCATCGTCGTTTTACACTCGATCTGCACAGCGATCGTTCTCTTCTCGGGTATGTATACCTGCTGGCCGTCCACTATCCGAAGGGCGATGTTCACCGCATCCTTGTCGGCCTTATCGGTCATGCCTCCGGCCGCCTCTATGGCATGATGCACCCTCGACGAGGACGCCACGGCGTACAGGCCCGGCTTTGCCACATGTCCTGCCACGTGGACGAATATCTGCGGCGGTGCCTCTGCAGTACCATCGTCAACCGCAATCCGTTCTTCGCGGTTTTCCATATCAGGCGAACCATCTGCCTCACCGTCACCATTGCCAGGCTCCCCTTCAAAAGGTTGCTCCGTGGCGGGATCTTCGTTCGAATGTCCGACGGCTTCTATTACGATCATTGGTGGACGCCGGAAGCGGAAAACGAGGGGGCCTATTGCCATGGCGCACGCGATGGCGAGATATGCTGCGGCTATGGTTCTTTTGCATATCGTAAGCCTTCCCATCCTCCACCTCCGGTGTCCTTACCGGACCGTAAGAAGATGATATGGCAAAGGGGGCGCACGAAGCGCCCCCTTTAATGCCTAGTCATGGTATGATTTTAACCTACGACTATGTTCACCATCTTGTCCTGTATTATTATCGTCCTCTTTATCGATTTCCCTTCTATCGACGAAGCGACCTTATCGCTGGCCATGGCTGCCTTCAGCAGCGTATCCTGGTCCGATCCTGCCGCCACCTTGATTACGTCCTTGAGCTTTCCGTTCACCTGCACCGGCACTTCGATCTCGTCTTCCTTAGCCTTCTCGGGGTCGAAGACGGGCCACGGCTCACGCGCCAACCCTTTCTTGTGCCCCCTTGCCTCATACAGCTCCTCCGCTATGTGGGGGGCGAACGGCGCCATCAGCTTCACGAACGCGTCCCAATGAGAAGGTTCGATCCGCTCTTTCTTGCCGAACCAGTTGGCAAGGCTCATGAGCTGGGCCAGGGCGGTGTTGTACTTCATCTCCTCTATGTCTTCGCCGACTTTCTTTATCGTCTGGTGAACCAGCCTGTCCCCGTCTTGCTGGCCGTCGCCGTTCGACGGCATGACCTTGTACTGGAGGTCCCAAACCCTGTAAAGGAACCTCTGCATACCTACCAGGCCCTGCGTAGACCACGGTATCGGCTGGTCGAACGCTCCCATGAAAAGCTCGAACAACCTGAACGAATCAGCACCGCACCTGTCCACCATCTCGTCCGGGTTTATTACGTTACCCCTGGACTTCGACATCTTCTCGTTGTCCTCGCCCAGCACCAGCCCATGCGACGTCCTTTTGCTATAGGGCTCCGGCGTCGGCACGATGCCTATGTCATAGAGAAACTTGTACCAGAACCTGGAGTAAAGCAGATGAAGCGTGGTGTGCTCCATGCCGCCGTTGTACCAGTCGACCGGCATCCAGTATTCGAGCGCCTCCTTGGAGGCAAGCTCCTTATTGTTCTTGGGGTCCGCATACCTTAGGAAATACCAGGACGATCCGGCCCAGTTGGGCATGGTGTCCGTTTCCCTAGTCGCAGGTCCACCACAGCACGGGCAGGTCGTATTCACCCAGTCCCTCATCTGCGCGAGCGGGGATTCTCCGGTCTCTGTGGTCTGGTACCTTTCTACCTCAGGCAGTCTCAACGGGAGCTGCTCATCGGGTACGGGCACCCAACCGCACTTCTCGCACTCGACCATGGGTATGGGTTCGCCCCAGTACCTCTGCCTGGAGAACACCCAGTCCCTCAGCTTGTAGTTCACCTTCTGCTTGCCGATGCCGCGTCCTTCCAGGGATTTGGTCATAGCAAGTATCGCATCTTGCACGTTGAGCCCGTTGAGGAAGCCCGAATTGATCATCGTGCCGGTCTCGGTGGACGTATGCGGGCCGTTGTTCATGTCGCCACCGGATATCACCTCGACGACCGGGATCCCGAAGTTCTTCGCGAACCTCCAGTCCCTGTCGTCGTGCCCGGGTACGGCCATGATCGCGCCTGTCCCGTACGATGCCAGTACATAGTCGGAAGTCCATATGGGGATGTTACCGCCAGTCGCGGGGTTTACGCAGTAGACTCCCTTGATTTGGCATCCGGATACTTCCTTGGCCACCTCGGTGCGTTCGAAGTCGGACTTCTTCGCAGCGGCGTCGCAGTAGGCCTTGACCTCGCCAGGATTTTCGCACATCCCCAGGAACCTTGCCAGATACGGATGCTCCGGGGATACGACCATGTAAGTGGCGCCGAACATCGTGTCAGGCCTTGTTGTGAACACTTTCAGGCTCATCGCCCCGTCCGTCCCGGCCACCTCGAAGTCAACCTCGGCGCCGACGGACTTGCCGATCCAGTTGACCTGCTGCATCTTTATCTTGTTCCAGAAATCCACCGTATCGAGGTCGTTCAGGAGCCTCTCGGCATATTCCGTGATCTTGAGCATCCATTGCTTCTTTACTTTACGGACCACGGTCCCGCCGCACCTTTCGCATACGCCGCCCACGACTTCTTCGTTGGCAAGGCCTATCTTGCAGCTCGTGCACCAGTTTATCGGTATCTCGGCTTTATAGGCGAGGCCCTTTTCCCATAGCCTCAGGAATATCCATTGCGTCCATCTGTAATACTCGGGGTCCGTGGTGTCCACCTCACGGTCCCAATCGAAACTGAAGCCAAGCCTCTTCAGCTGGCTGCGGTACCTTGCGATGTTGCGTTTCGTGACCACCGCGGGGTGTTCCCCTGTCTTTATCGCATGGTTTTCGGTCGGAAGTCCGAAGGCGTCCCAGCCGATGGGATACAGCACGTTATATCCTTGCATGCGGCGTTTCCTTGCTAGAGTATCCAGTGCCGTATAAGAGCGCGGATGCCCGACATGCAGGCCCGCTCCCGACGGATACGGGAACTCTATCAGCACGTAGTACTTCGGTAGCGTATAGTCGTCGACCGCAGCGAAGCACTTGGTCTCCTCCCATCTGCGTTGCCATTTCCCCTCGATCGATTTGAAATCGTACTTCTCGGCCAATTCCAACCCTCCTCGAATCTAAAAAACGCCCCTGGCACTAGGCCAGGGGCGAAAGTACGCGGTACCACCCTGTTCACGGTGCTATAATTGGTGGAGCTGAGGGGGATCGAACCCCTGACCTCCTGAATGCCATTCAGGCGCTCTCCCAGCTGAGCTACAACCCCACATAAGCACGGTCTCGTCGCCCTTAACGCAGGGCAGCGTCCCTGCCTACTTCGTTCAGCAGGACCACTCGCGGGCGAGTCTCGGCCCAACCGTCGGCCATTCACACCTAACATGGCCTCTCTTTGGCGGTTTTATCACCGATGCTCCCGGTCATCGCGTTGGTATTTTAATGTCAACAGAGAGAATTATACTAATGCCTTTGCCGTCCCGTCAATACACGGCATGCTCATAAGTCCCTATTTTTAACGTCAATCCGTGTCGGATCCCTGGGTCAATCAGCCCTCGTGCCTTGCCAACGGTGCGTCACCCCAGGTCCTTTCGAGGTTGTAGTACTCCCTTTCTCGCCTCAGCATCAGGTGTACCACCACGTCACCGGAATCAAGCAGGACCCAGCCCGATTCATCCATGCCTTCCTTCTTCGTGGATGACCCTCCGGCCTCCTCGATCCTCTCTATGACCTTCTCCCTGGTATTCTTAAGGTGCGTTGGCGTGTTGAACGTCCCTATCACGAAGAAGTCCGTCACGACCGACTTGCCTGTAAGATCTATGCTCACGATATCCGTCGCTTTCATCTCGAGCATCGCCTCTACCACAAAAGCCGCCTTTTCCTTCGCATCCATGTTGCCCGCCATCTCAGACCTCCTTTCTAGTTTAATCCTTTGGCCCTTGTGTTGAGCTCATTCAATATCCAATTCCTGGCAAGGACGGATTCAGGCGCGATCTCCCGGTTCTTTGAGAGAGTCCTTGATATCTTCCTGTTCAGGATCATCAGTATAGCGCTGTCTATGTTGAAATCCAGCTCCCTTCTTATGTCGTCCATGTTGAAGCTTCGGCCAAGCTCGCAGTAGTCCGAAGCGAATATCACCTTCTCTTCGATCGACATGTCCGGCCTTCCGAGCGTGTGGCTCGCTACTGCCATCAGCACCTTCGGGTCGTCTATCCCGAAGATCGCCTGGGCGATCACAGCCCCTACGAGAGGGTGCAGAAGATGCGGATTCCTTAGGAGGGTGTCGGAGTATATGAGCTCATGCGAAGCCGCTACCGAGAGGAGCTCGTCGTTGGGCATCTCCTTCGCGCAGTCGTGCAGCAGCGCCGCCCTGGAGACCACCGTCTCGTCCGCATGGTAGAGCTTGGCGAGCTTAAGCGCCATATCCTCCACGTTCAGCGTATGTTTCAGCCGGGCCGGGGACAGCATGCCGGTCAGCTTGTCGATTATCTCAGCCCTCTCCAAAGCGGTGCCACCTCCCCTATTCGGAATAGAGCCCATTTTTCGATATATAGCTTATCACTTCGTCGGGGAGAAGGTACCTGACCGGCCTTCCTTCCTTTACCCTGCGCCTTATGTCGGTCGAAGATATCGCAAGGGCCGGCACTTCGAAGAAATCCACCTTGCCGGTCCCGAATTTGTCCAACGACTTGAGAAGGTCTTCCGAAACCACGTAACCAGGCCTCGTGGCGGCCGCGAACCGGCACATCGTGAATAGCTCCGCGGGATTCTTCCAGGTGAATATCTCCAATATAGCATCGGCGCCCGTTATGAATATCAGCTCCGCGTCCTTGTACTCGCCCACTTTGAGCTTCTTCAGCGTATCGACCGTATAGGTCGGCCCTTTCTCGTCCACCTCTATGCGGCTCACATCGAAGTGGGGATTCGTTATGGTCGCCATCTGGGCCATTATGAACCTGTGGGCTCCATCCGCCACTTTCCTCTCCGACTTGTGCGGCGGCATGCCGGAAGGTATGAATATCACCCTGTCGAGCTTGAACCTGACGAAGGCTTCCTCGGCCGTCACCAAGTGGCCGTAATGTATAGGGTCGAAGGTCCCGCCCATAAGGCCTATCCTCGTCAACAGCTACACCCCGATCCCGGTGCCCTCGGAGTATTCGAACTCATAGTCGAGCACCCTTACTAAGTCGCCTTCCTTGATATCCATTTCCCTGAGCCTTCCGATGATGCCTGACTTTATGAGCATGCCGTACATCCTCTTCAGGGCGTCCGGATTGTTTATGTCCGTACGCAGGATGAGCCTTTCCACGCCTTCGCCGGATAGCACGAACGCGCCTGCGTAATGGGTAATCCTGGCGTCCCTGAGCCTTTCGCCCCTGAGCACGTAGACCTTCTCTCCGCCTTCTGCGGTCTCGATCGCCGCCAGCTCCCTTAGCCTGCGCTCCTCCTGGGCGAGCAGCCTCGCCACCGCACCCATCAGCACGCCGATCCCTTTGGTAGTCGCGGCGGAGATCAGATAGACCTCGGTGCCCGATGCTTCTTTCAGCCTCTCCAATACGCTCTTGTCTTCGATCAGGTCCGCCTTGTTGGCGGCGACGATGAAGGGCTTCTTGAGCATCGCCTCGTCGAACAGGCCGAGCTCTTTTCTCACCTTATGGAAATCGTCCACGGGGTCTCTTCCCTCGGTACCCGCGGCGTCGACCACATGTACTAGGACCTTTGTCCTTTGCACGTGCCTCAGGAACTCATGGCCGAGCCCGGCGCCTGAAGAAGCGCCTTCTATGAGCCCCGGGATGTCGGCAATGACGAAGCTGTCGTCACCGTTCTCGACGACTCCCAGCACAGGCGACAATGTTGTGAACGGATAGTTCGCTATCTTCGGCTTTGCGGCGGTTACGACGGATATAAGGGTGGATTTGCCCGCATTCGGATATCCTACGAGACCTACGTCGGCAAGTAGCTTAAGCTCCACTCTGAGCGCCTTCTCCTGCCCGGGAAGCCCGTTCTCCGCATATCTGGGCGCTTGCCTGATGGGCGTGGCGAAATGGGAGTTGCCCCTCCCGCCGGGGCCTCCTTTGGCGAGCACGACCTGTACGTCCTCGTCTACGAGGTCCGCCACCAGATCTCCCGTGTTATCGTCGAATATCATCGTCCCTTGCGGGAACTTCAGGATCAGGTCCTCGGCGCTTTTGCCGCTCCTGTTCCATGCTTCTCCGTCGGCTCCGTTATCTGCCTTTATGACCGTCTTGTACCTGTAGTCGGCCAATGTCCTCAGCGAAGGGTCCACCATAGCGATGATGTCACCGCCGCGCCCTCCGTCACCGCCGTTGGGACCGCCCCTCGGTACGAACTTCTCCCTGCGGAAGCTCACGATCCCATTCCCGCCTTTACCTGCAAAGACCTTTATCTTAGCGTTATCAACGAACATAAGCCTGGCAGCACCTCACTTGGAAGACTTTCCTCTTTCCCGATTAGCTATACTATACACTTCAATGAGCATCGTAGTATACCTTCCCGGTTCTGCCGTTCGCCCTCCAGACGGCGCCGGCATTTAATACCCAGTGTACCATAGACGGTGCCGCCACACCCCCGGAAGCAAGATACAGCCTCTGTAGCAGCAGGCCTGAAACAAACGGGAACACCGCAGCATAGCATGCAATCTTCCTGCCGTGCCTGAGCATCAGGGCCGGTACGGCATGTACCGCGGCGAACACGACCGCGGTCCTGCTGCCGAATGCGTCTGACAGCCACGAATAGACGAAATGACGGAACGCTATCTCCTCGAGCAGCGCACCGGCGAAGCAGTAAGGGATTGAGGCCAGCCTGGCAAGTCCCGTGTCCAGGTTCCTCAGCGAGTACGCTGCGCCGCCGGGGCTTACCCCCTTCAGCTTCCCCCTTCTTTCGAGGGCCAGCGCACCGGACAGGGCCCTCCCGAGCAAATAGAGTAAGACAGCTGCCAGGATGGCCAAGTATATTCCTGCGGCCCCCGGCAGCTCCAGTACATCGATTTCCCCAGTCGGAGGTATGGCAAAGAATATCAGGCATATAAGGAGCAGGTCCCCGGCATCAAGCGTTGATGTGCTGTTCGTTGCGGCCCTTATCCATGCCTTGAATTGTACCGATGCAATCGCTAACGCCCTTGTCGGCATAGCCTGCTAACCTCCCGAGATTTTCCCCGACGCTTCTTGAATCGTCCCATCCCCATGCGAATGCGCTATATACAAACTTATAGATACCGCAGTTGGGATCATGCCCTCCGTTGGCCATGGCTGCGGCCCTGCAGCCGCCTCCGCAAAGGTACCTGACATCGCACGCCTTGCATCCGGCATCGTTGTCAACGTCGTAATCGGTATCAAATTCCTCCAGAGGTACGTTCCAAAGCAGATGGCAAGGATGCAAACGCATGTCCTGCGTACACGAGACGACTCTCTTGCCGGCTCCGCATGACGATTTCGATAACATGGGCATGATGTCTTCCAAAACCGCGTCTTCCTTTATCTCTCCCCTTTTAAGGCATGAGGCAAGATGCCTGAGCATCATCCTCAGCATGCTCTCCCCCCCGCCGTTCTCCGCCGTCTTGCCTCTGCCCACGTTCGTGAGCAGGCTTCCGTGGCAGCCGGTACCCAAGCTGCCAGCGAACTTCACCATCTCCGAGATGTCCATCCCGCTTTTCGGCGACAGCGTAGGCACTATCTCGACTTCGATGCCCATCTGCGCCGCCTTCTTTGCGGAACCTACCGACAATTCGTGGGTGCCGCTACCCCTTATGAAATCGTGCTCGGCCGCATTACAGCTCTCCAGTGAGATTTGCAGCTTCGTGCCGGATGCCAGCATTGCCTCGAAAGGTATCCTGTCGGGCATGGTTCCGTTCGTGCACAGGACAGTTTCGATTCCCTTGGTCCTTTCGATTATTGTGTCGAGATCGTCTCTCAGACACGGTTCGCCCCCGGTGATGTACAACCTGGAAGGTCCCATGGACCTCAATTTTTCGATCGCCTCAAGAACGGTGCCCGTGTCATGCGCCTCTTCCGCCCGATTCCCCATGTAGCACGACGGACACCCCAGATTGCATCTCCTTGTCACGATCAGGTAGGCCTTACTGAGCCTTTTCGCCTGCCTTGCCCCCTCCTCGCCCCTTTCTACCAGCATGCCGGTCTCGGCCAGCTCGGCTGCCAACCTGAGCATCCCGACCGCGTCCTTGCCCTCCATACATGCGGCTTCCTTGGCAAGGTCCAGCCCCCCGTCCCTTCCGAAGAACCCGGCGGCGAAGCCGGACACCCTGCACCAAGAACCGTTGGCAAGGTTATGCATCAGGGCGTCCTCCCCCTTGCGGACCACCCTGGCGCATCTGGACAAAGTAACTATCCTTTCGGCCTTAGCCATGAATGCACCCCCCAAATCGTTGTGCGGGGCTTCATAGCCCCGCACACGTCCTGTCTAGCCCAGGGTTATCTCGAAGATCCAAAGTGGAAAATGGATACAGTAACCGTCGATCGCAATATCCAGTCTTGCGTACTTCCCTGTGCTTCTCCTGAACATCCAGCGCACCTCCTGTCCTTAGTCAAACGCCTTTCCCAGGGAGACATAGCCCGCGAAAGCCTCGTCTGTGCCTATATGCTCGCACACCCCGGGAGGTGGTTGAACTAGACGGAAGTATGAAAGGCCGGCATCATTCGGAGCATCCTACTATCCCATAGTCCAGTGCCTTCCTTACGGCCGCGCTTCTGCAATTCACGTTCAGCTTCTGGAATATTGACCTTACGTGCGTCTTGACCGTGTTCACCGAAACGAAGAGGTCATCCGCTATGGCCTTGTTGCTCTTCCCGTCGGATAGTTTGTCGAGCACGCATCTTTCCGTCGCCGTAAGCTTCAACGATCCGATGTCGAAATCCATGTCCGACGATCTGCGCATTCTCGGATAGGCCTTGAACATCTGGCGGTCCTTCTCGGAGTTGAGGTACAAGAGAATGACTCCCCTGCCGATACTTCCTTCGATAGGCCCCTTCATGGCTGCCTTATAGGAACCTGGGATGATTTCGTCCGAAGCATCAGCCGGCATTAATAGAGCTTCCATAACACAGGTTATCGGTTCGTCCTGCTTCTTCGTCTCCGCGTTCTCCACTTTGGGCAGGTCTTCCTTGTTCATGCCGCCCCTCCTTTAAATAATTGATGCTCCAAATGAGCTTCATTATTGCCCGATCTTCCCCTCCGCCATGGCTCACCTGTCATCGACACCCTTCTGTCGCTCCGAGTAAAACTTTGAATTACTAACTTATATTTACCAGCAGTGGTAACTTACTTCCATCACCATTTCGGGTTAATTATGTAGGATATATGAGAAATAGGCAGGAAAAGCCGGCAAAAAGCCGGCTCCTACCAGCGAAATTTTGGAACCATTACCAGTTTATAGGTCGGCCTGGAGCCTTAAAGCGCACTCAAGTCGCTTCTTTGTGATCTCACAAGCTAATTGGTAGGGTTTGAATATGCTCCCGTTTGATGAGAAAGCGTTGGCATGGCAGCCACCGCTGCAGAAGAACCTGGCCCAGCAATCCTTGCAGCCGCTCTTCGTGTATATGTTCGCGTCCGAGAATTTCCTTACGCATTCCGTATTGTCTATCCCGTTCCAGACGTCACCGAGCCTGAACTCCCCCTTGCCTACGAATTGGTGGCAGGGGTATATGTCGCCTTCCGGAGTGACGGCCACGTAATCTGCGCCTGCACCGCAACCGGACAGCCTCTTGGCAAGGCAGGGTCCTTTCGCCACGTTCATGTCGAAATGGAAGAAGAGTATGGGCTTCCCCTCACTCCTTCTTTCCAGCATGAAATCGACCAGCCTGTCGTATTCGGCGAATATCTCAGGAAGATGCGATTCCCTGATTTGCATGGGCGTACCGTCGAAAAGCACAACCGGTTCGAACGATATCCTGTCGAACCCCTCCTCCGCCATGAACCTGACGTCCTTTGCGAAGTCCAGGTTCAGTGCGGTATACGTACCTCTTGCGTAATAGTTGTCCCCGCCTCTTGAAGAAACGAACTTCTTCATGTTCTCCAGCACTTTACCGCTGGTGACGCTGCCGTCGTCGGCCCTCCTCACCCTGTCATGGACCTCGGGCCTTCCGTCCATGCTCAATACGGTGGCCATGGCATTGTCGTTCAGGAATCGTGTCGTCTCATGGTCCAGCGTCAGTACGTTGGTCGTAAGCGTGAAATTGATGGACTTGCCGTGCTTGGCCTCCAGCTCCCTGCCATATGAGACGATTTCCTTTACGGCTCCCATGTTCATCAGCGGCTCTCCGCCGAAGAAGTCCACTTCGAGATGCTTCACGTCCCGGGACGCCCTGACCAGGAAGTCCAGGCCGGCTTTTCCGACCCTTGCGTCCATGAGCTTCCTCTGCCCTCCGAATCCGCCCTGACCCGCAAAGCAGTATGCGCACCTCATGTCGCAGTCATGGGAGATGTGCAGGCAAAGGGCCTTCACTACCCGCTCATGCGTCCAGGTGACCGCGGGATCCGGCGTCTCGGGATCCGTGAGCGTGCCCTCTTCCAGCATGCGGCCCATCTCGGCCAATGCCTCTACCTCGCCTGCTCCGGAAGGCCGGATTGGAGCGTTTCCTCCCCTATCTGATGCGATGCTGTCGACCAGACTGCTAGCTTCGCCATCAAGCACGTGAAGGCTGCCGGAGAGCACGTCATAAAGAAAATCCGCCCCTCCGGCCGTAAACCTGTGCCAATTCCGCTTCAGGCCTTCGGACGTGGGACGGATGCCAAGGGAACTGATATCGCCTATTTGCGGCACGCCTGGTTCCCCAGAGTGCATGAAGTCTTGCACGCGGACTGGCAGGATGTCTGGCACTCCCTGCAGCCTCCGCCTACTGCCTTCGACTTTAGGTCGGAAGCTATGACGGTCTTGAAATGCTTCTTTGCGTTTTCCATGTTTTCCCTCCATTCAAGGATCTTGCTTGTTCATTATACAACCAATTAGGCGGGCGGTAAAAGGCCGCCCGCCTGGGGCGTTAAATTTTCGAGAAGTCGGCGTTCATGAACTCCACGGTCAACTTTATCGCCGCTTCATAGTCGGACATGTCTATCATCTCCGACGGAGTGTGCAGGTTCCTGGTCGGCACGGATATTGTGCCCGAGGGCACTCCCATCCTCGTGAGCTGGATCGCGGCGGCATCGGTGGAACCGCCGTCCAGCACTTCCATCTGGTAGGGGATCTCGTTCTTCTCCGCGAGGGATATTAGCAGGTCCTTTATCCCCGGGTGCGCCACCGCGCCCGAATCTTTCGCCTTGATCGCGGCACCTTTCCCGAGTTCCATGTTCATCGGCGGTCCGTTGGGAGTATCCCCCGCGCCGGTGACGTCAAGAGAAAGGCCGATCTCCGGGTCGATCCCGTACGCCGCCACCCTGGCTCCCCTGAGGCCCAGCTCCTCTTGCGCGCTGAACACGCAGTAGAGCTCGTTCTTCGGGTTCTTCACCTTTTTCATGGCCTCGATGAGAATCGCACAGCATGCCCTGTCATCGAGCGACTTCGAGATCACGCGGTCCCCGTTGTCGTAGAAGTACGAAACGTAACCGCAGATGTCTCCAACCTTGACCTTCTTGAGCGCCTCTTCCTTATTCTTCGCGCCGATGTCTATGTACATCTTCGAGAAATTCAGCTCGGCAGGGTTATCCAATTTCTCAAGGCCGAAATATCCGATCGTGCCGTTCTCGAACACGACTTTCTGCCCTACAAGCGTATGAGGCCTGTGGCCGCCGATGTTCGAGAAGCGTATGAACCCCTTCTCGTCTATGTGCATGGCGGCGAACCCGATCTCGTCCATATGGGCCGAGATCATCACTTTCTTCGTCTTCGACGTAGGTTTCGAGGGGCGCTTCACACAGATGAGGTTCCCTAGGCTGTCGACCCTGAAATCGTCACAGTACTTGGCTACCTCGCTGCTTATTATGTCCCTGATTTCCTTCTCGGCACCCGACGGTCCGAAGGCTTCCGCAAGCTTCCTGAGGAGCTCCTTCATCTTGGCAATCCCCTTTCATCTATGCTGTCCAGGAAGGCTTCGACGAGCTTCCCTGCGTTTTTGAAGTCGTTCTCGTCAATTATGCTGACCGGTGAATGTATGTACCTGCAGGGTACCGATACCGCAGTGACGGGAAGCCCGGCCCTGGTATGCCTTATCCTGCCCGCGTCGGTGCCGCCGCTGATTGTGGTCTTGTGCTGGTACGGGATTCCCCTGGCCTCGGCCACTTCCACGAGCCTCGCGACGAGCTTGGGCTCCGCGAACATGCTGGCGTCCATCTGAACGATGACAGGGCCCTTTCCAAGGAATGTAGAGCTCTTGTGCTCTTCCGTGGGATATACGTCGTGGGCCGTGGTGCCCTCGAGCACAAGGCCCAGGTCCGGGTTCACTGCCCATGCCGCCACCTGCGCGCCTCTTAGGCCCACTTCCTCCTGCACGGTGAACACTCCGTACAGGTCGAAATCGTGCTGCTTCTTCAGCGCCTCGATTATATGCGCACAGCCGACCCTGTCGTCCAGGGCCTTGCCCTTCAGCCTGCCGGTGCCGATGCTCTCGAACTGGGTATCGAATACGACCTGGTCACCCAGTTCCACCATCTTGGAGGCATCTTCCTTGTTCTTCGCCCCGATGTCAACATAGAGCCCTTCCATCGGGATCGGCAGGTCCCTTTCCTCCTTTTTCTGGAGGTGAATCGGCTTGCCCCCTATTACGCCCGGGATCATTTTGGGGCCTACCCTTACGGATTTCGATACCAACACCCTTGTGTCGACCCCTCCGCACGCCTTGACCTTCAGAAGGCCGCTGGGGTCTATGCTCCAGACGACCAGCCCCACTTCGTCCATATGGGCGGCAAGCATAACCTTGGCGTCCCTTTTGCGGCCCTTCCTGAGCGCAATGAGGTTGCCCATGCTGTCCACCCTTATCTCGTCTGCATACTTCATTATCTCGGCCGCTATGACGTCCCTGACCGCATCCTCATGGCCCGGTACGCCGGCCGTCATGCTCAGCTTTTCAAGCAGCATGTCAATCCCTCCTTGAACTCTTTGTCTACTGAGGCGCAGAAGTAGGCCATGAGCCTGCCGCACTTCTTCACGTCCTCCAATTCAAGGGTTTCGACGCTGGTATGCATGTACCTCACCGGGACTCCCAGGATGGCGGTGGCGACGCCGGCGCCGGTCGTCTGCATGGGGAACGCGTCCGTGCCGCCCGGCCTTCCGTTGACGCTCACCTGCAGGTTGATGCCATAGTCCGACGCGACCTTCCTCATCCTGCCGAACACCTTGCTGTTTACGTCGGGCGCAATCTCCGCGTTCGGGCCCTCGCCCATCCTGTTGCTCTCATCATCCGGGATGCCAGGCATCGAGGCGAACCCGACGTCTACTGCTATACCGATATCGGGCATGATGCCAAACGTAGCCGTCAGGCCTCCGCCGTACGTTATTTCCTCCTGGACGGTCGCGACATAGTACACGTCCGCGTCATGTTCCATCTTCTTAAGCTCCGCGGCGCACTGCCATATCGCGCCCAGACAGCACCTGTCGTCCATCGACTTGCCCGCTAACCTGCCATTTGCAAGCTCCTGGCACTTGCGCCTGAAGCTGACTATGTCGCCCACTCTTACGAGCTTCTTCAGCTCCTCCTCGCCATAACCGCAATCGATGACCAGCTCGTCCATCTTCCATGCCTTTTTCCTGTCCTCATCCGTCTGCAGATGGGGAGGACAGGCAGAGAAAACCCCGGGTATGTCCTTCCTTCCGTGCACTGTGACTTCCATAGACGGCAGGATGCGCTGGTCTATGCCCCCTACTTGCGCCACCCTCAGGAAACCGCCCTGTTCGATCCTCTTTACGATCATGCCTATCTCATCATAATGGGCGGCAAGCATGATCTTCGCCGTCTCCGGTTTCCTACCCCGCTTGAGCATTATGACATTACCCATCCTGTCGACTCTCATCTCGTCGGCCAGGTCCTTGAAAAGAGACATTACAAGCTCCGCGGAGTTCGCCTCGTGACCGGACACGCCATACGCGTCCGAGAGCTTCATTACTACGTCTTTGAGCTCCATGGTCCGGCTCCTCTCAATAATCTTGAACCCACAAAATCAATTTTACCTTTTTCATGGGCTTTTTTCACCCTTTATTGAACAAAGAAGCAGGCAGTCCCGCTAACTGCCTGCTCTAAGGGAGGTATTCTACATGTCTTCGCATCCGTCTATGGTCTCTCGTCCGCTCTTCGTCCCTACCTTTTAGAACGAAGCACGATATAAAAAGTTCCGTCGGATCCGGCCTTTTCGCGCTACTTGAACCTTTCGCCGCATTCGCTGCAGAATCTGGCCCCGGGCTGGGATTTCGCTCCGCAGGAGGGGCATGTGTCCATTACGGCTTTCGCGCCGCAGTTGCTGCAGAACTTGCCCTGCGTCACGGGCTTGCCGCATTCGGGGCACACTATCGCCTTTGATTCTATCTTGCCCTCGAAGACTTTCGTCTCCTGGGCCTTCTCCTCGATATCCTGCACCATCTTCCTTGATTTCGCCGCCGCGACTTCGACGTTCAGCCTCGGGGCGCATTCTACGCACAACCCTTCTTCTTCGTTGAAGTCGGATTCGCAAACCCAGCTTCGGCATTTCTGGCATCTATGGAAATGCCCCTTGGCCTCATTCATGGCGACCTCGAACGCCCGCTCATGCTCCTTGTGCCATTCGGGGCTCATCCCTTCGAACCTCTCCGAGATAACATCCGCGCCTCTTTCCAGGCTCCAGCCAAGGTTCTGTCCCCTGCCTATAAGGGACGTACCAATTGATATGCCCCTCGATATGCCCCTTAGCAGGTTGCCCTTCCTATAAGTCTGGGATTCGATGAACTTGGTCTTGAATCCGTCCTCGCACTTGTCACAATAGAAAGTGAACTGGAAACCCGCCTCTGTGCTGTTGTCCTCATAATTCCTGGTAAATGACTGCATCGGCATAGTTATAACCTCCTAGATGACTACCTTGCTCTTGCATTTGGTGCATACCGCCATGGTATACAGCTGTTTGTTGCCGCATCTCCTGTTGCTGCAGGTTCCGAGCATCGAAGCGGCACAGTGCGGGCAGGCCCTCAGATATGCCGGGACGTCCTTGGCGCATGAAGGGCATCTAGCTACAAGTTCCAGCCCGCATGAGGGACACGCCTTGTAGCCTTCCTCGATGGGTCCCCTGCATCTGGGGCACCTCAGGTTGAACGGGTCCTCGGCGCCGCAGTAGGGGCACACGTTGGCGTCGCCCGGGATAAGTTTTGCACAGTGGATGCAGAAATGCTTGTAGACCGCCATTGTTATCTACCTCCCGGTGGCTGCTTTCCTGCGGCTTCAAGGATCTTCTCGACCCAGCTGCCGCCATCGGTATGTGCCACCCTCCCTTTGTAGATCGTCCTAAGCCTTGCGAGCTCGGGGACGTCTTCTACCGCCTGAAGGTAGCTCTCCCTGCCTGGCTCCCTCAATGCCTCGTCGGACAGGTAGATGGGCTCTCTGCGGAATCCCACAAGCGTCAAGCACCAGCTCAGGTCCTCCACGAACGCCTGGAAAAGCTGTCCTTGCATGTCGAATAGGTAGGCCGCCCTCGATGAATCTTCCAAAGCCAAGACCGTCTCCATGACAGCTATACCGCCAAGCCTTGCCACCATCCAGATATAATCGTCGTCCAGCCCGCCGATGCTGCCTTTCTTGAAGCCGAACGCGAGCTCGTCGGACTTCTCGATTATGGGCGCAAGCTTGGTTTCCGATGCCTTGTGCATGAGCGCTTCGGCCAGGAGCGGTGATTTCGCGCCTATCGCGCCCAGCGGGATCGCCCTTCCGTCGGGAAGGGCCCCGGATATCTCCTTGGCCCGGCTTTCGGCTTCCATGCCGAGCATTTCGGCCGCCCTGGTGCCCACGTCATTTGCCAACGAGTCGATGAGCTCCCTGAGCCTCTTGAGGAACACGTCCTTCCTCCTGCCCAGCATCGAGAGCGCAATATCGGGTCCCTTCTGCATCCTTACGTTGACCGAGAGGCCCTCGTCCAGGATGTCCCTTATGTAAGGGTATGGCATCCGCTTCACCTTGCCGTTCCTGGAATCCACAATAGCGGCGTACATCGCGTACATCCTGAGGCTTGCGGGGCGCCTTCCCTTCCTGGAGAGCTCGTACTGGATATCGTCGAACGTCTCCAGGGACTTCTCCATGACGACGCTGTCTGCCAGCTTGCCCTTCTTGTACCATAGCCCTATAAGCTCAGCTGCTTTGTCGAACCTCCTGCCGAACCTGAAGAGCCTTATCGCGGACGCCTGCGCTGTAATCCTTATGTCGATATCGCCGATGTCGAGCGCGCTGATTTGCCTTGCCTTGAGCAAGAGCGCCCTGCCGTCTTCCGTTTCTATATTGAGGGTTTCGCCGTCCAACCTGACCTTCGCGTCATGAACCCCTTTGCCCTGGATGTCACAGGCGCATTCGAAAACGTCTCCGAAAGCTTCTCTTGCGTTATCCGTACTTTCCATCTCAACCTCCGTATATATCTGTTTTCTATCGAAAACGCCTTGTTCCTGCTATCCACCCACATGTTTGGAACATTGTTTATACTATATGGAGAATAACCATTTTCTTGTATGGCATTTTTCTATCCTTTTTGTTATTATTTCAATAACTGAATTGAGATTGTTTCCCAACATTCGACTGCTTAGGGCGCTTCTCCAAGATACTAGCCGCAGGATATTATTATTAGGTGCCTGATATTTGAGGCTTTATGCCATTGTGAGCTTAAGCTGTGTTTATATTTGTACGAGTTGATTGATGATGTTCTGGAATTTATACATATGCACTAATGTGTTCCTTTAGTGAATATTGCATTGTAAAATATTAAGTACAGACAAAAAGGAGGCCAGGAAATGCTCGCAACCGATTCCCAGCAAATCGTAAGCCTTATCATGAAGCTATCCGACAAGATCGAAAAATCCTATGTTAAGAAAGCCATCGATAAGAACCTAGGAGACCTCACCCTGGGAGAGGCGAGGACGATAATCGCCATCGACACCGAAGGGTTCAAGACCATGAAGCAGGTCGCAAAGGCGATTGCCGTCGCACCGAACGCAGCTACCGCGGTAGTGGATAGGCTGGTCAACAAGGGTCTCGTGGAGCGCAAACCGGGAGAAGAGGACAGGAGGCTGTGCCTGGTCAAGCTCACCGAGAAGGGAGCCAACATGCACGCCAGGATCGACAGCACACTCAAGGACGAGACGAAGGATTTCTTCCACTACCTCGATGAGCAGGAGACCAACAGCTTGCTCATGACGTTAGAGAAGATACACGAGAACATCTGATCGACTGACAATGGGCTGATCTAGACAGGTCGGAGGGCGACAGAGCCACGGCCTGTCTTTTCCTTTCGACCCACAACGTCGCCACGAATACGAAGACCCCGCCCCTTAATGAGGCGGGGTCCATATCTGGTGCGGGAAGTGGGACTTGAACCCACACGGAGTAATCCATACGCCCCTCAAACGTACGCGTCTGCCAGTTCCGCCATTCCCGCAATGACCATCGCAAATAGGATTATCCTATACTAAAGCCCCGGTGTCAATAATCCTTTCAGGCGTTTGCCGACTTCCTCAGGTGGCATGCGCAATAATGCGCGCCTCCCAGGTCTACGAACTCAGGCTCTTCCACCTTGCAGATGTCCATGACATAACGGCAGCGGGTATGGAACCTGCACCCTGATGGAGGCGATATCGGCGACGGGACGTCCCCTTCAAGGATTATACGGTTCTTTGCATAATCCGGGTCCGGTACCGGTATCGCCGAAAGAAGGGCTTCCGTGTATGGGTGCATGGGGTTCGCGAACAAGTCGTCCTTGGAAGACATCTCGACTATCTTCCCCAGATACATGACCGCTATCCTGTTCGATATGTGCTTGACCACCGATAGGTCGTGGGCTATGAACAAGTAAGTCAGTCCCATCTTCCTTTGCAGGTCCTGCAGCAGGTTGATGACCTGTGCCTGGATCGATACGTCCAAGGCCGAGACGGGTTCGTCACAGATGATCATCTGCGGGTTCACCGCAAGGGCCCTCGCCACGCCTATCCTCTGCCGCTGGCCTCCCGAGAACTCGTGAGGATACCTCCTCGCGTGCGTCGCATTGAGGCCTACCGTCTCGAGCAGCTCGACGACCCTGTCTTCCCTTGCCTTCCCGCTGGCGAGGTTGTGGACTATCAGGGGTTCTGCGATTATCTCGCCGACTTGCATCCTCGGATTGAGCGAAGCGTAAGGGTCCTGGAAGACCATCTGCAGCTCACGCCTAATCTCGCGCATGCGCTCCCTGGACAGGGCGAATATGTCCTTGCCGTCGTAATATGCCTTGCCGGAGGTGGGCTCCTCCAGCCTGATTATCACCTTGCCGGTGGTTGATTTACCGCAACCCGACTCGCCGACCAGGCCCAGGGTCTCCCCCTTGTTCACATAGAAAGAGATGCCGTCCACTGCGCGGACCGCGGCTACCTGCCTCTTCCTCAACACCCCCCTGGTTATGGGGAAGTGCTTTACCAGGTTCTCGACCTTTAGAAGTGGTGTGGTGGTCATTTCTATGCCTCCTTGCCGGCGGTTTCAGCGTCTTTATAGTCAGTGACCATCCAGCAGGCCACTTCGTGGTCCTCGTCCACCTTGAAAAGCGGTGGTTGCTTGCAAAGGCAGATATCCTTCGTATATTTACAACGCGGGTTGAAGCGGCAGCCCTCCGGCATCGCGAACGGGTTTGGCACCGTCCCTTCGATAACGGCCAGCCTGTCCTTTGCCTCATTCAGCTTGGGTATAGATCCGAGCAGGCCTCTCGTGTAGGGATGCTGCGGATTCTTGTAGATGCCCCTTACTGCCGATTTCTCCACGATCTTGCCAGCGTACATGACCACAACGTCGTCGGCCAGGTCCGCCACGACACCAAGGTCATGCGTAATGAGCATTATAGAGGCGTTGAAATCGTTACGGACCTTCTTCATGAGGTCCAGTATCTGGGCTTGTATAGTAACGTCCAGAGCCGTGGTAGGCTCGTCCGCTATAAGCAGCTTTGAGTTGCAGGACAGGGCCATCGCTATCATCACCCTCTGCCTCATGCCTCCCGACATCTGGTGGGGGTAGTCGTCTATCCTGCGCTCGGCCGAAGGTATGCCGACTTTCTTGAGGAGCTCTATGGCCTTCTGCCTGGCTTGCTTCTTGTTCACGTCCTGGTGCAGCAAGATCGCCTCGCAGATCTGGTCGCCGATGGTAAAGACCGGGTTAAGGCTCGTCATCGGCTCCTGGAATATCATGGATATTTCGTTGCCGCGGACGCTCCTCATGTCCTTCTCGCTCTTCTGAAGAAGGTCCTCCCCTTCGAAGAGAATCTTCCCGGATACGATCTTGCCAGGAGGGCTCGCGATGAGCCTCATCACAGAAAGAGACGTAACGCTCTTGCCGCAGCCGGATTCTCCGACTATACCAAGGGTCTTGCCCTTGTCCAGTGTGAAACTCACCCCGTCCACCGCGGGGACTACACCGTCTTCGGTGTAGAAGTAGGTTCTGAGGTCTTGAACCTCAAGCAGTCTTTCCGCCATCGATCTCCCTCCGAACTTCAAATAAAGCGCACGAGTGCCGGATTATCTATCTTACCAGGTATCCTGCCCCTCTTCGCTATGGGTTTTCCGCCGACTTCCTTAAGGTCCATGGTCATGTCGATCGGTTTTGCGCCTGATATGTAACTGCCCACTCCGAAAGAGTCCGCACCCGCTTCGGAAAGCAGCCTTACCCTATCCGGATTAAGTCCGCCGGACACGAAAATCCGGACATGGCCGTATCCTGCCTGGTCGAGCCTGGCCCTCACTTCGCGGACGAGGCCGGTGGTCACACCGCCTCTTTCGCCTGGAGTGTCCAGCCTTACGCCCTTCAGCCTGTCGCCAAGGGCCCTGGCCACGTTCAGCGCCTCTTCGGCTTCGTCCTTGAACGTGTCTATCAGTATTATCCTTGCCTCTTCTGACGGCATTAGCTCATCATACTTCAGCGCCACCGATACGGTGTCCCCTGCCACGAGGAAAGCTGCGTGCGGGCATGTCCCCCTGGGTTCCCTTCCTAGAAGCTTCGCCGCCAGGATGCAGCTTGCCCCGTCTGCGCCCCCGATTACAGCAGCCCTTTCCATCACCGGCGCCACGGCGGGATGGAGGTGCCTTGCTCCGAAGCTTATGAACGTCTTGTCGCCTGCCGCTTCCCTTACGCGCCTTGCCGCCGTCGCCCATGCGCTCGAGCTCGCGAGGATGCCGAGAAGGGCCGTTTCGTATATCCCGAAATCGGAGTACTTTCCTATGATCCTCATGACGGTATCCTTGGGCTTGAATGCGTCACCTTCGCGCAACGACCAAACTTCGAGGTCCATGCCCTCAAAAAGGGCGATGACCTCTTCCACGCCCGCAAGGATGCCCTCCTCCCTCGGAAAGACCTCCGCCGTGACGATTGTGTCCTGGAGTCCCATGCCGTGAAGGATTTCCTTGGTCTTCACGAAATATACATCGGTCGTCAATCCTTCGAAGATCTCCTCGTGTGACGCCGAAAAGAGCTTCCTGCCCTCTTTAAGTTTGTACTCCCTAACTTGTTTCATGGTAGAAATGCGATCGCTCGTGGGCATTGTACCTTCCCCTATCGATTATAAAGATGCACTAAACTAAATTATACACTGCCAAAGTCCGTCTGCACAGTAGATAACGTAAAAGGTATACATCAGTGTATAAGGCCGCCGACCGGGCCATAAATGTCCGAATACATCTCCCAGGCCCTCATGACCTTCTTTATGAACTCCCTGGTCTCCTTGTACGGGACGTCCGAGGCGGCTTCGGCGGCACCCGACCATGTCCCGTCCGCGAGCCAACGGTCCACGTTGCCCCTGCCGGCGTTATAGGCGGCGACGGCAACCGTAGGATCGTTATACAAGGACAGCATGTGGGCCATGTACCATGAGCCGATCATTATGTTGAAATCAGGCTCCTTCAGCCTGTCGTCGTAGTAACTGCCCGCTCCGAGCATCTGTGCCGCCCATGCGCCCGTATCTGGCATTATCTGCATGAGGCCTATTGCTCCGCTCTTCGAGACGGCAGACGGCCTGAAATTGCTCTCTACTTTTATCAATGCCATCACAAGGTACGGATCGATCCCGAAGGCATCCGCGTATTGCTCTACCTTGTCCCAATGGAGCTTCGGATACATTATCTTCTCCGGGGTCCTGGTAAGGAAGAGCACCGCTATCAGCACTACTGCTATCGCCCTTATCGTAAGGAGGAAAATCACGGGCCTCGGGGCTTTGTACGAACTTTTCCTGTCAGTCATTGCGCATTCCCTTCGCTATCCTCAATATCCTCTCCGCCCATGAATCCATCTCTGTCGGATCTCCCCGGGATATCACAGTAATACCCGCCCTGCGGTACATGTCATAGTCGCATACCTTGGCTTTCTGCGACTTTATCCTGTCCAATGCCTTCTGTTTGGTTAAGCCGTCCCTTAGTGCTATCCTATCAGCCATGTCCTCATCGTCGCAGATGACCGCCACCACGAGGTCGCAGAGCGCGTCAAGGCCTGCTTCGAAGAGCACCGCGGCATCGATCACGGCATAGTCTGGAGCTTCCGGACCCGTCTCCAATCCTTCCAGTAGATCCCTGATCCTCCCGTAGAACGCAGGATGCACGATAGCGTTCAGCAGCGTAAGGGCCTTTTCGTCAGAGAACACCCTCTCGCCCAGCTTTTTCCTGTCCAGCGCGCCTCCTTCAGTGAAATAGGAGGGGCCGAATGATTCCCGTACCTTATTCAATACAGGGCTTCCGGGTTGCATCAAGCCCGCGGCGATAAGGTCACCGTCCAGGACGTAAGCTCCGAGATTGCCCATGGCCCTAGCCAGGGTCGATTTCCCGGATCCGCTCCTGCCCGTTACACCGATTGTCTTCATTCTCTCCTCCGGACCCCAAGGGTTTATTCAATTCTTCCACAGGCGGCTTCCATTTGCAAGTTCTATGCTGCAGCGTCTCTAAATCGGCCGGCTTACCTCCAGATATGCGAAAGCCGTATTTACCTGAAAAAGGAGGGGCCTTTGAGCCCCTCCCGAGCGCATATCGATAGCACGGTGCTAGAAGTTCACGGTGTAGCTGACGCCGAACGTGTCCCAATACATCGGCTTCGTTACCTCAAAGTACTCACCCCAAGGATAGTTCAGCTCCTTGTTTCCGTCAGGTACCTTCTCAAGGCCGCTCTTTCCCCAATAAGCTGAGGCGGTTACGTCGTTGCTGAGCTTTATGTCGCCTTTAAGCTGGGCGAATACGTTATGGACCTTAGCGACGTCGCCCACTCCGTACATACGGTAGGTGACCCTGCCTGTAAAAGAGGTCTCGCCCGAAGGCGAGTACTGGAAGTATATACTGGCAATCGGCTCGAAACCCAAGTCGGCGCTCCCGTTGTTCCTGCTAATGAACAGGACGCCCCCCTTCCAGTTCTCGTTGATAGTCGAATCCAGCTTCACCATACCTATGGCTTCAGGCTCATGTACGTCGGGCGCGCTTGCAGGCGTCCCCTCGTTCCAAAGGTATCCCACCCTGCACGCTAACAAACTGGAGAAATCCATTACAGAGGGTATCTTGTCGAAGGTGTTGTCGTACTCCAAGTACAGGCCCGCTTCGGCATCGTTGGTGCCCTTCTGGTCGTACTCGCCGAAAGCCTCGAAATGGAAACCGAGGTAGTCATCATAATCTATATCGGCGTATACGCGGTCCTCGGCATAGTCCTCCTCGTCGATTATGTACTGGTATACGCCCTCCCAGTTGGACACGTATCCCAGATGGCTGCTTACCGTGTACTGCTTGTTCCTGAAGCTCGCCCTGAGCTCTGTGGTCCATCCCCATGCGATCTGGGGCGCAAGGTCCTTCCAGTTGAGCTTGGAATCGAACTTGAGTCCAAGGGTAAGGGCTCCGAACATCGCGCTTACGTCAAGGTTCGAGTTGTATCCTCCGAGCGGGGAATCGAAAGTAGAAGGAAACCATACTCCGTTCTGGAGCTTTACCTTTACCGGCCCGAACTTCCCCGAGACGTTGAACACCGCTTCTTGCAATCCTCTCCGGTAGAAGGAGGTCGATTTCAGCAGATATCCATTGACCTGGGAAAGGCCCAGCTTATACGACATCTCGTCCAGTGTTACGGCCGTACCGAGCTTTATACCGGTAACGCCTGCGTAGGCGGCAAACGCCAGGAGGTCGTCAGTGCTCCAGAACAGCATCCCCGGATATACCGTGTAGTCCAGGTCGGCGAAATTGGCCAGCGCAAGCTTCATGTTGCCGCCCTTCGTGTTGATCGGGAAGGTTACAGCCATGGACAATCCCATGTTATAGCCCGTATCGCCTAGTCCGTTATAGGTCCAGCCGAAGTCGGATACCACTTTCACTACTTTAGGCAGATCATAGGTCAGCTCGGCCTCTATCATATACTTATCTATCGGAGTCGCACTGTCGTCAAGGATTAATGCCTGGGCGATATAACTGAGGTTGGGCGCTATCTTTCCCCACATCTTGCTGTACCTATTGGTGGTTATACCCGTAGTGAGCATACCGAACGTCTTCTCTATGGATGTCCATTTACTTACGCTGCTGAACATCAGGTTCAAGGGTTCTGTAGTGAATATCACCCACCAACCGTCAGCGATACCTATGCCGCTCGTCAATGTCAATGGCGCATAGGCAGTCAGCAGTCCCGCTTCGTCTAGATTAAGGTTCAAAGTAAGCTCGATCTTGTCTTGTCCAATACCGTTGGTATAGGAATACCCACCTGCAAACGTACCGGAAAATCTCAGGTTCGCCGCTGATGCAGGGACGGCCAACAACATGAAAGATATCATTGCCCATAATAACGTTCTTCTCATGTGACTACCTCCACGTACGCGAGTGGTCAGCAATCAACCTGCGTTAAGGCTATCGGCCCTTTTGTATCCTCCCTACGTCCTTTTCCATTTTCATACATGCCTTTTAGGAGTATACTACACCTATATTATATTACTGTATATTTCTATTTATTGAATTATTCGCTTTTAATGCTATTCTACCTTCTACCTCTCTTATTGATTCATGAAATAAAACTATCCTTGCCATGATAATCATGGTAAAGGTCTTTAAAGCTCTTTTCTTCATGCTAAATGTTGTTTTCCTGATATGGATAGCTAGAAAACGGATTGTCATGGTGTATACGGATCTACAACCGTTTCGCCTTGCTTAAAAGCATCTCATTCTGCAAGCGGAAAAGAAAAGGGCCCCCCGAAGGAGGCCCTTTCTGCTGGTTATCGTGATTAGAACTTTACTGTGAAGCTGGCGCCGAAAGTATCCCAGTACATCGGGGATACCAATTCGAAATAGGCGCCCCAAGGCTTGCTGTAGTTCGACGAATCCGAGGAAGCGACCGACTTATATCCAGTCGAGCCCCAGTACACGGATGCAGTAGCGTTCGCGCTTACTTTTATATCGCCCTTGAGCTGTGCGAACACGTTATGTACTTTAGTAGTATCGACTATCCATGTAGAAGTGTCGCCTACGCCATACATGCGGTAGGTTACGGTTCCTGTTATGGTCACCATGTCGGTAGCCAGATACTTGGCGTATATGCTGGCTATGGGCTTGAAGCTGAGGTCTTCGCTCCTATTGTTCCTCGTGATGAAGAGCAGACCACCGCTCCACTGACCGTTCACGGTCGTGTCGAGCTTCAGCATGCCGATTGCTTCAAATGCATGCGTATCAGGATCACTTGCCGGAACTCCCTCGTCCCAGTAGTAACCGAAGCGGCCAGCAACCAAGGTCTTGAGGTCTACTACGTAAGGTACGTTGGTGAATGCGTTCTCGTACTTGGCATAGAGACCAGCGTTGGCATAGTTGGTGCCCTTCTGGTCGTACTCCCCGAAAGCTTCGACGTGCAGTCCGAACGGGGCGTCGAAGTATAGGTCAGCGTATACTTTGTCAGCAGCGTAGTCAGCTTCGCTGATTACATACTGGCCGACGCCTTCCCAGTTGCTGTTGTAGCCGACGTCGCCGCCGACGGTGCCGAATGCGCCTTCGTACTCAGCCCTGAGCTCGGCTATCCAGCCCCACTCGATAGCGGGTGCGTAAGCTAGCCAGTTGAGCTTGGAGTCGAAGTTGAGTCCGACGGTCAGACCGCCGAAGCCGGCTTCTACGTCGAGGTTAGCGTTGTAGCCGCCGAGCGGAGTCGCGAAATTAGCAGGGAACCAAACAGCGTTCTTGAGGGCCACTGCTACAGGGCCGATCTCACTGGATACGTTGAGGACAGTCTCCATGAGTTTCTTCGTGTAGAAGGAGCCGTAGAGAAGGCTGTCGTAGATGCCGGGCATACCGAACTTGTAGGACAGCTCGTCGATCTTTATGGGACCGACCTGTGGTCCGGTTACACCAGCATACGCCGCGAACGCCCAGAGGTCGTCAGCGGTCCAGAACAACATCTCTGGATCCGGAGCTACGAGCATTTCGAGGTCTGCGAAGTTACCTACTGCTACCTTGAAGTCGCCGCCGATTACCGGTACCTTACCGGTGAGTGCAGTGGCGAGGCCCATTCCGTACGCTGCGTCCTTATAGAGCCAGCCGAAGTCGGAGGTGAGCTTGAGGCCGAGAGGCAGGGTCGCGCCCAGCTGTGCGGCTATTGCATAGTCACCTTCAACATCGTCAACGACTGCCTCAGCAGCGTATGAAAGGTTAGGAGTTACCTTACCCCATACTTTGCTGAACCTGTTGTCAGTATCCGAAAGGCCGCCGAAGAGCTTGAAGTTGTCACCTGCGGACGAGCTGGAGGCCTTCACGCCCAAAAGCTTGAAGGTGCCCTCGAGGCCTGCCCACTGGTATTCGCTGGCGCTCTCATAGTAGTTGTCGCTTATGATCACGTTCAACGGCTCGGTTGCGAACTTGGCATACCAACCCTTGTTTACGCCAATGCCGCCTACGAGGTTGAGGGGTGCATAAGCTGTCAGAAGCCCAGCTTCGTCGAAGCTGAGGTTGAGGGCGAGGCTGAGGCTGTCGGTGCCTGCGCCGTTCGAATACTTATAGCCGCCGGAGAAAGAGCCCGACAGCTTGTAGTTTGCCGCTGCTGCCGGGATGGCGAGCAGGAGCATCGCTACTACTGCGAATGCGAATATCTTCTTCATTTGTTATCCCCCTATAAATAATTAGTCGAGGATTTCCGCCGTGCAGCGGTGCCGTATGGGGGATTCGCCTCAGGAGTTTCCTAGTTGCCTCACAAGGTCCATCCTTCAGATTGCACTTTACACGGCTTCGCCGTACAGCACACATTGTGTGGCCTTACAGCAAGGCCCGATCCGGAAACCTGCGGGGGTGCACCTCCTTCCCTCTTTCCGTACCGGCTGAAATACATAAAACCGCTTTAGCAGCGCTTAAGCGGGATCATGCCGGGTTCTGCAAGTGTAATTCTACATCAATCGGCTCTATTCCTGCAAGTTCGTCGAAATTTCCGATAATTTATTCGAAAATCCGAATATGTCCCGGAAAAGAAACCAATGACCGTTACACACAGATTATAGTTAATCTACCACCTTGTTTGATACTTAGGCAATAGCCAGGCGCTATTTAGCATCCTTCCAGTTGGTGCTCGTGCCCGCGTCAGCGATCAAGGGTACTGCCAGCACGACCGCCTTCTCCATGACCTCCTTCACGAGCGATGCCACATCGGCGGCTTCCTTCTCAGGCGCTTCGAGAACCAGCTCGTCGTGCACCTGCAGAATCAGCTTCGCGTCCTTGTGCCGCACCTTGAGCCTTTCTAGAAGCCTTATCATGGCTACCTTAATGATATCGGCGGCGCTTCCCTGGATGGGGGCGTTCATCACTATCCGCTCACCGAACTTCCTCATGTTGAAATTGCCGCTGTAGAGCTCCGGCACGGGCCTTCTCCTTCCCATCATCGTCGAGATGTAGCCGGCCTTCCTCGCGTCGGCAATGGCCCTTGCGAAGTATTCCTTCACCCCGGTGTAGCGTGAGAAGTACTTGTCTATGTACTCCTTCGCCTCGGACTGGGCTATCCCGAGGGTCCTCGCCAGTCCGAACTCCGATTGCCCGTATATGAGGCCGAAGTTCACTGTCTTGGCCCTGTTCCTCATCTCCCGGCTGACAGCTTCCATCGGCACCCCGAAGACCTCCGATGCGGTCCTGGTATGCACGTCCTGACCCAGGTTGAAAGATTCCACGAGCACCGGGTCTCCGCTCAGGTGGGCCAGGAGCCTCAGCTCTATCTGTGAGTAGTCCGCGCTGATGATCAACTTGCCCTCATCCGCCTCGAAGGCGGACCTTATCTCCAGCCCTTCGGCGCTTCTGGCGGGTATGTTCTGCATGTTCGGGTCCGACGAGGACAACCTGCCCGTCACGGCAACAGTCTGGTTGAACGTTGTGTGTATCCTTCCGCCGTGCCTGCCAGACAGCTCCGGCAGCACGTCCACGTATGTGGACTTAAGCTTTGAGATGCCACGGTAGTCCAATATCCTCCCTACTATGGGACTGAGCGGCATCAGCCCCTCCAGCACGTCGGCGTCTGTCGAATACCCGGTCTTCGTCTTTTTCTCGGCAGGAAGCCCGAGCTTGTCGAAGAGCACGGTCGCCAGCTGCTTCGGTGAGCCTATGTTGAACTCCTCGCCCGCTATCTGGAATATCTCGCCTTCGAGGCTCTCAAGCCTTGCCGCCATGTCTTGCGATATCGACCTAAGCCGCAATACGTCCACCTTGACCCCGTTGAGCTCCATCTCGGCAAGCACTTCAACCAGGGGCATGTCTATCTCGGCAAGCAACCCGGCCATGCCTAGTTCTCCTAGCTCTTTTTCCATGAGCGTCTTCAGCTTCGGAATGTTGGCCGCCACCGCAAGCCGCTCCTCGTGCGGCCTGGATGCCCCGTCCATCGTCATCCTGAAGTACTTGAAGAGCAGATCGGACGGAGAATCGGTCCTCCCCAGCGGGTTTATAAGGAACGTCGCGAGCATGGGGTCGAATGCGGACCTGAACCTGACGGCGCCGTACTTTCCAAGCATGACGGCCGTCGTCTTGATGTCCCACCCGTATTTTGCGACCTTCCCGTCACTTAGCGCCGGGTCTAGTATGCCGGCCGCTTCCCTCAGGCTGAGCCCGTTTCCCCCGAGGAGGGAATCCTCCGCGTCGACGGGGAAATCGTACGCCTTCCCGTCTCCTGCGACGATGAGCCTTCTGGGCACAGCGGTCCAGCCCTTGCCCTCGGTTATAAGGTCGATGGAGATGAAGCCGGACTTGCAGGCTCTTGCGACGGCATCGAATAGCTCATCCTTGCCCTGGGCCTCCACTACCTCGTATTCCGCAAACTGTCCTTCCATGGGCTTGAATGAGGCCGCGGGCGGCATCGAACCGAAGAGCTCGGCTTGTGGGCTCTCCTTCTTGACGGCGGGCTTCCCGAGCTTGGAAAGCAGGCTCTTGAAGCCCTTCTGGGCCAGGAACTCCCTCAGAGGGGAATCGTCCTTCTCCTGCGGGGCGGCCTTGGGGTCGAATTCGATGGGCGCTTCCTTATCTATTACGGCCAGCTTCTTGCTCAGCAAGGCCTTGTCTGCGCCTTCCGCGAGGAGACCTGCCACCCTGTCCTGCTTCATGCCGTCCAACGCCGACAGGATGTTCTCCAGGCTGCCGTATTGCCTTATCAGCTTCGCGGCGGTCTTACCGCCTATTCCCTTCACTCCGGGTATGTTGTCGGATGCATCCCCCGTAAGTCCCTTGAGGTCCGGCACTAGATCGGGCGACACGCCGCATGCTTCTTCCACCTCGGCCGGTCCCATCATCTCGAACTCCGAGAGCCCCTTCTTCGTGATCATCAGGGTGACCTTATCGGATGCCAGCTGGTAGGAGTCCCTGTCGCTCGTCACTATCACGACATCCTTGCCGGCCTCCTCGAGCAGCCTTGCCATAGTACCTATGAGATCGTCCGCCTCGAAGCCCTTGAGCTCTACCACGTCCGCGCCGAACGCCCGGCAGGCCTCCTTAATCACCGGCATCTGCTCCCTGAGGTCCTGGTCCATGGGCTTCCTGGTCGCCTTGTAGTCGGCGTAGTCCTCGTGCCTGAACACGGGGCCTGAGCTGTCGAAGGCGCAGACGAGCCTTTCGGGGCTCTCCTGGCCAATGAGCTTTATGAGCATGTTGCAGAAACCCAGCACGGCGTTGGTCGGCCTGCCCTCGGGATCGGTAAGCGTAGGCGGAAGCGCGTGATACGCCCTGTGAGCCAGGCTGTGCCCGTCCAGGATTATCGTCTTGCCGGCCAATTCAACCACCACCCAAAGGAATTTTCGAATGAATGTCGGGAGAACGGGAACAATGACCGCCACTTTAGTAGTCATATAATATAGTCATCAACTAAAGGATAACACAAAGGAAAAGTCAGAAAGACGGGAGATGTACCATATGAGAAGATGTATCAGGATACTTGCGGCAGCCGCGTTGGCCGCCTCGATCCTTTCGTTAGGAGCCGCCGCCGCGACCAAGGATCAGGTGAGCCTTACGGTCTACAATTCCGACCTGGCCCTTGTGCGCATAGAGAAGCAGATGGAGATACCGCTGGGCGAAGGGCAGGTCCTTTTCCCGTTCATCCCTTCGAGGATCCTCGCCAATACCGTGATGTTCGAGACCACCACCTCGCCCTCGAAGGTATGGGTGAAGGAGCAGAACTACGAATACGACCTCGTAAGCGAGGCGAAGCTCTTGCAGAAGTTCATAGACCAGAAGATCACCGTCGTTACCAAGGGCGGCCAGGTCTACACCGGCTTCCTCATGAGCGGAAGCAACAGCCCCGTCATACTGTCCGAGAAGGAGTCCGGCAAGGGCGAGATATTCTCCGTACAGCTTAGCGACATACAATCGATAAGGTATCCGAGCCTTCCCGAGGGGCTTATCACGAGGCCGACGCTAAGATGGACGACGGTGAACAACACGTTGTCGAAGAACCAGCAGGTAAAGGTGAGCTTCCTCACGGAGGGCATCTCGTGGAGCGCGGATTATGTGGCCCTTCTTGCGAAGGACGAGAAGAGCATGAAGCTTACGGGCTGGGTGACGCTTCAGAACCAGAGCGGGGTCACATATGAGGACGCCAAGCTCAAGCTGGTCGCCGGGGACGTGAACAGGGTGAGCGCGGCGAGGGACTATGAGATGATGGCGAAAGTATCGGCCATGCCCAGCGTCAGCGAGCAGTCCTTCCAGGAGAGGGGCCTGTTCGAGTACCACCTCTACGACCTGCAGTTCCCCACTACTGTGAAGGACAACCAGACCAAGCAGATAGGGTTCATGGGCGCGTCCGAGGTGCCCGTCGAGAAGACCTACCTTTTCAACGGCAGGTATGATTCCGAAAACGTAGGCACCTACATAGAGTTCAGGAACGACCAGAAGTCCGGGCTCGGCATCCCGCTGCCCGCAGGGATCGTAAGGGTCAACAAGCTAGACACGGACGGTTCGGAGCAGTTCATCGGCGAGGACAGCATAGGGCACACCCCCAAGGACGAAAAGGTCTCCTTGTTCCTGGGCAACGCATTCGACATCAAGGGGAGCTGGAGGCAGGATTCCTTCAGGGACATAACCAAGAGCATGCGCGAGGAGACCTACGTGATCGAGATAAGGAACCACAAGAACGAGGCGGTCAAGGTCAAGGTGCTGGAAACTCTCTCCTATTGGACCGCGTGGAGCATAACCGGTTCCACCGAGCAATTTAGCAAGTTGAATTCCACGACGATACAGTTCGAACCCCTCGTTCCCGCCAACGGCACAGCTACGATAACCTATACCGTCCGCTACACAAGGTAAGGGGCATCGCCTGGAACGAGCCAGGATTAGCTTTTCAAGTCTTTCATCGTAGGCGAATAACGTTTATTATAGAACCGGACACATGACAACATGGGAGTCCGGTTCTTGATTTAGCCAGCATAAAGGCATTTAATTTTCTAACCGCACTAAGGCATATTCATATTTTCGAATATGGCGGGCCGGAGGGGCTGCCTTGATGTGTTAACCGGATTTGGATGGATGCATGCTCTCTAGTGAGGAGGGAACCCCGATGATGTCTATACCCGAAGACTTGATGGTAAGGAAGATGAACCTTACCCCGGATGCGATGACGATCCTTGAAAGCAGGTACCTTCTGAGGAACAAGGAAGGTGCCATCACGGAGACACCGGAGCAGATGTGCGCCCGGGTCGCCAGGGAGGCGGCCAAGGCCGGGGCAAGGTACGAAGGCTGCAAGGAGGACGCCGAACAGAGGTTCAGGCGCTTCTACTATATGCTCATAGAGGGCCTCTTTTCGCCCAACTCCCCCACATGGATGAACGCAGGAACGCCCAATCCGCAGAATGCGGCCTGTTTCGTCCTGCCGGTGGAGGATTCTCTCAGTAAGATCTTCGACGCGGTGAAGAACGCCGCGCTGATACACCAGAGCGGAGGCGGCACGGGATTCGATTTCTCGTCGCTCAGGCCCGCCGGCGACGTGGTCCGCTCCACCGGGGGCGTGGCCTCAGGTCCCGTCTCCTTCATGGCGGTGTTCAACTCGGCCACGGAGACGATCAAGCAGGGCGGCAAAAGGCGCGGCGCCAACATAGGCATACTCAGGGTCGACCACCCCGACATAGAAAGCTTCATCACGTGCAAAGAGGACAACAACACCCTCGTTAACTTCAACATATCGGTCGCCCTGACTGACCTTTTCATGAAGGCGGTCGAAGAGGGCGCGGAATATGAGATCTTCAACCCCAGGGACGGCAAGCCCGTAGGCAAGAAGGACGCGAGGGCGATTTTCCATAAGCTGGTAGCGCACGCGTGGAAGAACGGCGAGCCGGGCATTGTGTTCCTGGACAGGATAAATTCCGACAACCCGACGCCTGGGCTAGGCAGGATATCGGCTACGAACCCCTGCGGCGAGCAGCCCCTCCTGCCCTACGAGGCATGCAACCTCGGCAGCATAAACCTGCAGAAGGTGTTCAAGGAAACAGAGTCGGACACAGACGTGCTCGACAGGGATTACCTGCCCGAAGGGCTGGCAGAGGCCTGCGAAGCGGAGATGATGCCCGAGATCAGGAAGGTCGACTGGGCGCTTTTATCAGACGTGGTCCGCAGCTCAGTGGACTTCCTCGATTCTATAATCGACGTGAGCGAATATCCCATAAAGGAGATCTCCGACAGGGTGCGCACCACAAGGAAGGTCGGCCTGGGCATGATGGGCTTCGCTGACCTGCTGATACTTCTAGGGCTCCCCTACGGTTCTGCCAAGAGCGAGCTCATGGCGAGGCTCATATCCAATTTCATAACGGGCGAGGCCAGGATTGAAAGCGCCAGGCTGGCAGCCGAGCGCGGCCCCTTCCCCGCCTTCGAGGGCAGCGCATTCGACGTCTTGGGCGGGCCGGCGATGAGGAACGCCACTGTGACCACCGTCGCTCCCACCGGCACGATAAGCATGATCGCTAACGCCTCCTCGGGCTGTGAGCCTTTGTTCGGAGTCGCGTTCACCAAGCAGAACGTCCTGGGCGGCAAGCAGCTGACGCAGACCAACCCCATATTCTTCGAGGACCTCAAGAGGAGGGGCCTGCTTAGCGACGAGCTCACAGCCAAGGTGGCCGACAACGGCGGCTCGGTCCGGGGCATAGCGGAGATACCCGACGACATGAAGGAGCTGTACCGCACGGCCCTCGAGATACCCTGGGAGTGGCATGTGAGGATCCAGGCCGCGATCCAGTCCGGCACCGAAAACGCGGTGTCCAAGACGATCAACATGATGAACGACGCGAGCCCCGAAGACGTCGGCAAGGCCTACATGCTGGCCTACAGGCTCGGATGCAAGGGCCTTACCGTATATAGGAGCGGAAGCCGCGAAATCGAGGTCATCTCGTCAGGACAGCAGAAGAAGCTCGAAGGCGGCGCCCGTGAGGAAGAGAGCCACAAGCCCTATACGGTCCCCTGCTCCCTGTGGGGCATGGTCAAGCCCATCGACAGGCCCGAGGAGCTAGCAGGCATCACGAAAAGGGTCGCCACCCCCTCGGGGACGCTCTGGGCCACGCTGAACATGTACGCCGACAGGCCTTTCGAGATCTTCTGCCAGATAAGCAGGGCCGGCACCGACATCTACGCATTCACGGAATCGATCGCAAGGCTGATTTCCCTGTGCCTCAGGGCCGGGGTCGACCCGTCAGAGATAGTGAAGCAGCTAAGGGGGATCGGCGGCAGCGGCCATACCGGCTTCGGCCCCAACAAGGTGCTGTCAGTACCGGACGCGATCGGCAGGATGCTAGAGCAGGCCATCGGAAGAAGGTTCAGCTATCCGTCCGGGCTCGATCCCAAGGTGCCGCTGCAGATAAAGGAGCCGTCCGCATCGCAGGAGGTTCTCGCTCAGGATGCCGAGCCGCAGGACTACCCCTCCGCCTCTGCTGCGCATGAGGACTCCGCGCACTCCGCCTCTGAGGTGGCGGACGACGCCGACCAGCCCTCTTTCGACTTCAACGGGGACGTCGCGCACGGACCTGAACCAGCCGGACAGGAATCCTTTGAAGAACCCGCCGCTGAGAAGGCTATGCCGAGGATGGACCTCTGTCCCAGCTGCGGCAACAACTCCCTCGTGTACGAATCCGGCTGCGAGACCTGCATGATCTGCGGCTACAGCCGCTGCTGACGGACCCGGAACGTAAATAGGACGCGGGATTCGATCTACGCGCTCGCATAGGAGCGGCTTGAATCGGATTCCGCGTCCTTCTTCCTCTGCCCTTTCCTAGAAAGCCAGCGCCAGTCCGTCCTTTCGTGACTCGGTGCCCGCTACGTACACACCCTTGTCGTAGTCCCTCATGATCATCTGGCCGCCGCCGAACATGGCCGATGATTCTTCCACCGCGACATCGTATCCCATCTTGGCCAGGGCGTCCTTCGTGTGCGCCAGGCCCTTCTCCAGATGCAGTCTCAGGCCTCCCGAGGCCCTGAACCTCGGCATGTCGATTCCCGATTGAGGATCCAGCCCCAGGTCCGCCACCGCGGACACCAGCTGGACGTGCCCTTGCGGCTGCATGTCCCCGCCCATCACGCCAAACGGCCCTATCGGCCTGCCCTCTTTCATTAAGAACCCCGGTATTATCGTATGGTAGGGTCTCTTGCCGGGCCTGAGCTCGTTGGGATGCCCCTTCTCGAGGCTGAAGCCCGCCCCCCTGTTCTGCATGCTGATCCCGTGCTCGGCTACCACTATGCCGCTTCCGAAGCCCATGTAGTTGGATTGGATGAGAGATACCATCATCCCGTCCTTGTCGGCCGCCGAGAGGTACACCGTCCCGCCCTCCACGGGCAGCCCGGACCCCACGCCGCGAAGGGCCGTACCCGGGCTTATCAGCCCTGCCCTCGCCCTTGCGTACCCATCTGAGAGCATCTCCCCCACCGGAGCGCCGTAGAACGAAGGGTCGCCGACATGCCTTGAGGCGTCGGCGAAAGCAAGCCTTAGCGCATCGGCCATGAGGTTGATCCTTACGGGCTCGTCGTACCCGTACTTCTCCAACCCCATGCCCTCCAGCGCCTTCAGCGCCATCAGCGCCACTATGCCCTGCCCGTTCGGCGGCATCTCGTACACGTCGTAGCCCTTGTAGCCAACGGATATTGGGTCCACCCACTCGCTTTCGTGCGCAGCGAGGTCGTCCTTGCGTATGTAGCCGCCTTCTTTCTCCGACTCGCGGGCGATCGCGTCCGCTATGTGTCCCTCGTAGAAGCACCTGCCGCCGCTTTCCCCTATCGCCCTGAGGCTCTCGGCCATCCTCCCGTTCCTGAATATCTCCCCCGCGGAAGGCGCCCTGCCCCCGGGCATGAAGGCCTTGGCGAAGCCTTCGAAAGAGCCGAACCTCGACGCCGCGTTCGCCCAGAAACCGGCCGTTACCTGCGACACGGGATAACCGTTCTCCGCCATTTCAACAGCGGGTGAAAGTACGTCGACGAATCCGAGGCTTCCGAACCTCTTCGATATCTGGGCCCAGCCGTCCACCATGCCGGGCACCGTCACCGGCTCCCAGCCGGTGAGCGGCACCGAGCCGAGGCCCTTGTCCCTAAGCAATTTTGCATCGAGCCTTGAAGGCGCCTTTCCCGATGCGTTCAGCCCGTGGAGCCTCGCCCCGTCCCAGACTATGGCGAAAAGGTCCGACCCGAGCCCGTTGGAAGTAGGCTCGGTCACGACAAGGCACGCCGCCATCGCGAGCGCGGCGTCGGCGGCGTTGCCGCCTCTTCTCAACACGTCGTATCCTGCCAGGGCGGCCGTGGGCGTGCTGGTAGCGACAGCGCCCGACGCGCCGAAGGCGGCGCTCCTCCTGGTCATGAAACCTGCTCCGAATCTCATGCCGCACCTCCTCGTCATTAAGGCGATTGTAACAGAAAGGCATCACGGGAGCATGTGCTAGAATGGATTACGATAAGGAGGCCCGCCATGAGAGAGAGGTTAACTACGCCACACGGCGAAGTCTTGTTCCCCGCCTTCCTTCCCGACGCGACGTACGGCGCGGTAAGGGCCGCGGACTCTGAGGACCTCAGGCGCATAGGCGTTCCTGCCCTGGTCATGAACGCATACCACATAATGCAGAAGCCGGGCACGACCACGGTGTCGGCTTTGGGCGGCCTCCATGCGATGAGCGGATGGACCGGCCCGATAATGACCGATTCGGGGGGCTTCCAGGCCTACTCCGTGATAAGGCAGTACCCCGAAAGTGGCAGGATCGGCAAGGACGGCATAACGGTGTTCCCGGAAGGGGCCTTGAGGAAGTTCGCCCTCACCCCGGAGAAATCCGTGCAGCTGCAGCTTGCGTACGGTTCCGACATAGTCGTCTGCCTGGACGAGTGCACCCATGCCGACGATGGCAGGACGGTCCAGGAAAGGGCCGTGAGAAGGACGATCGATTGGGCTGCCCGCTGCAAGGAAGAGTTCGACAGGCTGATCAGGCAGAAAGGCCTCGGCACCGGCGGCAGCGCGCGCCCATCGCTCTTCGCCGTTGTGCAAGGCGGAGGCCACAAGGACCTAAGGAGGCTCTGCGCGGCGGAGCTGTCCGCGATGGGTTTCGACGGCATGGGCTTCGGCGGTTGGCCGATCGACGGCGAAGGCAAGCTCCTTACCGAAATACTCATGACCGTAAGAGAATCCCTGGCAGACGACATGCCGCTGCACGCGCTCGGCATCGGGCACCCCTCTTACGTCAAGGAGTGCTGGGAGATGGGCTACGACATGTTCGACTGCTCCCTTCCGACAAGGGACGCAAGGCGCGGAAGGCTCTACACTTCAAGCGGCCCCCTCGGAGAGGACGGCTTCGCCGACGGCTGGTTCAAATACCTGTATATCCAGGATGAGAAGCACATGAAGGACAGAAGGCCCGTCATGGCAGGATGCGACTGCCCGCTGTGCCGAGACTACAGCCTCGGCTATCTCCAGCACCTCATGAGATACGGGGAGGCGCTGTTCCAGCGCCTGGCGACGCTTCATAACCTGCGCTTCATGACGAGGCTGTCTAAGGCCCTCGCAGAAAGGGGCAGGCCTTGAAGGGACCGGGCGGACACGATGAAAGGGCATCCGATGCGGCGGCCGGCATAGCCGAGTCCGTCCTCAAGTCCTCAACGAGGAAGCACCTTGCGGGCTCTTTGGCAGAACGGCTCGCAAGGCAGGAGCTTTCGAAGGGAAGGAGCCCCCGTGAGGCCGTAAAGCAGGTCAAGGGGAGGCTGCACCAGCTGGTCCTGTCGTTCGAGCCGGGTCCGAGGGCCATCGCGGACCTGTCCTCGAAGCTTGCCGCGGCCGGCCACGACAGGGCGCTCATCAAGGAGGCCGCCCTTTCTGGGCTAGAGCTTCATTCCAGCACCAGGGAGAGGCTTCCTTACATGGAGGAGTTCTTCGGCTTCATCTTCGGCGGCAGGGGTTTTTCCAGCGTGCTAGACCTCGCGTGCGGCCTCAACCCCCTCGCCTTCCCTTGGATGGGGCTTCCGGAAGACGCTGTCTACGACGCCGCTGACGTCTCGGACCTGTGCGGTAGCGCGATACGGTCGTTCTTCGACGGTTGGGGGATCGACGGGTCCTTCATAAGGGCCGACCTGGCGGAGGGCCTTCCCGGTGGAGGACACGACGTAGCGCTTATGATGAAGGCGCTGCCCACGTTGGAGCGGATAGAGAAGGGCCTGGGGTTCGGCTGCGTAAGGGACGCGGACGCGGGTCATGTCGCGGTCTCCTTCCCGACCGCAAGCCTGGGAGGAAGGCGCAAGGGCATGGAAACCTTCTACGGCGAGGGCTTCGAGGAGTACGCCAGGGCCTCGGGCTGGTCGTACGAGAAGATGGCGTTCTCCAGCGAGCTCGTATTCTTGGTCAGGAAGTGATCTTATGGGAAAAGGCCGTCTTGTAATAGTCGCCACTCCGATCGGCAACATGGGGGACATAACCGCAAGGGCCCTGGAGGCCCTCGGCTCGTGCGACATCGTAGCAAGCGAGGACACCAGGAAGACCGGCATATTCTTAAAGAGGCTAGGCATATCCAGGCCCCAGATGTCGTTCCATTCCTTCAACGAGGAGGCGGCCGGACAGCGCATAGCGTCGGAGGTCGAATCCGGCAAGACGGTCGCACTCGTGTCGGACGCGGGGACCCCGGGCATCTCGGATCCGGGCTTCAGCATCGTCAGGAGCCTTGCGGAGAAGGGCCTTGAAGTCACCATGGCGCCGGGACCGACGGCATTCGTCATGGCGCTTGTGCTGTCCGGCCTGCCCTGTACAAGTTTCACGTTCAGGGGCTTCCCTCCCCGCTCTTCCTCCAAGAGGAGGCGCTTCTTCGAACAGGACAGGGAATCCCCCCACACCCTCGTCTATTACGAAAGCCCGCACAGGCTCGTAGAATCCCTCTCACAGCTGATGGAGGTCATGGGAGACAGACAGGCGGCGCTTTGCAACGACCTCACGAAGATGTACGAGAAGGTCCTTCGCGGCCCGATCTCGCGTCTTTTGGAGGAGCTTGCAGGTGAAAACGCATGTCTGGGCGAATATGTAATTGTTATGGAAGGAATAGGTAAATCGGAGGAGAGGAAGCCCAAGGGTAACAAGTTCAAGCCGGAAGGTGATGATCATGGGAAATAGCTCGCGGGCTAGCAAAGGCGCGGCAAGGTGGCTCGTCCTTCTCATTATCGTCCTGGCTGCCGTTGCCGCGGTATTCGCGTTCAACCTGGACGAACTGGCGACGTACCATTACTTCAGGCTTCTTTACACCGTTTCGGACAACCCATCTGATTCCGATTTCTCGGCGTACTACTCAAGGAGCAGGGGGAAGATCAGCGTAAGCATGGACGTAAGGGCCTTTGCTCTGTATGCCTTCATGGAAGGCGTGGCCGGCTACAAGGACGAGCTGGGCAGGACGAAGAGCTCCGAGAGGCTGCAGCTGGAAAGCGACCTGGCTTCGAGGATATCGAGCATATCACCCGGAAGGGTCCAGAGCTGGAAGAAGTATTACGAGGACCATCCGTTCGGCATTTATCCATACCTTCATTATGTCCTGGCGCTCGGCGCGCCGCCCGAATTCAAGTACATAGTGCCCAAGGCCGACATCAAGGACGGGGACTTCTTCCTGCTGGGCGGGTTCAGGGAGGTCCTGAAGGACTTCTTCGAGGCGGCCGACATCCAGGGCCTCTACGAATGGCACAGGAGCGCCGGCATATTCAAGGCGGCCGACGCGTACGACCTAGCAAAAGTGGCGGAACAGCAGGCTATGGCAAACAGGTACATGAAGATCGATTCGACCAAGACCTCCGAGATCACGCTCAAGATAATCCCGATGCCCTACGAATCCCACTACAAGGGCTATTCGGTGACCTACGGCAACACCTCCTACCTCGTAGAGGGGCCGGGCTCAGGCGACGGCAGCCTCAACTGGCACGAATACCTGCACATCTTCGTAAGCCAGACCGTCAGCAACACGATATGGGCATACCAGTCGAAGTTCAAGCAGGTCTTCGAGGACAACAGGACCAAGCCGTACATCGCAGGGAGCTACGGCAAGCTGGATACGTACGTGGCCGAGAACATAGTGAGGGTAATGGACCACAGGATCCAGGCCGCGAACGCGCCCACCTGGGCGAAGGACGCCCTGGCCAGGCAGATACAGCAGACCGAGAAGGACGAGATCACGAACGGCTTCGCCCTCATCCCCTATTTCAACGAAAAGGTGAAGGAGTTCGAAGCCGAGGGCACGGTGGACGTCACCACCTTCATAAAAAGGGCCCTGTCATCGTACTGACGGCAAGGCCAACGTGTTTTAGGATCTTGCGAGGAGGGCAGCAGGCGCCCTCCTCATTCATACCTGAGGGCGTCCACCGGCTGCAGGGAGGCCGCCTTGTTGGCAGGGTAGACCCCGAAGAACAGCCCGATTCCCGTCGAGAACGAAAGCGCCAGCGCGATGGAATACCACGGGACCAGGCTGGGCCATCCGGCCAGCCTGCTTGCTATCGCCGCGATGGACCAGCCCAGCGCCATCCCCACGGCGCCGCCTGCGCAGCTTATCATCACGGCCTCGATTAGAAACTGCGCCAGTATGTCCTGCCTCGTCGCCCCGAGGGCCTTCCTTATCCCGATCTCCTTTATCCTTTCCGTTACCGACACCAGCATTATGTTCATGATCCCTATGCCGCCCACGACCAGGGAGACCGCGGCTATTCCGGCCAGCAGGTACGTCATCGTCCTTGTTATGGTATTGAGGGTGTCGAGCAGGTCCGCCTGGCTGGTCACGCCGAAGTTCTCCTCGTAGGCCATCTTCTCCGTCAGGACCTTCTCCGCCGCGGTCCTGACCGCTTCCATGTCCGCTGCCCTCGCCACCTTGAGGTATATCGCCGAGACATCCTGTGTGCCGGTGATGCGCCTTTGCGCCGTCGCGAGCGGGATGAGCACCTGGTAGATCTTTATTCCCGCCATCGCCCTCAGCAAGCTTGTGGCGCTTCCGGTGAAAGTGCCGATGACCCTGTAGCTTGCGCCGTCCACCTTGACCTTTCTGCCTATCGGCATCTCGCCGGCGAAGAGCTCGTCCGCCAGGTCGGAGCCAAGAAGGCACACCCTCGCCCCCTCGGCCATCTCGGCATCCGTAAACCGCCTTCCGGAAGTAAGCTCCAGGTTCCTCACGGACATGTAATCCGCCGTGCCACCCAGGATGTTCGCCGTGATGCTCGCCTTGCCGTACTTTACCCTGGCGCCCGCCCTGCTAAGCTCCGCGGCCGCGCCCTCGAGGCCTTGCAGCTTTCCTTCGAGCGTCTCTAGCACAGAGTTATCCAGCACCGAGCTCTGCCTGGAATAGGGCACCGGCTTGGCCGAACCTCCGGTTACGTAGATCATGTTCGAACCCAGGCTTTCGATGTTGCTAATCACCTGGGCCCTCGCCCCTTCGCCTATCGCTATTATCACGATGACGGCAGCGACTCCGATGACAACTCCGAGGCTCGTCAGGAAGGCCCTCAGCGGATTGGTCCTTATGCCTTCGGCAGCGAGCCTCAAGGCCTCCCTAATCCTCATCGCACTGCCCCCTTTCGGGCTTCACCGCATCCCCCACGAGCAGGCCGTCCCTGAACCTGAGGCACCTGTTCGCGTACGCCGCGATGTCCTTCTCGTGCGTCACGAGCACCACGGTCCTGCCCTGCTCGTTCAGCCTGGCGAGCGCCTTCATGATGTCCTCGCTGTTCTTCGAATCCAAGTTGCCCGTAGGCTCGTCCGCCAGTATCATCTTCGGATGCAGCACCAGCGCCCTTGCTATCGCCACCCTCTGCTGCTCGCCTCCCGACATCTGCTTAGGCTTGTTGTGCAGCTTGTCCGAAAGGCCGAGCGCGGACAGGGCCTCCTTGGCCCTCTCCCTCCTCGAGGACGACGGCACCATGCCGTATGACATGGGCAACATGACGTTTTCAAGCGCGGTGAGCCTGGGAAGCAGGTTGAACGCCTGGAACACGAACCCTATGTCCTTGTTGCGGGTGTGGGCGAGCTCACCGTCCCCCATGGACGAGACCAGCCTGCCTGCGAGCCTGTACTCCCCGGACGTGGGCCTGTCGAGGCAGCCGAGAATGTTCATGAGCGTGGACTTGCCCGAGCCGGACGGTCCCATCACGGCCACGAACTCCCCTTCAGATATGTCGAAGCTCACTCCCGCGAGGGCTTTCACCGAGCCTGCGCCCATCGGGTATTCCTTGACCACGTCCCTTACGCTGATAAGCAACGGCTCACCTCCCGCCCGTCATGCGGACGCGGAAGTTGAACAGCCCGCCGGGCGTAGATGCCGAGCTGTCCTCGGGCGTGGTGTCCAAGTATACGGACTCCCCCTCGGCCAGGCCCTCCAGCACCTCCACCCCTTCGTCGCCCTCCCCGCCCAGCTTGACCTTCCTTGCGACGGGCAGCCCGTCCTCGCCTTTCACCAGCACCTCATACGAGCCGTCCTTCTCGTAGGCGATCCCGTACGGTATGACGAGGACGCCCTCCTTCTTCGAAAGGCTTATCCTCGCGTCGGCGCTCATGCCCGGCTTGAAAGAGGCGTGGGTTCCGTCTATCGCTATCTTCACCTCGTACGTCACGAGCTCGCCGGACCGGACCGGCACGAGCGTCATGCCCGCCACCTTGCCGCCTGCCGTCTCGCCAGCCGCAGCCACGTCCACGCTTGCCTGCATGTCCAGCTTGATTGAGTTCACGTCGTACTCGGATACGTATACGTCCACGTACCATGAATCCAAGCTGAGAAGCTCTATCAGCGGGTTCTGGGCCGTGGTCTGGGCGATGTTTTGCCCTGCGAGGCCCTCCACCCTGGCTAGCACGCCGTCGAAGGGAGCCTTGTAGGTGAGCCTTCCTTGAGCGTCGACTAGCTGTGCGTAGGAGCTTTCCAGCTCCGCTTCGCTCCTCGTCGCCGACTGCGCAAGCCCCAAGGACGCGAGCATCGAAAGGTCCATCGACCCTGCGGCGGCCCTTACCGCGGCCGCCTTGGCGGATTCGATGTCCGTCGCCGTCTGCCGTATCTCCTCCTTGAGCCCCGAGCTTTCATACCTCGCCACCAGCTGCCCCTTCTTCACGGTCTCGCCGGGCCTTGCCTTGACCTCCTTTACGCTTACCGAGTACTGCGTGTAAAGAAGGTCCCTCCTGCCCGCCTCTATCTGGCCGGACGCCTCGACGGAGCTGGTCAGCGCCGATACGGCGGCCTTGTACTCGACCAGCCCCTCGAAAGGGTCCCTAAGCGCCGCAATGCGCCTCCTCCTTATATATCCGAAGCCTATCACAAGGACCAGCACCACGACCGCCGCTACCGCCACTTTCGCCCATTTGCCCCTAAACAACAGAAGACCTCCCGTCCTTTGCGATCCTATCCGGCATTCTCGCATACCCGATGCGCCGTCCGGTACTCTACACAACATTGTATGATAATCTAAGGATAATGGTATCGACCCATCGGATTAACGAATCCTCAGTCACTTTCATCATGAAGGAACCATACCTTGGCCCGTTGCGTCCAAACCATTGGAGAAATACGCTCGAAAGGCTGATGCAGATGAAGAAGGCCCGAATAATATGTATCCTGGCGTCGGCGATGCTGGCCGTCCTCGCGCTGACCGTGGTGGGCGCCGACGATGCCGTACCGTCCGGACCCTATCTCAACGGTGGGCAGAAGGCCATCGTGGGAAGCTGGGAGATCCAGGTCACGAGCGGCGTGAAGTGGACCAAGGAGATCAAGGGGGACAAGCCTAAATCCGGCGGGACCCAGCAACAGGTGTCGTCTACGGGCGGCATGGTGTTCGCCCTTGTGCCGGTATCGGTGAAGAACGTCGGGGACAGGACGTCCAGCCTGCTGGTCGCGGTCTGGAACCTGTACGACGTGTACGGGAAATCCTACCTGATGCTCACATTCGGCGCAGGGGTATTGCCGTCTTCCGATTACGTGAGCCTGACCGACGTCAAGCCCGGGGAGACCAGGAAGGGCTACCTTCCTTTCGAGATCCCCGAAGGGCTGGACAGGAAGGACAAGTACATACAAGTGATCGTCCCCCTGGTCGGCAGCGCCACCTGGAAGCTGTAGGGGCCCGTCCCCGCCATGAAAGGCAAAGGCCGTCCCCAGCCCTTCAAGCGGACCGGGGACGGCCGTCGATTCCGAGTACTACTTCCCGGCGAGCGAAAGCAGCGCCTTCATGAACGCCGGCAGATCGTCCGGCTTCCTTGAAGTCACGAGGTTTCCGTCCGTCACGACTTCCAGATCCTGCCACAGTCCGCCCGCGTTCACCAGGTCGTCTTTTATCGCGGCGTAGGATGTGACATTCCTGCCCCTTACGACGCCGGCCGACACCAGCACCCAGGGTCCGTGGCATATCGCGCCCACCGCCTTGCCGGCCTGGACCATGTCCCAGGTGAGGCGCCTCGCTTCCTTGTCCATCCTGATCTTGTCCGGGGCGAAGCCCCCCGGTATCACCAGTACGTCATAATCGGCCTGCCTCGCCTCCTGGTAGGACTTCCCAGCCAGGGCCGGGTAGCCGAACTTGCCGGTGTACGCCCTTCCCCGCTCCGGGCCCACGAGGTCCACCGCGAAGCCCGCCTCCAGCAGGCGGTAGTAGGGATACATCACCTCCAGGTCCTGGAAGAGGTTGTCCAAGAGTATCGCCGCCCTACCCGTTCCCATCGGCCCACCTCCTTTCCAACGGTGATGAGGTGTTTTTCTCTGCCGCCCTCCCCTTCACCTTCTTGCGGCGGTGATGAAGATGGGCGACGAAGGCCGCCATAATATGCCTCTCTGCTGCTCATTTTAACTTTCTTCTAATGGCATTATGAAAACTATTGATATTTCATAGCCGATATCTTAGAATAGTCCCGTGAAACATATGCGGGAAAGGGGTGATGCCGATGGCCAGGTTCCACGGTCCGGACGAGCCGGTCTATACGATACAAGTGGCGGCGAGGCTTACGTCCGTATCGGCTCCCATGCTCAGATACCTCGAGCGTATGGGACTGGTGCAGCCGACGAGGACCGAGGGCAACATAAGGCTCTATTCGGAGAACGACCTGGAGCTGATACTGCGCATCGCCTACCTCATAAGGGAAGCGAAGGTGAACGCGGCCGGCGTCAAGGTGATACTGCAGATGGAAGTCGGCCGTGCGATCGTAATAGGAGACGACGGCAAGGACGAAGAGGAATGATCCGGCGCGCGACGTTCTTTATCGCAAAGGCGTTACCAAGATATTGCTAAAGGATGCAAAGGAGAGGGCATTTATGAGCAGAGTAGTAGGAATCGACCTGGGGACGACAAACTCGGTTATAGCCGTAATGGAAGGCGGCACCCCCCAGGTGATAGTGAACACCGAAGGCACGCGCACGACACCGTCCGTGGTGGCCTTCACCAAGAACAACGACAGGCTGGTCGGCCAGCTGGCAAGGCGCCAGGCCATACTGAACCCCGAGAATACGATCTCGTCGATCAAGAGGTTCATGGGCAGGCGCTACGACGAGGTGTCGAGCGAGCGCCACAACATGGCGTACAGCGTCGTGGCCGGCGGCAACGGCGAGGCCAGGGTCGACATACCGATAACGGGCAAGACCTTCTCCCCCGAGGAAGTCTCCGCCATGGTGCTCGGCAAGCTTAAGGCCGACGCCGAGAAGTACCTGGGTGAGAAGATAACCAAGGCCGTGATAACGGTCCCCGCCTACTTCAACGACTCGCAAAGGCAAGCCACCAAGGACGCGGGCAGGATCGCAGGCCTTGAGGTTCTCAGGATCATCAACGAGCCCACCGCGGCATCGCTCGCGTACGGGCTGGACAAGAAGCACAACGAGACGATACTCGTCTTCGACCTCGGCGGAGGCACGTTCGACGTGTCCGTGCTGGAAGTCGGCGACGGCGTCTTCGAGGTCAAGGCGACAAACGGCGACACGCACCTGGGAGGCGACGACTACGACAGGAGGATCGTCGACTACCTCGCTGACGAGTTCAAGAAGGAAAACGGCGTGGACCTGAGGGCCGACAGGCAGTCCCACCAGAGGCTAATCGAGGCCGCAGAGAAGGCCAAGATCGAACTCTCGCAGGTCTTCGAGGCTTCCATCAGCCTTCCGTTTGTGACCGCGACAGCGTCTGGCCCGCTGCACCTCGACATGAAGGTCACAAGGGCCCGTTTCGAGGAGATGACGAAAGACCTCACCGACCGCTGCGTGGGGCCCTTCAAGCAGGCCCTCTCGGACGCCAAGCTCACCCCCCAGGACCTCGACGAGGTCATACTCGTGGGCGGCTCCACCAGGATGCCCGTGATACAAGAGCTCGTCAAGAAGCTCACCGGCAAGGAGCCCCACCGCGGGGTGAACCCGGACGAAGTCGTAGCCGTAGGGGCCGCGATCCAGGCGGGCGTGCTTTCAGGCGAGGTCAAAGACGTCGTGCTGCTGGACGTAACCCCTCTGTCGCTGGGCATCGAGACGCTCGGCGGCGTGAACACGAGGCTCATAGAGCGCAACACGACCATTCCCACGAGGAAGAGCCAGGTGTTCTCCACCGCTGCCGACGGTCAGACGACCGTGGACATCAACGTCCTGCAAGGAGAGCGCGAGTTCTCCAAGGACAACAAGAGCCTCGGGCGCTTCCAGCTCACCGGCATACCCCCGGCGCCGAGGGGAGTGCCCCAGATCGAGGTCACTTTCGACATCGACGCCAACGGCATAGTGAACGTCACGGCGAAGGACACTGGCACCGGCAAGGAGCAGAGCATAACCATAACGGCCAGCACCCAGCTTTCCAAGGACGAGGTCGAAAGGCTGGTCCAGGATGCCAAGAGGAGCGAGGCGGAAGATCGCGCGAAGCGCGAGCAGGTCGAGCTGAAGAACCAGGCCGACCAGCTGGTCTACCAGGTGGAGAAGTCCTTGAAGGACACCGAGGGCAAGCTTCCGGCCGACGAGAAGGCGAAGGTCGAAGCCGAGATAGCTAGCCTTAAGGAGGCCATAAAGAACGACGACTACGCCACCCTCAAGGCCAAGATGGACGCCCTGCAGCAGGCCTCCTACAAGGTATATGAGGAGATGTACAAGAAGTCCCAGCCCAAACCGGGCGAGGCCCAGGCTGGCGAACCGGGCGGCGATGGCGGCGAGGGCGAAGGCACGAAGAAGAACGGCAAGGCCGATGACGACGTCATCGACGCCGAATTCAAGACAGAGAACTGATCCTGGGCGGTGAATGATATGAAAGACAGGCATACGAAGGAAGACCCGGCCCAGAAGCCGGCTGAGATATCCTCCGAGGAGGCGGCCAGGATTCTGGCCGACCTCACAAGGGAGCTCGAAGCGGCGAAGAAGTCGAACGACGAGTACAAGAACAGCTACCTCAGGGCCAGGGCGGACTACGAGAACTTCCGCAAGCGCTCCGAGCGCGACCACGACGAGAAGATCAGGCGCGGGAAGGCCGACTTCATGCTTAAGGTCCTCGAGGTGATGGACGACCTTGACAGGGCCGTCGCGGCCGACGCCGGATACGAGGCGTTAAGGCAGGGCCTCGACCTGACCGCAAAGAAGCTGGGCACGATGCTAAAAGGCGAGGGGATCGAGCCCATAGAGGCCGTAGGCTGTGTCTTCGACCCGTCATTGCACGAAGCCGTCACGGCTTCGGAAGGCGATGTGGAGCACGATACGATAAACGAGGAACTGAGGAAGGGATATACCTATTGCGGCAGCACCCTTAGGCCCTCGATAGTGAGGGTCACGGTGCCTCGCAAGAGCTAGCTGGCCCTAAGGCGAGAAACGGCGGCCGCGGGGCCTGCCCATAGCGATTGTGCGGCGCCGACCCGGTCCACGGGCACGGCGCCGCGCGCGTCCGGAAGGCACCTTAGGCGAAGCCGGAGGGGATGGAATGAACAGAGGTTACTACGAGCTGCTCGGCCTGAAGAAGGAAGCGGCCGACAAGGAAATAAAGGCGCAGTACAGGAAGCTCGCCAGGAAGTACCACCCGGACGCCAACCCGGGCGACAAGGACGCCGAGCTGAGGTTCAAGGAGCTCAACGAGGCCTACCAGGTGCTGAGCGACCCGAAGAAGCGCAGGTACTACGACAAGTTCGGCCCGCAGTGGGAGCAGATGATGCAAGCGGGCATCGACCCCGACCAGCCGAGGGCCTGGGGAGGGGCGAACGACGGCCCCGGCGGTTTCAGGGTGGAGTACGGCACGCCCGAGGGCCTGGACCTCGACGACATACTCGGGGGCATGATGGGCGGCTTCGGCGGCTTCGAGGGCTTCGGCGGGTTCAAGGGCGCCTCCAGGAGGCAGAAGGCCCAGCCCGCGAAGGGTTCGGACATCGAAGCGGGCCTCGAGCTCACGCTTGAGGAGGCTGAGCTGGGCACCGTCAGAACATTCTCCTTCGATGCAGGTGCCGGCTCAAGGAGGATAGAAGTAACGATTCCCAAAGGGACGAGAGACGGCGCTAAGCTCAAGCTGAAGGGCCAGGGCGCCAAGGGGCCCGCAGGGCCCGGGGACCTCTACCTTAAGGTTACGGTCGCCCCGCACGCGCTCTTCGTTCCCTCGGGAGACGACCTCCGCATGGATCTGGAGATACCCGTGGAGGACGCGGTGCTGGGCGGCGAGGCCAAGGTGCCGCTTCTGGGCGGAAGGTTTGCGACGCTTAAGGTACCCGAGGCGACCCAGAACGGGAAGCTCTTCCGCCTCAAGGGCGAGGGCCTGTCAAAGAAGGGCGGCGGCAAAGGGGACCTCTACGCGAGGATAAAGGTGGTCCTGCCTGAAAGGGCCACCGAACAGGTGAAAAGGGCCTTCGAAGAGCTAAGGCGGGCCAACAGGCCCTAGGGCCCAGACAAGGAAGGAGTGATCGACCCATGGCGATAGACAGGCTGACAGTCAAGGCGCGCGAAGTCCTAAGCGCTGCGGCCAACGAGGCATCGTCTCGCCACAATGCGTACATAGAACCGGTCCATCTGCTCAAGGCGCTGGTGGACCAGCAGGACGGGACCGTAAGGTCCATACTCGCCAAGCTCGGCGCGCCCATCGAGGCGATAGACAAGGAGACGGAAGACGCCGTCTCAAGGGTCGCGAGGGTCACAGGGACGACCAGCCTGTACCTCAGCGATGATTCCAACGTGATGCTGCAGAAGTCCGAAAGGCTGGCCGAGATGCTGAAAGACGAGTACGTGAGCACCGAGCACATGCTCCTTGCCCTGGTCGAGGGCAAGTACGAGGCCAGCAGGATACTAAGGGACGCCGGCGTCACCTACGAGAGGGTCCTCACCGCGATGAGGGACGTAAGGGGCACCCAGAGGGTGACCGACGAGACGCCCGAGGAGAAGTACCAGGCGCTCGAGCGCTATTCGCGCGACCTGACCGAGTTGGCCAGGAAGGGCAGGCTGGACCCGGTCATAGGCCGGGACGAGGAGGTCCGCAGGATCATCCAGGTGCTCTCAAGGCGCACGAAGAACAACCCCGTCCTGATAGGAGAGCCCGGCGTAGGCAAGACGGCGGTCGTGGAGGGCCTCGCGCAGAGGATAATAGCAAAGGACGTCCCCGAGAACCTGCTGGACAAGCGGATAGTGGCGCTCGACCTGGGCGCGATGCTCGCAGGGGCCAAGTACAGGGGGGAATTCGAAGACAGGCTGAAAGCCGTGCTCAAGGAGATCCAGGAGGCAGAAGGCGGCATCATCCTATTCATAGACGAGCTGCACACCCTCGTAGGGGCCGGGGCCGCGGAGGGTGCGATAGACGCGTCCAACATGCTGAAGCCCGCCCTTTCCAGGGGCGAGCTCAGGACCATAGGCGCTACTACCCTGGATGAGTACAGGAAGCGCATAGAGAAGGACGCGGCGCTCGAGCGCAGGTTCCAGCCCGTCTACATCTCCGAGCCCTCGATCGAAGACTCTGTCGCCATACTGAGGGGCCTTAAGGAGAAGTACGAGCTCCACCACGGCGTGAGGATCAAGGACAACGCGATAATCGCGGCGGTGGCGCTTTCCAGCCGCTACATATCGGACAGGTTCCTGCCCGACAAGGCGATCGACCTCATGGACGAGGCCGCCGCGAAGCTGAGGACGGAGATAGACTCCATGCCCGTCGAGATAGACAAGGTCGACAGGCGCATACTCCAGCTTGAGATCGAAAAGCAGGCCATGTCCAAGGAGACGGACAAGCTCTCCAAGGAAAGGCTGGCCAAGATAGACGAGGAGCTGTCTGACCTCAAGGAGAGGCTGGACGGCATGAAGGCAGAGTGGTCGAACGAGAAGGCGCTCATCGCGAAAGTACGCGACGTGAAGGCCAGGATAGACCGCGCCAAGGCGGAAGAGCAGCAGGCCGAGAGGGCCGGAGACCTCGCCAAGGCGGCCGAGCTGAGGTTCGGCATGGCCCTTGCGCTCAAAGCGGAGCTCGACAGGGCGAACGAGGAGATCGCGTCCGTAAAGGGCGGCTTCAAGTACCTGAAGGAAGAAGTCGACGAGGAGGACATCGCCTGCGTGGTATCGCGCTGGACGGGCATACCGGTCTCGAAGCTTCTTTCCGGCGAGGCGGAGAGGCTCATACACCTCGAAGACGTGCTCAGGAAGAGGGTGCTGGGCCAGGAGGACGCCCTTAGGACCGTGTCCGACGCGGTGAGGCGTGCAAGGTCCGGCCTTTCGGACCCGAACAGGCCGACGGGCAGCTTCCTTTTCCTGGGGCCCACGGGCGTGGGCAAGACGGAGCTGGCGAAGGCTCTCGCCGAGTTCCTGTTCAACGACGAGCGCGCCATGGTGAGGATAGACATGTCCGAATACCAGGAAAGGCACACCGTGGCAAGGCTGATAGGCGCCCCTCCGGGCTACGTCGGCTACGAAGAGGGCGGCCAGCTTACCGAGGCGGTGCGCAGGAGGCCCTACTCGGTGATACTTTTCGACGAGGTCGAGAAGGCCCACCATGAGGTGTTCAACGTGCTGCTGCAGCTGCTCGACGACGGCAGGCTGACCGACGGCCAGGGCCGGACGGTCGACTTCAGGAACACGGTCGTCATCATGACGTCGAACCTCGGTTCGAACGTGCTGGCCGAAAACAAGGGGGAGGACGGCCGGGCCATCGTGATGGAGCAGCTCAGGCAGTTCTTCAGGCCCGAGTTCCTCAACAGGCTGGACGAGATAATCATGTTCAACAACCTCGACAGGTCGGCAATGGACGGGATAGTGGAGATACAGCTTGCAAGGCTCAAGGCCAGGATAGCCGAAAAGGGCGTCGACCTGGGCTGGACCAAGGAGGCTGCCGCAAAGCTCGCCCAGGAGGGCTACGACCCCGCTTACGGGGCGAGGCCCCTGAAGAGGGCGATACAGAAGCTGGTCGAGAACCCCCTTGCGGTCAGGGTCCTCGACGGCAGCATAAAGCCGGGCAGGCCCGTCGAGATCGGAGTGGACGACAAGGGTTCGCTGAAGTTCACCCAATGAGGGCGGAAGCGGCCATGGAGGAAGCAGGCGCGGGCGGTGTCGGTGCGGATCAGGACCCGGCCCGCGCTTCTGATTGTGCCTTCCCTGCCCCGTCGGCGGGGCATTCATACGGCAGAGGTTTCGCCCTTCGCCGCCGTTAGAGTATATTGGATATATGACAGGTCCGAGGAGTGATGCATCTTGAGGACGAGGATCACAACGGCCGTCGTCCTGGCCGTCATCCTGGGTTTGGCGATTGCGCCCGCCCGGGCTTTCAATTACGACATAGGTTTCTGGCTCTCCAGGTCGTCGAGGTCGTACGACCTGTTGGCCCCGAAAGCCGGCATAGACTCGGCCAACGCCGCCATGGCTAAGATTCCTGATACCGGGATCGTGGACCTTCTTTCGTACCCGGAGGAAGTGGACGGGTTCAAGCTGGCCGATTCCGTCACCGCGGTACAGCTGCCGAAGGACCTGTACCTCGCGGACGCGACCCCCGCCCCCGCTGGCCTCATATCCCAGCTGCAGGCGAAGTTCAGGCCCGGGGACAACGAGCCCTGGTACAAGGTGAGGTACGGCGTCTCGGTGACGACGGCCGACCTGAGGACGCTGCCCGCCGCCGACAGGCTGTATGCGTCGAAGTCCGCGGGCGCGGACCTGCTCCAGGCGGGCAGGATGCTTCCCGCCGAACCGTGTGTCATACTGGCCGAGACTAAGGACAAGGCGTGGCTGTACGTACAGACGGCCGGGGCACACGGCTGGGTGGCCTCCTTGAAGATAGCGGTGGCCTTCACCAGGGAGCATTGGCTCTCGTACGTCGCTACCGGTGAGTTCGCCGTAGTCACCGCGCCTTCTTTGAGGATGGAGAAGGACGATGCGGCGCCGGCGCTGGAGACCCTTGAGCTGCCCATGGGCACCAAGGTCCCCCTAATGCCCCCGGCCAACGTGCCCGCGGTAGTACGCGGCAGGGCCAGCGCTGACAGCCTCGCCGTGCTTCTGCCGGTGCGAAGGGCCGACGGGAAGCTGCAGGTCGTGCCCGCCCTCGTCCCCAGGACCGCCGACATCGCGGTCGGCTATCTGCCGCTTACGGGCGAGAACGTAATCAAGCAGGCCATGAAGCTGGTGGGCACCCGCTACGGGCACATGGGCGCATCGGGAAGGGATCCTTACGTCATGGTGTCAGACATATTCCGCTGTTTCGGGCTCGAGCTGCCGATGAGCCTTGCGGGCTGGGAGGCGGCTCCTTTGAGGTGCTTGTCCCTGAAGGACGAATCGTCCGACATCAAGCTGCTCGCCATGAGGAAATCGGTACCCGGCGCCATATTGCTGGGCGATCAGGGACCTTACGTCTTCCTCGGGCAGTACGGGGACGACGCATACGCGATAGCGGCGCTTCCCGTCGTCAAGGTGCAGCCCAAATCGGACCTGTCCTATGCTCTGGAACCCTTGCCGTACAACGGCATCGGGCTTATTTCCTTGAAATCCATCTACTCCGAATCCGGAAACGACCTGTTCTCCGGGCTAAGGGCCATAATCGAGCCGGCCCTGAGGTAGGGGCCGGGGATGATAATGGGAATATATGTAAAGAGGGCGTCCTCCGGGACGCCCTCTTTACAAGCTTATATGCCTCATAGATCACCTTCAGCGTGACTTCCGCGTGCTTTCGAGTACCTTCAGCATACCGTACTGGCCCGGAAGCTATGCGCTGCTTGCCACCCTAGGCTTTCTTGCATACGCCCCCGCCCGAGTCCTTCGCGTTCCTTAAGGCGACTTCAGCAGTCAGAAGCAGGTCCTTGATCTCGGTCTCAGGACCGGGCACCGCCGCGGCCAATCCCATCGACACCGTAGGCGAGGGCACCGAGCCTCCCTTGCCGTCCAGGAGCGTTATGCCGTTGATCTCGTCCATAACGGCCCTGGCCACCTTCATGGCCCCTTCGTCGTCGGTCCTCGGCAGCAGGACGAGGAACTCGTCACCGCCGTACCTTAGCGCGGCTTGGCCTATCCCCCTTACGACGAGGTCCGTCTTCCTCTTCGCGCATTTCTTGAGCGCGGTCGTCAAAAGCAGCAGGAACTCGTCGCCTATGTGCTTGCCGAACCTTTCGTTGAAGGCCTTGAAGCTGTCTATGTCCAGTACCGCCACAGCCACGCTCTCCTTCTGCCGCCTTGCCCTTTCCCATTCCCTGAAGAACAGAAGGTCGGACTTCTTCGCGTTGGCAAGGCCGGTGAGCTGGTCGACGTCCGATACGGACCGAAGGGCCTTGTTTGCGAGGTTCATCCTGTAGCCGTAGTCGAAGGATGCCGCCCTGTCCCTGTAGCAGGCGAGCGAGACGATGAAGGCAAGGGCCACCCCGGCCGCGCATTCCGCGCCCGAGAAGGCCGCCGCCGCGGCCTCGGTCCCCATCGCAAGGTCTATCGCGACGAAACACGCCGTCGCGGCCCCTCCCGCCAGAAGCACGGCCATGGGCCTCATCCTCGGCACCATCAGCAGCGAGGCCAGGCCCAGCAGGAAGAGCACCGACCTTGCCGGAATTTCCGGCGCCGTGCCTACTATCACTGAGAAGAAGAGCATCAGGCCGCTTGCGAAGAAATCGGCGAGGGTCCTCTTGCCCCTTGCCTCGAAATCCTTCAACAGAAGCCTGAGGTAGAAGAAGGATACAACGAGCACGAGCCCGAAAAGGCCCGCGATAAGGGCGATGTAGTTGCCGCCGAGGCCTTGGGCCCCGACCCCGAAGAGCAGGTATGACAGTGAAAGGATGCAGATGATGCCGCCGAAGGCGAGCATTAGTTGCGGGATCCTCTGCAGGTACCAGCCGTAGTAGAAGCTCTCGAACGCTTCCCTTTCCGCTTCCGAGGAGAGCGTGCCTGGTTCAGGGTCGAGACTCTTCCTGGTCATGCCCATCACCCCGTATACGTAATCATGTTAGATGCGGCCGTACGTGCCGGAGTTGAACCCCCGGCACGGGCCTTGCATCATACATTCTTCTTCCTGCCGTCAAGTTCCTGCTTGAGCAACTGATTTGCCACCTTGGGATTGGCCCTGCCCTTGGTAGCCTTCATGAGCTGGCCCACGAGGAACATGATCGCGTTCTCCTTTCCGGAGACGTAATCGGCGCTCGGACCCGGGTTCGCCTCTATGACTGCCAGCGCGGCCTTCCTGAGCTCCTCCTCCCCGCTTATCTGGCCCAGTCCCATCGCCTCGACCATCTTCCTGGGGCTGCCGCCCTTCAGGAACACCTCGGCGAACACGTCCTTGGCGGTCTTTCCGCTGATCTCGTCTCCCGCCACCATGCCCAGAAGCTCCGCCATCTGGGCGGGCCCGACCTTCGAGGACGCTATCTCCGTCCCCGAGGCGTTCAGCGCCGCGGCCAGCTCCCCGGTCATCCAATTGGCGAGCGCCTTGGCCTCGGCGCCGGCTTCCAGCCCCTTCTCGAAGTAGCCGGAAAGGTCCGTATCGTCGGAGATCAGCGAAGCCTCCCTCTGCGCCAGCCCGTAGTCCGCCATGTACCTGGCCTTCCTCTGGTCCGGAAGCTCCGGTATGGAAGCTTTCACCGTCTCGGTCCATCCGCGGTCGATCTCGAGAGGCACGAGGTCCGGTTCCGGGAAGTACCTGTAGTCGTGGGCCTGTTCCTTGGACCTCATGAACACGGTCTCGGATTTTGCGTCGTCCCAGTGCCTGGTCTGCCTCCTCACCTCGCCGCCCGATTCCAAGACCTTCGCCTGCCTTGCCGATTCGTACTCTATCGCCTTGTAGACGGCCTTGAAGGAGGCTATGTTCTTCATCTCGGTCAGGGGGCCGAACTCCTTTGAGCCCTCGGGCCTTATCGAGACGTTGGCCTCGCACCTCATCGAGCCCTCCTCCATCTTGCAGTCTGACACCCCTATCGCAAGGAGTATGCTGCGCAGCTTCACAAGGTAGGCCCTCGCCTCGTCGGCCGAGCGGATGTCCGCCTCGCTAACTATCTCTATGAGAGGTATGCCGCACCTGTTGAAGTCGATCATTGAACTTGCCGCGCTCGTTATGTCGTCTCCGGCGTGGATTAGCTTGCCGGTCTCCTCCTCGAGGTGCACCCTCCTTATGCCGATCCTCTTGGCCTTGCCGTCGACTTCGACGTCCATCCAGCCGTTCTTTCCTATCGGCATGTCGTACTGGGATATCTGGTAGGCCTTGGGAAGGTCCGGGTAGAAGTAGTTCTTCCTGTCGAACTTGGTCCTTCCCGAAACCTCGCAGTTAAGCGCAAGGGCCGCCTTCATGCAGTACTCGACCGCCTTCCTGTTTAGGACGGGAAGCACCCCCGGCATGCCTAGGCACACGGGGCACACCTGCGTGTTGGGGTCCGCCCCGAACTTCGTCCTGCACCCGCAGAACACCTTGGATTCGGTCGATAGCTCAACGTGGACTTCTATTCCGATTACCGTCTCCCAGCTCACCTTGACGCGCCCCCTATCCTTCCGGGGATCCTGCCGGCGAAGCCGGCGCCCCTTTCCACCTCGGCCGCCGCTGCGAACAGGGTCTCTTCGTCGAAGGCCCTCGCCGCCAGCTGCAGCCCCACAGGCAGCCCCTTCGAAAGGCCGCACGGTACGGATATGGCGGGGATTCCTATCAGGTTGGCGGTGATGGTGTATATGTCGCTCATGTACATCGAGAGTGGATGCTTGGTCCTCTCGCCGAAGCGGAAGGCCACCTCGGGTGTGGTCGGCCCCGCTATCGCATCACACTTCCCGAAAGCTTCGTCGAACTCCTCCTTGAGCACGCGCCGCACCTTGAGCGCCTTGTTGTAGTAGGCTTCGTAGTATCCAGCCGAGAGCACGTAAGTGCCCAGCATTATCCTGCGTTTGACCTCGTCCCCGAAGCCATGGCTCCTGGTCTTCTTCATGGCGCTCACGACGTCTTTTGCGCCGGGGGCCCTGAAACCGTACCTTATCCCGTCGAAACGGGCGAGGTTCGAGCTCGCCTCGGCCGTGGCCGCAAGGTAATAGGCCGCAAGCCCGTACATGGAGCTAGGAAGGCTCACTTCCACTATCTCGGCCCCTCCGGCGGAAAGCTCCTCCACCGCCCCCATGACCAGGTCCTTCACCTCGGGGTCCAGCCCTTCGGCGAAGTATTCCCTGGGAAGGCCTATCCTCATGCCCTTCACGCCCTTTTTACAGGCCTTCCTCATGTCCGGCACCGGCCTTGGGGATGAGGTGCTGTCCTTCGGGTCGTGGCCCGAAATCGCCTCGAACACTAAGGCGGCGTCCTCCACGCTCCTTGCGAACGGGCCTATCTGGTCCAGGGAGGAGCCGAACGCCACGAGGCCGTAGCGCGACACCCTGCCGTAGGTGGGCTTAAGGCCTACCACGCCGCAAAGCGACGCCGGCTGCCTGATCGAGCCTCCCGTGTCGGAGCCGAGTGCGAACGGGGCGAACCCCGCCGATACGCAGGCGGCCGAACCTCCGGACGACCCGCCCGGCACAGCCTTTGTGTCCCAGGGGTTCCTTGTAGGGCCGAAGGCCGAGTTCTCCGTGGACGAGCCCATCGCGAACTCGTCCATGTTGGACTTGCCCAATAGCACCGAGCCTGAGAGCTTGCCTGCCACAGTAGCGTCGTACGGGGGCACGAAGCCCTCCAGCATCTTCGACCCGCACGTCGTCCTTATACCGTTCGTGCATATGTTGTCCTTCAGTACGTAGGGCACTCCGGCAAGAGGCGCAGGCCTTGCTCCGCCCTTCCTCGCCGCCGCCCATAGCCCGTCGGCTTCCTTGGCCTTCTTCCTCGCGCCTTCCTCGTCGGTCAGGAGGAACGCGTGGACCTCGCCTTCGAGCTCCCCTATCCTTTCGAGCACACTGGAAAGCGCCTCGGAGGGGCTGGCGGCGCCTTTCTCGAACGCCTCGGCAAGCTGTCCTACACCGAATTCATACAGTTCCATCGCGATCCTCCTAATCCTCGTCCGAATTATCCATTATGCGAGGCACGAGGAAGAACTCGCCCTTCCTCGCCGGCGCGTTCATAAGGGCCTGATCCTGGCTGAGCCCCTGTACGGGCTCGTCCTGCCTCATAACGTTCACAAGCTCCTGGGCGTGGGTCAGGGGCTTTTTCCCTTCGGTGTCCACCTCTTCCAGCTTGGCCACGTATCCGAGTATCAAGTCGAGCTCCAAGGCGTACCTTGCGGCGTCCTCCTCCCCGAACTCGAGCCTTGCCAGCTCGGCTATCCTCATTACCTCATCCCTGCTGATTCCCATCAGAACAGACCCCCCTCGTCCTTTACGGCCTTCTCCCCTATCATTTCCATGAATTCCCTTTCCTCCGCCACCCTGACGCCGAGCCTCCTGGCCTTGTCGAGCTTGGAGCCGGCCTCGCTGCCCGCCACTACAAGGTCCGTCTTGGAGGATACGCTGTCCGTCACCTTCGCTCCGGCCTCCTCGGCGAGCTCCTCGGCCCTTGACCTCGTCATATGCTCGAGCGTGCCCGTGAACACCACGCTCATCCCGGAAAGCGGCCCCTGCCCCTTCCCTTCGGCCCTCGGCTCCGTCATGTTGACCCCCGCGGCCTTGAGCTTCTCTACAAGGGCCCTGTTCTGGGGCAGCCTGAGGAATTTGACGACGGATTCTGCGACCACGGGCCCTACGGTCTCGACTTCGAGCAGGTCCTGCTCGCTTGCTTGCCCGAGCGCGTCGATGTCGCCGAACCGCGCCGCTATGAGCTTCGCTGTTGCTGAGCCGACGTTTCTTATTCCTATCGAAGTAAGGAGCCTGCCGAGGTTCCTTACCTTGCTCGCCCCTATGGCCGCGGCGAGCTTCGTGCCCGATTTCCCGCCCATCCTGTCCAGGGAGGCCAGCGTCGAAGCGTCCAGCCCGTAAAGGTCGGCGAAGTCGTGGACCAGCCCCTTGGATATGAGCTGGTCGATCACGGCAGGGCCCAGCCCGTCTATGTCCATGGCGTCCCTTGACGCGAAATGTAGGAGCCCTTCCCTCAACCTCGCCGGGCACGACGCGTTCGTGCACCTAAGCGCCACTTCCCCTTCTTCCCTTGCGACGGCCGAGCCGCATTCGGGGCAGGAGGCGGGCATCGTAAACGGCTTTTCGCTACCCGTCCTCTCCTCGAGGACCGGGCCCACCACCTCCGGGATGACATCACCCGCCCGCTGCACGAGCACGGTGTCCCCCTCCCTGATGTCCTTCTGCCTGATGAGGTCCTCGTTGTGCAAGCTCGCGTGCTGCACCACGACCCCGCTCACGTTCACCGGCTCGAGCACGGCCCTGGGCGTGAGCACGCCTGTGCGGCCCACCTGCACTTCGATCCTCAGAAGCTTCGTTTTCGCCTGCCTGGGCGCGAACTTGTAGGCGATCGCCCACCTGGGGCTCCTCTGGGTGAAGCCGAGCTCTCTTTGCAAAGCCAGCGAATCCACCTTTATGACGGCGCCGTCTATCTCGTATTCGATCGAATCCCTTTTCGCTTCCAGACCGGCGCAGAAATCCATGGCTTCCCCTATGCCGCAGGCCTTCTTTATCTCCGGGTTCACCTTGAAGCCGAGGCCTTCCAGAAGCGCAAGCGCCTCAGAATGGCTGTCGATGCCGGAAGGTGCGGGCCCGGGGAGGTAGTATGCGAAGAAGGACAGCTTCCTTCCGGCCGTTACGGCCGGGTCGAGCTGCCTTAGAGATCCCGCGGCGGAGTTCCTGGGGTTCGCGAAAGGAGGGAGCCCCTCCTCGTCCCTCGCAAGGTTGAGGTCCTGGAAGTCGGCCTTGCTCATGTAGACCTCGCCCCTTACGGTCATCTCGGCGGGCAGGGGCCCGCACCCGACGCATCCGGAGAGCTTCCTCGGTATGTCCTTCACCGTCAGCACGTTCGCGGTCACGTTCTCCCCGGTCACCCCGTCGCCTCTCGTCACGCCCGTCATGAGCGAGCCGTCCTTGTATTCGAGCGACATGGCGAGCCCGTCTATCTTCGGCTCGCACACGTAGCCGACTTCATCCGAGCCCAGGGCCTTCCTGACCCTTGCGTCGAAGGCCGCAAGCTCCTCGGGGCTGAAGCAGTTGTCAAGCGAGAGCATGGGCGCCTTGTGCCTGTAGGCCGGGAACCTTCCCGCCGGGGCCCCTCCCACCTTGCGGGTAGGAGACGTTTCCGTCCTCAGCTTTGGGTTTTCCTCCTCGAGTACCTTAAGCTCGTTCACAAGCGCGTCGAACTCGGCATCCGTTATCTCGGGCGCGTCGAGCTCGTAGTAGAGCCTGTTATGCCTTTCTATCTCGCGCCTTAGGTGTGCGATCCTCGCGGCGGCGTCCTCGCCTTTGCCGAAAAGGTCCATCCTAGCACCTCCTTGAGGTTCGGAAAAAGACGCGCCTTTGCTATTTCCTGCTGAGGGGCGCAAAGCTCAGCGCCAGCCTCTTTACGCCCTGGCCTTCGAAGGCCACGGTCACGACGGTGTCGCCCGCCGTCTTCGCGACGTTCACGACGGTCCCGGTCCCGAATACAGGATGGCTCACCTTGTCACCCGCCCTGAAGCCCTCCCTGCCGCCGTTCGATCCGGCGAAGCCCTGGGAGTTGCCGGCCCCCTTTGGGTAGCCCTGCCTCCTCGGCTCGGAGTACCCGCCCTCTCCGCCCTGCCTTGCGCCCTGTCCCGCGTTCTCCGGCCTGCTCCACCTGCCGGACGCGTAGTCCCTGCCGGGTGTGCGCCACATGGGCGCCCCTCCGGGGTTCAGGCATTCGAGCACGTCCTTGGGGACCTCGTTGACGAACCTCGACATGAGATTCGAAGACGGCGTCCCGTAGAGGAGCCTGTAGGCGGCGCTGATGAGATACAGCTTCTCCTTCGCCCTGGTCATACCGACGTAGCAGAGCCGCCTTTCCTCCTCGAGCTGCTTGGGCTCGTAGAGCGACCTTGAGAGCGGGAAGACGTTCTCTTCCATGCCGACCATGAACACGACGGGAAACTCCAGGCCCTTCGCCGAATGGAGCGTCATGAGGCATACGCTGTCCTCTGCGAAGTTCGTCCTGTCCAGGTCCGTAAGCAGGGCCACTTCCTCAAGGAACGGGTCTATGTCCTTAGGGTCGGGCCTCGTGTTACCGTCCCTGAGGACCGAGCCCGATTCGATGCCCTCGTCCATGGCCTTCGCCGCCATGTTCTGCCTCGCCTCGTACTCCCTCGCGACCGAGACCAGCTCCCTTAGGTTATCTAGCCTGGCTTCCGCCTCGAGGCTGTCGTCTTCCTTGAGGGACTTGTAGTATCCCGTGTCCTCGAGTATCTTCTCGATCATGTCGCCCAGCTTCAGCGAGCCTTTCGACGATATGAGGGAATCGGCCATCCTCACGAAGGCGCCGACCAGCCTCTGGGACCTTTCTGCGTTCTTCTCGGTTGAGCCGAACTGCCTTGCCGCATCCCACATCGAACAGCCCCGCTCCTGGGATATCGCCATGACCTTCTCCTCGGTCGTATCGCCTATGCCCCTTTTGGGCACGTTCAATATCCTGGAAAGGGCGACGGAATCGTGCGGGTTGACTATGAAGCGGAGGTATGCCAGGACGTCTTTGACCTCCCTGCGCTCGTAGAACTTCAGGCCCCCGATGACCCTGTAGGGGATCCCGTCCTTGAGGAGTACTTCCTCGACCGACCTCGACTGAGAGTTCATCCTGTAGAGGACTGCGAACTGGGAGAGCTTCCTGCCTTCGGCCACGACGAGCCTCTCGATCTCCTTGACCACGAAGGAGGCCTCCTCGCGCTCGCTCTCGGCGTTGTACAGGAGCACCTTCGAGCCCTTGTCCTTGTCGGTCCAGAGCGTCTTCTTCTTCCTGCCGCGGTTGTTGGCTATCACACCGGACGCCGCTTCGAGTATGTTGGCGCTCGAGCGGTAGTTCTGCTCGAGCTTTATCACCTTGGCGTCGGGGTAGTCGCCCTCGAACTCGAGTATGTTGGTGGGGTCGGCACCCCTCCATGTGTATATCGACTGGTCGTCGTCGCCGACGACGGCTATGTTCCTGTACTTGTCCGCCAGGAGTTTGACCAGCATGTACTGGGCGTGGTTGGTGTCCTGGTACTCGTCGACCATGATGTAGCGGTACCGCTCCTGGTACTTCGCGAGCACCTCGGGCCTTTCGCTGAAGAGCCTCACCGTCTGCATGATCAGGTCGTCGAAGTCCATGGACCCGTTGTCCGTCAGCAGCTGCTGGTACTTGGCGTATATGCCGCCTATGCTCTTCTGCCAGGCGTCCTTTGCCGCGAACTCGGCCGGCGTTAGCAGCTCGTTCTTGGCGTCGGAGATCATGTTCAGCACCGCGGAGGGCTTGTAGACGTCCTTGGAGAGGTTCAGCTCCCTCAAGGCGCGGTTCACCGCCGCGAGCTGGTCGGATTCGTCGAATATGGTGAACGAGCGCGGATAGCCTATGAGCTCGGCCTCGTTTCTAAGCACCCTTACGCAGAACGAGTGGAACGTGGCCACGGTGACATACCTTCCCGCCTGGCCCGCCAGGTCCTCGACGCGAAGGCGCATCTCCTCGGCCGCCTTGTTCGTGAAGGTGACGGCGAGGATCTCGAAGGGCGGTATGCCGTGGTCGGCGATCAGGCCCGCTATCCTGTAGGTCAGCACCCTGGTCTTGCCGCTGCCGGCGCCAGCAAGTATCAGAAGGGGCCCATCTACATGACGGGCCGCCTCCAACTGTTTCGGATTAAGGCAGTCTTCGCCTATCAAACCTCGGCTACCTCCCCTGCCAGGAAGGCCCTGGCCCTTTTCGTCCTCTCGATGCAGGCGCTCTTCCCCAGAAGGTGCATGCTCTCGAACATGGGGGGCGTGACGCGCTTTCCGGTCAGGGCAACCCTTACCTGCATGAGGAAATCGCCGAGCTTGATGCCCGATTCTGCGATCTTCTCCCTGAAGGCGGCCTCTATCGGCTCCTTCTCCCAGCAGGTGATGCCCTCGATTATCCTCTCTGCGGCATCGAGCACCTTCACGGAGAAGGCGGCGTCGTGCGCCTGCTTGTCCCTGAAAGTATCGGCCGTAAGCCCTACTTCTTCGACGAACAGGAAACCCAGCATGTCGGGGGCCTCGTTCAGCCTGACTATCCTCTCCTGTATCTGTGCCGTGGCGTCTTCCAGGAACTTCCTGTCATACCTGTGGCCCGCGCATACGGGCACCGCCTCGCAGCCGAGCACATCGGGCTTGTGGTGCCCCGTCCAGCACTGCGGCAGCAGCCCCGCGTCCTTCAGAAACGGCAGGATCCTGTCCGTGAGCTCGGATACTGGCATCTTCCTTATGTATTCGCCGTTGAACCAGTCGAGCTTCTTCACGTCGAAGATGGCGTCGGACTTCGATAGGTTCTCCAGTGTGAAGGCCTTAACGAGCTCGTCCATGGTGAACATCTCGCGCTCGTCGCCGGGGTTCCAGCCCAGCAGGGCCAGGAAGTTGATCAGCGCCTCGGGCAGGTATCCCATCTGGCGGAACTCTCCGATGTAGACGGCGCCCGCCCTCTTGGATATCTTCGAGCGGTCCGGGTTCAGCATTAGAGTAAGGTGTCCGAACGTGGGCGCCTTCCAGCCCAGGAGCTCGTACGCGACGAGCTGGTCGAAGGTGTTGGTCAGGTGCTCGACGGCCCTCATGACGTGGGTGATGTCCATGAGGTGCTCGTCTATGACCGTGGCGAAGTTGTAGACGGGTGAGCCGTCGGACTTCACGATGACGAAGTCCCCGCGCTCGCCCATGTCCTTCTCCTGGTGGCCGCGCAGTATGTCCTCGAAGGAGAACTTCTTCTCGGGGACCCTTATCCTTATCACGTAGCTTTTGCCCTCGGCCTCGAGCGCCCTCTGCCGCTCCTCGGTCAGGTGCGCGCACTTGCCGTAGTAGCGCGGGGGCTTCCCGGAAGCCAGGGCTTCGGCGCGCTCTATGTCCAGCTCCTCTTTCGTGCAGTAGCACTTGTAGGCGAGGTCCTTGCTGATGAGCTCCTCGACCGCCCTCTTGTAGGTATCATGCCTTTCCATCTGCCTGTAGGGCGCGTACGGGCCGCCCACGTCCGGACCTTCGTCCCACTTTATCCCGAGCCAGCGAAGGCCCTCGAGGACGCCCTCCTCGGATTCCTTGGTGCTCCTCGTAAGGTCGGTGTCGTCTATCCTGAGTATGAACTTCCCGCCGGTCTTCCTGGCATAGAGCATGTTATACAGGGCGGTCCTAGCGGTGCCGACGTGGCAGTTGCCCGTCGGGCTCGGCGCTATCCTCACCCTTACTGTATCGGCCATGTACGATCCTCCAGTCCACGCTAAAAAGCGCCGTTCGTATATGTATCAATTATTATATTTTACCACAGCCGGCGCCCTGTCATACCTCATACGCTACCATACCGGGGCGGAATCGGAGCGCCCGGGGATTGCCCGTCCCGCCGTTCCCCCCTTCAAGTTTTTCACCTGTTCGCCATTCCACCATGGAGGTATTTCCGTTACTGTACAGAATAGGTTTTCTAGGAATGCACTTACGAAGGGATGGATGACGTATGAAGGCCTTTAGGACCCTTGTTCTCGTAGTCGTATCGCTCTCGTTGGTGTTCGCTTCCGGCTGCCTCGGCAAGAGGTATGTATACAACTTCGTAAACGAGGGTGACCTGGAACGCTATGACGGAAACTGGTTTGCTTTCAATGATTCCTTCAGCTTCGACGACGGCCTGATGCTCTCCGGCAATTACATCGCGGCCCCGTTCTCCTTCACCGGGGACTTCACCGGCCAGCTCAACTTCAACCTGGACGCCGAAGAGGGCGATTACGGGATGATCGAGTACTATTTCTGCACTCAGCAGAACTGGTGGGGCTCGGACTGGCTGGGCGGGATAGCGATCTATAACATAGGGGAGCCTAGCATCTATTACAGGACCTACTACCGTGATGATGATGTGCTCCACTTTGTCGAGGAGGAGATTCCCTGCGCGGGCTTGATCAACATGAGTGGTCCCAACACGCTCAAGATATTCAAGAAGGGTGATACGCTGGAGTTCGAGCTCAACGGGACGGCCATAGGCGGACTGTACTCCATCATAGGCAATACATCTGGCCTGTATTGTCCCCATATCTACGCCCACAGCCACGATGAGGCGGACATAGTCTTCACCTATTTCGAAGTAAAGTACGGCGGCGATATGATTCCGGCAATCTAGGGATAAGCGAGCAATATCGGGAAGCCGGTTCCGATCTTTCAGGGGCCGGCTTCTTTTATCTCTTATGACCCGTCCCTTACTTGATGTTGACCAGTCCGGTAACGATGCCGAGGCGGAATCGGATGCCTTAGGCGTTTCCCGGCCGCGCGGCCCGTCCCGCCCCTCCCCTACCCGGGTTTTCCATCCGCTTGCCTCTTCAAGATGGAGGTATTCCTGGTATTCAGATAGAATGCCCTTTTGGGAACGCACTCAAGAAGGGATGGATGGCATATGAAGACGTTTAGAACCCTTGTTCTCGTAGTCGTATCGCTCTCGTTGGTTTTCGCGTCCGGCTGCCTCGGCAAGAGGTATGTATACAACTTCGTGAACGAGGGTGACCTGGAACGTTATGACGGAAACTGGTTTGTTCTCAATGATTCCTTCAGCTTCGACGACGGCCTCATGCTCTCCGGCAATTACGTTGCGGCTCCGTTTTTCTTCACCGGGGATTTCACAGGGCAGCTCAACTTCAACCTGGGCGCCGAAGAGGGGAATCACGGAATGATCGAGTACTATTATTGCACGCAGCAGAGCTGGGGGGACTCTGACTGGTTGGGTGGGATAGCAATCTGGAACATAGGGGAGCCGAGCGCTTATTACAGGACCTACTATCGGGATGGCGGTACTTTCCACCTTATCGATGGGAATGTCCCTTGCGCGGGCTTGATCAACGACCCGGGTCCCAACACGCTCAAGATATTCAAGAAGGGCGATACCCTGGGATTCGAGCTCAACGGGACGGCGATCGGCGCACCGTTCGCCATCGTGGGCAATGCGTCCGGCCTGTACTGCCCGCACATCTACGGGTGGGGCGGTGACGAAACGCCCACAACGTTCACATATTTCGAGGTCAAGCATGAGGGCGACATGATTCCGGCAATCTAGTGACAAGTCGGGGATAGCAATAAGCCGGCCCCATGGAATATTACGGGGCCGGTTTTCTCGTGCCCCGGGGCCTGTCCTTTTCTTGACGCCGACCAGTCCTGGAATGATGTCGCAGCGCGCAAAGCGCCGGATACCGTCAATATGAAAACGATCCCTTTCATCCAGTAGAGCGGGGATGTCGGTTTCAGCGGCATCAATGGTCGGTGGATCCTGTGAAGTTGAACTTCGCCGTCTTTATCGCGGGGACCACGTAACCTTCGGGGAGCGAGACGTCGGTCGAGAAGAGCTCGGTCTTGCACCCTATGAGCTCCACGTTCTTAAGCACGCCGTCCAGGATGGAATCCGTGAACCTGAGGTTCCTCAAGGGTTTGGTCACCCTGCCGTCCTCGATCAGGAACGTGCCGTCCTTGGTCATGCCCGTGAACATGGTCTTCACGCGGTGTATCGGGTTCACGTAATGGAACCTCGTGATGAGTATGCCCTTCTTCGTCGCCCTTATCATCGATTCCACGTCCGAATCCCCTGGGGCGAGCCTCAGGTGCATCGCCTGGTCCGAGAACCTGGCGCCTGGCATCTTCGCATGCCCGGTAGACCTCGTCTTCTCGAGCTTGGCCGATGAGGAATCGAACAGCATCCCCGCCATGACGCCCGACTTTATTATCTCCACCCTCTCGCGCGGCACGCCCTCGTAGTCGAAGGGCATCCGCACGGTATCGGGCGCGAGCCCGTCGTCGGTGATGCTGATAAGCGGGTTGGTAACAAGCCGGCCCATCCTGCCCGTCGCGAAGCTGTTGCCCTCGTGGTACATCATGCCGTCGATGCCGCACATCGCAAGCACGTTGAGCATCGTGGAAACTGCGTTGGGCTCGAGCACCGCCTCGTATTCCCCTGCCTCCATCGGCATGGGATCCGCCGACTTCAGGCACTTGTCGACCGCGACCGCAGCCACGGCCTTGAAGTCTATGTCCTTCACCGATACGGCCGCCTTGTCGGAAAGGCCGGTCCCGCCAGCGTCGCTCATCGCGACCACCTTGTACTGCGCGGTGCTGGTGAGGTTGTAGGCTTTCACGCCCCTGCTGCTCATGACGTACGTCCCCAGGATCGACGTCCTCACGGTGCCCCCCGCAGTGACCTTCGCCTCCTCGGCCGACCTTATGGCCTCGTGCGCGGCGTCGGCTATCTGGTAGGGCGAGAAATCCCCGGTGTGCCTGCAGAACGCGTCGGCCTTCCTGTACTCAGCCGGTTCCGGCAATCCCGCGAACATGGGAGAATCGGGCAGCATGCCAGCCAAGTCGTACGCCTTGCCCACGGCGTCTTTCAGCTCCGATGCCCTGTTCGTCTTCACTATCCCGACCTTCTGGCCGCGCGCCACCCGCACGGTGAAATCGGTGTCCGAAAGCACGCTGTTCTGGTGTATCTCGTTGTTGGAAAAGCGCGCGAGCCTGATTTCGGTGTCGACCGCGACGATGTCGGCCTCGGCGCCCCTTACGGTGGCGAGGGCTTTAGCCAGCGCCTTTTCCATCCTCTCCCTCTCTACCATCTGCCGACACCTACCTTCACGTTCCTGAACCTGGCCGGAGCGCAGCCGTGCCCCACGTGGGCCACCTGCATCGGTTCCCCCTTGCCGCAGTTGGGCACGCCCCACAGCACCCACTCTTCCTGGCCGGCCACACCGTCGCAGCCTCCCCAGAAGCCGGGCGTGGATCCCGTGTAGGTCGGGTTCTTCACGATGCCCGTCACCTTGCCGCCCTTTATCCTCCAGCCTATCTCGCAGCCGAACTGGAAGTTCACCCTCTTGTCGTCTATGCTCCAGCTCTTTATGCCGTCCATCATTACACCGTCTTCGGTTCCGGCTATTAGCTCCTCCAGGGTCTTGTCCCCGGGTGCCAGGCATATGTTGGTCATCCTCACTATCGGAGTCCTCGACCAACCGTCCGCCCTCATCGCGGCGTTTGAGGAAAGCCCGAGCCGTACGGCCCATTCCCTGCCCATGAGATATCCCATGAACTCGCCCTTCTCCACAAGAGGTGTCCTCGACGAGGGCATCCCCTCGTCGTCAAAGGCATACGTGCCGAGGCCGCCTTCCGTGATCGCGCACTGGTAGAGGTCCACATCATTCGAACCGTACCTGAAGCCGCACCCGAGCTTATCTGTCGTAAGGAAGCTGGTGCCGGCGTAGGCCGCCTCCGTGCCGTAGACTCGGTCCAGCTCGACGGGATGTCCGCAGCTTTCGTGTATCTGCAGCGCCAGCTGCTCGGGAAGCAGGATGAGCGTCATCTCGCCCGACGGGCATTGCTCTGCCGTCAGGAGCGCCACGGCCTCCTCTGCAGCCTTAAGGGCCCCTTCCTCCAGCTTCTGGGCCAGCACGAACTCGTATCCGGCCTGCTTGAAGTTCCCGCCGAAGGAGCCGGGATAGGACCTTACCTGCATGTCCCCGTCCCCGAGCGCCATCACAGTGACTCCGGCGCCGGATTCGGTGAACTCCTGCTCGATCCTCGCGCCTTCGGTCGACATGAACAGCTTGCTCTCCGTGACGAAGCCCATCGTCGCCTTGGCCTGCCTGACCTTCGGCGAGTACCCTTTTGCGGCAAGCGATGCCCTTACGAGAAGGCCCACCTTCTCGTCCGTAGGCACGGTGAACGGATCGGTCGCCATCGGGGCCCTCCAGTACGCGGCCTCGCCCCGGCATTCGCCAATCTCGGCCCTGCGCTTAAGGTACGGCCTTGCCGCCTTCGCGTACTCTACGGCAAGCTCACCTGTCCTTGCGGCATCCTCTTCCGTCATGGAGTTCGAGGCGGCGAAGCCCCAGGCGCCGTCCACCAGGACCCTTACGCCGTAGCCCTCGTCGCTGCCTTCTCCTATCGAATCGAGCGCGCCGTCCCTAACCGATATCTCCTGTGTCTTCCTGTTCACCCTTCTCGCGTCTGCGTATGAGGCCCCAAGCCGGCTTGCGCGTTCCAGGGCCCTTTCCAAAAGGTACATCGAACCGCTCCTTCCTCGTCTTGCGATAGTCGCCGTACTGGCAGACGCCGACCGCCGCCAGTATCATGAGGGCACCAAAAAGCTGCCTTGCGTTCAGCTTCTCACCCAGCATCAGCCAGGCGAAGAAGAAGCCCATCACGGGTTCCAGCTGCAGTATGATCGCGGCCCTTACGGCGGGCACGTATCTTTGGGCGATCGTCTGGACCATGAAGCACACCGCCGTGGCCATGACCCCGAGGTATACTATGACGAGCCATATCTGGGGCGTGAAATCCTTGACCTCGGGCAGCTTCGGCGCCGCCGTGGCAAGGGCGAGCATGCCTATCCAGATGAACTGGGCCATGGACAGGAGAAGCCCGTTCAGCCTCGGGGAGTACTTCTCCAGCAGCACGATCTGGAAGCCGAAGCACATAGCGCACGCCAGCACGTACATGTCGCCCACGGATGGCATCTGCCAGCCGTCCAGGGACAGCATCCCGAGGCCTATGACGGCGATTGCGACGCCGAGCCATGAGTACCATTCGGGGTTCTTCTTAAGTATGTAAGGGGAGAGCATCGGCGTGAACACGACGGCGAGTCCGGTTATGAAGCCGGTCTTCGTAGCCGTGGTGAGCGAGATGCCTATGGTCTGTAGCACGAAGCCCATGTAGACGAATATGCCGACGACGGCCGCGGACCTCCAGGTCTCGCCGCCCATCCTCCTTAAGAGGCCCCTCCTCCAGCAGAGGAAGGTCACGATTATCGAGGCTATTATCATCCTGAGGGCGATGAGCAGTATGGGGTCTACGACTTTGACGGTGTTCTTGACGATGGCGAAAGTCGTGCCCCAGATGATGCAGATCACCACGAGGGCAAGGTCCGCCGCCACGTTCTTCTTGCTGAAATCGCCTTTTTCTTCCATTTTTCAACCTGCCGCAAAAGGTGTTAACAACATAATTTTACCAGTAAGGGGTGCTATATGTAACCCCCGCGGGCAAGTTTTATGCATCGGCGTATAGGCTGCGACGGGCCTTCTTAGCTTCCTCCCTAGACACCAGCTGTGAGCGCCTCGTGCCTTCTGAACTGGCTTGCGTACAGGCCGTAGTAGAAGCCTTGCGCCTTCATGAGCTGGGCGTGCGTGCCCCGCTCGACGATCCGCCCCTCTTTTATGACGAGGATCATGTCCGCGCCCTTTATCGTGCTCAGGCGGTGGGCTATGACGAAGCTGGTGCGCCCCCGCATGAGGTCCAGAAGCGCCTTCTGTATGTGCATCTCGGTCCTCGTGTCCACGGAGCTCGTCGCCTCGTCGAGTATGAGTATCGAAGGGTCGGCTAGGATGGCCCTGGCTATAGCGATGAGCTGCCTCTGCCCCTGGCTTAGGTTCCCGCCGTCTTCGCCCAGCACCGTGGCGTAGCCTTCGGGAAGGCGCCTTATGAAAGTATCGGCGTTGGCGGTCCTTGCGGCTGCCTCCACCTCGGCGTCGGTCGCGGAAAGCCTCCCGTACCTGATGTTCTCCCTTACCGTCTCGGAGAACAGGTACGTATCCTGGAGGACTATCCCGATGGAGCCCCTTAGCGCGTCCCTGTCCAGGGTCTTGATGTCCCGCCCGTCCACTTCTATGCCGCCTTCGTCCGCGTCGTAGAATCTCATCAGGAGGTTCACGACGGTCGTCTTGCCCGCGCCCGTAGGACCCACCAAGGCCACGGTCATGCCCTCCCCGGCTTCTATGTCCACGTCGGTAAGGACCGGCACCCCCTTCTCGTAGGAGAAGCCGACGGAGTCGAACCTTACGTCGCCCCTTATGCGATCCGGCCTGTAGCCGGGCTCGCCCTCGGCGCGCTCGTCCTTTTCGTCCAGCACCTCGAACACGCGCTCGGCGCCCGCGATTGCCGACTGCAGCTGGTTATATTGGTTGGCTATCTCGTTTATGGGCCTTGCGAACTGCCTCGAGTAGTTGAGGAAGCTGGCGATCAGCCCCACCGTGACCTGCCCTTTCAGGACCAGGATGCCCCCCGCGACCGAGACCAGCGCATAGCTCAGGTTGTTCACCATGATCATGACCCTGGGGACCATTCCCGAGTAGATCTGCGCCATGAGGCCGGACCTTCTGAGCTTTCCGCTTATCGCGCCGAACTCGTCCTCCAGCGCCTTCTCGCGCCCGAACGCCTTTACCACCTTCTGGCCGGAAATAGTCTCCTCGATGAAGCCGTTTAGCTCGCCGAGGTCCTTCGCCTGCTTCGAGAAGTAGCCGCGGGTGCGCTTGGAGATCGCGGCGGTGAATGCCACGCTTAAGGGAATCGCAGCAAGGCTTAGGAGCGTAAGCATGGGGCTCAGCCAAAGCATCATGATGAATGAGCCCGCCAGCGAGAGCACGCTCGTGAAGGCCTGCGTCACGCCCTGGGACAGGGCCCCGTCCACGTTGTCCACGTCGTTGGCGAGCCTGCTCATGAGCTCCCCGTGCGGCCTTTTGTCGAAGTAGGACACCGGGAGGGCCTGGACCTTGGCGAACAGGTCCTTCCTGAGGTTGCGCACGGTCCTCTGGGACACTTCCGTCATGAAGTAGGTGGTCAGCCACGAGGCCCCGGCGCCGGTGAGGTATATCGCGGTGAGTGCGGCGCCTATGCGGGCGATCCTTGCGAAGTCGACCGAACCCTTGCCGCCCGCCATCGCGTCGACGGCACTGCCTATGAGATAGGGTCCTACAAGGGTCGCCGCCGAGCTTAGCAGTGCGAGGAGGAACACCGGCCACAGAAGCAGCCTATGCCTCCTGAGGTACGTCCAGAGCCTAGATATGGTGCCTTTCGTGTCCCTGGCCTTGGAAAGCTCGCTCGAAAACCTCCTGCCCGGGCCTCCTCCGAATCCCGGACCGCGCATCACGCCGGGCCTCTGGAAGGCGGGCTGGGGCACCGCCGACGGCCTGTCGTATCCTGCCTTGCCGTAGGCCTCTACGGATATCGGGCCCTTGCCGTCCTTGGGCGCGCCCGGGCTTCCCTTCAAGTCCTTCCTGCCCATCAGACCACCTCCGCGCCGAGCTGGGAGCGGACGATGTCCCTGTAGATCTCGCTTCCTTCGACTAGCTGGTGGTGCGTGCCCCTGGCGACTACTTCCCCGTCTTCGAGCACTATTATCTCGTCTGCGTCCATGACTGAGCTTATCCTCTGGGCTATGACTATCGTAGTCCTGCCCCTCATGTACTCCTTGAGGGCCGCCTGCAGCCTCTCCTCGGTACCCATGTCGATGGCGCTGGTGCTGTCGTCCAGCACCAGGACCCTGGGCTTCCTTACGAGGGCCCTTGCTATGGCGAGCCTCTGCTTCTGCCCGCCCGAGAGGTTCGCGCCCTTCTGGCCGACCACCGTGTCGTAGCCTTCCGGGAGGGAGGTTATGAAATCGTGCGCCTGGGCTGCCTTCGCGGCCTCCGTGACCTCCTCGTCGGTCGCGTCGGCTTTGCCCCACATGATGTTGTCCCTGATGGTCCCCGTGAAGAGCACGGGGTCTTGAAGCACCATGCCGACCGATGCCCTTAGCCCGGCAAGGTCCATGTCGCGCACGTCAGTTCCGTCGACCAGCACCGTCCCTTCCGTCGGGTCGAAGAAGCGGGGTATGAGGTTAACCAGGGTGGATTTGCCGGATCCGGTGGCTCCGAGTATTGCGAGCGTCCTGCCCGGGAAAGCCGTCACGTCCACGTTTTTTAGGACCGGGTCGCCGGACGCGCCCTCGTAGCAGAAGCTCACGTTCCGAAACTCCACTTTCCCCTCACCGGGGGCGCCTTCAGGCGCTGCGGGGCCCGTTATGGAAGATTCCGCGTCCAGCACCTCGGCCAGGCGTTCGGAGGACGCCTTGGCGCGCGATATGTTCACCGTGAGGAACGCCACCATCTGCAGGGCCATCAGTATCTGCGTGATGTAGTTGACGAACGCCATGACCTCGCCGACGCTCATCGTACCGAAGTCCACCTTGATGCCGCCGAACCACAGCACCGCGACAAGGCTTATGTTCAGCGCCGCCATCATGGCGGGCGCCGTGAGGTTCACGGTACGGACCGCCCTCAGCGAGGCTTTCGACAGGCCCTCGTTGGCCTTCCCGAAGCGATCCTTCTCGTAGCCGGACCTCACGAAGGCCCTCACCACCCTGGCACCCGTGAGGTTTTCCCTCATAACGCCGTTCAGCTTGTCTATCCTCTTCTGCACGACGGTGAACATCGGGAAGCTCTTCGACATGATGAGCGTAAGCGCGACGCCCAGGAGAGGAAGGGATATCAGGAGGACCGAGGCAAGGCCGGCGTTTATTGAAAGGGCCATCATCACGCCGCCCACGGCAAGGAGCGGCGCCCTGACCAGCATCCTTAGGCTCAGCATGACGATGTGCTGTATCTGCGTCACGTCGTTTGTGAGTCGTGTGATCAAAGATGCCGTCTTGAAGCGGTCAAGCTCGGCGAACGAGAAGGACTGCACCTTCTCGAAGAGCCCGCCCCTTAGGTCTTTGCCGTAGTTGGCTGCGACGGTGCAGGAGAATATCGTGGCGCCGGTGCCGCCGATGAGCCCTATGAGGGCGATTCCTATCATGCCAGCGCCGGTGCGGTATACGTAGGCCAGGTCGCGGTTAGCGATTCCTATGTCCACGATCCCGGCCATCATCTTGGGCTGTATCAGATCGGCCGCGACTTCGAGCAGCATGAGAAGTGGCGCTGCGATCGCGGCGGTCCGGTAGGGTTTTAGATAGCTGAAAAGTCTTCTCAAGCGGATCCTTCCCCCCGAAGGGGCAGTCCGCCGGAAAGCCCGGAGGGTCAGTCCTCCGAGGCTTTCTCGAGGTTGCCCCTCATGGTAGCCATTATCCTCCTAATCGCCGCGATGTCCTCGGCGCCGAGCCCTTTTACGGCGTCCTGCTCCACCGCCTCCACGGCGTTCATGACCGTGTCCTTGAGCGACTTGCCCTTCTCGGTGAGGTAGATCCTGAACACCCTTAGGTCCTTCGTGTCGGGGGTCTTCTCGATGAGCCCCGCGCGCTGCAGGCGCTTGAGCATTATGGTCACGGAAGCGGGCCTTAGGTGCATCTTCTCCCCGAGTTGCTTTTGCGTGAGGCCGTTGTCTTTGAATATAGAGAAGAGCATCGGCGCCTGGGCCGGATGTATGCCCTGCCCGGCCAGCAGCTTGTCCATCCTCGCCCTCTTGGCGCGCATGAAACCGGCGATGAGCGCAATGACGTTTTCTTCTTTACCCATGAATGCACCTCGCAAGAAAGTTTGACGTAGAACCAATAGAGATTATAAGCGAGGATGGCATCCGTGTAAAAGGAAAACCGCCGTTAAGGCGGTCTTCGTTCTGTTATTGATACATGTATGGAATATCTCCGCTCCGTTCCATTTCCGAGTCGCTGTGCACAATGTGTGCACATGCTGGGGCCGAAGCGTCGGCGCCGTCAGGATACCAACCCGGTCTCGAACTGACTGAGGTAAAGCTCCGAGTAGAAGCCCTTGCGTTTAAGGAGTTCCTCGTGCGTGCCCTGCTCGACTATGTCGCCGTCGTCCATGACGAGTATCAGGTCGGCGTCTTTTATCGTCGAGAGCCTGTGGGCGATTATGAAGCTGGTCCTTCCGTGCATGAGGTTGTCCATCGCCTTCTGGATGAGGACCTCGGTCCTGGTGTCGACCGAGCTGGTGGCCTCGTCCAGGATGAGCACCTTCGGGTCGGCGAGGATCGCGCGCGCTATCGTAAGAAGCTGCTTCTCCCCCTGGGATATGTTGCTCGCCTCTTCGTTGAGCACCATGTTGTACCCGTCGGGAAGCGTCTTTACGAACCTGTGAACGTGGGCGGCCTTCGCGGCCTCCTTTACGTCCTCGTCAGTAGCGTCCTCCCTGCCGTAGCGGATGTTCTCCATGATCGTGCCGTTGAAAAGCCAAGTGTCCTGCAGCACCATGCCGAACACGCCCCTTAGCTCGTCGCGCCTGAACTGCCTCGTATCCGTCCCGTCGATCAGGATCCTGCCGCCCTGCAGCTCGTAGAACCTCATCAGCAGCTTGACTATAGTCGTCTTGCCGGCTCCAGTGGGTCCCACGATGGCCACCCTCTGGCCGGGCCTTATGAATGCGCTGAAGTCCCCTATGACGGGCTTGTCGGCGTCGTAGCCGAAGTGCACGTGGTCGAACACGACCTCGCCTTTGATGTCCGCCGTGCCCGCGGGCTCCTTGACGTCGGGTTCCTCCTCTTTCTCGTCGATGAACTCGAACACCCTCTCGGCAGCGGCTGCCGTCGACTGGAGCACGTTGGCTATCTGGGCGGATTGGGCTATCGGTTGGGTGAACTGCCTTACGTACTGCACGAACGCCAGGATGTCGCCTACTTGTATCGACTTCTTGACCGCGAGCCAGCCTCCGAGTATGGCGATGAGGACGTAGCCGATGTTGCCTATGAAGGATATTATGGGGAACATCATGCCGGAGAGGAACTGCGACCTCCAGGCCGAGCCGTACAGCTCCTTGTTGAGGGAGCCGAACTCGTCGAGGGTCTTGCCCTCGGCGTTGAAGGCCTTCATGATCCTGTGCCCGCCGTAGACTTCCTCGACCTTGCCGTTTATATGGCCCAGGTATTCCTGCTGCTTCTTGAAGTACTTCTGCGACTGGCCGACTATAAGGACCATGAAGAGGCCCGAGAACGGCATGATCAGGGCCGAGCCCAGGGTCATGGTCCAGCTGATGGAGACCATCATTATCAGGACGCCGATCAGCGTAGTTATCGAAGTCACTATCTGGGACATGCTCTGGTTCAGCGTCTGGCTTACGGTATCGACGTCGTTGGTCACCCTGGACAGCACCTCGCCGTGCGTCGTGCCGTCGAAGTACTTCATCGGGAGCCTATCGATCTTCGCGATTATGTCCTTCCTCATCTTGTAGGATATCTTCTGCGCTACTCCCGCCATGATGAAGCTCTGTATGAACGAGAACAGCGCGCTGATGGAATAAAGTCCCAGCAGCATCAGGAGCGTGTTTCCGATCGATGCGAAGTCTATCCCCGCGCCTTCGGCTCCGGTCAGCTTCGCCATGACGCCCTCGAATAGCTTAGTCGTGGCCCTTCCGAGTATCTTGGGGCCCATTATGGAAAACGAGGCGCTTCCTACGGCGAATACGAGCACGACTGCAATGAGGAGCTTATATGGCAGGAGGAGGGAGAATATCCTCTTCCATGTTCCCTTGAAGTCCTTGGCCTTGGAAAGGCCCATGGCCATGTGCCCGCCGCCCATCGGGCCTCCTCCGCCCATGGGCCCGCGCATCATGCCCCTGCCCCGCATGCTGTCCATGGTCTTGGTGTCTTTTGCGTTATCGTTCAATCTGCTCATCTTGACAGCTCCTCCGGCGAAAGCTGCGACAGCGCGATCTGCTTGTAGACCTCGCAGTCTCTCATCAGCTCCTCGTGCCTGCCGATGCCCACGATCTCGCCCTCGTCGAGGACGACTATCTTGTCGGCGTTCATTATCGTGCCTATCCTCTGGGCGACTATGAGGATGGTGGCGGCTCCTGTCTTGGCGCTCAGCGCCCTCCTGAGGGCGGCGTCGGTCTTGAAGTCCAGGGCCGAGAAAGTATCGTCGAAGATGTATATGCCGGGCTTCTTGACGAGCGCCCTGGCTATGGAAAGCCTCTGCTTCTGGCCTCCGGAGACGTTGGTGCCCCCCTGGGAGATCTCGGAGCCGAAACCGTCCGGCCTGTCGGATATGAAATCCAGCGCCTGGGCGGTGGAAGCGGCGTCGATCAGGTCCTGCTCGGTGGCCTCCTCGCGCCCGTACCTGAGGTTCGTACCTATGGTGCCGGAGAAGAGTATGCCCTTCTGCGGGACGTATCCGATCCGGTCCCTGAGCTCATGCATGCTCATCCGCCTTATGTCGATGCCGTCGAGGAGTATCTGCCCTTCGGTGACGTCGAAGAAGCGGGGTATCAGGTTTATGAGGGTGGACTTGCCGGAGCCGGTGCCGCCGACGATGGCGGTTGTCCTTCCGGGTTCGGCCTTGAAGCTTATGTTGCACAGGACGTAGTCCTCGGCGTCGGGGTACTTGAAGGCGACGTCCTTGAACTCGACGCTTCCGACGGTGGCAGGAGGCGCGATCGGCGAGGCCGGGTCCTTGACCGAAGTCTCAGTGCCCAGCACCTCATCGACGCGTACGATCGAGACCGACGCCCTTGGCACCATGATGGACACTATGGATATCATCAAGAACGCCATTATTATCTGCATCGAGTACTGTATGAACGCCATCATGCTGCCGACTTGCATGTTGCCGAGGTCTATCTGGTGCGCGCCGGTCCATACGATGAGTATGGCGATGGCGTTCATCATCAGCATCATCAGCGGCATCATGAGGCCGAGCATGCGGTTTACCAGCAGGTTGATCCTGGTGAGGTCGCGGTTGACCGCATCGAAGCGGGCCTCTTCGTGCCGCTGCTTGCTGAAAGCCCTTATTACTGGAAGGCCGGTGAGTGCTTCCCTCGTCACCAGGTTGAGCTTGTCGATCCTGCCCTGCACCTTCTTGAAGAGCGGGATTGCGAATATGAACAGGAGCAGGACGATGACGGAGATTACCCCGACCGCGAGAACGATTATCCAGCTCATATTGGTGTCGGTGTTCAAGACCTTTATGACGCCGCCTATTCCGAGTATCGGCGCGTAGATCACTATCCTGAACAGCATCATGATGAGCATCTGTATCTGCTGCACGTCGTTGGTCGTGCGCGTTATCAAAGACGCCGTAGAGAAGCGGTCCATCTCGGCGCTAGAGAAGTCGACGACCCTTCCGAAGACGGAAGCCCTGAGGGAGCTGGATACGGAGGCTGCGACTCGGGCGCCGAGGTAGCCGACTATGACGGCGGCGGCCATGCTGACGAGTGCTACGAGCAGCATGTTGGCGCCGGCCTTCATGATGTAGCTGAGCTGGGCCTTGGCCGTATCTATGCCTATCGCGTCATACTCCGCCTTGATGTACAGCGGCGCAGATTGCGTCACTATGCTGGAAGGCATGGAGGCGAACCTCTCGTCCATCTTGGTGAGGATCATGCCCTTTTGCTCGGCTGGGAGCATGGCGATAAGCGCATAGGGATCCACGCCGGCAGGAAGCGCCGGCATGCCGGTCCCTCCGCCTGTAAGGCCCGCAAGGCCGAACTTGCTTATGGCAGAGACGACGAGGATGGGCTTTCCCATTATGTCGTTCAGCTTCTGGAGCGCTTCTTCGGTGAGATCATCCAACTCATAAAGCGGGGCCTCGGTTATCAAGGGATATTTCTTCTTGTAGTCGGAGAGGCTCTTCTCATCGAGCTTGTCCGCCTCCAGCAGCTTGTAACCTGACATGACCGTGTCCTTGTCTGCATCGGTCATGAAGAGCGTCACCTTGTCCAGCTCTGTCTTCCTTATTACCTTGGGTACGGCGCCTTCGATGCCCTCCTGCTGGATTCCGACGTTTATTATCTTCGCCATGTAATCAGGCAGCGACAGATCGCTTATCGCCTGCACGAACAGCAGTCCTATGATCAGAATCATCGCCCCGGCATGGGGTTTCATGTGTTTCAGGATCCTCAGCATGTTACCTCCGAACCGCTCCTTCTTGTTATCGCATCTCTTAGTGTCTGATCTTCTCGCTCTCTTCCTTAATCGACTTCTCGAGGTTGCTCTTCATATGTAGCAGGAGCCGCCTCATCAACGCCAGCTCTTCATCCGTGAAACCGGCGTAAGCTTCCTTCTGGAGCTGCTCCATCGTCATCTTTATGGCCTTGTCCATGGTTCTTCCCTTTTCCGTGATGTATATGCGGAAGGACCTGAGGTCCTTTTCGTCCTGCCTTCTTTCCACGAAGCCGGCCTTCTCCATGCGGTTGAGCATCACGGTTACTGTAGCAGGCCTCAGGTTCGTCTTCTCCCCTATCTGCTTTTGCGTGATGCCCTCGTCATGGATTAAAAGAAAGAGCATCTGCGCCTGGCTAGGGTGTATCCCGAGGCCTTCGAGCAGCTGCGTCATCCTGTTATGCCTTGTCCTTATGACGTGCCCCATGAGCATGCCAAGGCTCTTTATCTCTTTCAAACGACACACTCCAGTATTTAGTTAGCTATAGAACTAAATGGGATTATAGGATGTGGCGGATGGAAAGTCCAGAGGGGGAGCGGCACGACGCCTACGTAATGATGCTTATCGGTCTCCTGTTAGTATGACGGACCTATAATGTGGCTTCACCTGGCACAACCTCTGTGTAGCTGGCGGGAAGACGATCTTATTTACGGCACAGCTATACGTTTAGCCGGAAGGGCCATTACCTATACTTGCCTGCTTCCAGTCGCGGGGGTATCCGTTTTCCCAATACGGTCATTACCGTTTCGCGAAATGCCTAGCTGATATGCAAATCCGACAGAACTAAAGGCATAGTATCGGACGGTCCGACACCCTGCTTCCATGTGGGTAGGACCGTCCGATGCGCCTTCTTGTTCCGTCCATATCGGAGATAACGGGTCGGCTCATCGCCGACTGACCAATGTCCAGCCTCTTAAGGAGTCGGGGGATCCGGTGTAATCGTACCGCCGTATTTTACGTCCACTTTTTTGATTACGATATTCCCGTTACTGCTTTCACGCATCCAGATTAACAGATAATAATCCTGTGCCTGGTAAATGCTCATATCGAAAGTCGTGGCCAGTTTCTCATTGATTGATAACTTCACTGTATTGCCTCTTTTGTCCAGCTCAATGGTATTGGGACCATCCTTATCCAGGAAGGGCACTTCCGATCTGTATATCCTACATTCATCAACTTCAGGGCTGTAGACACCCTGTATCCAGTTTTCCTCAATACTGCTTAGATTTTTAAATGACACAAACACACAGTTCTCATCATCTCCGAGCTTTTTATCTACCAAGCAGATATCAAAATCTGTAGCGCCCTGTTCATCCCCCACCACGTCCATTTCAACGGTTATAGAGATATCCCCGTTGAATAGTACAGGTGTGAAGATTCTTCCGGAAGTACCTGCATCCATGCTCAGTCCTTCATCCGTCAGGTTGAAGTACTCGGCGTTTCCGTTGTAATGCCAGTCCTCTAGTTTGGCGGTATCAGCTGTGAAATCATAGGACCAGACCTTGTCCAGGCATCCAGAACTGGTGACTGCAAGCAGGATCAAAGCGACAACGGCAAAGCTACGTGCGTTTCTCATGCTGAGCCCCCTTTTCTGTATTTTGTTATTTTTGGTGACATCGGATGTGATTGATAATACTGTATGACAATATGATATATTCGAAATGGCCATTTATCAAGGATGTTATATTCGCTAGTTGAAATTTTCATGTTAGTTAGTAAAAACGACGAGAATTACCATTAGCAACAAGCTAAAGTAAAACAATGCATATAGCTGATGCTTTACAATAGAGGATACTAATCTTCAAATATTGTTATACTATATACACTCAAACTTGCATGTAGAAAGCCCTCTTTTGAGGGTTCTCATCAGAGGGCCAGCTTGAGTGTTATTCAATACCCAGCGGTTGTAAGAACCTAATAACTACTCTATTGCCCATTGGCATTACTAGACTTAAAACTAGCAGTTGTTTAAATCCTTACTGTTGAGCCATGTATGATTTTGTAGTGTATTACCAGCTATATGAGAATGTCTTTCGGTAAAGTATCAAAAATTTCTATTCCAGTATCAGTCACTAGAATCGTGTCCTCAATCTGGAAACCTCCGATATCGGGTATGTATTTCCCCACCTCTACACACATGACCATCCCAGATTCTATCACTTGGTCGCTACCAAGCCTCAGGATCGGTTCCTCGTGCACTTCGAGGCCTAAACCATGTCCAACATGTTCCCTCCTAAGGTCTGGATCATACTTGCGCCCTGCAGTAACAGCAGCCATGTAAACATCATTAGCTGTTACTCCTGGTTTTACAGATGAAAGTCCAGCCTCTTGTGCGGCTCTAATCGCATCATGGTATTTACGCTGCTCTTGGCTATAGCGACTTATTACAAAGGTCCTGGCAAGGTCCCCCCAGTATCCTTCATAAAGGGCTCCGTAGTCAAAGCGGAAGACTGTTCCCTCTCTTATAGGTTCATGCCTAGGGTTATTATGTACGAAAGCCGACCTATATGACGATCCTACGGCGCAGAAACCGATAGTCTCAGCGCCATTTAGCATGCTAACTGCTTTTGCATGGGCAGACGCTTCATCTTCAAGAGCGCCTTTCTTTGCGTATTCAATAAGGACCTTGCATCCTTCCTCGGTGATTCTGCATGCTTCTTTAAGCCTTACGATCTCTTCTGGTGTTTTGACCGCTCTAGCCGATTTGATAATCTTGTTACAATCTACAAACTCAGCTTTAGGCAATACCTGCCTGAATGAATCAAGAAGACCCTCGGACAGGAAGCTGGTCTCAATGCCTATTTTACCTGCATCGAAACCTGATGCCCTTATTTGATCTGCGATGAAACCGAACTTGTCCGTTATCAACCCATGGTCATTTCCAGTCTTAAACTCAGTGAAAGGCATTATATTATTTTCCGGGATCCATGATAGTTCCCTCATGTGGCGTACATCGACTGAGGGGCATATCACTATCGGTTCAACACCTTCATTACCAAAGTATATTACGTAAGTGAGCCTTTCCTTGATAGTGCGGCTCCCCATAGTATGGTATGAAGTCAGATAGATTGCATTCTCGGGTTTGGCGCTGATCAGCACAGGCAACCCGTTTTGTTTCATAATACTGTTCAAACGTTTTCTATTTAGTAGCATACCCTGCACCCCTTAGTCGGCATTTTGTTTTGCGGTGGATTTGCTTTCACCTAGTACTATGCGGGAAACATAAACCAAAACGGCAATCGCGATTCCGATACCATCGGTCAGTAATCCAGGAAGCATGATGCATATCGCTGCAATGAAGAGCAGGGTCCTTTGGATTATATTCAGTTTCCCTACGAAATATGCGTATCCTTCCACGGCTATTGCTATCAGGAGGATGCCTATCACTGAACAGGCTATCGCGTAGATTATTTCCAACACACTACCTTCCAAGATCATGCCGGGACCATAAACGAACATATAAGGTACTATGAAGCCGGCTATGCTAAGCTTCATTCCGCTCCAACCAGCTTCAGACGCACTGCATCCGGCGATACCTGCAGCCGTGTATGACGCCAACGCAACCGGTGGTGTCACCATAGCGCTCACTGCGAAATATAGGATGAATAGGTGAGCGGTCAACATCGGGATTCCTGCTTGAGTCAGTGCGGGCCCGACCACTGATGCGGCTACTATATATGCTGCAGCTGTCGGTAGACCCATTCCTAAGATTATTGTCAGTACCATAGCTGCCATAAGCATTAGGAGAAGGTTGCCTTGAGAAAGTTTCACTAATAGAGTTCCAACTTTAAGTCCCAGTCCGGTCATAGCCAGTATGCCAATTATTATTCCCGCTGAGGAGCAGGAAGCGATTATGTTCAGCACACCCATCGCCCCGCCTTGTACCGAATCGACCAATTTCTTTGTACTTACCTTTGTCCCCCGTGCAAAGAACAATGGGCCTATCAAGGTCGCTAGTATTCCAACTATTGCGGCCCTTGAAGTACTGGTCTTCAGCACGAGTAGCATGAAGAAGATCACCACTATCGGAAGCAAGTATGCCCATTTTTCCCTAAAGACTTTCTTTGCATCGGGAAGGAGGTCTTTTGATACTCCTTTGAGTCCCATCATCACAGCCTCTAGGTCCACCATGATGAATATCGCAAGGAAGTAGAGTACTGCCGGTACTAGTGCTTTGAAAGCTAGAACAGAATAAGTCACACCAACGATCTCGGCTAATATGAACGCCGTAGAACCCATAACCGGAGGCATGATCTGGCCACCCGACGATGCTGCAGCTTCTACGCCGGCAGCGAACCTAGATTTGTAGCCGATTTTTTTCATCAACGGTATGGTGAATGTTCCTGTACCGGCCACATTTGCCACGGAACTACCGGATATCGTTCCAAACAATGCGCTTGCGACTACAGCAACTTTCGCTGGTCCCCCCCTGGTACCTCCTGCGGTCCCTGTAGCCAAGTCGATAAACACCTGTCCACCGCCTAACCTTTCCAAAAACGATCCAAAAAGTATGAACAGAAAAACGTAAGAGGCCGCTGCGGAAAGGGCTGAGCCAAATATCCCCGTGTCGCTGTATAAATAACTCATCAATCTTTCATATGAGAAGCCGCTATGGCCTAGATATCCGGTTATGTACTTCCCGAATAGCGCATAGAGTATGAAAGCTATCCCTACTATCGAGAGCGCAGATCCACTAGCCCTTCTGGTGATCTCAAGGCAGACTAGAACGACCAATGATGCAAAGAAGATATCTGTCTTCGTAGAGAAGGCACCCATGCGGAATATCATTTCCCTATAGGAGAATGCATAGTACATTGTGCTGGATATCGCGCAGGCAATGAGGATGACATCGACAATCACTGCCAGCGTTTTGTTCCTTTCGAACAAGCTCCTATACGTAATCAACGTTAGGACTGAGGCGAAACAGAGGTTCACCGGCAAGTGAATCCAAGGTCCGAATGAATAGAATACGAGATGTGTAATGTTGAAAGCTGCATAGCATAATCCTAAAATCAGTACGAGTTTCGATAATGTGGGCGTTAGCTCTCGTTTTCCTGAAGTTTCAACATCATCGACAATATCAGATATTTTCCTTGGCATGTGAAAACCTCCTAGTGAAGCCACGCCCGGGGTATCACGGGCGTGGCTTTATGCCTGTCATTACTTGCTGTCCGGAGGAAGCAGATGGCTAGGGATGTTGATACCTATCTCTTTATAGTACTTAATAGCACCCGGATGTAGGGGTACGACTGCATTTGCTATGTTCTTGGCAGCCAATTCTTTCCCGTATGCAGAAGCTGCAACAAAATCGGCCTTGTTCTCAAAGACTGCCTTGGTGATCTGATAGACTAGTTCATCCGGGAGATCTTTATCGCATACTGCATAGTTCCAGAAAACGAATGTGTTGACATCATTAGGCATGTTCTCATATGTTCCGGCAGGTATTATCCCTTTTGCGAAATAGGGATACTTTGTATTGATAAGGTCTATGTCCTCTTTCGAGATATCTAGCACTCTGATGTCATGCGTCGACTGAAGGTCGAGTATCATGGAAGTAGGAAGCCCCATCGCGAAGATGACCACATCGAGCTTGCCGTCCTTCAGCTGGTCTATCGCCTGGTCTGTCTGCATATACTGCTTATCCTTAGGTTTGATGCCCAGCTCTTCTAGGCATTTCGTCATTGCGATATCAGGGGTGCCATTCGGCATGCTCATATGGACACGCTTCCCCTGCAGATCCCTAATGTTCTTTATTGGGAGCTTCGTAAGGGTGACCATCTCGAAATAGCTTGAGTAAGTAGTGAACATTGTGCGCATGCGCTGAAATTTAGTGCCCTTTGCCCAGCTTAGACCATTCCACCCTTCATATGCAGCGGCGGAGGATACGTAAGCCAGCTTCATCTCGCCTCTTTCGATAAGCTGGATGTTTGCTGAAGGACCATTCGTAGCCTGGACCGTTGCTATTGCGTCGGGTACATGCTCGGAGATAACCTTCGCCCAGGGAGCGCCCATTATGTAGAAGCTACCGCCCAGGGTGCTCGTACCTATGCTGAAATTCCACTTAGTTGCCGTTAATGCTGGTACTGCTATGATTCCGAGAAGAGCGATTACAATTAAGATCCTACAATACTTCACCGTTTTCCCTCCTTATTTACCAGTGTCTGGGCTGCTCGACCAGTGCGTTAGATACGATTTCCCTTAGTATGGTTATTATCGATTTCTGGGTTTCACAAGACGTGCCATCCACGTACATCGACATGTCAGTATAGAGCCCGTCCATGGCACCTGCCCTAATGGAGGCCTCAAGCATGCGATATTCCATATCCACGTCCTGAATGAGACGCAGTTTCTTCAGCATGAAGGCTAGCATTGCGGAGATACCATATGCTCCCCAATTAGATACAGCGGCTGCGACAAGGACATCAGCCTTTGTGACGGTCCCGATTCCTGCGCCACACGGACACTGACATTTGGGACCATATTTCTGTATCCTTTTCACATCATCGTAAATGTTCCCGAAACCGATTTCATTGCCTCCGTCACCTACTCCGATGGTTAGTACTTTCTTGCTTGAGGCTAACTCAACCAGGAATTTGACATTCGCTACCGTATCAGGTTCCCTTCCCACGCCCATGATGCTATGGTACTTTCCACTTGCACTCGGCCCATGCTTTTCGATGCAGATAATCGCCTTGGGGTTGAACCTACTCATCAATTCCTCTGCGAATTTGGTTCCTTTTTCCTCGCCTAAAGGATATTCGAGAGTCATAGCCACATGATCTCTCTTGCTAAAAAGATCTTCGTCGCAAACCATGAGCCCTGCTGCTTCAACTGTGGCGGCTACTGGTGACATGCACCTTCCTTCTCCCACAAGGATAGGTTTGCCACCAAGGCCGATATCGATTGCCCTAGCTATTGAAGCTGCACCAAGAGGCCCATCTGTCTCACCCTTGGGTAACCACGGCGGTACTCCGGCTCCCGTGGCGATTATCACATTGTCGTTCGGTTTGATATTCTCGATAAGCTTGCTTGCCGCTAGATAGGTCAACGGGTCCTTGTGGTAACGCCTCGCAGCTTCATATAGCTGGTGCGTTGTCCCTCTAGGCAAGCCGCCCATCTGTCTCATTTCGGTATTTACCAGCCTGTCGATATACTCAGCAATGACCTTAGCCACCCTGCATCCTCCTTCGATGAGATCATCTGCCCGCGATTATCTCGATTTCCACAACCGCTCCCCCGGCCAACTCCGCTACTCCTACGCAGGATCTTGCAGGTAACTTGGCCTGGAAGTAGTCGCTATAAGCCTTATTTACTTCAGCGATACTCGACATATCGACCATATAGATAGTTGTTTTGATGATGTCTTCCATGCCCAGGCCAATCGAATCCAAAATCTGCCTTATGTTCTCCATAGCTCTTGATGTCTGCGAGTAAGTTCCGTCTTCCAATCTTCCGGTATCGGGATTCTTGCCCAGCTGGCCTGACAAGAAGACGAGATCTCCGTACATTATCCCTTGCGCCAGTGGGCTCTTGGATTTAGCCACCCTGTTACAATCGATTTCGCGCTTAGCATAACCCATCCGATCTACTCCCTTGCAGAAAACTATTCTTTGATGTTCTTTAAAGATCGATGATTCTCCAGGTAGTTGTAGACAGTGTTTCTTGATAGCTTCAATTTGCCTGCTACCCAATTGACGGATCCCCTTACAAGAAATACCCCCTTCTCATCCAGGTATTGGATCACCTGCATTTTGTCTTCTTTCGTCATCTGCTCGATGCTCTTCCCAGTTTCCATGATTGTGCTCTTGATAATGTGATCGATGATGTCCAGGACGTCTGCATTGCTTATGTTGACTACCTTATCCTCCGGGGGAAGAAGGTTGTTCACTTTCGTGAAATCTTCAAAGAACCTTTTTGTAGACACGAATGTGGATAGGTCGAAGTTAATGCATAGTGCCCCGATTACGTTTTTATTTTCGTCCCTTATCACTATTGTTGTGCTTTTTACGTGCTTGCCGTCTTTAGTTACTGTCTGATAGTTTGCCAGCATCTCGTCTTTGAAGTCAGGTGAGCGTAATACCGTATGAACGAGGTCCCTTATGCCTTCACCTACTTGACGACCTGTAACAGAATTGTTAAAAACGGCGATAACCGAACTCTTCGGTTTTGACAGGTCATGAACAACGACCTCACATGACTGCCCCATGGTAGTAGCAATCCCTCTAGCAACAGAAATTAACACCTCAAGTATTGGTGAGTTAGGTTTTTCTATCATGTCTTATCCCTCCGTATATTTTATACATTCTATATGTAAGAAATTATTCCTGCTAGTTTGAACTTTTTGTACAATTTTAGTGTTTTTCCTGCTCACTGCCCTTTATTAAATAATTAACACCGATCTAGAATTGACCCACTGGGGATGCAGACAAAATGCTTAGAAATCAGAACAGTAGGTTTGGAGGGCGTAGACTAGTTTGGACATAGAAACGAGAGTGTAAGGTACTAATAGGTAGTGTCAAGAATCGGACCTTATCTACTAATACGACTCGAAAGCGATACAATAAGCAGTTGTCTGTACCTTCACCGCAGAATGATCTGTAAGGATCTATGCATATAGGAAAGCCTCATTCTGCACATTAAGTGCCTTTACTATCCTCTTTAGGTTCGCTGCTATACACGATAGCAGATATGGGGATGTGGACGTTTTCTTGAACATCCTAGATAGTAAGTCCTAGGTTCCTCCGGTATTCCATAGGACTCTTTCCACCGAGAGATAGCTCGATCCTACCATTGTTGTACCAGTGAAGTAGCCATCTAAATTACTCATGAATTGGAGGTGCGGACAAAATCCTGGACAATAAATGAACAGGAGGTTGTCTATGTACCCGAACGAGAAGATAGAGAAAGCAATAGAGTTGCTAATCATATATGACTACAGCATCGCCAGCATGAGCAGGCCGGGAAACCCATATGACAATGCTTTCGTAGAATCATTCTACCGGACATTGAAAACCGAGCTTATACAGGGAAGGCGGTTCCTAGACAAGGAGGAGGCCGAGAGGAGGATCTTCGAGTACATCGAAATCTACTACAACAGGAAAGGATGCATTCTTCGTTGGAGTATCAGGGCCCTGTGGATTACGAAAAGCGATTTAACAGCAATAATCTTAACCTTGTGTACTGAATTCTGTGGAAAGACCACTTAGTCATTACAATAGAACACCTTTTATAGTAACGATTATCACATTTACTACCCAGCTTATCCCCCACATATACTCCATCCCCAGCCCGAATCCCGCCATCAGCCCCGTGACCAGCCTCCTGGCGTTCGTCGACATGATGCCGAACCACCTCTGGATCCCCCAGTCGACGCCCATCGGTAAAACCAGCGCCAGCCCCAGTGCCCAATGTATCCTCACCCCGAATAAAAAGAGGACGACCGCCGCCGCGTGCCCCAAGTAGCTCCCGAAGCACCTCGCGCAGACGGGCATCCTCCGCCCTGCCACCACCAGGCACCTTTCCGGTATCTTGTGGCAGCTCATCATCCTCAGCATGAAGTCCTTGCCTGTCACTTCCACCTGTGCCCGCAGCTCATGCATTCTTTGTGTTTATCATAGGCGTTAAGCATGCCGCACAGCATGCCTATCGGTCCCAGCAACGCCCAGCCGCAGCACCCGGTCCCCACGTCGTATCCCTTGTTCTGGAGCGTGACCGACGGGGAACCGCACTTCGGGCACCTTACCTCCTTACCCTCCAAGGCGATACCTCCCCTGCTGATATACTCCGAAAATTGCTCCGATCATCCTCAGGCAACCGGCACAGGGCCGTTCCCTATTCCTTCCTCCAGAATGTCGTATAATCCGCCTTGTCCTGGATGTTGAACTCTATCATCCGCTTGAGGAGGGGATAATCGAAAGGTTTGTCCCAGGCGAAGCGAACGAATTTCTTGCCGAAATCGTAACCTTCTTTGTTTAGCTCCTCGGCGAAACGGTCCACGGCCGCGCCCTCCGGGGCGACGGCCAGGTGTTTCTTGGCGATGCTGAAGCCGATTATGAACGTGCCGTGGTCGGTGAACATCGGCTGGTTCCAGGCTATCTTCGGCACCAGGTCCGGGAAGGTCCTCCCCACCCAGTCCAGCACCTCTTCAGTGCGCATCCGGCTCTTCGGATCTTCGATGCCATCCAGGAAATCTGCGAAAACTTCCATGCCGACACCCCCTCAAGAAGGTATACGGCCCGCCTGCAATTTCCTCGTCGAGGGCGGACCGTCACCGAACGAAACTTACGCGGACCGCCGTTTCCTAGGCCGGCAGGACCTATTGAAACGCCTGCCGCTGCTTTCCCGAAGCTATTCCCACTCTATAGTCGACGGAGGCTTCATCGTGATGTCGTAGCACACCCTGTTCACGCCGTGGACCTCGTTCACGATCCTCGTCGATATCCTCTCAAGGACGTCGTACGGTATCTTCGCCCAGTCCGCCGTCATCCCGTCGTCGCTGATGACGGCCCTTACGGCCACGAGCTCAGAATAAGTGCGTTTGTCGCCCATGACGCCAACGGACCTCACGCCCGGAAGCACCGCGAACGACTGCCATATCGACCTGTAGAGCCCCGCCGCCTTGATCTCCTCCGTCACTATGGCGTCGGCCTCCCTCAGCAACGAGAGCCTCTCCTCGTCGATCGCGCCTATCACCCTCACCGCGAGCCCCGGCCCAGGGAACGGCTGCCTCCACACTATGTCCTCGGAAAGCCCCATCGCGAGGCCGATCCTCCTAACCTCGTCCTTGAACAGGTACCTCAGCGGCTCGATCAGCTTGAAGCCCAGCTTCTCCGGCAAGCCTCCCACGTTGTGGTGGCTCTTTATCTTCACCGCGGTGCCCGCGGTGTCCGGCGCAGTGCTCTCTATGACGTCAGGATACAGCGTGCCCTGCACCAAGAAGTCGACCTTCCCGAGCTTCTTCGCCTCTTCCTCGAATACCCTGATGAACTCCTCGCCTATGATCTTCCTCTTGCGCTCAGGGTCCGTTATGCCCTCGAGCCTTCTGAGGAACCTCTCCTTCGCGTCCACGGTTATGAGGTTCATGTGGAAGTGCTGCCTGAACACGCTCTCCACCTGCTCGGCCTCGCCCTTCCTGAGAAGGCCGTGGTCCACGAACACGCACGTGAGGTTGTCCCCCACAGCCTTGTGCACCAGAACCGCCGCCACCGAGGAGTCCACTCCACCCGAGAGCGCGCACAGCACCTTGCCGCCGCCGGCCCTCTCCCTGGCGTCCGCGATCGCTTCTTCTATGAAAGAGCCCGGCGTCCAGTCGGCTGCCAGCTTGCACACCTCGAACAGGAAGTCGTTCAGTATGTCCTGGCCCTTTAGCGTATGTTTCACCTCGGGATGGAACTGCACCCCGTAGAGCATCCTCTTCCTGTCCTCCATCGCGGCGATCGGCGTGTTGTCCGACCATGCGGACCTGACGAACCCCTTGGGCATGTCCACGACGCTGTCCCCGTGGCTCATCCAGACGACCCCCACATCGCCTATGCCCTTGAACAGGCACGACGCCTCGTCCTTCATAAGCTCGGCCTTGCCGTACTCCCTCTTCTCGGCCCTTTCCACGCTGCCGCCCAAGTGCTTCGCCATCAGCTGCATGCCGTAACAGATGCCCAGGACCGGCACACCCAGCGCGAATATGGCGGGGTCGACCTGCGGCGCCTTGTCCTCGTAGACGCTGGAGGGCCCCCCCGACAGGATTATACCCTTCGGGGCCATCGCCCTCACCTTGTCGGCCTTTATGTCGTGCTGGACGATCTCGCAGTATACGTCGGCCTCGCGCACGCGCCTCGCTATGAGGTTGCTGTACTGGGAGCCGAAATCGAGGATTATGACCAGTTCGTTACCTCTCATGGCTTACTCCTTCTCCTCGTCGTTCCAGACGTAGTCCTTGGGTATCGCGATATAGGGTAGGTTGCGGAAGCGCTGCGCGTAGTCCAGCCCGTATCCCACCACGAACTCGTTGCCGACGGTGAAGCCGTTGTAGTCGGGTACGAGCTGCACCTTCCTCGCCACGGGCTTGTCCAGGAGCGTTATGACCCTCAAGGACGCGGGCTTCTGCCTTTCGAAATAGGCCTTGAGATACGAGAGCGTAAGCCCCGTGTCGATTATGTCCTCGACCAGGAGCACGTGCTTTCCTTCTATCGGCGTCTCGATGTCCTTTTCGATCCTCACGGTGCCGGACGACTTCGTCGTGTTGCCGTAGCTTGCGGCCGCGATGCTGTCTATCCTTATGGGCACCACTATGCTCCTTATGAGGTCGGCGAAGAAGATCGAAGCTCCCTTGAGGACGAATATGACGACGAGCTCCTTGCCCGCGTAGTCCTCGCTTATCTGGGCGCCCAGCTCCTCGACGCGTTTTCTGATCTGTTCCTCGGTTATCAGGACCTTCTTTATGTCCTCGTGCACGTTAGCGGAAAAATGCGCCATGGGTGGTTCTCCCTCCTACGCCCTTACGACGGCCGTCCTTCCTTCAAGCACGGTCGCCACGGGCACAACGTTCAATATATCGGCCTTCGAGCAATACTCCACGTCTTGCTCGAAACCCTCTTCAATAAGGTATCCGGCGTGGTCGCACTTCTTTATGGAACCCGCAAGGTCGTGCCTGCAAGCCCTGTAGGCCGTAAGCGCCATCCAGGCCGGGTCCGTCATCAGGACCCCTTCCTTGATCATCCTTTCGACCATCATCCCTGCGCATATAGCATCCTCGGCCCCGAACGTGCCGTCCTGCCCCGCGCACACGAGGATCATGTCCCTTCCGGTGGAAAGCAGGTATTCCGCCACCGCGGTCGCGTTCAGAAGGCTCGCCGCCGTAAGCAGCCTCGCGTCCGAGTAGCGGTCCAGCGCCTTCGTCCCGTTCGTCGTGGCCAGCACCAGCTTCTTTCCGGCCACCGCGTCCTCGCCGTACTCGAGCGGCGAGTTGCCGAGGTCGAACCCCTCCGGCCTTACGCCAAGCCTCTCCCCGCAAAGTAGCGCAGGGGCGAGTGTCATGGCCGCCTCCTTCGCCGCTTCCAGGCCCGACACGGGGAACACCGAGGAAGCTTTCGAGTGGAGCGCCTTCGATACCGTACTCGTGGCCCTCAGCACGTCTATCACGGCCACGGCGGATTCCGTATGGCTTAATACCGTCGCGGAATCTATCGTAAGCGCCACGTCCAGCTTCACGCGCGTCCCGTTCACTTCGACCCTCCGTTTTTGATGCCGTCTATCAGCTCGGCCGTCTTCTGCGAGTCAGCCTCCCAGTAGGGCCCGCTGAAACTGCCGGGAAGCGTCGTCGTCTTGAAGTTCCCGGGCCCGACCTTCAGCGCCCTCATCCCGATCGCGGCGTATTCGTACAGGTTCATGTCGTTCACCACGTACTTGTCGACGATCGCCTTGAACTCGTCCAGCTTTGTGACGGACGAGAAGCTCACCGTCTTCCTTATTATCGACATCACGAAGTCCTGCTGTCTTGACACCCTGGCTATGTCGCCGAGGGCGTCGTTCCTGAACCTTACGTAGGCCAGCGCGGTCTTGCCGTCCAGAAGCTGCCTGCCCGGTTTTAGGTCCAGCTTGTAGCCGCCGGCCGTGTCGGTGTACCTCATCCTCTTCTCTACGTCCACCTCGACGCCGCCGATTGCATCCACCAGGCCGACGAACGCCTCGAAGTTCACCTCGAGCCACCTGTCGACTTCCAGCCCCGTCAGCTTCTTCACGCCCTCGGCCAGCTCCGCGGGCGGGATGCCCTTGTAGAGGGAGTTGAACCTCACCCTGCTGCTCCTGCCGTTGGTACTGACTAGAGTGTCCCTGGGTATCGACATCAGCACCACGGTCCGGCTGTTCCTGGGCATCATGAGCAGCATCGTGGTGTCGGCCCTGCCGATGCTGGCGGTCGACCTGGTGGCGGGCCCCACGTAGTCTACGTCGGTGCCGACTATCATCATCGTGAACATGCCGTCGTCCCCCCAGGGGAGCCTCGACGGGAGCACTATGTAAAGATAGGCGCCCAGTGCCATCATGAAGGCGAGGAACACCGAAAGTACGATGCCCGCCGTAAGCCAGCCGCTGCGCCTCCTCTTCCTCTTGCTATCCGTACCGGACCCGGGCCCGTTGCCGCAAGGTGCGCCGAAGCGCTCCTCTTCCGGCCGCCCGGACGTTTCCGTCCCGGTGTCCCCGGTCCTTTCCTCTGGAATTCTCTCTTCCACTTCGAAATGGTCGCGTCGCTCGTTCTGATTTGCCATAATGTTCCAACCTCGCACTCTATATGACCTTCCAGGAAGGGTCTGCGTTCGCGTCCAGCGGAGAGCTTGCCCCGCTTCTGAGCCTGAAGTACCCAGCCGACGCTATCATGGCGGCGTTGTCCGTACAATACACCGCCTCAGGTATTATAAGCTCGGTGGAGGTCCTGCCGCAAAGCCCTTTCATGCGGGCTCTCAGCGCCTTGTTCGAGGCAACGCCCCCCGATACCGCGAGCTTTTTCAGGCCCGTCATCCTAAGGGCCTCTTTCGCCCTCTCTGCGAGAGTGTCCACCACGCTCTTCTGGAACGCGGCGGCGATGTCGGCCCTCTCCTTGTCGTCTGCGGCCTTCGCCGCCATCCTCACCGCCGCCGTCTTTATGCCCGAGAAGCTGACGTCCAGCGGATTGTCCCTTACGCTTATCTTCGCGAACCTCACGGCGTCGGGATCCCCCAGGGCCGCGAGCTTTTCGAGATTCGGCCCTCCGGGGTACGGCAGGCCCAGGGACCTTGCCACCTTGTCGAAGGCCTCCCCGGCGGCGTCGTCTCTAGTCCTTCCGAGCCTTTCGTACGAGCCGTGGGCCTTTATGACCGTGAAGTCGGTGTGGCCGCCCGAGACCGTAAGGCACAGGAAGGGCGGCTCCAGGTCCTCCCTTCCCAGGAAGTTCGCGTATATGTGCCCTTCTATGTGGTTCACTCCCACGAAAGGAAGCCCCGTCGCCCACGACAGCGCCTTCGCGTAGGCGAGTCCCACAAGGAGGGCCCCCACAAGGCCGGGGCCCTGCGTCACAGCTATGCCGTCGAGCTCCTTGAAATCCCTTCCGCCCATCGCCTCGCCGACCACCGGGACTATGGCCTCCACATGCCTCCTGGACGCTATCTCTGGCACCACCCCGCCGTAAATCCTATGCTCTTCCATCTGGGACGCGATCACGCAAGACAGCACGCGCCTCCCGCCTTCGACCAGCGAGGCCGACGTCTCGTCGCAGCTGCTCTCTATGCCTAGCACCAGGGCGCCTTCTTTTATCATGGCCTAATCCTTTCAGAAAACCGGCACCACATAATGACCGCGTCCTCCCCGTTGTCCTCGTAATAATCCGGCCTTATCCCGGCGCTTGCGAATCCCATCGAGGCGTAGAGCGCCCTTGCGGTAAGGTTTGAGACCCTCACCTCAAGCGTCATCGCGGATACGCCCTCGGACTTCGCGAGCTTCACCAGCTCCTCCATGACGCGCCGGCCATGGCCCTTCCCACGCATGTCGGGCCTCACCGCGACGTTAGTTATGTGGGCTTCGTCGAATATCCTCCAGTAGCCCGCATAGCCCACGACCGCCCCGTCCTCGATCGCCACTATGTAGCGCGCCGCGCGGTTTGCCAGCTCCGCCTCGAAGGCCGCCTCGCTCCAGGGGCACGCGAAGCTCTGCTCCTCGATCCTTGCGACCGCCTTCACGTGCCTTGCCGACATCATCTCGAAAGTAGGCAGGTTCAGCACTTCCCCCCGCACTTTACCTCGGCTTCGGAACGCTTTATGTAGTAGGGCGAAAGCCCGGCGGCGTCCACGAGGCCGCCCTCTTCCATCTTGGCCAGCCCGCACATGCCCACCTTGGAGGGCCTTATCGTCGCGTCCTCGCCGGACGGTACTATCATCAGCCCGCAGGTAAGCGCCTTCAGCGCTTCGATGTTCGCGAGCGCCCCGTCGCCCCTTACATGGCACTTTACCCCGCCTTCGGCTATCGCCAGGCCTATCTCCTCGGCCGATAGCACCGAAGGCCCTTCGAGAAGCCCTGGCATGCCGCCCGTGCAAAGGTACTTCGCGGCGTAGCTGAAGCCGTGCTTCGCGTCTATCATGGCATAGGCCACATCCCCTTCGGGAAGGCCGTAGCACAGCGCCTCGAGACCCGTAACGGGAGCTATCCTGACGCCCAGCGCCATGGCCATCGCCTTCGCGCTCGCAACCCCGATCCTTATCCCGGTGAACGAGCCCGGCCCCACCGCGCACGATATGAGCCCGATGTCGCACGGGGCGAGCTTGGCGTCCGCCATCGCGGTCGCCAAGGACGACATCAGCCTTTCGGAGTGCGTCCTTTTCACCGAAAGCATGTACTCCGCGACAAGGCGCGTACCGTCCAGTATCGCGACCCCGCCCGTCATGCAGGATGTGTCGATCGCCACGCTTATCATATGCCCTCCGGCCCAAAAGCCATCCCCTCGGGGATGTCCATCGTGATCTTGCGCTCATCATCCGTCACGCCCACGGCAATTCCGACCCTTACGGCGCCCGGACCTATCATCCCGGCTATCGGGGCGGGCCATTCGACTACGGCCACGGCGTCTTCGGCGAAGTACTCCATCAGACCGCCCTCTTCCGCCTCCCGGGCCGAAGACAGCCTGTAGAGGTCCATGTGGTAGAGCCTCCTGCCGTTTCTGTGCTCGTGAACGAGCGTGAACGTGGGGCTTGCCACATCGTCCGGGTCGAGGCCGAGGCCCTTGGCGAGGCCTCTCGTAAAGCAGGTCTTGCCGGCGCCGATCTCCCCGTCCAGCAGCACTACGGCACCGTCTTGAAGCGCCGCGCCCAGCTTCTCGCCGAGCGCTTGCGTCTCCTTTTCCGATGCGGTCGTGAAGAAGAACCTAGGCAACTTCCGCTACCCCCGCACCCCGCCGAACCAGAAAGGAGCGGCGGAATAGAGCTTCGCCATGGTAAGAAGCGCCCTCTCGTCTATGTTGAACCTCGGATGGTGGGCGTCGTTCCAGTAGGAGCCGTCCATGTTGGCAGAGCCTATGAACATGAACGTGCCAGGCGCCTTCCTGAGGAAGTAGGCGAAGTCCTCGCCTCCCATGGTAGGCTTCGCCTCGACCACGTTCGCCTCTCCTAGCATCCTCACCGCCAGCTCCCTCATGGTCGCCGTCGCCGCGGCGTCGTTTACGAGGGAAGGGTAGCGGTCGATGTACTCGATCTCGGCGCTCGCCCCCATCGACCGGGCTATGCCGCAGCAGATCTCCTGCATTGCCTTCTTCACCGTCGCCTGCACCGAAGGGTCGAAGGTCCTCACCGTGCCTGTTATGACGCTGGTGTCGGCTATGACGTTGTACCTGTAGCCAGACTGCACCGTGCCCACGGTCACGACGCAAGGCACTCCGGGCTCTATCCTCCTTGAGACTATAGTCTGCAGGGCGTTTAGTATATTGGCGAGCACGGGAACCGTGTCGACCGCGGTGTGCGGAGCCGCGGCATGTCCTCCGACGCCTCGTACCGTCACCTTGAACTCATCGGGGGCAGCGAACATCGGACCTGCCATGAGAGCCACTTCCCCGGGCTTGTTGTCGCCCCAGACGTGGCCTCCTATGACTGTGTCCACGCCTTCCATCGCGCCTTCTGCGACCATGGGCTCGGCGCCGCCGGGTCCTTCCTCGGCCGGCTGGAACAGGAGCCTTACGCTCCCCGGAAGCTCGCCTTTCAGCTCGTTTACGACCTTCGCGGTCACCAGAAGGCCCGCCACGTGGGCGTCGTGCCCGCAACCGTGCATCCAGCCTTCGTGCTCCGAGGCGAACGTAAGGCCGGTCTTCTCGGTTATGGGAAGCCCGTCCATGTCGGCCCTTATGGCGACGGTAGGCCCGGCCTTGGCGCCTTTGATGTCCGCCACTATGCCTGTCTTCGCGACTTTGGCCCTTATGCCGTCTATGCCGAGCCCCTTGAGGTATTCCAGGACGAACGCCGACGTCTTCTCCTCCTTGAAGCCCTCCTCGGGCCATCTGTGCAGCCGGCGCCTCAGGCCCACGGCCTCCTCGTACAGCTGCTCGCACCTTCCGGATATCCTGTCGTACAGGTTCATCTGGCCGGCCCCTCCTTTTCGAAGTCCAGCCTGAAGGCCGGCTTCATGTTCCCCACGATGTCGCCCTTGGAGTTCTTCACGTCCCTTACGGCATTAAGCGCGGCGTTCTCGTCCGGCTTCACGCCCAGCTGGTCCAGGCATCCTATCACCGAGCTCTGGTAGGCCCTCTCGGCCCCGTCGGCGACCTTGAGCGCAAGGCCGAGCCCCATCGCGGGGACGCCCAGGCAGAATACGCCCTCGGCGCCGTTCTTGGCGAACACCCTGCCCTTGTAGGCCTTCATCAGCTCGGTTGTGAACGAGCCGCTCTGGCCCCCTACCATCTCGGGGTATGCCGTCATCACCGAGACGATCTTCTTTGCCGCCTCCCTGTATTTTTCCGGAAGGCTCTCAGGGTCCGCGAACTTCGCATAGCACAGCGCCATCGCGTCGAGCGGCAGGTAGAACACCGGGACCGAGCAGCCGTCGACGCCGAGGCCTATCTCGTTTTTTGCAACACCCGATATCTCGGATATGATGTCAAGGGTCGCTTTCTGAAGCGGGTGGTCCGGCAGGAAGTAGCCCTCGGTGCTCCAGCCCATCTTCCTGCACGTCATCAGCATGCCTGTGTGCTTGCCGGAGCAGTTGTGGTGCAGCTGCGTGGGCTTCGCGCCCGCACTGACGAGCGCGTTCGCCGCCTTCTTGGAGAATGGGTAATGGATGCCGCAGCTGAGGTCCGATTCTGAAAGGCCCGCCTTTCCCAGCATCGAAAGGACCGCCCTCGTGTGGATCTCCTCGCCGAAATGGGAGGCGCACACCACGGCGTACTCCTCGTCGCTTATCCCGTATTCACCCACGGCGCCCGAGATGTAGGGAAGCAGCGCCTGGATGGGCTTCGCGGCCGACCTCCAGAACGTCTTGAGACAAGGATCCCCCAGGCGCGCCACGATGCGCCCTTCCTGATCCACCGCGGCTGCGTCCCCTACGTGTACGCTTTCGAGCAATCCTCCCCTGAAAAGTTCCACCATCGGCATCGGCATCGGCTCTCCTCCAATTCAAACGGCCCTTGTTATCTCGAAATAGCCGGTCTTGCGCGTTTTCGGCGCCTGCTTTCCCGAGCAGGCAAGCGAGGCCGCGCCCGGCAGGTTGTCAGCTATGTCGCCTGCGAGTATCGAAGCGACGCCGCCTTTCGCGGCGATGTCCCCGGCGAGCGAATGCACGTACGCCGCCGCGGACAGAGCGTCGAAGGGATCTTCTATCCTTGCGGCGTAGGCCGCGGCAAGGCCGGTGAGCACATCCCCCGACCCGGGGGTGGCCATGAGGCTGTTTCCGGCGTGTACTATCCTGAACCTGCCGGAAGGTTCGGCCACGACGGTGCCGGGCCCTTTGAAGGCGACGCATGCGCCGTACGTTGCGGCGCATTCCCTGGCCCTTACGATCCTCGCGTCCGAGCTCGGAGAGGTAAGGAGCCTTTCCAGCTCCCCTCCGTGCGGCGTCATGATGAGATCTCCCCGGAAGTCCAGTGCCAGCTCCGGTTCCTTCGCCAGGAACCATAGCGCGTCTGCGTCGATTATGAGCTTGTCCGGCCCCAGTTCTACGATTTTCCTCACCAAATCCCAGGCCCCTTGCGTCCTTCCGATCCCGGGCCCGATTGCTACCGCGTCCTTGGACATTAGCACTTCCGCAACGTCGTCGGGAAGCTCTCCCGAGAACGCCCCCTCTTCTGAGGGAAGCGGCCTTACCATGGTCTCTGCGAGCATTCCGGATCCCAGCACGGGCGCGTACGCCTCCTGCGGCACGAACAGCTCGCAAAGGCCCGCTCCGCCCTTCAAGGCCCCTTTCGCCGAAAGGACCGCGGCGCCGGGCATGTTGACGCTTCCTGCTATCAGCCCCACCCTTCCCAGGTCCCCCTTGTGGGCCCAGCTCTGCCTTCTGGGTATGAGGCTTCCCGCGAGGTCGAGGTCAAGCAGCTCGCCGGCAAGGTGCTCCGCCGCTATGTCCGGTATGCCGATGGGCGCGAGGAATATCCTCCCGGCAAGGCTCGCCCCCGGCTCGGAGAAGAGCCCCGCTTTGAGGGTCGCGAATGTTATCGTGGCGTATGCCTTCACGGCCGATCCCGGGATCGGCCCCCCGTCCGCCGGGCATCCCGACGGGATGTCGAGCGCCAGCACCTTCACGCCGGAGGAGTTGATCGCGGTGATTGCATCCTGCGCGAGTCCTTCCGGGGCTCCCTTCGCACCGGTCCCGAGCACCGCGTCCACGACCAGGGAAGAGCCGGTCGCTGCGAACAGGGCCTGGGCCATGCCGGCGGGCCCGTCCACCTCGAGTATGGCGACCGAGCCGTTCTCCTTCGACTTCAAAAGCGCCATGAGGTTGGCCTTGGTATCGGAAGGCGGTTCCTTGCCGTCCGGCCTTCCCAGGAGCACGACGGTGACTTTCCTGCCCGAGCACATAAGGTGCCTGGCGGCGACCAGCCCGTCGCCGCCGTTCTTGCCGTTGCCGCAGAACACCGTTATGGCCCCCGGGCCCGCAAGCTCGTCAGCCAGGCACGCCGACGCGGCCCCGGCGTTTTCCATCAGCTGGAGCCCTGTGAGCGAGCACAGCTGCAGCGCCGAGCGGTCGATCTTACCCGCCCCTATCCTGTCGGCTATCCTAAGAGCCATCCCCGGGCACCGCCGCCGCCATGGCGACGGCCTGTTCCTTTCCGTGCGAGATCGAAACCAGCACCTTTCCGGCTCCGAGCTCGCGAAGCCTTGCAAGGGCCCTTCCAGTGAGCTCGGCCGTGGGCCTTCCCTTCCCGTCCGGGCGTATTTCGATCTCCTTGAATGATACGTCGTCCATTCCGCAGCCCAGGCTCTTCATCACGGCCTCCTTGGCCGCGAATCGCGACGCAAGGTACTCGGCCCTGTCGGACGTCCTAATGAGCGCCTCTTCCGCCTCGTAGGGCGTGAGGTACCTCGTGGCGGGACCTTCGGGCAGCGCCTTGGCATGGGCGGCGAAGCGCCCAATGTCCGCTATGTCGATGCCTACGCCGAGGAAGCCTCCCATGCCCTTACTCCACGGTCACGCTCTTTGCGAGGTTCCTCGGCTTGTCGACGTCGTTGCCGCGGGCGACCGCCATGTAGTAGGCGAACAGCTGCAGCGGCACGACGGCCAGTATGGGCATCAGCTCGGGCACGGTCCTGGGCACGTAGACCGCCTCGTCCACGTGTTTGGAAAGCTCGGCGTCCCCTTCGGGGGCTATCGCGAGCACGAACGCGCCGCGCGCTTTCACCTCCTGGATGTTGGAGAGCATCTTCTCCCTCAGGGAAGGCTGCGTCACCAGCGCCACGACCAGGGTGCCCTCCGTTACCAGAGCCAGCGTGCCGTGCTTCAGCTCGCCGGCGGCGTAGGCCTCGGCGTGCACGTATGATATCTCCTTGAGCTTGAGCGCGCCTTCGAGGGAAGTGGCGAAGTCCAGGCCGCGGCCTATGAAGAATGCCTGCGGCATCTCGTGGTTCTCGTTGGCGAAGCCTTCTATCCAGGATTCGTTCTTCCTGAATATCGTCTCGATCTTCGCGGACATCTCCTTGAGCTCGCCGGCCACCGACATCACCCTGTCGCGGTCGATGTAGCCCCTGCGCTGGCCGAGGTCGAGCCCCAGCAGGCAGAGCGCCTCTATCTGGGTGAGGTACGCCTTTGTGGAGGCGACGGCTATCTCCGGGCCGGCGTAGGTGTACATGACCATGTCGGCCTCCCTCGATACAGAGCTTCCGACGACGTTTGTGATCGCGACCACCTTGCAGCCGTGCGATTTCGCCTCGCGTATCGCCGCCAGCGTGTCGGCGGTCTCGCCCGACTGGCTCACCGCGACGACGAGCGTCTCGGGACCCATTATGGGGCCGCTGTACCTGAACTCGGAGCCGACCTCCACGGACGCGGGAAGCCCCGCGAACTTCTCGATGTAGTACCGTCCGACCTGGCAGGCATAGGACGCCGTGCCGCACGCGATCAGCTGAACGCGCCTGAGCTGCCTGTTGTAGTCGTCGGATATCGCAAGCTCCTGGACGTTCACGTACCTTCCGTCGGGTGCTATCCTGCCGGAGAGCGTCTCCCTTATGGCCCTGGGCTGCTCGTGTATCTCCTTGAGCATGAAATGCCTGTAGCCGCCCTTCTCGGCGGCCTCTATGTTCCAGTTCACCGTCATGGGCTTCTTCTCGACGGGAGTCCCGTCCAGCTTGGTGAACCTTATCTGCTTCTTGTCGAGCTCGACTACCTCGCCGTCGTTGACGACGCACATCTGCCTGGTATGGGGCAGCAGGGCGGGGATGTCGGAGGCGAGGAAGTTCTCCCCCTCGCCGAAGCCGGCGATGAGGGGCGAGTCCTTCCTTGCGGCCACGAGCTTGCCCGGCTCCCTTTCGCTCATCACGACTATGGCGTACGAGCCGCGCACCTGCTTAAGAGATTCCCTGACAGCCGTGGCGAGGTCGTCCGCGTAATTCGATTCTATGAGGTGGGCGAGCACTTCCGTGTCTGTCTCGGACGACATGACATGGCCTTCGGCCACTAGCATGTCCCTTACTTCGCTGTAGTTTTCGAATATGCCGTTGTGGACCATGACTATCTCGCCGGTGCAGTCGGAGTGGGGATGGGCGTTCAGGTCCGACGGCTTGCCGTGGGTGGCCCACCTGGTGTGGCCCATGCCGCAGCTGCCCTTGGGCATCTCGTGCCTTATAGCCTCCTCCAGCTTAACCAGCCTTCCCATGCTCTTCCTGAGGGTTATGTGGCTGCCGTCGCATATAGCGATGCCGGCGGAATCGTATCCTCTGTATTCGAGCCTCTTAAGGCCGTCGAGTATTATCGGGGCAGCTTCCTTGTCTCCGACGTAGCCGACTATGCCGCACATAGCAAAACCTCCAAATACTTATGATAGGACCTCTTCCACGGCGGCTGTGAGCCTTTGGAGCATCTCGCTTACCATGTACTGCTCCGCCGCCTCGACCATTATCCTGACCACGGGCTCGGTGCCGGACGCCCTTACGAAGACGCGCCCTTTGCCGGCCAGCTCCTTCTCTATCTTCCTTACTTCCTCCCAGACGGAATCGGCCTTCTCGAGGTCTTCCTTCCTCGCAACCTTCAGGGCCTTCTGCCCCTGGGGGTACTTCCTCATCCTGCCCGCTGTCACTGACGCCGGCTCCTTGCCTGAAGCTATCAGTGATGCGAGCCTTATGGCGGTGAGGACCCCGTCTCCCGTCGTGGCCGCGTCCAGCATGACTATGTGGCCGGACTGCTCGCCGCCCAGGTTCAGCTTCTCTTTCTTCATCATCTCGAGCACGTACCTGTCGCCGTTTCCGGCAGTGAGGAGCCTCAGTCCCATCTCCTTGAGGGCCTCCGCAAGGCCCATGTTGCTGTAGGGGGTGGCCACTATGGCATCCCCGCCCAGGAGGTCCTCCTCCTTCATGGCCTTGGCGAGCATTAGCATCTCGAAGTCGCCGTCTCTGATCTCGCCTTTCTCGTCGGCCATCATCGAGCGGTCGGCGTCGCCGTCGAACGCGAAGCCGACGTCGTAGCCGAGCATGCCGGTCACCTTCGCCATGCCGGACGGGTCCGTGGCGCCGCACGATACGTTTATGTTGTGCCCGTCGGGACAGTCGTTCAGCACGAGCACTTCTGCCCCGAGCCTCCTGAAGGCGTGAGGTGCCACGGAGAACGCGGCGCCGTTAGCGCAGTCGAGGACGACCTTGAGCCCCTTGAGGCCCTTCTTGCACGCCGATACGAGGAAATCCTCGTAGACCGCCTGGCCTTCGGAGTAGTCCACCACCTTGCCGATGTTGCCCCTTCCGGAGCTCACCTTCGACCGGCCGGCCAGTATGGCGTCTAGTTCCGTCTCTATCTCGTCTTCGACCGCATCCGGCAGCTTGTAGCCGTCGGGGCCGAAGAGCTTTATCCCGTTGTACTCGTACGGGTTGTGGGAGGCCGATACCACGATGCCAGCGGCCGCGCCGTTCTTCGCGACGAGTGTCGCGACGGCCGGAGTCGGTATCACTCCCGCCATCCAGGCATCCGTGCCCTGGGCCGTAAGGCCTGCCGCTATGGCCGATGTCAGCATGTCGGACGACGCCCTCGTGTCCTCGCCGACGATGACGTGCCTGCCTGATGCCTTAAGCGTCCTTGCGGCAGCCGCCGCCGCGGCCATGGCAAGTTCCGCCGTGAGGTCCTCGCCTGCGATGCCCCTGATTCCGTCGGTGCCGAAGTATTTGCCCAATGGACTTTCCTCCTGGTATTTATTGGGTGCGCCACCCCGCTCCGGGGCCCCTTTCAGGACCCTTCTTCATCCCTGAGGCGCCTTGCGATCGTAGAGAGCACGAAGTCCGCGGTGGCCTGGTTGGTGGCCACCGGGACGTTGTGCACGTCGCATATCCTGAGCAGCGCAGTTATGTCGGGCTCGTGCGGCTGGGCGGTGAGCGGGTCCCTCAGGAATATGACCGCGTCCACCTCTCCGCCGGCCACCATGGCCCCTATCTGCAGATCGCCTCCGAACGGGCCGGACAGCTTCCTTTCTATACTGAGCCCCGTGGCCTGCGTTATTATCTTCCCTGTCGTGCCCGTGGCTACGAGCTCGCACATAGAAAGCAGGCCCATGTGCGACTGGCAGAAAGCCGCCATGTCGGTCTTCTTGGCGTCGTGCGCTATAAGTGCTATACGCAATCCATCCTCCATTGCCGCGCTTCAAGGCAGAAGCCGGCGCGGCGGGTCCGTCAGATCCCGTTGGGCGGGATTATCAGCCAGCACGCAAGGTATGCGATCAGGCCGCCGATTCCTGCCGTGAACACCGTTACGAGCGCGAACAGCACCCTGACCACGGTTGGATCCACTCCCATGTAATCCGCGAGGCCCGAGCAGACTCCGGCTAACATCTTGTTGTCCATGTTCCTGGTAAGCTTCTTCATATCCGACCCTCCCTTAAGCGTTCTCCGCCTAGTACTGCGGGATGACTATCCAGCAGATTATGTAGGCGAGCAGACCGAATCCCGCCCCGAGTATGAGCAGGGCCCAGACGATCCTCACTATCGTGGGGTCGATGTCAAGGTAGTTCGCAAGACCCGCGCAGACCCCTCCGATCATCTTGTTCCTCGTATCCCTCGTAAGTCTCCTTACCGCCATCTTCTGACTACCTCCAATGCGAAATAATGATCGCTGTTCATCGCCGCGGGTCCCCTTGCGCCGCCTTACGGGGCCGGGGCCTTCCAAGGCTGGTCAATCGCCCGGAAGGGCGAGCACCTTCCTCACCCTGGTCTCGAAGAATCTGATCGAATGGGCCGGCCTCAGCACGAGGGCCGTGTCCGATCCCCTGCCGGTGCCTCCAATGGATATAACGTCGAAGCCGAACGGAACGAGCCCGGAATCCAGGGCCATCACGGCGATTTCCACCGCGACCTTGGTCCCCTGGCCGAAGAGCTTGAGCGCGTTGGCCACCGTACCCAGCGGATACTGGCCCTTCCAGGTGTTCATCATGGACCTTTCGACGCCTCCGAAAAGGTGCGTCGCCGTGAGCACCGAAACGCCCTCGCCGGCCAGCCTGTCCCTCATGCCCGCCGGCATCTCGTCCACGCCGTCGCCTGCGAATCCCACCTGGTGGCTAACGCAGACGATCTTAGGCCCTCCCGCTCCGGGGAACTCCGCCTTTACGGCATCGAGCAGCACGATAGCGCTCGCGCCGGTGTTCGAGGCCAAGACGATGTGCCTTATCCCGGAGCTTACCGCCTCTTTTACGGCTATTTCCGCGATCCTTCTCGTCGCCTCATCCCTCGCCTCGAAGACCGCCATCCGGCCCACCTCCCGCAAAGTGCATACCGAAACAATTTATATTCTACCTTAAATTGGGCTTCGTCTTCCATAATGCCGAGCCAGTATGCCCTAATTAACGAGGACCGGGCCCATTGTTCCCGGTCCTCGCTTTATTCAAAGAGCCGTGTCCCTTTGCGGTCTTTGAAATCAGCCCTCGGTTATTATGACGGACCCGTTCCTGGTCTCCATCTCGATGTCCGCCCTCTCCTCGGCGCCCTGGTAGGCCCTGCTCCTCCACAGTCCCGTCTTGTGCATGGACTGCGACAGGGGCTCCGTTATGGTGTCGAAGCCTTCCATGCTCTCCATCCTGACGGAACCGTGCCTGCTGGACGCCTGGACTTGCATCGGCACCGACTTGTCCTTGTCGATCGCCACCTTGATCGTGCCGTTGCTGCTCGCAAGCTTCATGTTGCCGCCGAGTACCACGAGCATGCCCCTTATGCTGCCGTTTACCGTGTTGGCGGAAACGTCGCGGAACTCGCCTGTCATCCTTATGCCGCCGTTTACCGTCTGGGCGTCAATGTTGTCGAATTTGCAGTCCTCCAGGACCACGCTCCCGTTCACCGTCTTGAAGGCGGTCGTCTTGGCGGATATCTCATTGCACCTTACCGAGCCGTTGACCGACCGTGCCTGTATGTCGTAGGAGAGGTTCTTGGGAAGGAGCACCTCGACGCCCGACACGTAGGAGTCCTTGGTGTCTATGGACCTCACCCTCAGCCCCTTCTGGGGGTCGAAGAACACCTCTATGTGCTCGGATGCCACTTTCTGCAGGTTCTCGCACGAGCCGTTCTTCACCACCACCTTGGATATCACGCGGATGTCCGTGTCGTCCTCGTTCGCCACGAACCTGACGGTCCCGTTCGTAATCGCCACGCTCACGGGCAGGCGGTCCGTCACCTCGGTGGTGCACATCCTGAACTTGGGCGTTGCGCAAGTGCCCCCTATCTCGGAAAGCCCCAGCGATTTGAGCAGCTCGGCGAGGTTGGACTTCTTGCCGTCCTTGGTTATCGAGATACCCTCGAGGGCCTTTTGCACCCTCTCCGGTATGTCGGAAACGAGCTCTTCTATCTCCCCGGCCATGTCGTTGATCCTGACTTCCAGATCGGGGCCTATGTCTATGCCCTTCTTCGGCCTCTTCTCCCTTTCGGGCCTGTCCGGCTTCCCCTCGCCGGGCCCTTCGGCGGCCCGTTCGGCTCCCGCAAAAGACTCCTCCTGCTTCTCGTATGCGTCCTGCTCGAGGGCCTCCAGCAGCTCATCGGCCTCATCGGGCGTGATCTTGCCCTCCGCTAGGAGGTTAAGGATAAGCTTCCTCTCCTCTGACATTCCGATTCCTCCCGAATTATCTCAGTTTGAGCCTCTTTATGGCCTCCTCGGCCGATATCTCGCCCTTCCTAAGGGATTCGAGCACTTCCTTCTTCTTGGCCGCGTCTGCTTCCTTGCGCGGCGCTGGTTCCTGGTCCACGCTGTAGCCCAGGGCCACTATGGTCTGGTCGAGCCTGGATCTGACCGCGGGATAGGATATGCCCATCTCCTTCTCCACGTCCTTTATGTTTCCCCTGTTCTTGATGAACACCTCGGCAAATACCTTCAGCTCGGGGGGAAGCTGGCAGAATTTGCATACGGTGAAGTGCCCTTCTATGTTGGTGCTGCACGAAGTACACGACAGTCTCGTGATCTCCAGCTGGCCCCCGCAGATAGGGCACTTTCCGATCGCCTCTCTCGCCGCCATGCGATCACCTTCCTTACAGGACCATCTCGATGACCGCCTCGTCCGCTACCGAAGTCCTGATCAATGAGATCAGCTTCCTGTCGGCTCCCCTTCTCAGTTCCTCTTCGCGGGCGTCCCACACTTCCCTGTGAAAGGCATCCCTCATGCACTTGCCGCTCTCGCACGAGGCATTCTTGCGCATCAACGAAACATCTCTAAGGTCCCACATGAACATCATACCCACCCCCATCGGAAATTGCATCTTCAATTCGGATTATAGATATGGGTGTTGATGTTGTCAATACCTATATTAATAAAATTAATATCATAATTAAATATCTTGTTCCCGCCCAGCTAGGGCGGCCTTCATGTCCAGCCCCCCGCCGAAGCCGGTGAACCTGCCGCCGGCCCCGTAGACCCTGTGGCAGGGCACGACGATGAGAAGGGGGTTGCTCGCCATGGCCGATCCCACGGCCCTTGCGGCCCCCGGGCTTCCCGCCGCTTCGGCCATATGGCCGTAGGTGATGTATCGCCCCTCCGGCACGTACCTCAGGAGCTTGAGCACCTTCCGGGTGAACCCTTCGCCCAGCGCCTCGTCGTCGACCGGAAGCGCCCTCACCCTGTCCCACGCCGAAGCGTCCCCCGTAAGTACTGCAGCGACCGCGTCCGCGGCGTCGAGGGCCGTCCTTTCCGCCCCAGCCGTCGCCGGCTTCTCGTTCACGCCGCCCTTTGCGGCAAGCATCTCCAGCTCGTCTGCGGACATCTCCCTTATGGATATGCCCTTTCCGGCGACAGTGGCGTTTTGTCCGGGCCCCTCCTTGGAAGAATGGTCGAAACCCTCAAGGGTCACCATCCTGAGCCCCCTGTCCGAGCTTTCCACCACCAGGGTCCCGAAGCCTTCGACCTTGCGCCTTACGGTATGTGTCCCCATCAGACATCCCCTCCCTTGCCCTCGTTAAGGTACGACCAGACGGCCCCGGCGGACCTTGCGTCCATGCCCTTTACCTTCCTTATGCTGTCCCGGTCAGCCTTCGCCAGCTCATCGAGCGAGCCGAACTCCTTCATCAGTGCCGCCAGGCGGGCCTTCCCGATGCCCGGAAGCCCGGTGAGCTCGGACTTGATCCCCTTCTTGCCCCTTATGCTCTTGTGATACGTTATCGCGAACCTGTGTGCCTCGTCCCTCACCCTCTGCAGCAGGTGCAGGGCGAAGCTGTCCTTGGGAAGCCTTATGGGATCGGGCCGTGCTGGCAAGAAGATCTCCTCCTCCTGCTTAGCGAGGCCTGCGGCCGGAAGGTCGTAGCCGTGGGCGCGCATCGCGTCTACCGCCGCGTTGAGCTGCCCTTTGCCGCCGTCGATCAGCAGCAATCCCGGCAGTTTTAAAAACTTCGGGTCGTCCTCGGCCGCCTTCCTGAAGCGCCTTCCCACCGCTTCTGCCATGGAAGCGAAATCGTCGGCGCCTTCCACCGTCCTTATCCTGAACCTGCGGTATTCCTTCTTCGCCGGGACGCCGCCTTCGAAGACGACCATCGATGCGACCGTGTCGGTCCCTTGTATGTTGGATATGTCGAAGCACTCTATGCGGTACGGGGGCGACGGCAGGGATAATGCGTCCGCCAGGGCCTGCACGGCGCCCTCGGTCCTTGCGCGCGACCTTTCCTCCTCGGCGAGTCTTAGCCTTAGCATCTCCTCAGCGTTCTCGGCGGCCATGCCTACTATGTCGCGCTTTATCCCCCTCTTGGGGACCGTCACCCTGACCTTGCCGCCCCTGCTCGAAGAAAGCCCGGCCTCAAGCTCCGAAACGTCGTCCGGCTCCGCGGGGAGCGAGATCACGGGTGGTACCATGGTGGAGGAGATGTAGTACTGTTTGACGAAGGCCGACAGCGCCTCGCCGTCCGTAGCGTCCGCGGCGCCTTCGAGGAAGAAGTGGGCCTTGCCGATCACCCTGCCGTCCCTTACCGTGATGACCGCAACGCACGTATCGGCTAGGTTCCTCGCGATGCCGAGCGCGTCGGCATCGTCGCCTGGCGCCATCACTATCTTCTGCAGCGCGCCCACGAGCTCTACGGACCTGATCCTGTCCCTTAGGATCGCCGCCTTCTCGAACAGCATGTCCTCGGAAGCCTTCCTCATCTGGGCGCCGAGCTCCTTGAGCAACCGGTCGACCCTTCCTTCAAGGAGCATCATCGCCTGGTCCGCTATCGCCCTGTAATCCTCCTGCGAGACGTACCCCGCGCACGGGGCGAGGCACCTGCCGAGCTGGTAGTTGAGGCACGGCCTTTTGGCAGAACCCGGCTTGATCTCGCCTTCGCACTGCCTTAAGGGGAACATGTGCTTTATCAGGCGCATGACCTCGCGCATTGCGGACGCCTGGGCGAACGGGCCGTAGTAGCGCGCCTTGTCCTGTTCCCTCTTCCTGGTGACGGTGAACTTCGGGAAAGGCTCGTCCACGCTCACCTTTATGTAAGGGTAGGTCTTGTCGTCCTTCAGAAGTATGTTGTACTTTGGCTTGTGCTCCTTGATGAGGTTGTTCTCCAGGAGGAGCGCTTCGACTTCGGTGGATGTGACTATGTAGTCGAAGTCATAGATCCTGGACACCAGCACCTCGGTCTTGGGGTGCTGGTGCCCCGCGGTCTTGAAGTAGGACCTTACGCGGTTTCTGAGCCTTACGGCCTTTCCGACGTAGATGATCCTTTCGGACTTGTCCTTCATGATGTACACGCCGGGCTTCTGTGGCAGCCCGTCAAGCTTCTTCTTCAGGGCCTCGGCGGAAATCTCCATCTCATTCACTCGCCGGCGTCACGCCGGCCATCTCCCTGAGGTAGCGCCCCGTGTACGAATCCTTGGCGGCCGCCACATGCTCGGGCGTGCCAGTCGCGACTATGAGCCCGCCCTTCTCCCCGCCCTCGGGGCCCAGGTCTATTATCCAGTCGGCGGTCTTGATCACGTCCAGGTTGTGCTCGATCACAAGGACGCTGTTGCCCGCGTCCACGAGCCTCTGCAGGACCTGCAGCAGCTTGTCTGTGTCGGCGAAATGAAGCCCCGTCGTGGGCTCGTCCAGCAGGTACAGAGTCTTGCCGGTGGCCCTTTTCGAAAGCTCGGTGGCGAGCTTCACCCTCTGTGCCTCACCTCCGGAGAGCGTGGTCGCCGGCTGGCCGAGCGCCATGTAGCCCAGGCCCACGTCGACCAGGGTGTCTAGCCTCCTGGCTATGGAGGGGATGTTCCTGAAGAACTCCGCTCCCTCCTCTATGCTCATGTCCAAGACGTCAGCGATGCTCTTGCCCTTGTAGAGGATCTCCAGCGTCTCCCTGTTGTAGCGCCTGCCGCCGCACTGCTCGCAGGGGACGTAGACGTCCGGCAGGAAGTGCATCTCGATCTTTATGATGCCGTCGCCCTTGCAGGCCTCGCACCTTCCGCCCTTTATGTTGAAGCTGAACCTGCCGGCCTTGTAGCCCCTGGCCCTCGCTTCGGGAACGGCCATGAACAGGCTCCTTATGTCGTTGAAGAGGCCCGTGTACGTCGCGGGGTTGGACCTGGGGGTCCTTCCTATCGGCGACTGGTCGATGTTAATCACCTTGTCTATGTGCTCAAGGCCCACTATCCTCTCGTGCGAGCCGGGCTTTTCGGCCGATCCGTATATGTGCCTTGAGAGCGCCCTGTAGAGTATCTCGTTTATCAGGGTGCTCTTGCCCGAGCCGGAGACCCCCGTGACGCACACGAAGGTGCCCAGCGGGATGTCCGCGTCTATCCTCTTGAGGTTGTGCTCGGTGGCGCCCCTTACTCCCAGCCACTTGCCGTTGGGCTCCCTCCTTGCGGACGGGATGCCTATCTTCCTCCTGCCGGAGAGGAAGTCTCCGGTTATGGAACCGCTCGTGTTGCAGATGTCCTCGAGCCTTCCCTGGGCCACGATGTAGCCGCCGTGCAGGCCGGCGCCGGGGCCCATGTCTATGATCTCGTCTGCTTCGCGTATCATCTCCTCGTCGTGCTCGACGACGATGACCGTATTGCCGATGTCCCTGAGCCTTTTCAAAGTCTCTATGAGCCTCCGGTTGTCCCTCTGGTGGAGGCCTATGCTGGGCTCGTCCAGTATGTACAGGACGCCCGTGAGGCCCGAGCCTATCTGGGTGGCGAGCCTGATGCGCTGGGCCTCGCCGCCGGAGAGCGTACCCGCCGGCCTGTCGAGCGTGATGTAGTCGAGGCCGACGTTAACCAGGAAGCCGAGCCTTTCGTTGATCTCCTTTATCAGCCGGCCGGCGATGATCCGCTCCTTTTGTGTAAGCTCCAGGCTCTTCAGGAAGTCGAGTATGCCGCCGATGTTCCTCGCGGTGAGCTCGACTATGTTGGCGCCGCCGACGGTCACCGCCAGGGCCTCGGGCTTGAGCCTCGCGCCGTTGCATTTGACGCAAGGCTTGAAGCTCTGATACTTCTCGTACTCCTCCCGGATGTAGTCCGACGTCGTCTCCTTGTACCTGCGCTCCAGGTTGGGCATGACGCCTTCGAACTTCGTCCTCCAGAAGTGCTTCTCCCCGTAGCTGTCGATGTAGGAGAAGCGGTATAGCTCGTCTCCGGTGCCGTAGAGTATCATGTCCCGCTGCGCTGCGGGTAGCTTTCCCATCGGTACGTCCTGGTCTATGCCCTTGGTCTCGGCGACGAGCATGAGCCGCTCCTGGTAGTAGGATGCGATGGTGCCCGTCTTCTGGAACGTGCGCACGGCGCCTTCCCTTACGGACTTGTCCCAGTCGAAGACGAGGTCGACGTCGAACTCGTGCCTTACGCCGAGTCCTGTGCAATCGGGGCAGGCGCCGAACGGGCTGTTGAACGAGAACATCCTCGGCTCTATCTTGCCGAAGGATATCCCGCAGTCGGGGCATGCCATCCTCTCCGAGAACACGAGGTCGGCGGACCCTTCGACGGCGACGGTAAGGAGGCCGCCGCTCTGCTTCATCGAAGTCTCGACCGAATCGGTGAGCCTCGTCTCTATGCCGGGCTTCACCACGAGACGGTCCACGACTATCTCGATCGTGTAGATCTTGTACCTCTCGAGGCTTATCTCCTCGGTAAGCTCATGCACCTCGCCGTTTATCCTCACCCTCTGGAAGCCGGCGCGCTTAGCGTCGTCCAGCACCTTCCTGTGCTCGCCCTTCTTGCCGACTATGACGGGGGCAAGCACGAGGATCCTGGAGCCTTCAGGAAGGGACATCACGTTGTCCACCATGTTCTGGACCGTCATCTGCGTTATCACTCGGCCGCACTGCGGGCAGTGCGGGATCCCTATGCGGGCGTAGAGCAGCCTCAGGTAGTCGTAGACTTCAGTTACGGTGCCCACGGTCGACCTGGGGTTCCTGCTCGTGGTCTTCTGGTCTATCGATATCGCCGGCGACAGACCGTCTATGCTGTCCACGTCGGGCTTGTCCATCTGGCCGAGGAACTGCCTGGCGTAGGCCGAGAGCGACTCCACGTACCTCCTCTGCCCCTCGGCGTAGATCGTGTCGAAGGCAAGGGACGACTTCCCGGAGCCGGAAAGGCCCGTTATGACCACCAGCCTGCCCCTTGGTATGACGACGTCTATGTTCTTCAGGTTGTGCTGCCTTGCCCCCCTGATTACTATCGAATCAGCTCCCAAGCTCCTCGAGCCTCCTTCTGAGCTCCTTGATGCGGTCCCTCATGCCCGCCGCCTGCTCGAACTCCAGGACCTGGGCCGCTTTTCGCATCTGTTCCGTAAGCTCCTTTATCTCGTGCGCCATCTCCTCGGGGTCCTCGTACGCCTTCGCCCTCGCATCCAGCGTCTTGACCGAGGCCGCCTCCTGCTCCTTGCGCTCTTCCATGCCCACCATGTCCCTTACCGACTTCGTCACCGACCTGGGCACTATACCGTACGCCTCGTTGTGCGCGCCCTGTATAGCCCGGCGCCTGTTCGTCTCCTCGATTGCCCTTGCCATCGAATCGGTCATCCTGTCGGCGTACATGACAACCCTTCCGCCCACGTTCCTCGCCGCCCTGCCTATGGTCTGTATGAGGCTGGTCGTCGACCTGAGGAAGCCCTCCTTGTCTGCGTCGAGGATCGCGACGAGGCCGACTTCGGGCAGGTCCAGCCCTTCTCTCAGCAGGTTTATGCCCACAAGCACGTCGTAGTCGCCCAGCCTGAGGCCCCTGAGGAGCTCGATCCTGTCGAGGGTGTCGACGTCGTAGTGCATGTAGCGCACCTTCACGTCCAGCTCCGCGAGGTATTCCGTGAGGTCTTCCGCCATCTTCTTCGTAAGCGTGGTTACGAGCACCCTCTGGCTCGCCGCCACGCACTTCCTGATCTCGGAGAGCAGATCGTCCACCTGGCCCCTTATGGGCCTTACGAACACCTCGGGGTCCAGCAGGCCGGTCGGCCTGATTATCTGTTCGACGATCCTTGCCGACACGGACTTCTCATAGTCGGCCGGCGTGGCCGATACGTAGACGACCTGGTTGATCGCCTTGTTGAACTCCTCGAACCTCAGCGGCCTGTTGTCGTACGCCGAGGGCAGCCTGAAGCCATAGTCCACGAGGTTCTTCTTCCTTGCCCTGTCGCCGTGCTCCATGCCCCTTATCTGCGGCACGGTCACGTGTGATTCGTCTATGAAGGTCATGAAGTCCCTCGGGAAGTAGTCCAGCAGCGTCTCGGGGGGCTCTCCCGCCGCCCTGTTGGAAAGGTGCCTGCTGTAGTTCTCGATGCCGCTGCAGTAGCCGACCTCGGCCATCATCTCGAGGTCGAACCTGGTCCTCTGCGCGAGCCTCTGCGCTTCGAGCAGCTTGCCCTCGCCGTTCAGCTCGGCGAGCCTTTCGGCCAGCTCCTGCCCTATATCGCCTATCGCGCGCCTGAGGTTCTCCTCGTTCGTGACGTAGTGCGAGTTCGGGTATACCGCGGTCTGTTCCTTGAAGGCCAGCACCTCGCCCGTCAGCATGTCGACCTCCATGATCCTGTCCACGGTGTCGCCGAAGAACTCTATCCTTATCGCCCGCTCGCCCCCGGCGTCAACCACGTCCACGACGTCCCCCCTGGCCCGGAAGGTGCCGCGCGTAAGCGTCAGGTCGTTCCTGGTGTACTGTATGCTTGACAGCCTCCTTATGAACCAGTCGCGGTCCAGCGTCATGCCCTGCTTTATCACTATGGTCTGCTTCATGTACTCCTCTGGCATGCCAAGGCCGTAGATGCAGGACACGGAGGCCACGATTATCACGTCGCGCCGCTCGACGAGGGACGCCGTAGCCTCGTGCCTCATGCGGTCGATCTCCTCGTTGATGTCGGATTCCTTCTCGATGTACACGTCCTTGCTGGGCACGTACGCCTCGGGCTGGTAGTAGTCGTAGAAGCTGACGAAGTAGCGCACCGCGTTGTCGGGGAAGAAGTCCCTGAACTCCCCGCACAGCTGCGCTGCGAGCGTCTTGTTGTGCGCTATGACGAGCGCGGGCCTGTTGATCTTCTCGATGATGTTCGCCATCGTGAAGGTCTTGCCGCTGCCTGTGACTCCGAGGAGCACCTGGGCCCTGTCGCCTGCGGCTATGCCACGGCAGATCTTGTCGACCGCCTGCTCCTGGTCGCCCTTCATCGTGTACTCCGACCTCAGCTTGAAATCCATAGGACACCCCTTGTAGAACATCTGTTCTAATAATATACCCATTCCGGATTCCTTACAATCACTATTAAGGCCGGCCCCCGACTCGCGGTCAAGGCGCCGGCCCGTGAATTTAAAAGAAGCCCTGCCGGTGCTCCTACAAAGGATCCAGCTCGTCCAGGAATACCAGCTTTATGCCATTTTCCGCCATCAGCGGAAGCACGTTCGCGAGGGCTTCGGCGGTCGATGCCCTCACATGCCCGATCACCGCGGCCTGGCCGTTCTCCTTGGCCTTCTTCGCCGCCTCCCAGAGCTTGCCCTCGACGTAGGAGACGTCGTCCACCGAGTCGATGAAAAGCGAGTTCATGAACGCCCTGGCTCCCACTTTCCCTGCCACCTTGGGCCCGAGCGTGTCGGAGGTCGTCCTGGAATCGAGGTAGAACAGGCCCAGATCGTCCACTTCCTCAAGGATCGCCTCAAGGACCTGCTCGTCCGTGGATATCCTCGAGCCCATGTGGTTGCTGACTCCTTCGGCCATGGGCACGTTCCTCAGCGCCTCGTGGAGCTTCGCCCTCACCTCGCCGGCTTCCATGCCGGATTTGATGAAGCCGTCTCCGTTGGACTTGGACTGGTCGATCGCCTCCATCGGCATATGAAGTATGACGAGCTTGCCCGCCGCCTTCGCGTCCCTTGCGTCCTCGGCGGTGGTCTTCCCGTCCGGGAGCACCGCGCACGTTATCGGCTCCGCCAGGGCAAGGATCTTCTCCGTGGCCGCGCTCCTGTAGCCGAAGTCGTCGATAACTATCGCGAGAATCCCCTCGTAGGGGCGCTCCTCACCTGACCCTGCGTCGGGTCTTGCCCCTTCCGAGGAAACCTCCTTTGATGCAGTCCCCGCCGATTCCGCCTGCCCTGCTCCCGGCGCCGAGGGCTCCTTCTTCACGGCAGGGGCCGGCTCCGTCTTCTTCGCCGGCGCCGCGGGCGCTTCGGCCGCGCCCTTCCCCTCCGAAGGCCCTTTGGCCTCCCGCCCCTTCTTCGCGCAGCCGCCGGCCGCTATGAGCGTCATAACCAATGCGGCCGCAAGAAGCGCCGCCCATCTCTTGCTAGTTGCTGTCATCTCACCTTATCCCAGGGCTATTTCTGCCCCGTCATCTCCAATAGTTTTTCCATGGCGGCCTTAAGCTGCGGGTCTGTCGCCGGGTCCACCCTCATGAGCTCCTCTGCCGTCATCTCCTCGAGCTTCTTGGCCCCCGCCTTGGCCTTGAGCGCGGCGAGCTCCTCGTCCGTCACCACAAGGACTATGTCCGGCTGGATCGGCGTCTCATGCGTTATCGCCTTGCCCGCTGGCGTCAGGTAGACCTGGGTCGTGATGCCCACCGCGGCGCCGTTGCTGATGGGATAGTACGTCTGCACTAGCCCCTTTCCGAACGTCGGTGCGCCCAGTATGGTCGCGCCCTTGAGGTCCTGGAGCGCGCCGGCAAGTATCTCGGCCGCGCTGGCGGAGTATTCGTTGACCAGGCAGATCACCGGCACGTCGACCAGCTTAGATACGGTGCTGTTGACGGGGTACTTGATCCCGTCCCTGCCCTGGGTGTACAGGATCACCTGCCTGCCCACGAACAGGCCGCCGATGTCCACGGCCATGTCGACCAGGCCGCCTCCGTTGTACCTTAGGTCGAGGACGATTGCCTTGGCACCCTTGCTCCTAAGCGTCCTTATTGCCTCTTCCATCTGCGCGGCAGCGCGCCTGGACGTGAAGCTCCTCAGCTCTATGTAGGCTATCTTGGCCCTGTCGTCGAGCATGTAGGACCTTACGGGCTGGTCCACTATCGTATCCCTTACGATCGGGACCTCCATCTTCTTCGGCGCGGCGCCCCTTTCTATGCTCAGCACCACCGTGGTGCCCTTCTTGCCCTTTATCATGCCGGAGACCTCGTCGGTCGTCCTGCCCTCAACGCTCACGCCGTCGACGGCGGTAATGATATCGCCGGGCAGGAGCCCCGCCCTGTAGGCAGGAGTGCCCTCCATCGGGCTTATTATCGTTATCTTGTTGTCCCTGAGCCCGAAGAGGATGCCTATGCCCTCGAAGGTGCCCTCGGTGTCCTCCTTGAACTTGGAGTACCTGTCCGCGGGCAGGAACGTGTCGTACGGGTCGGGCAGCTTGTCGAGCATGGCCTGCACGTTGCCCTCGGCGATGTAGGTCTTTATCAGCTCGGATGTGGAGACCGCCTTGTAGTAGTTCTGCCTTACCAGAAACAGCGTCTCGAACGCCTCGACCACGTCCTTGTACTTTGCCGCCTGCTGCTCGCCGGAAGGTCCTGCCGCAATGACGTAGACAGTGCTGGCCAGCACCAGCAGCATCACCAGTATGCTGAGTATCCTGAGGCCCAGCCTCTTGCCCTCGGTCCTGTTGGTAAACTTCATAATGCTCACTTCCTAACCAGATAGTCCCTCGGTTCCTTCGCCACCCCGTCCTCGCGCACCTCGAAGTGCACGTGAGGGCCGGTGGAAAAACCGGTGGAGCCGGCCCTGGATATCGTATCCCCCTGCTTGACGGCCCTGCCCGCCCTTACGTCCAGCTTGGAGTTATGGCCGTACAGGGTCGTGATCCCGTCCCCGTGGTCGAGTATGACCGTGTAGCCGTATCCGCTTATGTACCTTGCGTCCAGCACCTTGCCGGCCGCCGCCGCCTTAACCTGTGTGCCGGTCGGCACCGCTATGTCCATTCCCGCGTGGAACCTGCGGTCCTTGAATATCGGATGGATCCTCCAGCCGAACTCGGAGCTGATCCTTCCGCTCACGGGCCAGAGCATCCTCCCCAGGAACTTGCTGGACGCCGCGGACGACCTTCCCGACTGCTTGCTCCTGATGAGCGCCTCGAGCTCCCTGGACTGCTTCTCCTCCTCGGCCAGCTCCTTTTCCCACTTGACCTTCTCCTTCTGGACCTGGGCGAGGTACTTCTCCCTGGCGCCGTACTTTGCCGTAAGCGATTCCTCGTCGGACGAAAGCTGCGCCATCAGCTTGGATATGCCGGCCTTCGTGGCCTCCAGCTCGTTCTTCTTCCGCTCGGCGGTCTCGGACTTGTCGGCTATGGCAGCCTGCTCCTCTTTAAGAACGTCCAAAGTGTCCTTGTCGTATTCGACCATGGCCCTCAGGTAGTCCGCCTTGCCCACGAACTCGGAGAAGCTCGCCGACGAGAACAGCATCTCCATGTACTTGGGGCTTCCCGCCTTGTAGATGGCGACGAGCTTCTGCTTGAGGTTCTTCACCGTCTTTTCGTAGTCCTTTTGCGATTCCTCAAGGGCCCTGTCGGCTTCCGTGAGCTCCTTTTCCACCGCCGAAAGCCTCGCATGGAGGTATTTGAGGTCCTTCTCGGCCTTGGTTATCCTGTACCTCGTGTTCTCGAGGTCGTCCTCCACCTGCTGGAGGGCCTTGAGGGCGTTCTTCTCCTCGGCCTTGTACTTGTTGACCGTCACCTTGGTCTGGTCGATCTCCTTGAGCAGCTGCTCGAGCGTCTTCTCGGTGTCCGTCTGCATGGCGGCAAACGCGCCGCCCGAGGCGCAGCACAGCGCCAGCAGCAAAGCCGCCAGTAGAGCCGCTATCGACCTTTCCTTGCCCTTTTGCATCCCGGTCATCAATCCTTCAAGTACCTATTCGTCGCGTTCCTCCCGGCACCTGCTCCAAGCACGGCCCCCAACGCCAGCACGACGGCCAGCAGCCCCGCCTTGGCCCAGGTCGCGTCCACCAAGGGCACGAACGGCGCCATGTCCTTGACCCAGCGCGCGGCGTATCCGTACCCCGCCAGTATCCCGGCACCGGCAAGGAGGCTTCCCACGAAGCCTATGATCGTGCCCTCCAGCACGAAAGGCGCCCTTATGAAGCCGTCGGAGGCCCCGACGAGCTTCATTATCTCTATCTCGTTGCGCCTTGCGGTGACGGTTATACCTATCGTGTTGTTCACGATTATTGAGCTGCCGAACACCATAGCCACCAGTATGAGGGCGGTGAACGACCACAGCACCTGCAGCACGCTGGAAAGTCCTTCCACGTAGCTCTGGCCGTAGTTCACTCCCTCGACGCCCTCCAGGCCGCCCACGGCGCCCGCTATCTCCTTCACCGACTTCGGGTCTGACAGCTTCACGTCGAACGACGCGGGAAGCGGGTTGTCGGGAAGCGCCTTTATGACCTCCCTGTAGTCGGGATAGTCCTCGGCCATGCGCTTCAGAGCCTCTTCCTTGGAGACGTAGACCGCGTCGGCTACGCCTGGCACGGCCTTTATCCTGGCTCCCACCGCAGCGTAATCCTTGAGCCCGTCCATGAGGAACGCCTTTATCTCCACCTGCCTTTGCAGCTGGATGCCTATGTTCGTTATGTTGAGCGCCACGGCGAGCGTGGAGCCGAGCACGAACATGCAAGCGGCGACGACGACGAGGGCCATGAGCGCGAAGTTCCGAAACAGGCCCCTTGCCGTCTGGCCGGCTATCAGCCTAATAGAACGGGCCTTCAAAGCTGTACACACCCCTTCTCTCGTCGCGGATTATCTTGCCGTGCTCCATCTCTATGACCCTGCGGCGCATCTCGTCCACTATCGACTTGTTGTGCGTGGCGCACACCACCGTGGAGCCCAGCTCGTTGATGTCGCTTAGGAGCTCCATTATGTCGCGGGACGTCTCGGGGTCGAGGTTTCCCGTCGGCTCGTCGGCGAGGACGAGTATGGGGTCGTTCACTATCGCCCTTGCGATGGCGACCCTCTGCTGCTCGCCGCCGGAGAGCTGGTTGGGCCTCGCCTTGGCCTTCGTGGTCAGGCCCACCAGGTCCAGCGCCTTGCCGACCCTCCTTGACAGGTCCTTGGGAGGCGCCTCGATGACCTCGAGCGCGAACGAGACGTTGCTGTACACGTTCCTGTCGGGCAGCAGCTTGAAGTCCTGGAATATTACGCCGAGCTTCCTTCTGAAGCTGCAGACCTCGTGGTGCCTTAAGGTCTTCACGTCGACACCGTTTACGACCACGTCCCCCCTGGTGGGCTTCACCCCCCTGTACAGAAGCGACAGGAGAGTGGACTTCCCCGCGCCGGAAGGTCCCACCAGGAACACGAAGTCCCCTCTTTTTATCTCGAGGTCCACACCGCTTAGCGCGACCACGTTGTTGCTGAATATCTTGCCTACGCCCTTGAGCTGGATCAATGCGCTATCCCTCCTGTGGTCGGTCTGGGTACTTCTTCATTGCCACAGCGCGCCTTGCGGCGTCGGCTATGTCGGCGGCCGCAAGGCCGTACTTCGCCATCAGCTGGCCGGGCTTGCCCGATTCTCCGAACACGTCCTTTACGCCCACCCTTATGACGGGCACCGGAAGATCCCCCGATAGCAGTTCGCATACCGCACCGCCGAGGCCTCCTATCACGCTGTGCTCCTCGGCCGTGACCAGAGCGCCGGTGATCCTGGCAGCTTCCAGGACGGCCCGTTCGTCGAGCGGCTTGATCGAGAACATGTCCATCAGGCCCGCCGATATGCCCTCGGCCGCCAGGATGCCGACGGCTTCGAGCGCGGGGCCCACCATCATGCCGCACGCCGCTATGGTCACATCCTCCCCTTCCGCCATGCGTATCGAACCGCCCATCCTGAAGGCCGTGCCCTCCGGATGGTAGATTGGCACGGCAGCCCTGCCCAACCTCACGTAGACCGGCCCCTTGTGGGCGTATGCGGCCTCTACGGCCCACCGGGCCGATGTCGCATCGGAAGGGCACAGCACGCTCATGTTGGGAAGCACCCTCATCAGCGCGATGTCCTCCAGCATCTGGTGGGACGCCCCGTCCTCCCCGACCGAAAGGCCGGCGTGGGTGGCGCACACCTTCACGTCCAGCGAGCCGTACGCGATCGAGTTCCTCACCTGGTCGTAGGCCCTGCCGGCAGCGAATACGGCGAAAGTCGACGCGAACACCTTCTTGCCCATCGTCGCAATCCCCGCGGCTGTGGCCATCATGTCCTGCTCGGCGATTCCCATCTGGACGAACCTTTCGGGGAACTTCGCAGCAAAGCCCGCGGTCATGGTCGACTTCGAAAGGTCGGCGTCCATGACCACCATGTCGTCGTATCTTGCGCCCATCTCCTCAAGCGCCCTCCCGTAGGCCTGGCGCGTCGCTATCATCTCGGCCATGCTCTATGCCCCCCCTCCGTCCAGCTCCCTTAGCGCCTGCTCCAGCTGTTCGGGCTTGGGGGCCTTGCCGTGCCAGCCAGCCTCGCCTTCCATGAACGAGACGCCCTTGCCCTTGACAGTCCTCGCTATGACCATGCTCGGCCTTCCTTTTACGGTCCTCGCCTCGTCGAAAGCCCCGGCGATCGCGTACGGGTCGTGCCCGTCGATCTCGATGACATGCCAGCCGAAGGCCCTGAACCTTCCGGGTATCCCGGTCAGGGACTTGACCTCCTCTATGCTGCCGTCGATCTGCAGGCCGTTGTAGTCCAGGATGGCTACCAGGTTGTCCAGCTTCCTGTGGACCGCGGTCATCGCCGCCTCCCACAGCTCGCCCTCCTGCATCTCCCCGTCGCCTATCATCACGTAGACCCTGACTGGCCTTTCGTCCATCTTGGCCGCGATGGCCATGCCGTTGGCTGCAGATATCCCCTGGCCTAGGGAGCCCGTCGAGATCTCCACGAACGGCAGAGCCTTCATCGAGGGGTGCCCCTGCAGCCTAGAATCTATCTTCCTGAAGCTCATGAGCTCCTCCACGGGGAAGAAGCCCCTTTCTGCGAGCGCAGCGTAAAGCACGGGTGAGGCGTGCCCCTTCGACATCACGAAACGGTCCCTGTCGGGATCCTTCGGATTCTCCGGGTCTATCCTCATCTCTCTGAAATAGAGCACGGCCATTATGTCGGCGCAGGAAAGGGAGCCGCCCGGGTGCCCCGATTCCGCCGACGCGACCATCCTCAGCACGTCCTTCCTCAAGAGCTTCGCCTTTTCCTCTACCAGCGCCTTCTCGTCTATCGTAAGGGACATATGCTAATCCACCTCCGGTGTCATCTGTTCCTTCCGTTCCTCGCAAGGTCCGGTCGCATCAGCACCGTAAGCGCGAACGCCGGAAGCCTTGCCAGCCTCTTCAGCCTCGAAGGCTGCGAGAGACCCCTGTACAGCCACTCCATGCCGAGCTTCCTCACCATGTCGGGGGCCCTTCTCACGTCCCCCGCGAACACGTCGAAGCTGCCGCCGATTCCTATCATCGCGATCCCGTCCCTCAAAGAGCAGGCCAGCTCCATGAATGATTCCTGCCTGCCTGCGCCCATGGCTACGAACACGACCCCGGCGCCGGAGTTGGCCACCTCCTGGGCGGTCCTCCTCTCGTCGCCCTTGGCGTAATAGCCGTCCTTCACCCCGATTACCTTGAGCCCCTTGTACTTCAAGACGAGATAGGCCGCGGCCCTTTCGGCCACTCCTGGTTTCGCCCCCAGTAGGTAGACGCCCGTGCCGTTTGCGGCACACCTTGCGGCGACAGCTTCGGCGAGCTCTATGCCCGGTACTTTAGGTACGTCCTTGAAACCGAGCCTCCCCAGCGCCCAGACCGTGCCTATGCCGTCAGGCACCACAAGGGCCGCGCCTCTTACCGTGCCGGCGAACTTCTCGTCGTCGAGCGCCCTCATGCACATCTCCGGGTTTAGCGTCACCACATAGCCGCCCTTGCCCCCTACGAGTTCCATCGCGCGGCATACGGCCTCTTCCATGCCGACGGTATCCACACCGAGCCCGAAGAGGCTCGCCCTTTCCTTGCTCATCTGCCTTCCTCCGCCTTCTTGATCATGTGTCCGACGGCGCCCGTTATCCTTTCCACGACCGGAGGAAGTGTCGCCTTAAGCCTCGCCCTGTGCTCTGCGAGCCCTTCGAGAAGCTCCACTAGCTTCTCCTCCCCGTCGTCCATCAGCTCTTCCACCTTCACGCTAGAACCCAGCGGTAGCATGTCGAACAGGGCGTCCACCTTCGGGTCGTAGCTTATCCCCAGCGCAGGGACAGTTGCCGCGGCCGACATGATCAGGCTGTGCAGCCTCATGCCCAGAGTGACTTCGGACATGCGGAATATGCCGGCGGTTATGGAAGGGTGGAAATCGCAGGGTATCACCGTCATGCCGTGCGATGACGCCTTGGCTGCCAGCTCGAGGGGTGCCCTGTCCTCCTCCGGCTGGAAGGCGAGGCCTATAGGGACGTAGCCCCTCTGCCTCAGGGCGTCCAGCATGCCGCCCAAAGCGCCGATGCCGTCGTCAAGGCCGGGCCATTGCCTGAGGGAGACTATGGCTATCCTGCCCCAGGCCTTCTTCAGCTCCTGTGCGGCCCCCGCTCCGGCGGCGTCTTCCACCGCGTGTATTACGTCGTCCGCTTCTGCCGGGATAATCCCGAACACGGGGTCAGCCGTAAGGAGGATGTCGCCGCGCGTCACGCCGATCTGCTCAAGGAGCCTCATCGAGCCGGAATCCCTTACGCTCACGCTGGAAGCTCCCTGCACGGCGGCCCTTACGAGCCACTTCACCCAGCCTCTCCTCAACGGCCCCACGCCGTTTGCGTATATGGCATAGCGCCTGCCGAGGAGCCGGGCTGTGAACATCAGCGCGGCGTAGTACAGCGCTGACGCCGCCGAGGTCGCATCCTGCAGGAGGCTGCCTCCGCCCGAAACGTACAGGTCTGACGAGCCGATCGCCGATATGGCAGCGAGGCTCTTCCTTCGGACAGAGCGCACATTGTACGTACTCGACGTGTACTCGGGATCCCCCGACAGCACCGTTATCGAAGCGTCCGGCCTTTCTCTCCTGATGCCGTCCAACGCGCATGCGAGCACGGCCTCGTCGCCGGAGTTGCCCATACCGTAGTAGCCGTTCATCGCGATCCTTCCGACTCTCATCTCGCCTGCCTACGCCTTCGGTCGAAAGCTACGGCGCATTTTAGCGCCCATACGGCTAAAAGGCCCAGGATAAGGCCTAGCGCGATGCCGAGCCCCGTCCTTGTCAAAGTCGCCGCAACGGGGGTGTGAAGGTGCATGAACGTGTTGACCATAGATACCTGGGCCACCATGCCAAGCACGAAGGCGGCCATGGCGAACGGCCTTGCGCCTTCGTAGGCCATGAGCGCACCGGCCAGCAGAAGCGCGGGGTGTCCGATGAATACCTCCTTGCTCCTCGGCCTGAATACGAGAACCTTTTCCAACATTTTCCTTATGCCGGCCTCGAAGCCGGACACCAGCGCGGGGCTGGAGTTGCCCGACCTTATGACCATGTACAGCCCGATCGCGCCTATTAGGCCAACGACCGCGGCCTGCCACCATCTTATGGGCTCCATGCCGAGCCTTGCGGCGTCGTCCGCCAGGCCCTTGAGGTCCGACCTGCCCTTTCGTCCTGGCGCGATCGCCCAGAAGGCGGCGAGGGCGAAGCACAAGGGAAGCACCTGGGCCAGCTTGATGCCCGAGAATACGCCGACTCCGAGCATGTGGGCAGTATCCGCAACGGGAGCGGCGAGCATGAGGCCTCCCGCTACGCTGATCACCGATGCCACAGCCCAGCCCAGCACCGTTTTGCCGAAACCGTAAGGCCTGTTCGACCGCATAATCCCAAGCCATGCCGACGCGCCCAGGCAGGGCATCGCGACAGACGCCGCAAAGGGTATCAAGGCGCGCCCGACCGCATACGGAAGCGCTATCCCGGCCGCGGCAAGGCCCGCGACCATGAGGCCTGAAAGCCATACGGCAGGCTTGTATCCGAGCAGCTGTGCAATGACGAGGAAGGCGGCTGCCGAGCTACCCAGCGCGACTAGCGCGAGCATTAGCCTGAGATCCCAGGGGAATCCCGTCCTGGGCGCCGCGGGCCTGCCTAGCGAAAAGCCAGAATCGCGCACGCTCCGGGAGATGTCGGCGACATAGCCGAGGTTGTATCCCGCAGGGTCCGTATCCGGGCCGGAGAACCTGTACGGCCTTATGTACATAAGCCTCATCGACCTTTCCCGCACGGCCCTCGCGAACCGCTCGACGGCGACCTCTTCGGGCATGCCCTTGGCTAGCTCCTCTGGCGTTATGCTGTGGACCCTGACCACATTGGGGACCATCAGGTCCGCCAGTACATCCATGCCCAGCTGGCCTGCGAATTCCACCTGCCCGACCACGGCCCCTTCGGCCTCCAGGGCCAGCGCCGCGTCCTCGAGCCTGTTGGGGAAGCCTCCGACTTGCTTTTCGGTGAATATAACCGGCATGTCGTCTTCTATGATGTCGGATATTGCCTCGATCCAGCCGCCGTCGAATCCCGCGAAACTAGAAAGCCTCAGGACGACGCCTAGCCCCGCGAGCTTCACCTGCTTTATCGCAAAATCGTTGGGGCCTATGTTGATGGACCTTAATGTCTCGTAGGACACCCCGGTAACCTCGTAGCCGTCGGCCACTGGCCTTACCATACCGAACAGCCTTTCGGCGAGCCTTTTTGCGAGGACCTTCGCGGTTTCGGTGTTCTGCGGCTTCATCAGGTGCCTTGCGTTTGGGCCGTCCGGGGGAAGCTGCGCTATGACGAGATAGCCGGCATCCTCCAGCCAGCCTACGCTAAGCTCTGAAACCGCGACAGACGTCGCGCCCTTCGACTTGAGGGCGTGCCAGTAGCTTTCGGCTCCTTCGGGCCACTGCACCGCAAGGCCCGAGAAGTCATCGTAATCCAGGCATATCTCCACCGTGCGGTAAGATGCCTCGCGCTTGTTCCTGTCGCCGGCCGCGTACACGGAAAACAGCGCGGCGACCGCCACCATGGCTACGGCGGCCAGCGTCGCGTATGTCTGGCACTTCTTCGACATCCCTACACCTCCGACAGGCTAGGACTTCTGCGAGTCCGCCACCTTCATCCTCAGATAAGCGTCGATGAGCTCGTCGAGCTCCCCGTCCATCACCGAGCCTATGTCACCGGTCTCCCAGCCGGTCCTGTGGTCCTTGACCATGGTGTAAGGCTGGAACACATAGGACCTGATCTGGCTTCCCCATGCGATCTCCATGTGCTCGCCGCGCATCTCGGCGATCTTGCGCTCCTGCTCCTCGCGCTGCTTCTGCACCAGCTTGGCCTTAAGTATCCTCATCGCGACTTCCTTGTTGTTGTACTGGGACCGCTCGTTCTGGCAGGATACTATGATGCCCGAGGGGATGTGGGTTATCCTTATCGCGCTCTCGGTCTTGTTCACGTGCTGGCCGCCCGCACCGCCGCTCCTGTAGGTGTCTATCTTCAAGTCCTCGGGGTTGATCTCGACTTCGGCGTCTTTTATCTCGGGCAGCACGTCGACCGAGACGAACGACGTGTGCCTCCTTGCCGAGGCGTCGAACGGGGATATCCTCACAAGCCTGTGTACCCCCTTCTCGGATCTCAGGTAGCCGTAGGCGTTTTCTCCCTTCACGAAGAAGGTGGCGCTCTTAAGCCCCGCTTCGTCGCCGGGCTGGTAGTCGGCCACCTCTACTCCGAAGCCGCTCGTCTCCGCCCACCTGGTGTACATCCTGAACAGCATCTGGGCCCAGTCGTTGCTCTCGGTGCCCCCCGCGCCGGGATGTATGGAGACGATGGCATCGCCGCTGTCGTACTCGCCGGAGAGCATGGTGGCCATCTCGGCGTGCTCCACTTCCTTCTTGAGGGCGGCTATCATCTGCAGGCTCTCCTCGACGGCCTCAAGGTCGTCCTCCTCGTCGGCCATTCCGGCGAGGGTCACGATGTCCTCGAGCTTGGATTTGAAGGAACCGTACTTCTCGATGGGCCCTTCCGTGGACGCGATCTTCTGCATGAGCTTCTGCGCCGCCTCGCGGTCGTCCCAGAGGTCCGGCGCCGCGGCCTGGCTGTGGAGATCATCCAGTTTCTTGAGCTTCTCGTCTATCAGCATGTAGGAGCGCATGCGCTCTATGTGTTCTGTGAGCTCCTCTATAGGTGTAGCCAGCTCTGCCCTCATATGGTTATCTACCTCTCCTTACGGGCTACTTGCCCATCCCGCAGCATTTCTTGTATTTCTTCCCGCTTCCGCAGGGGCACGGGTCGTTCCTTCCGATCTTGTCCTTCGCCTTGGCCGGCTCCTTGGGCCCCTCCTGGGACCTGTTCGTGGCGACGTTCCTGAAGACGGACTTCACGGGAGGCTTCGCCTCCTCGCCCTCCTCGCGGAAGCGCACCCTCATGACCAGCTTTATGAAATCCTCGCCTATGGACTGTAGCATGTCGTTGAACATGTTGAACGATTCCTTGCGGTATTCGATGAGGGGGTCCTTCTGCCCGTAGGCCCTAAGGCCGATGCCCTCCTTCAGCAGCTCTATGTTCGACAGGTGGTCCACCCACTTGTTGTCGATGAGGTAGAGCATTATCGCCCTCTCAAGGGCCCTCATGCGCTCTGCTCCCACGGTGAGCTCCCTTTGCTCGTAGGAATCGGCTATCGCGGCGTCTATGCCGCCGATGAGCCCCTTCCAGTCTACGGCCTTGAGCCCGTCGGCCGTTATGCGGCGGCCGACAAGCTGGGTGAGCTGCTCGGAAAGCCCTTCTACGTCCCACTCCTCGGGATGGCCCTTCTCGTCGGCGAACGCCCTGGCGAGTCCTTCGGCCGTCTTCTTGCAAAGTTCCACCGAGCGCTCCTTGATGTCCTCGCCGCGGAGTATGACGTCCCTTTGAGAGTAGATGGCCTCCCTCTGCTTGTTCATCACGTCGTCGTACTGCAGAAGGTGCTTCCTCATGTCGAAGTGCCTTGATTCCACCCTCTTCTGGGCCGCCTCGATCTGCCTTGAAAGCTGGGGGTGCTCTATAGCCTCGCCCTCGTTCCAGCCTATGATGCCGAGGATCTTGCCTATGTTCTCGCCGCCGAAGAGCCTCATCAGGTCGTCGTCCATCGCGACGAAGAACCTCGACGAGCCCGGGTCGCCCTGGCGGCCGGAACGGCCCCTCAGCTGGTTGTCGATGCGCCTGCTCTCGTGCCTTTCGGTCCCTATCACATGAAGGCCGCCAAGGGCGGCCACCCCTTCACCGAGGACTATGTCGGTTCCGCGCCCTGCCATGTTCGTTGCGATCGTCACCGCGCCCTTCTGGCCGGCGAGCTTTATTATCTCGGCTTCCTTCTCGTGGTACTTGGCGTTGAGCACCTGGTGCTTAATGCCCCTGCGCCTTAGCATCTCTGAGAGGGCCTCGTTCTTGTCTATGCTGACCGTGCCGACCAGCACGGGCTGGCCCCTCTTGTAGCAGTCCTCTATGTCCGCAAGGATGTTCTCGTACTTCGCCTTCTGGCCCTTGAACACCGCGTCGGGGTTGTCCAGCCTTATCATGGGCTTGGCCGTCGGTATCTCGATGACGTCCAGGCCGTAGATGCTCCTGAACTCGTCCTCCTCGGTCTTGGCGGTGCCGGTCATGCCGGCGAGCTTCTCGTACATCCTGAAGTAGTTCTGGAAGGTGATGGTCGCCATGGTACGGTGCTCCTCCTGCACCTTGACGCCCTCCTTGGCCTCTATCGCCTGGTGTATGCCGTCCGAGTAGCGGCGCCCGTGCATGAGGCGGCCGGTGAACTCGTCCACTATCACGACCTGCCCGTCGGGGGTTACTATGTAGTCGCGGTCGCGCTTGAACAGCGCCCTTGCCTTAAGCGCCGCCTGGGCGTGGTGCATGAGCTCTATGTTGGCCTCGTCGTAGAGGTTGTCTACGTTGATCCTTCTTTCAATCTTGTCTATGCCAGGCTCGTTTATCGCGACCGTCCTCGCCTTCTCGTCGACAGTGTAGTCGACGTCGGGCTCTAGTAGTTGTGCGACCTTCGCGAATGTCGCGTACGTGGGGCCGGAATCCTCTGCCTGGCCGGATATGATGAGGGGGGTCCTGGCCTCGTCAATGAGTATGGAGTCGACCTCGTCCACTATGGCGTAGTGGGGTTTCCTCTGGACCCTGTTCTCCATGGACGTCACCATGTTGTCCCTCAGGTAGTCGAAGCCGAACTCGTTGTTCGTGCCGTAGGTCACGTCGCACATGTACTGCTCCCGACGCTCGGTGGGGGTCTGGTCGTGGAGTATGACGCCGACGGTAAGGCCCAGAGCCTTGTAGACGGGGCCCATCCATTCCGAGTCCCTGTTGGCCAGGTAGTCGTTCACGGTGACCACATGTACGCCCTTTCCGGTGAGCGCGTTCAGGTATACGGGCATGGTTGCGGCGAGCGTCTTGCCCTCGCCGGTCTTCATCTCCGCTATGCGCCCGCTGTGAAGGGCCACGGCCCCCATGACCTGCACGTCGTAGTGCCTGAGGCCCAGTGTCCTGACCGAGGCCTCGCGGACGGCCGCGAACGCTTCCGGCAGCAGCCGGTCGAGGCTCTCGCCGTTTTCGAGCCTCAGTCTGAAAGCAGGTGTAAGGGCCGCAAGCTGCTCGTCGGTCAGGCCCTTCATCTGCTGTTCTTTCTGCAGCACCTTCGAGGCGGTCTCCGCCAGGGCCGCAAGTTCCTTCTTGGTAGGGTCGAACGCCTTCTTTAGGAATCCGAACAATCACAACACTCCCAATAATGTCTAACTATATTATTGTACCACAGCATCAGGCCTGTCCTGCGAGCACCACGGCCCCCGAATTCACCAGGCTGTGGCCTCCCAGGCACACGCCTTCGACCTCGAAGGCCGCCTTCGCAAGATCCCTTAGCATCCCTTCGGGCAGCAGCTCCCACGCCATTAGGTCGCACAGGTACCTATCCTCGGCCCTTGGCTTCAGCCCCGCCGCGGCGAAAAGCACCCTGTCGTCGAACAGCAGGCATTCGGTCTGGGACATCATGAACTCGAGGGCCTCTTTGACGCCCATCAGCTTCATCATACCTGCGATGAAAGTGCGCGCCGTGCCTTCTTCGTCCCTGCCGAAGGATCTCATGCCCCTTTCCTCGGAGAACAGCCTGTACCTGCACCTGGTCAACCTGTTGAGCTCGATGACGGCGGCAGGTCCGACCCTTCCCATGAGCGTTATGTCGGAGAATTCCCTGTGCATCAGCTCCCTTGTGCGCCTTATCCTGCGGACGCAATGCCTGAACCTTCCCTCCGGAAGGCCCGGGGGCCCTTTGAGCACGGCCTTCTCTATCACGTCGCCGCACCTGCCGCTCATCGAGAGGATTATGGCATCGGTAGGCGTATCGACGTCGAAGCTCGCCTCGGGCGAGTACGGCAGGGGCACGGTCTTCGCCCTTCCCCTGTCCGCGAGGTATATGGGCAGGCAGTTGTCCTGATCGGGCAGGTCTTCCGTCATGAAGGGGGCGTTCGTCGAGCAACCGAAGAAGTCGGCCGAATAAGCGTTGTTGGCCACTATGCCACCTTGCGCCTTCTCCACTGTGATGGCTAGCTTGGCAAGGTCTGCTTCCGTATAGAGCGATGCCGAACCGCCGGAGAAATAGCAGAAGCCGCCTATTGCTTTCTCCTTTAGGACCCTCGAAAGGGCTTTTCCGAAATGGAAGGGCCTGTAGTGGGAGGAATCCACCTTCCTGACCCTCGAGTCGGCCTCGATTCGCCTGTCGCCGACCAGCAGCACCTCGGAGAAAGCGCCGCAGCCCAGCCCCTTAAGGGCGAGCTCGGCCGCCATCTTACCCCTGACTTCAGAAAGCCAGCCGTCCACATCCCCGGCGGGACGCCCGCCTTCGAAAACCACCATGCTAAGCATCCTTTGCGGCACCTCTTCCCGTCACTGCAAAAAGCGGATGGGCTCCCTTACGGAAGCCCATCCATGTCTGGTATGCCCATTCACTGTTCGGGCTCTATCAGTCCGTAGTTTCCGTCCTTGCGACGATACACTACGCACACATGTCCTTTGTTGTCGGTATTGGTGAACACGAAGAAATCGTGTCCGAGAAGGTCCATCTGCATGACGGCCTCCTCTGAGGTCATGGGCTTGAACTCGAACCTCTTCGTCTTCACTATGACCGGTTCCGGCTCCTCGCCTGGTCCCGGGGCAGCGGGCGCTGCCACCTGGCCGTGGATCTCCCTGATCTTCCTGTTGATCCTGGTCTTGAACTTGTGGATCTGCCTTTCGAGCTTGTCGGCCGCACCGTCGATGGAAGCGTACATGTCGCCGGTCTTCTCCTCGCACCTAAGCAGCAGGCCGCGGACATTGATCGTCACTTCGAGCGTGTGGATGCCCCTTTGCATGCTCATCATGACCTGGGCTTCCATCTTCTCGGGCTCGAAGTACTTCATGAGTCTTGCCAGCTTCTTCTCGGTGTAGGCTTTAAGCGCGTCTGTGATCTCGAAATTCCTGCTCTTGAAAATGATGTCCATCTGACCAGCTCCTTTCAGTATTATGCCGGTCGTTGCCGTACTTACCGTTTCAACCCCGGTGCTTCAAATTCCTTCTTGCTTCCGTAAGGGCCGCCCTTATAATCATTATCCACTTTCTTGGCCCTTGTTGCGATAAGTACTTAAGACATGGCTCCGACGACGGTTTTGGTCTTGGGGCATCGCGCCTTCTTAGTTCTAGGCCCACCTACTTACTACAACGGCCCTCCAAGCGCCCGGGTTCCGCCCGGTCAGGCCAGTATGAGCAGGGCCGCCGCAAGCGTCACCATGGCAGGGACGAATATCATGCCTATCACCTTGACCAGGTCGACCTTGAAGTATCCGACCGTGAGCACCAAGCATAGGTGCGTTGGCGTAAGGTTCATGCCCATGTTGCATCCCACGTAGGCGAGCGCCGCCACGTGCGGTGTCATCGCGCCCTGCCCATACATGGATATGAGTATGGGAAGCGCCAGCGCCATCGTCACCGAGGACATCCCCGTAAGAAGCCCCACGCTGAACGGCAGAGCGACTATCATCGCTCGCACGGGAAGCCCCAGGCTCGTGAACGCCTCCGCCAGCGCGGCTATGCCGCCCGAGGCCGAGAGCGTCTCTTTGTAGAACATTATCCCCAGCACCATGGTTATGATCCCCGGGTTTAGCACCTTTACCGCCATCTCCCTCAGGTCCTTGCCGGACGGGCGGAATATCGCGGCCAGGGCCAGGATTACGGGTACCAGCGCTACCATCGGGGAAAGGCCGAAGGCTATCACGAGGACGAGCACCACGACTATAGGAGCAAACGACAGCGCCAGGTCCTTCACGGCGCCGGCAGGGCGCGCCTTGCCCGTTACGGCGGCGGGCTCCGCCTTCCTCGCCTTCGTAAAGGACACAGGAAGGCCTGCCAACGTAGCTATTGCGGCCATGGGCAGGAGGGATCTTAACACCGATGCCATCGGCAGCCCGGTAAGCTGCGTCAGGATGATGAGCGCCGTATAGACCGGCGCAATGAACTCCATTATGTGCCTGAACCAGAAATTGGTAAACGCCTTCTTCTCCGGGCTCATCCCCGAACCGTCCGACGCCTTGTCGACCATCGGGCAGGATAGCAGGGCGCCTCCGGCCGAAGGCAGGAGGCCCATGAAGGCCGGTAGTATGACCATGTGGGCCCTCTTGTCCGGGATGAGCTTTCCCAAAGAGGCGATCAGGCGGTCTATCAGCCCGTACTTCGTCATTAGGCTCTCTAGCGCCATGACGAGGAGCATCGTGCCCAGGATGCTGACTGTCTGCAACGACTTCAGGGTATTCCATGCGGTCCTCGTTATGCCGGCTATGCCCATACCGGAGGCGAAGGCCATCACCAAGGCCCCCGCCGACATGGCGAGACCGTTGGGCAGCCTGAGCCTTATGAGCACGACGACTACGGCAAGTGACAATGCGACAAGCAGTGCTATGGCAATCTCTCCTCTGTGCTAAGTTGCGGCTAGATAATTATACTCCTTGCTGCTCATCATGGTACCTCCATATTTCCACCGTCATGACTTTAATGGCGCCTCGCGCCGTGAGCTTGTCCAGCGCAGCTTCATGGCCTCCTCCCGCAGGATGGATGAGGACGGGGTATGACGAGACGCGTTTTTTACCCTTGCTTCTTCCCGAATACCTCGAGATCGACGTGTCCTGCCACGAGCCGTCGGCAGACGGAACGTTTCCCATGTACCTGCAGCCGAAAGCGCCGGCCAGGGCCCTTCCCAGGGCGTACGGCGAGAAGTCCCTGCAATTTTCGGATGTAGCCTGTGCTAGGTACACGGAATCCACGCCGAGGTACTCTGCCAAAGGTATCGCATGGGCGATCGCCTTCGAAAGCGCCGCAAGGCCTAGCTTGCCTTGCACAAGCAACCCTTCTATCAGGCCAGCCGCGCCGGGGTCGAGGCGGACGGAGGTGTACACGGGCCCTTTCGTGTCGATGGAGCCCGGTCCGGTCCTGCCGTCGGAGGGCCTCCTTTCGAAGACAACGGCCGCAGCGAGTACGGAAGAACAGGCGTGGCACAACCTAAGGCCTGGCGCCTGCTTTGTAAGCTCCTTCTTGCAGTGCAAGCAGCGGTGCGGCTCGGGGAACGCGGCGTCGAGGACCTTCTGGGCGGCCCTACCCATCCTTTTTGCCATCATCAGCTTCGGTAGCCTCCTTCAGCAGGAATCCGTTCCTCATGGCGTCGTCGTTCATCTCGTTGATTATCTCGATCGCCTGCTTGATATCCGCGTTTGGTTTTTCGCACACGAACGTGACCCTGCCCGTCGGGCGAGCCTTCTGGCGCCCCGCCCTTCCTGCCATCTGCACCAGAGACCTGTAGTCGAACACAGAATCCTTGTCGGCACCGAGCACGGTGACGTCGCATCCCGGGACCGTGACGCCCCTTTCCATTATCGAGGTGCATACCAGCACGTCCATCCCCCCGGCGGTGAAGGCCCTCCTCTTCTGTTCGCGGTCCGGATCCGACGAGTGGGACCAGCCGACGTTGGGCCTATGCTCGTCGGTGCTTTCGAGAGCGCCCGAGATCGTCCTCGACACGGACTCCGCCGCCGCTTTCCTGGGTACGAACACGAAATGCTTGTGCCCTGCCGCAAGGCTTTCCTTCACGGCATCCAGCAGGCCGGGAGGAGGCACCGCCTTGTCTTTGGATATCATCCCGCTCGAAATCGGCCCTATGGCCGCCACCTCCGGCACGGGAAGCGGATGGCCGTGGTACCTCGCCGATATCCTCGCGGTCAGTATCCGCCCGTTCCTTGAATCCTCCATCAGCCGCCTTGAAGGCGTCGCCGACATGAAGATCGTCTTGCCGTTCTCAAACCTTGCCCTCCTAACTGCGTGCTCCAGCATCCTCGAGCCTTGGTACGGGAATGCGTCCACCTCGTCGAGCACGGTAAGGTCGAAGCAGCGGTAGAACCTGAGCGCCTGGTGCGTGGTCGCGACGGTTATATCGGTGAGCTTCCCGCTCCTTGCCGCGCTGCCGGAGTAGTACGATGAACAGGAGGCCCCGGGGAAGGCGCTCTGGATCCTTTCGCCTATCTCCGCCACGACGTCCCTCCTCGGCGCGGCGTAGAGCACCTTCTCCCCCCTGTTCAGGGCCTCGGCCATTGCCGCGAAGCTGACCTCGGTCTTTCCGGCCCCGCAGACCGCCCATACGAGCGCCTCGTCCCCCAAGCCTTCCAGGTACCAGTCCCTTAACTTCCCTGACGCCCTCTTCTGTGCCGGCGTCAGCTCATACCTGAGTATCGGGCCGTGTACGCGCCCCGTTCCCTTCTTCTCCGCGGTCGCGGGAAGGGCATATAGAGGCTCGCATTCCCTCACGGTCCCCATCGATGAGCACTCGCCGCACACAAGGCATCCGGAAGATCCGCAGCAAAGGCAGTCCGATATGACGAAACCGGCGGTGGCGCCGCACCTTGAGCACACGCGTCCTCCGTAGCCCCTGTAGGCTATGCCCGGCATCAGCGACATCCCCGATCTTAGGACCAGGCGCTGGGCGGCCATCGCGACCATGGAGGGCCCGCAGGGTTCCATCGAAGAGCGGGCCTCCTCGTACCTTAGGATCCTTCCCCTGATACGCGGCTCCAACAGTACCGCAGCCCTTTCCGCCTCTTCCTTCAAAGAGGCGGCGGCCGGGTCCACCCTGACCGGCCCCGATGGCATCCTCGCCCCGGCGCCGTAGACGGAGACGCTCCTTGATATGCTGTTGAAAGAGCCTCTTAGGTCCCCGGGGGCGCGTCCCTTTACGTCCTCGAGGGCCCTGAAGGCCTGGGCGAGCCTTAGCGGTGGCGATATCACGTGCATCGAGACGGGCCCCTCCTCCAGGGCCAAGGCGAGGTCGTACTCGGGGCACGGGCTCATCCCTAAGCCGGGGCTTTTCTCCCGGCCTTTCTCTATGTGATAGATGAAGAAGAACACGGCGATCACCTCTGATGCCGTGTTCTATGCAGAATATCTTATTGCCTGCAAACTAGCCCTTTTATACTCCTTCCGGGTCCCCTTCGCGAAGCCTGTGGGCAAGCCTTGTGCGCCGTTCGGCGACGCTCGCGTTCCTTATGGCTATGGCCATTGCCTTCTTGGTACCTACGATCGCTACATATGACCTAGCCCTTGTTATGCCCGTATAAACGAGGTTTCGCCTCAGCATCATGTAGTGCGAGGTCGTGATGGGCATGACCACCGCCTGGTACTCGCTTCCCTGGCTCTTGTGTATGGAGATGCAAAATGCCAGTTCCAGCTGGTCAAGCTCCTGTTGGGCATATTTCACGGACCTGTCGCCTTCGGGGTCGGGGAAACTTACCACAAGCTCCGCTTCTTCGGCGTCCACATACGTCACGATGCCCATGTCGCCGTTCCAGACCAGCTTGTCGTAGTTGTTGCTGGTCTGCATAACCTTATCGCCGCGCCTGAAGCTCGTGAAGCCGTACTTGAGCTCCGGCCTTTCCTTCCTTTGCGGATTGAGCTTCTCCCTCAGCAGCAAATTCAGGTTCTCGACGCCGGCGGTGCCCTTCCTCATGGGGGAGAGGACCTGTATCTGCGATACGGGGTCAAAGCCCAGCTTGTAGGGGAGTATGCGGCATGCGAGGTCGATTATGGCCGAGGCGACTTCGGCCGGCTCCTCCTTCTGGACGAACCTGAAGTCCTCCTTGCCCCAGAGCTCAGGGAATTCCCCCTCGTTGATCCTGTGCGCGTTGGTCACTATACCGCTCTGGCTGTCCTGCCTGAATATCTCCGTAAGCTCGGTGGTGGCTATGGTCTTGGAATCTATGAGGTCCCTCAGCACGTTGCCGGGGCCCACGGAAGGCAGCTGGTCCACGTCACCTACCAGCACGAGCACCGTGCCCGGCTTCACCGCCTTAAGGAGGCTGTACATCAGCATTATGTCCACCATGGACATCTCGTCGACTATGAGCGCGTCGCACTTTATGGTGTTGTTCTCGTCCTTTGCGAACCGCCAGCCGTCCTCCCTTGGCTGGAATTCGAGCAGCCTGTGTATGGTCATCGCCGGTTTGCCGGTAGCCTCGCTCATGCGCTTGGCAGCCCTTCCCGTCGGCGCCGCAAGCAGGACCTTGGAGCCTCTTCTCTCGTAGAGCGCGATTATCGCCTTTATCGTGGTGGTCTTGCCCGTTCCCGGCCCACCGGTCAGTATGCTCACGCCGTTGGACATGGCGGCCCTCACGGCGGCCTTCTGCGCGTCAGCAAGCTCGAGGCCGCACTCGGCGCCTAGGGCTGCCATCTCGTCCTCGCCAGGACCTTCCAGCTTCCAAAGCCCGGTGTCGGTGAGTTTGGACATGAGCTTCGCCACGCCGCGCTCGCCGTACCACAGCGGTGCCCAGAACAGCCTGTGCCCGTCCTCGAGCGCCACCTCTCCCCCGTCCATCGACACCGCGGCCTTCCGCACGTCGTTCTCATCCACACCAAGCTGCCCGGCCACCCGCAAGGAGAACTCGTCCAGGTCCGAATAGCAGTGCCCCTCGTCGGAATCGGCCATGAGGAAGTGCGACACCCCGGACATGACCCTGTACGGGTGGTTGCTCCTGAAGCCCAGCTCCGACGCTATCGCATCCGACTTCTTGAATCCTATGCCCCTTATTTCAGCGGCGAGTCTGTAGGGGTTCTCCTTTATGGTCTCGATCGCCCTTTCGCCGTAGGCCTTGTAGATCTTTATCGCGTCGGATTGCGTAGCGCCGTGCCCTCTGAGGAAGACCATTATCCTCTCGACGGCCTTGTGCTCGAAGAGGCCTTTGGCGATCTTCCGGACCATCTTGTCCCCGAAGCCCTTTATCTCGAGCAGCCTGGATGGGTCCTCGTCAAGGACCTCGAGCGCATCAGTCCCGAAATGCTCCACTATGGCCTTGGCCTTCGACGGGCCGATGCCCGGTATTATGCCAGAGGCCAGGTACTTCTCTATGCCCTTCTTGGTCTTGGGTTCGGTGTACTCCACCTCCGCCACGGCAAGCTGCCTGCCGTAGGTCGGATGGACGGTCCATTCCCCCATGAGCACGACCAGCTGCCCCGCCTTGGCGGTGGGGAACTTGCCCGTCGCGGTCACTTCCGCCTTCGTCCCGTCCACTTTGAGCCTTACGACCGTGAACAGGTTCTCCTCGTTCCTGAAGGTGACCCGCTGGATTGTCGCTTCTATCCTCTCCATGGCATCATCGCGGGAACGAAAAGGCGGCCCGGCGCCCTCATCGAGGCCGGGCCGCCTCTCATCGTCCTTATCTCAACCTTTCCGCGGCGTCCGTGGCTTCCCACGGAGCATGCTCCGCTTTGCGGCCGAAATGGCCGTAGCTCGAAAGCCTCTTGTAGTTGAAGCCCTCGCGGCTTACGTCGAACAGGCCGAACTTCTCTATCATGCCCGTCGGTGTCAGGTCGAAGACTTCCTTGACGAGCCTCATTATCCTGTCGTCGCCGATCCTGCCTGTGCCGAACGTGTTCACGTTGACCGCCACCGGATGGTCCACCCCGATAGCGTACGCGAGCTCAACCTCGCACCTTTTCGCAAGCCCAGCCGCGACGATGTTCTTGGCCACATACCTCGCCGTGTAGTTGCCGGACCTGTCCACCTTGGTCGCGTCCTTGCCTGAGAAGCAGCCGCCGCCGTGAGGGGCCATGCCGCCGTATGTGTCGACGATTATCTTCCTGCCGGTAAGGCCAGTGTCGGCGTTGGGGCCGCCGAAATGGAACATGCCGCTGGGGTTTATGTATATGTTAGTGGTCCCCTTCGAGCCTTCGAAACGGGCTGCGAAGCTCTTTCCGATTTCGCACCTCATGTCCGGAAGCGTTGTGCAGAAGAAGCCGTAATCGGCCGCCACCGGCTTTATGACCTTCTCGAAGACATCGCGCTTTATGGTATCCTGGTCGATCCCCACCTCGTGCATCGTTGACACCACGATGGTATCGAGGCCGACCGGCCTTCCCTTTTCATCGTACTCGACCGTTACCTGGGTCTTGCCGTCCGGCTTCACCCACGCCAGCTCGCCCGTTTTCCTTACTTTGGCGAGCCTTTCGGCGAGCCTGTGGGATACCATTATCGGCATCGGCATGAGCTCGGGCGTCTCGTCGGTGGCGTATCCGAACATTATCCCCTGGTCTCCGGCGGCGAGGTTGGGGCGGTTCACGGCGCTCGCGATGTTCTCCGACTGTTCGTGGATCGCTGTCAGCACCGCGCACGTGTTGCCGTCGAAGCCCTGCCTCGGGCTATCGTATCCTATCTCTTTCACGGAGTTCCTTACGATTTCAGGAATCTCCACATACACGTCGCAGGTTATCTCGCCCGCCACAAGTACCATCCCGGTCGTGGCGAGGGTCTCGACGGCGGCCCTTGCCCTTAGCCTGTCCTTGCCGCCCTCGTACTTGATCAATATCTCATCCAGTATGGCATCCGATATCCTGTCGCATACCTTGTCCGGATGCCCTTCGGTCACCGATTCGCTGGTGAACAGCTTGTAATCCGACATAAGCCCCTCCTGTGCCAAGCACGCCCTCTTGTCCATCCCCGACTTCGGGCCCTTCTATTTGACCTTCGCCGATACGACGGAGACATCCTCCCTCACCGAAAGGATTATCTTCGTCCCATTAATGATATCCAGGTTCTTGCTGCCGGGCAACAGCCTGTCGACGGCGGTACCCAGGGCGAAGAACCCGAGCCTTTCGGGCCTATCCCCCTGGCATATAAGGAGGCCTGTAAGAATCTGGGTGGCCGTAGCGGCATTATCATCGACGTACAGCCTGACCGGTGTGCCGTCTATCGCAAGGACCGGCTCCAGTATCAGCTCCAGAAGGTTCTTTAGGTCGTACCTGCCGGATTTGGTGGGATCTGCCGCCTCGGACGTCCACTGCGTGCCCGACGGTATCGCGAGCCGGTCGCCGATGTATACGTCTTCCGAGACTTCAAGCACCACCTTGTCGCCCGGTCTCGTCGAGCTGGACTTCATGCCGGTCCTTATGACCACCTTCACGGCCGTGCCGGCCGCTAGCTTGGCGTATGCGGCATCGACGCCGTCTATGCCCGTCGTTATCTCTACCATCCTCTCGATCCTGGCAGGCAGGGACTCCTTGCTTACGTATCCGAACAGGACGTCTTCTAGGGCAGCGAGCCTTTCCATGAGGGAGCCCTGCTTGATCTTGCCGTTGACTATCCACTGAGCCAGCTTGATCTTGTAGTCCAGGCTGAGTACTCCTTCCCTTCCTCCTCCCAGCTGATCCCACAGCCGGCTCACCCTCTCGGTAAGGGTGCCCTCGCCGGCCTTGCCGAGGATCACTGCCTCAAGGGCCGCTACGCGGGGGATTATGGCCCCTTCCACGGGATTCCCGTAGAGGGTCTTCTCCAGCGTTGTCAGCATCTCCGTCGATGACATCGGTGGGGGCGCCGAAAGGCAGGGTGCGGATAAAATCAATGCCAGCAGCATCACCGCGATTGCGGTTGCCGTAAGTGTCCTTGTGTATTTCATCTCTTCACGCTCCGTAACAATCAGAACTTAATGCTGATCCCAAGGGCCGTCAGGTTCTCCTTGAGGTCGATCTTGTCGAAATCGGAGAAGTCTATCAGGCGGTAGCCTACCATGATCGACGCATCCTTGTAGAACTTGTATCCCAAGTCTATCCCCGCAAGCTGCTTCACTCCTATGTCGCTGTTGAGCCTGAGCGAGCCCTTGAATATCCAGCTCAGAGGGGAGCTGTCGTCGTATAGCCATGATTTGGTGGACACGGCGCCGGACGCTATTATGTTCCTGACCTGTTCCACCTGGTAGCCCGCCTGTACGAAGGCCGAATCGCCTAAAAGCAGCTTGTAGTATATCCCGAGGGAGGCCGACGCCTGGAGCTCTATGCCTTCCAGGGCCGCCGTCTTAAGGTCGCTGCTTTCGATATTGTAGCCGGCCTTGATCGTAAGGCTGTCATCCACGCTCTTAAGCGGCACTATGCTGCTTATCTGGTACTTGACCCCCACGCCTGTGGTGGCTATGAGGTCTTTCATGTTGGAGTCGTCGTCCTTGCTGCCGGTCATCTTGTAGTCTAGCGTAAGCCCTCCGCCCTGGTTTCCGAGCAGCAGGCCTATGCCGGCGCTGGACTTGTTCTCCTCCTTCTGCTCGGCAGCGAACACCGAAGCGCTTACATTTAGCACCTCGAACAGGCTGACTACCTTCGACGTCTCGGGATTGATGGTATCCAGCTGGAGCGAGCCGATCGATGCCGTTATGGGGCTGGTTATCTGGCTCTGCTGCGTCATCGTCAGCGCCGCCTGGGATACGGCCGAAGGCATGTTTATCTTCTTCAGGACGTCGTTGAGGGAAAGGACGGAAGATCCGGCGTCTCCCCCGGAGGATGAGGCCGCCGGGATCAGGAACGAATAGTCGCTGCCTGAGCCCTGCTGTGCCGCCGACGCGGCTTTCTTTCCTATGACGCCCCTCTGGTCGAGCTTTAGGGAGAATTCCTTTATGAGGTCGTTGAAAAGCCACGCTTCCCGCGCGGTGAGCTTCTTGTTCGTGGACATTATGCCGATATCTATGGAAGCCGCGTTGGAAAGGTCGAGCTCCTTGATGCCGAGCTTGATGAGCGCCCTTTCCACGGACGCGACGGCAAAATCTATGTTAATCGGTATCTTTGTGAGATAGTACGGCGAATCCTTCGTGTCCAGCACGCCGTTAGCCGCAAGTTCGGAAAGCGCCCGGTATCTCCAGTCGTCCGTCTTCAGTATCTCAGGCTCCGGCGTAAGGGCTGCAGCGGGCACGGCTATTACGAGCACCAACAAGGCGCCCAGCAACGCTTTCAAAAGCCTGATGCCCAAGGTCCCTTTCAAATCGACGCCCGCCCTTCCTTCAAAAGCAGATATTCTCCATTTTCTAGCAGTTACCTTCATTCCTCGCCCATTGAGTCGCAACCCAGGTACCTTCTGGCGATGACTTCCGCGACATAGTCGTCCCAGTGCCTTTTCGGACTCCTCAGGCCCATGGGTATCAGCGCCGCCAATCCTCTGGGTTTGTTCTCGGTAAGGTAGTTCGTCCTGCCCTCCAGCGTGGAGTTCATCTCGTCCACCATGGCTATATCCACCGAATCCCCGTCCGGCAGGGCGGCTTTGATCTCCTGGATCAGCTGCTTTGCCGTGGTGCCGTTTCCCAGCGCTATCGTGGCGTGCTTCTCGGCGGCCAAGCATGCGATCTTGCATGCGGCCTCCGAACGGGGGATTATCAGCCTCTCGATGAGCTTGCCGTTCCCATCCAGGAGCGCAAGCCCTACCTTGCTGGAGCCCGGATCCACTCCTATAACGAATCTCATGCTCGCATCCTCCGGAGCTTATATTATATTATAACGTCTTTGGCGCCGAAAATAGAAAACCCCGGGGGATATCCTCCCCCGGGGTTTGCCTAGTTCCTCTTAGAACGTGGTGCTGAGCTTTATGCCGAGGGTGTTGACCAGGTTGTCGGCATAACCGCCCGGATTGTAGGTGTACTTGACGTACTTGGTGTCGAAGGTCGCGACCAGGCTGGTGGCATTGAATATCTTCTGGTTGTATCCGATGCCTGCGCCCATCACGAAGCCGTCGGGATCGGCAGCGCTTACGCTGTTCCTGTACTCGAAGTTAGCCTTCGCATACAGGCTGGCCTTATCCGTGATGTTGTAGGTCAGCTTCGCGTCCGCGTACGCCTTGAACATGGTCGTGCTCTTGAAGTACACGCCGAGGTTCGCGGCCAGGTTCCACTTCATGAAGAACGTGGTGTTGAGACTGAGCTCTCCGTACGCCTTCTGGTAGTTCTTGGCAGTGAAGTCGCCGAAGACGCCTTCCCATCCGGCCTTGGCCTTGAGCACATCGGTGATCAGGTCCAGCTCGGTGTTGATGTATGCCTTGTACTTGTTGTTTATGCCAGCATACAGTCCGCCGACGTCGTATGTCTCGGTGTAGTACTGGAAGCCTGCGTTGAAGATGTACAGCTTGAGGTCCAGGTTCGCGCCCGCATAGCAGAAGGCGTCCTCTTCAGGCACGGGTACGTTCCATACGCCGGCCTTGATTATGTCGGATTCCCTGCCGCCGTAGATCTTCAGCGAGCCGCTTGCTACGCTGGTTTCCTTGCCGAAGCTGTACTTGGCGTACACTTCGTTCGTGTGGGTCATGTCGGCCCACTTGGAGTCCCCGTAGAAGCCGGTGTCCAAACCGAACACTAGGTTGGGCAGGACGTCGATGCTGTTGCTGACTTCCAGGTTCATTATGTCGTTCTCGATCATCTCAGGATCCTCGTCGTCTGCGAACTCGACGAAGCTCGGTGCATAGGCCTCGCCTACGCGCTCGAAGTTCACGCTGGTGTTCCAGACTCCGGCCTTGCCCTCGATGTAAGCGGTTACAGCGCTCTCGGGGAGCGGCAGTCCGGTGGCGAGCAGAACGTTGGCGAACGCGCCGGCGCTCCAGTTGTCCGCCAGCTTCAGGTCAAGGTTGACGCCTATGTTCTTCTCGCTGTAGGTAACAGTCGTATCCCCGGAGAACGGCCTGTCATCTATCGCCAGGTAGTAGAGCGTAAGGTCTACCACGTCGGCGTAGTTGGCGTTGCCCGCGAGGCCCCACACGTAGTTGAAGTCGGTCGAGGAGCCCAGCTTGCCCAGAATGGCCGACGCGCCGAGAGTCATGTCGTCTATCAGCTCGGGGGTGTACTTCATCCAGCCCTCGAGGCCTTCGTACTTGGTGCCCTTGAACTTGATCGCGGACATCACGTACTTGTTGATGTACTTGGGCCTGGTAAGCTCGCCGCCTAGCAACTGGCCCGAGCCGTTGGGTCCGGTTACCTTGACGTCGATGTCGCCGCTGTAGACATAGGCTGTTGCGTCGGCTATGCCGTAGGTGTCGAGGTCCGCGTTGATCCCAACGTTGATCTCAACGCCCGGTTCGGGCGTTATCGTGCCTGTCAGCGAGAGCTTCGCGTAGTACTTGTTCGTAGGTACGATCGCTTCCAACGGATCTGAGTTGTCGAACGGATCCACGAACGGGGTTCCGTACTGGACCGCCACGTCCTTGAACTCGAGAAGCAGGCTTCCTGAGAGCAGGAACTTGTTGACCCAGAGCTTGGACAGGGTGTCCGTGAGCCCCATCAGGCCGCTCTTGAGGCTGAGGGCATCTGCCGCGCTGGTCTTGGCCGCAGCTTCTAGGGCGGCTACCTTGGCGCTCAGCTCGTCCGCCTTAATCTTGTTCTCGGCTTCAAGCTTGGATACCCTTTCGTTCATCGCGGCATCCGCTGCGACGAGGTTGTTCATTATGTTGGTGGTGTGGTTCTGCTGGATGTACAGGTCGTTGATGTCGTCGGAGTTCCTCTGCACGTCCGCGGCCAGCGTCCCGTATTTCTCCAACAGTTCTGCCACCTGGGGTTCAAGAAGCTCTATCCTGAGGATGGCATTGTTGACCTTCTCGCTCTCGAGAGCCACGAGGTCCATGTTGAGCATTGCCACCTTCTCATCCAGGGCTTCAAGCTTGGCATCGATCGCGTCGCAGCAGCCGTACAGGTAATTGACCTGTTCGACGAGCGGCTTGAGCGCGTCTATGTCGTCTTGTGCCTGCAGGAGGTCGAGCCTGAGGAGGGCGAGGCCTTCCTTGTTGAGGCCTGTCTCTTTAGTGAGCATGTCTCCGTGCTCGCCCATCATTCCCTCTATAGCCGCGAACTTGGCGGCCATGTCAGCCTTCAGGGCATTGATGTCGTCAGCGTTCTTGTAGTTGAGCTCGTACAGGTCGATTATGTCGGTTGCGTTCTGCTCGGCCTGCTTGGAAACGACTTCTACGTCCTTTCCAACCTTGGCCACCCAGTTTTCGATCTCACTCGTCCTGAGCTCGAGCATGCCTATCATCGTGTCGGTGTTGTTCAGCTTCGACTCGAGTGCCAATACCTTGGAATCCAGCACTCCGAGCTTCGAGGACAGAACGTCGACCTTGTCCTTCTCGAGTGCGAGCACCATCTTCTTGACGGCGTCAAGGTCCTGGGCGGTCGCGCCTTCCACTATAGTCGTGATTATCGGCGCGGGACCTGCGGTCGTAGGTACGCCGAGCTTGGCGATCGCAGCGTTGAGGTCTGCGAGCTGCTTATCGGTGGCATCGGCCCTCTTCTCGAGGCCCGCTATCCTTGCGACTGCGGGATCGAGCTGGAGTTTTAATGCCGCGATGTCCGCCTCGTTCTTGGCGACCTTGGCAGCCAGCTGCTTAAGCTGCTCGTCGAGGGCATCGACGCGCACTCCCAGGATCGATATCTCGCGGGAAAATTCGGTCCTGAGGTCTTGGATCATCGCGTATAGCTCCGCTATCCTCTCGTCGATGTCCTCGAGCTTCGGGCCCACCAGCGCTTCTATCTTCTCCCTGATAATGGTCTCCAGTATAGTCTGGTCGGGTTCGACCTGGACTACCGTGGTCACAGGCGCCGGTGTAGGTACGGGAGTAGGGGTGGTAACGGGAGCCGGTTCGGCTGCAGTAGGTATCTTCTTCTCTACTTCCGCTACGCGTGCAGTGATCTGCTGATCCAGGTACTTCAGCAATCTTGCAATCATTACTGCTATCTCATACCTGGTAGTAGGCTGCGGGCCCTTGAAAGTTCCGTCGGGGTAGCCTTCCAAGATGCCCAGTGCGGTCAGTGTCCCTACCGATTCAGACGCCCAATGGAGATCGGAGACGTCTGGGTAAGGGCTTGCCATCGCAGGCATCACTACCGCCATGGCAATTAGAACCGCAATTAGCATGGCTACGGTTCTCTTCATGTGTTCTTACCCCCCTTGGCTTTGTAGATAACTACCAAACCTAAAACCGTCCAGCCTTTGAAGTGACCTTGTTTCCTTCAAAGATGTCGGGTTTTATGCCCTCTCTAGACATTTTGATTTCATGACTACATAGGGCTTGGTCTTCTTACGGGTTCTTCCTTTATCTTTTCTTCAATAAAGCCAGTAATCCTTCTTCTTTTATACATCTATTTGCGTGTTTTTATCAAGCACGCAGTTAGAAGGGCCGTGTTCCGGACCTGTCAATACATGACAGCCAATGTCATCGTGGGCTGGCTTTCACTCCTGAATATATCCTTTTCGGCCACGACGTCCACCCGGACTTTGGTCCCGGCCTCCAGGACCTTGATGATCGTCTCCGTGAATTGCAGGGCTTTTATGAACGTGCCTATCCGGCCCTCCTCGTCGCTTATCATGCCTTTCGCGAGGCTTATCGCGTTTACCTCCTCGATCAGCCTGAGTATCTCGAACTGCACCTTGTCCGCGCTCATCGAGCCGTCTATCGTCTGGCTGGCTATGACCTGGCCCTTGAAGAAGACTAGCTCGTCATCGAATACGTGCAGAGACACCCACAGCGGTTCACCGAGCCAGCTGTTGACGGGCGAGACCGCCCTCATTATCACCTTGCCCTTCGACGAATAGACCTTCTGGAATGCATTGAGTACGTTATCCTCGTCGAAGTTGAGCGCCGACCCGTCCTGGCGGCCCGCGACCTCTCCTGCGCCCTTCGACTTCGCTATGCCGTTCACGTTGATCAGGAAGTCGTTGATTTGCTGGTGGACGGATTCTATCGGCTGGGAGCAGTCTATCGCCGAGCCTAGTATTATCTGGTCGGCGTAGAATATCACCTGCATGGTCATGGATGCCTGCTTGCTCTCTATCAGGAGCATGCTGGTCTGTATAAGCTGGTTCAGCTGCTCTTCCAGGTAGGCGACTTCCTCGTTCAGGGAGTTCCTCGTCTCCTGGAGCTCGGATATGTTGCTTTCCAGATTTAGCCTCTCGTCGGATAATTTGGTTATCTCACCCTGTTGCTCCTTGAGGAGCAGCCCTGATTCCTGCACCTGCCGGCTCGCCGCTGAAAGCTGCCCTTCCGTGGCCGAAAGCTTGCTTTGTATGTCCGACAGGCCCTGCTTGAGCTCCCCGAGCTGCCTTGCCGTCACGGTCTTCTCGGTATTCGCCTTGCTGAGTTCGGCCATTATGCCGTTGTAGTCGGATTTGAGCGCCGCGTACTGGGCGCCGATGCTCTGCACCTTCGCGGTCAGCTCGTCAGCCTCGCTCATCTTGTCGGAAAGCTCCTGTTTCGTATCCTCGAGTGCCGATGCCGTCTGTTCGAGGTCGCTTCGAAGCTCCTCTATCCTGAAGAGCGCGATCCTGACGTTTTCCGACAGCAGGGACAGAGTGACTACGGTAAGCGCGACCACCAGCACCCCGGTCAGGAAGGTGATTATTATCGACGTGTATTTCGGCCTGATGCCGAAAAGTGTGAGCCTTTTACGGCCTACTCGCATGCCTATCCTGTCGCCGGCAAGAGCGACAAGACCGCCTACTACAGCCAATATTGCGATAAGTAATGTGCCGCTCAAGAAGACCTCCGTATCAAAGATCGAATGCGTCGCCCAGATAGAACCTCCTGGCGAGCGGATCCTGCGCTATCTGCCCGGGAGTGCCCGAAACCAGGATATTGCCCGTATACATTATATACCCTCTGTTGGTTATGGCCATCGTATCTCTCACGTTATGGTCGGTTATCAGTATTCCGAGCCCCTTTGAGCTCAGCTTTCTTACTATCCCCTGGATCTCGAGCACCGCCAGTGGATCGACGCCCGTGAAAGGCTCGTCCAGCAGCAGGTACGACGGAGACGTGGCAACCGCCCTCGCTATCTCGACCCTCCTGCGCTCGCCTCCTGACAGCGTGTAGCCCATCTGCTTCCTTATCGTGGTGAGGTTGAACGCGTCTAGCAGCTCCTCCGCCTTCTCGGCGACTTCGCGCCTCGTTAGCTTCATCGTCTCGAGCACGGAGGCCACGTTGGACTCCACGCTCATGCGCCTGAAGATCGAAGGCTCCTGTGCCAGATACCCTATGCCCAGCTGCGCCCTCATGTGGACCGGAAGGTACGTTGCGTTAGTGCCGTCAACTTCAATGGTCCCCGAATCCGGCGCCTCCAGGCCCAGGAGCATATAAAAAGTCGTCGTCTTGCCGGCCCCGTTCGGCCCGAACAGCCCGACTACTTCCCCTCTTCCCAGCTCCAGGTCCACACCGTTCACGACGGTGCGCCCCGAGAAGGATTTTGTAAGATTGGAGGCCTTTATGCCCATTGCTTCCCCCGTTCGCCTAGACCGTGAAGTTGATCTCTATCTTTTCGCCCTCGGCCTCGAAGGCTTCCTTGTCGGTGTAGACGACGGCCTTCTCTGACTTTACGGTGTCCCCGTCCTCGGTTTCGATCATGACGCCGGTCATCAGGGTCATCTTCTTCTCGGCGTCGACGTAGGCCGCCTCGCCGGCCTGGGCCTTCTGCTTGTTCTTGGTTATCGTGACCCCGCCCGTTGCTCTGAAGTCGTTAGTGTTTATGTCTATCTCCATGCTGGAGGTCACGAGGACCACTACGTCCTTCTTGGGCTTGCCCGATTCATCCTTCTCGGTCAGCGTCTCGGTGAGCTCGAGCTTGACGTTCCCGCTGACTCTCACCTTGTCGTTTTTGAAGTCGGCGTCCATCTTGTCTGCGGTTATCACGATGTTGTCCTGTGCTATCCTCACCCCGCCGTCAACCTTGGCGGTCTTGCTGTCGCTGTTGAAGAGCACTTTCTCCGCGTTAATGACGGTAGTGCCGTACTCGATGCGCACGTTGCCCTCCACCATAGCGTCGCCTTTGGCGCCTTGGTAGTTGAGCTTGCGCGTCGCTGTTATCGTTACCTGCTTCGCCGCCGATACGCTGCCTGCGGCCATCATTAGCACCGCTAGCACCGCCACAGTGATCAACCTGACCGTGGTCCTTGACATCATTGCACACCTTCCTATAGATCGATGACGATCTTCGAGGGCCCTATGATCTCCATCTCCCGCCTCGTCACCGAATACTTCATGTTGCCGGCAGTAATCCTGATGTTGTCGCCCTGCTGGGCGATTATGTCCCCCGTCGTGTATATGTACTCGTCGTTTAGGTCCACGGTCAGGTTCTTCGCCATGACCGTGCCGCCGTCCGCCGTTATCTTCGCTTCCCCCGGCACCGTGACTTTCTGCGTCGCGGGGTCCCACGACATTGATTCTGCAGCCATGAGCGTTTTACCTTCAGAGTCGACCACCACGCCGCCGCTGAACTCCATCCTGTTCCTGCCGTCCACCTTCGCCATCCCGGCGCTGAAACCCAGGTAAGGGCCCCGGTCGCGGAATATGGTGCCGTCGGTTATGTCGTAAAGCACAGCGTTCCTGCCAAATCTCGGCAGCTCCATCCTCTCGACTTCCATCTCCCAGACCTTCTCCCCGTCAGCCCAGCTCGACATCGACAATCCCCTGATGAGCACCTCTGGGGCGTCCTTTTCAGCGACGGGCACCGTTTCCGCGCTCCCGGGCTCGGGGGCAACGAAGCCGTAGTAGTACAGGGCCGCCGTCGTAAGGGCCAGAGCCAGGAATATCAGAAGCCCCGTCCTTAGTCTCAACTAGGACCCACCTCCTGCCGCCGTCATTTGAACAGCGTCCATTCGTCTGTCCCTATACCTATCGGAACGTCCGGGAACGCCTTGAATTTCAGGTTCACGAAGAACCTCTGCTCGACGATCTGGTAGCCCGCCGTTATCTCCCTGCAGTGCAGGTCCTTCGTGACGGCTATGTCGGCTTTCCTGAGGCCTTCCCTCGCGATGTCGTAGATCGCGGCCCAGGCCACACGCCATTCCTTAAGGAATCTTACGTCTCCGCTGGTCTCCACCTTGCTCAGCTTCCCCAGGCTGCCGCTGTACTCGAGGCCGAACTTGAGGTTGATGTCGTCCGTCGGCTTGAGTGTGACCCTTCCTAGCACGTACGACAATGAGAAGTCCGGCAGCGCGAACCTGAATGTGAGGTCCGCCTGGTACCGGTCCTGGTAGTTGTACGCCGCCATGGCTGTGAACGGGTCGAACGCGGCTTTCGCGAAATCGTAGCCCGTGGAGGCGGTCAGCCTGAAGCCGTAGAACGAGGCCGACGTCGAAGCCGCGACCTTGTTCTTGTCGCTAAGGGAATCGAACCTGTACGGGGATAGGCCGAATTTCTTCGAGTAATCGTAAGAAAGCTTTATGTCCCAGCCGTTTACGGGCTTGACCGTGAGCGAAGTCGACGCGCTCAGATAGGCCCTGGCGTCGCCGGTCGAATAGATGCTCCCGATGAGACTGCCGCCAAGGTCGAACGAGCCGTGGCCCCAAAGGTCCATCCTGTCGAGCGACAGGTCCACCGCGGCTTCGCCCTTGCCCGCATCAAGGTATTCTGTAGGGGTTGTATTGAGTATCCTCTCCACATACCTGCCCACCGAGAACTTCGCCGATATGCCCGCAGGAAGGTTGCCCAGCTTCATCCTGAACATGTCTATCTGTATCTCGGGGAGCCTTTTGAGCGATGAGAGGACCACTTCCTGCTTATCGTCCATGGTATCGGCCGCCTGCACGTTCACGGTCAGCTTGCCGTCCTGGCCCGTGTGGACCAGCGTGGTCTTGTAGTTCAAGTACTCCTGCTTAAGCTCACCGTCCTGGACGATCCTCCTGTAGTTTACGTTCCCGCTCAGCTTCAGCCCCTCTGCCGGCGCTGAGGAATGTGTAGCGGATAGGTTGAGCGTGGACGAATCCCTGTTCGTGCCGCTGAACTTGTACGACAGGGAAGCGGAGGTCTTGTCATCCTTGGCGTTCCTGGAGAGCTTGAGCTCCGTGTACTGGTCGTCGTGGTAGGTGCCGAGCTTGTCGACCGTGCCCTTGACCGAGTACTTCATGTCGGCCCTCAACTCGAGAGGCAGGCTCACGGACTGCGCCACCTCCGCCGTCCAGGAGGCAGAAGGGTCGAAGAAGCTCTTCACGCCGTACAGGCTGTAGTATCCGTCCCCTATGCCGCCTATCGCGTAGTCGTGCCTTATCCCGGCCCCAAGGCCGCTAATCTGGAACAGGTCCAGCCTTATGGTCAGCCTGTTGGCGTCGTCGAGCTTCCTTTTCATCGTCGTCTTCACGTAGACTCCGTCTATGCCGCTCCAGCCGAACTCGGGAAGGATCATCCTGTCCTCTTCCCTCAGGGGTATGCTAAGGTACGGCAGCCTGAACAGCCTGAGGTTGGCCTCGAAGTACGAGACGTTCCTTGCGATTATGAAGTCGTCGTCGGTGAACTCTATGCTCTCGGCCTCGATCCTGTAGTGGGGCTGGGGCAGGCCGCAAGTCGTGAGGTATCCTCCCATAAGCTTGTACGACCCGTCGTCTTCGGCGAACTTCTCACCGCTGATGTATATGTAGCCCTTGACCCGCTCGTCGCTCACCTTCCCCTCGAAGGTATCGAACGAGATCAGCTTCGTCTTGATGTTGCAAGTGGCGCTGACCGAGGACACTTCGCTGTCCTTGGTCGTGACGGTGACCATCCCGCCTAGCTCCGCAAGGCCGCTCACCACGTTTATGGCAGCGTTTCCTGCCGTTATGGTCACATCGTCGAAGGATATCGTAACCGCGCCCTCCGCCCTCCAGACATCGCCTCCGTCGTAGTAGAGCCTCTGTGCGCTTACCTTCACGGCCGTTCCGGCCGCCGCGGACGATGAGGCGGAGATGAGAAGGACGGCTGCGACCAGCACGACGATCGACAGTGCGGCCGGCCCCTTGCCGTTCCTGGGCCTTCTGCCCATCTTCCTGGCGTCGGCCCGAAGCAGCAGCACCAGCGCGGCCGCAAGGAAGATGATGTCCGCCGACCACGCCGCGAGCCAGGGCTGTATCCTCGTCGCCTGCAGCATGCCGTAGGACCTGACGACGGATTCGAATATGAAGTACAGGGTGATGATGGCGATGCCGGCTCCTATGCTGTATACGGCGCCGCCCCTTCTCGGGCTCCTTACGGCCAGCGGCACCGCCAGTATCGCAAAGATAAGCGAAGAAAGCGGCTGGGCGAGCTTCAAGTAGTAGTCTATCAGCAGGTTCTTGGCCCTTATGCCGCTCTTTGAGAAGAGGTCGATGCTGTCTTTGAGCTCCTTCATGGACATCTCGGACGTTGTCCTGCCCGAGTTCGTATAATCGGTGACGGCCCTTTCCATCTTTATCTCTAGGACATCGAAATGCGCGGTCGAGACGACCCTGCCGTCCTGGCCGCACTCATGTATGTTGCCGTCCTCGAATACCCAGGTCCCCGTGTCGGCCCTTCCCTTCGACGCGGTTATGAGCTGGGGGTACTTCCCGTATCCGATATCGTATATCATAACGTCCTGGACGGTGGCCCTGTCCTCGCTTATGCGCCCTATGTAGAAGAACTTGTTGTCGGGACCCCTGAAGAACACGTTGTTGTCGATGCTCGGGATGCTTTCGCCGAGTATCATCTTGTTCACGATGTTCCTGGATTCGAGGTTGGCCTTCGGGGCGACCCGGTCGCCCATGTAGAAGCCGAAAAGGCTTATGAGTATGGAAAGCACGATGAGCGGGCGGGATATCCTGGACAGCCTTAGGCCTGCGGCCCTCATTATGGAAAGCTCGCTGTCGCGGCTGAGCCTGCCGAGGCTAAGGAGCACCCCGAACAGGGTGGCGAACGGAAGGACCTGGACGATCGCGGCCGGCATGTTGAACATCACCAGCCTCAGGACCGTGGCGAGGGGGGTGCGCTTGACAACGACCATCTCCGCCAGCCAGAACAGCTGGACGCTGAGCGAGATGACT
>MWDF01000002.1 GCA_002070415.1 Firmicutes bacterium ADurb.Bin153
TCATTGTATTCTGTTCTTGAGGTATGACGTTTTCCCTGACGACTTATGCTATGACATTATCGCTGACGAACCACAGTCATTTAATCTGGTATTTCCTTTATAATGCCTTCTATAGTATAATTCCATCATTAATAGTAAGACAGTCAAAGCAACAACAAACGACGGAGGAGGTAGCGCAATTGAGCATAGCAAGGAAAGTCGTCATCGTATTGATGCTATCGGCATTATTCTGTACCGCCGCCGTATCCGTTGCGGCAGCCGGCCCCGGGGAACAAGCTGACCTGTACTACTCGCTCCGAAAGGACATGGGCAACGTCAGGAAAGGCATAGAACTGTTGGAACAAGAACTTGCCAAGAATCCGGCAGACTATGAGTTATTGTGGAGGCAGGCGCGGTTCTATTGGTTCATGGGAGACAGGGCTGATGGCAAGGAAAGGTTGGCTTTCTTCGAGAAGGGGAAAGGCTACGCCGAGAAAGCCGCCGAGGCCAACGACCAGGGCATAGACGGACAGTACTGGCTTGCCGCGAGCATAGGAAGCGTCGGGATCGAGCGCGGCATCATGGCCAGCCTTTTCATGGTACCGTCGATGAAGAAGGCCCTTGAGAAATGCATCAAGATCGATCCGAAGCACGGCGGCAGCCGTTATCTCTATGCCAGGCTTCTGTGGCAAGTCCCGGGCATCGCCGGTGGGAACGTCAAGAAAGCCCTTGAGGAAGCGAAGCTTGCCGTCCTGTACGATCCGGAAGAAATCTCCCACTGGTTGGCTCTAGGACAGATCTCGGCAGCGAACAAGGATTACAAGGGAGCAAGAACGGCTCTGGAAAAAGCCGTATCGATGCCGGATGATCCGGAAGACCCCGTAGGGAGCCAGAAGGACAGGGAAGATGCAAGGGCCGAACTAAAGAAGATAGAGGGCAAATGAATACCGAGATTGTAAGGGCCGGAGAACCGGCCTTTTCTTTATCCGGCGCCGGGCGATGGTGCCCCGCGGAACCGGAAGGCCGAATCATCCAGGGACAGCGTATAAGGCATCCCGAAGGAGAACTATGAGAAAGGTCGTTGCAGTCATGGCCATATGGTTCGTACTCGTGTCGTCTGCGATACTCATCATCTGCCTGCCTTCCGCAAGGGAGGAATCAGCAGGGGAGGCTGAACCGGAAGGGGAGGGCACCGATCGGGAACTCACCGACCTTTCGACGCTGCATGACAATTCGATCAAGGGCCCCCAGAAGATCGATATGTCATCTTACAGGCTGAAAGTCTTCGGAAACGTACGGCAGGAGATCGAATACACATATGAGGATGTTGTATCAAGAGGCGGCCTCGAAAGGTATTCCGTCCTGTACTGCGTGGAAGGATGGGACGCCGCGGTAGTCTGGGAAGGGACTAGGATAATGGACCTAGTCCTTCCATCGGGTCCGGAAGATGACAGCAAGGTCCTGGTGTTCCATTCCGCTGACGGTTATACGACCTCTCTTCCGCTCGATGAGATAGCAGCCAAGGAAATGTTGATAGCCTATGGAGCCAACGGAAAGACGCTTCCTGTGAATGTGGGCTACCCCTTCATAGTCGTCGCCCAGGACAAGCTGGGATATAAATGGGCGAGGTGGGTGATCGGAATAGAGGTATCCAAGGAAGAAGGTTACCTTGGATACTGGGAGCGGAGAGGCTATCCGAACGATGCGGATGTTGAGGATTGGAAATAGTCCGGACAGAAGAACGGCCGAAATAGTTTGATGCTCGAATGGTCATAAGCCGGAATATAATATAGCCAGGGACCGTGATTGGAGGGATGTTAGAATGCGGAAAGCCTTCTTGACAATCGCCTTGCTGGCGGTGCTGGCAGCAGCCTCCGGGCCGGTTTTTGCCTCGACAGACGGCATCTACGCCGTGAAGTTGGGCGACAAGATCCTGGTCGAGCTGGACGAAGGCCGGGAACTGGTATTATTGCTAGTGGCCGAGCCCGAAGTGAGGTGCATCGCACTGCCGGAAGGTGCGGTTTATGACTATGAGAAACAGGCAGTTACCTGGATACCTGATTTCAACCAGAAGGGAGCCCACGTAGTAGTCCTCAGCGGACAGGTGAACGGTGAGGAGAAGGCCGCTTACGTGATCATATCCGTGCATAATGTCGACTGGGCCCCGGATGCTAGCCTGGCTTATGCCCGACCGGCAACCCTATGGCCGAATGACAAGATGGTCCCCGTTGACATAATCCTGCTGGATCCGCTCTCAAGGAAGATGGAAGTTACGATCGACGGAGTCAAAGTAGTGGATACCATCTTGAATTCCCGCACCGTCGAGCAGAAGGTCATGGATGCAGATGACAGGGGCGGTATAATAAGAAGGACGAGCATGGAGTTCACGCAGAGGATCTGCAAGGGGAAGGAAGGCGCGGACTATTACGTAGATGAGGGCGTCCTCTTTCTGCTGGCGTCAAAACCCGTCCTTGCGACGGAAAGGTATTACGATGTCTATTTCACGGTAACTCATCCGATAACGAAAAAGTCTGATTCGGGAAGAATCACGATCAGGGTAACCGAAGGCGGGCAGGAGATAATGCCCTTGAAATGATCAGGGCTTGGGAAATGGAGAAGCTCCGGTCAAAGTATAGGGACCGCTTACAGCAAGTGCGCAATTGATTATGGTTCATGGGAGGCCGCCAAAGGGCGGCTTCCTCTTCGCATATCGAAGCCGGTACGCCCTTTCGGAGGCGGAGCCGCCATACGATGACGCACGTGTGCGCACCAGGCCGGGCGCCCCCGGGCATGAACGGGGTTTTCGGTTCGGCCGATTGCCAAGTTGTGCTTCGATTGGAGGAACAACGGCCGCGATGGTGTAATATCTAGATGAGCCATATAGTTGATATGGAGGTCGAATTGAACACTATAGAGGAAAGATACGCTATCGGTGCCAAGACGTTGTTGGTCCTCTTGGCGATAAACATACCGCTTGCAGCCGTGAAGCTGCTGGCCGGGATCATGTCGGGAAGCTCTGCGCTCGTATCCAGCTCCATCATCACCACCATGACGGCGCTCACTACCGTGTCGACGTTGACGGCGATGAGGTTGGCGACGAGGCCTGCAGACAAGAGGAAGTTCTTCGTGCAAAGCAAGCTCGGCGTCATATTCACGAGGTTGGTTGCCACATCGTTGGTGATCTTCGGCATAATCCTCGTACGCGGGAACATCGTGAACCTTCTGACGGAAGACTACGGCAGGCCGAGCTGGACAGCGATACCGTTCTGCGCCCTGTCGGTGATGCTGAAGGAATACGCCTACATCATCACCAGGAGCTCGGCGGCGAGGACCCACAACAGCGCAGTCATGACGGAAGCGATATACCAGAGGATAGACATGGGAGCTTCTGCGATAGCCCTGCTCGGAGCGCTGCTAGGGATGCTTCTGTTCCCGATCGTCGACCCTCTGCTGGGCATAGTGATCGCGGTCGCGCTGTCATGGATGGGTCTGCAGCTCTGGTGGAATTCCATAGTCGAGCTCCTTGAAGAGAAGCTGGAGCCCCAGCTCATAGGCTCAATAAAGCGGGTTTTGGCGGGATTTACGGCAAAGACCGGCAAGATAACCCTCAAGCAGGCCACCACGAAGAAGTACGGAGGATTCGTCTACGTCGACGTGGTGGTCGGCATGGACCCCTCGATCTCGCTCTATGCCTCCCACGAGGCGGCGGACGGGATAGAGGAGATGATCAAGAAAGCCCTTCCCTTCGTTTCCGGTGTCGATGTACAGGCCGAACCCATTGAAGGACACGGCGAATTCCCGGACTTAGGGACGGAGGAGGCAATCTTCGGGCAGGAGAAGCATGATGGAAGTAGTGAGGTGTCTTAAGGATGCATACCGATAGTTTCTTCAAAGGATTCGGCAGGGAACACGCAAGGGCCGTCGAGCTCATAAGGAAAGGCGAGCTCAAAGAGGAAGGCGGTTCCCAGGTGCCTGGGGAGGTCATTGAGGAGCTTGTGGCGAGGGGCCTGGTGTACAAGCATAAGGGAAGGCTGTTCATCGACTCCGAGTACGGTTACTTCCTTGGGATTGACATAGGCGGCACTTCGGCGAAGTCGATGCTCATCGATTTCGGCTTCAAGGCCGTGGCCGGCAGCTTCAGGAGCGAGGACAGAGGATCAGATATCACGGCATTCAAACGCAACCTGGAGAAGGCCCTCGACGGAACGATGGCATCCGCGAACCCGAGGAGGATACTGGGCATTGGGATAGCCTTGCCGGGTACGGTAGACCCGTCGCACGGCAGGGTGCTTTTCACGACCAACATACAATTCCTGTCAGGTCTTAAGGCCGTCGAGCTCTTGCCGCGCAAGTACGCTTCGGCATGGGCGGACCTACCCATCAAGCTCGAACATGACTGCAAGGCGGCAGTGCTGGCGGAGAAGCTCGCCGGAGGACCGGGGCACACCGAAAGGAAGGAAGCCTCTATAGTGGCGGTCACCGTAGGCACGGGGGTGAGCGCCGGCTCGTATGTGAACGGTTCGGTGATCAGGGGGGCTACGAATGCCGCCGGGGAGTTCGGCCACATATTGGTGAACGGGCAGGACGGAAGGCAGTGCGGCTGCGGGAAGGTAGGCTGCCTGGAAGCGGAGGCATCCGGATCTGCGATGCAGGCGAAGTGGCTTGAACGTACGGGCACGAAGGCGACCGTTGTGGAGATAGCCGAGGCCGCGATGGACGGAAACGCAGAGGCCATCGAACTGTTCAAGGAGACGGGAAGGTGGCTCGGACTCGGCCTCAGCTACATCGTCAACCTTATGGAACCTGACCTGATAACTCTTTACGGAGGTGTATCGGCCGCATACGACCTGTTCTCGGAGTCACTTAACGAAACGCTCTCGAAGCATGCCTGGCCGTTGGCGAACTGGAAGGTGGAGCGCTCGATGATAGGTTCTGAGATAGTAGGCCTGGGCGCGGCCCTCGTGGCATATGAACATATTCTCGGTTCTGCGGCATAGAAGGAATGGGGGTGCCGGCGAAATGTCCGTTGCCATCGCCAGTTACGAGCGCTGGAGGAAGTTCAAGGCCCTGGATCCCGAGCTGAGGTCGGAACTGGACAGGATAAGGAACGACGGCAAGGAGATCGAAGAGAGGTTCGGCTCCAGCCTGGAGTTCGGGACCGCAGGCCTTAGGGGCATCATAGCAGCCGGCACGAACAGGATGAACGTCTACACGGTTCGCAAGGCGTCGCTCGGGCTTGCGCGTTTTGTCATCAAGAACGCGAAGAAGCCGTGGTCGATTGCGATCGCGTACGACAACAGGCGCAAATCCAGGATATTCGCCGAGACGGCAGCCGGAGTCTTCGCATCCAACGGCATCAGGGCGCTCATATTCGATGAGATACAGCCGACACCCGTCCTTTCGTATGCTGTCCTGCACCACAGGGCAGACGCAGGCGTGATGATAACGGCGAGCCATAACCCCAAGGAATACAACGGCTATAAGGTCTACTGGAAGCACGGCGGCCAGGTCGTGGACGAATTCGCGCTCGCGATAACGGATGAGTTCAACGCCATAGATGACGAGCTGGGCATCGAGGCGATGGGCGTCGAAGATGCCCAGGCGTGCGGCCTACTTGAGTGGATAGGACAGAAGACGACGGAAAGCTACATGGAGAAAGTGACCGGACTCGTTACCGAAAGGGCGGCCATAAGAAGGCATGCCGGATTGCCCATAGTGTACACACCCCTGTACGGAACCGGATACAGGCTGGTACCGGAGGCGTTGGACAGGGCCGGGTTCGAAGGCGTGAAGTACGTCGAGGCCCAGATGGTCCCCGATACGGAATTCGGCAGCGTAAGAAGGCCAAACCCGGAGGAGCCCGAAGCTTTCGCCGAGGGGCTTGCGCTAGCGAAAAGATGCCGCGCCGACCTTGTGATGGCCACCGACCCGGACGCCGACAGGCTGGGTGCCATGAGCAGGGAGAAGGACGGGTCGTTCAGGCTCATCACCGGAAACCAGATGGGAGCGCTGCTGATCGACCACCTCCTGTCGAGGCAGGGCCGGACCGGGGCGAAGAACAAAGGGAGCGTGCTCATAAAGACCATCGTCACTTCGGACCTGGGGGCGTCGGTGGCTAGGAAGAACGGTATCGAGATTGTTGACGTACTGACCGGTTTCAAGTATATCGGCGAGTTGATAGACAAATACGAAAGGACCGGGGAGAGGAAATTCCTATTCGGTTACGAGGAAAGCTACGGCTATCTGGCGGGAGGATTCGTAAGGGACAAGGACGCGGTGCAGATTGCACTGCTTGTCGCCGAAATGGCCGCGACGTTGGCCGACAGGGGGCTTACTTTGGGTTCCAGGCTGGACGAGCTGTATGAGGAGCACGGCTATTATGTAGACGGGATAGTGAACATCTCACTGGAAGGCATCGAAGGGCAAAGGCGCATAAGGGAGATTATGTCGTCTCTTAGGACCAGCGCACCGTACGTTGTGGGAGTGAACCGGATAGTATCCACGGCTGACTACGAGGAGGGTACGATAAAGTACACCGACGGAAGGAAACCTGAGAAGACCGGGCTTCCGGAATCGAACGTGTTGAAATACGTTCTTGAGGACGGGTCCTGGATCTGCGTAAGGCCTTCGGGTACGGAGCCGAAACTGAAGATCTACGTCGGCGCGAGCGCCAAGGACAGGACCGCCGCCGAGGAGAAGGCGGATTACCTGAAGCAGGAGACCCAGCGCATGGTAATGGCGAGAGGCTGATTACGATGACTGCAAAGCGAAACCGCCCTTTGAGGGGCGGTTTCGCTTTGTCTTCGACGAGTCGGCCTCAAGAGATCCAGAAGACGGCGTCTTTTGCCGAATTCCCGGCCATCTTGACCGGTTTGTCATCGTTGTAGGCGGCATGCCTTAGCATAACGAATATCGTGAAGGCGTCGTCCTTGCGGCCGATTTGCTCGGCTATCTCTACGGCCGCGAAGCGTTCCCCCTTCCTGTTGTGCAGGAACTCGACTGCCATGTCCAGGCAGAGAAGGGCCTGACCGGCGCTCAGTTTGCCTGCCTCCACGCCCGGTTGGTTGTAGGCGTTGACGCCTGTCATCGCCGCATACAGGCCAACTGCCCTTTCGAACAACGATATGAGCAGCCCCAGATGGAAGGCGTTCACTTCGGGTACAGTGATCGTGACAGTAGGACGGGCCTTCTGCATCAGCGCCTGCCTGGTGCCGAGAAGGAAAGCGGCGAGGAAGTCACCGCTTGTGTTCTTGCCGTCCACGCTCATCGAGGGGCCTATCCTGTCCCTGAGGACCTCGATGAAAGTCACGAGGTAATGGTCGGGCCCTTCGACCAACTGCTGGACGTACGAGTGCTGATCCGTGGAACCCTTGTTCCCGAACAAGGTGAGCCCCTGGTTGACCTTGGCTCCTCCTTTGTCCTTCTCCTTGCCCAAAGATTCCATCACAAGCTGTTGCAGGTACTTCGCGAACAGCGCGAGCCTGTCCTTGTAGGGGAGGACGACGAGCGCCCTTTTCGCCTGGCCGTTTGTTGCAAGCAGCCACGACATGGCAAGGACCAACGACGGGTTCTCGTGCCAATCTGAAGCGCGCCCTAGTGAATCGCAATACCTTGCCCCCTCGAGGAGCGCATCCGTGTCTATGCCCTGAAGGGACGCCGGCAGCAGCCCGACCGCAGACAGCACCGAAGTGCGCCCTCCGACCCAGTCCCACATCGGGAAGCGCCTCAGCCACCCGTCCACCTCGGCGAGCCTGTCCAACGAGCTTCCCTTCTGGGTTATCGCCACGGCCTGCCTTTGGAAGGACAACCCCTCTGCCTCCAGCCGCCTTCTGGCCTCGAGCATGCCGTTCTTCGTCTCGGCCGTGCCGCCGCTCTTGGAGACAACAATGAAAAGCGTACTGTCGAGGTTGCCCTCCAGGGAATCGAAAGTCCTGTCAAAACCGTCCGGGTCGGTGTTGTCCATGAAATGCGCCATCATGTTGTCCCCGCGTCCGCCCAGCGCGTCGTTCACCAGCTGGGGTCCGAGGGCGGAGCCGCCTATGCCTATGAGGACGAAGCTCTGGAAGGGCTTCCCGGTCGAGGATTTGACCTTGCCGTTGTGTACGTCTGACGAGAACTGCCTTATCGCCTCATAAGTGCCCGCGATCTCCTCTGCTATCGCGGGATCGGGGCTAAGGGCGGGGTCCCTGAGCCAGTAGTGGCCGACCATGCGGCCCTCGTCCGGGTTGGCGACGGTCCCTTTCTCTATGGCATCCAGCTCCGCAAGTGCAGATGCCGCCTTCTCCTCCAGCGCCTTGAACGCTTCTTGTTGGAGGAGCATGCCGCTGTAATCCAACGAGACGTGTCCGAGCGCGTCGGAATAGCTCATCATGGCGAACCTTGTCCATTGACTGGGCAATTCAATCACTCCTTAGCCGGCTTTGCGCCTTTTGCGAACAACGAACCGTACAGCTTCAGGTATTCGCCGGCAGCCTTTTCCCAGCTGCTGTCCAAGGACATGGCGCCACGGACCAGCCCGTCCCACACATCGCGCTCGTACCTGAAAACCGCGACGGCCTTCCATATGGTTTCCAGCAGTTCATGGGCATTGTAGTTGACGAAGCTGAAGCCGGTCCCTTCTCCCGTGAACTTGTTGTACGGCTTCACGGTATCCTTAAGGCCTCCCGTCTCCCTTACGACCGGGAGAGTCCCGTACCTCATCGCTATCAGCTGGCTCAGGCCGCACGGCTCGAACGCCGACGGCATCAGGAAGATGTCCGATCCCGCGTACAGCTTCCTTGCCAGGTCCTCGTCGAAATATATCTTGGCCGCCACGCGCCCCGGGTGCCTTGCCGCCAGGGCCCTGAAGAATTCCTCGTACTTGGGGTCCCCGGTCCCGAGCACGGCCAGCTGCGTCTCGGGATCCTGCAGCACTTCCTCCGCTATCCTTATGACAAGGTCCAGCCCCTTCTGGGAGATGAGCCTGCTTATGATCGAAATCAACACCTTGTCGCCGCCCTGGCCCAGCCCCAGCATCCTTTGCACGCCGGTCTTGTTGGCGGCCTTCCCGTCCATGTGGTCCTTGTCGTAGTTCATGAAGATGTGCCTGTCCGTCGAAGGGTCATATGACTTAGTGTCTATCCCGTTGACTATGCCGGACAGCTTGAAAGAATACTCCCTGAGGAGCCCATCGAGCCCCTCGCCGAACCACGCCGTCAGGATCTCCTCCGCATAGCTCCTACTTACGGTGGTTATCGCATCGGAGAAGACGATGGCTCCTTTCATTAGGTTCACGGCCTTGTTGAACTCCAGCCTGTCGGGCCTGAAGTATTCCGGCCTGGAAAGGCCGAGTACGTCGTCGAGGATCTGCGGCGACATGACGCCCTGGTATGCCATGCTGTGTATGGTGAATATACTGATGGCGGACTTCAAGCCGGCAGTCGCCTTGTAGCCAGCGTTCATGAGCAGCGGCACAGGGGCCGTCTGCCAGTCGTTGCAGTGCAGTATGTCCGGCTTGAAGCCGACCGCAGGGAGCATGTCCAGGGCGGCCTTGCTGAGGAAGCAGAAGCGTTCGCCGTCATCGCCGTACCCGTACAGGCTCTCCCTGCGGTAGTAGAACTCGTTGTCCACGAAATGCCATTTTATGCCAAGATGGTCGAGCGTCTTGATGCCGCAATACTGCTTCCGCCAGCCGAGGTTGAGCGGGAACTCGGCCTCATCGGTCATGCGCTCCCTCCAGATGGTGCCTATGCTCCCGTACAGGGGCATGACGACCCTGACGTCCGCTCCAAGCTCCGCGAGCTTGGGCGTGAGGGAACCGGCTACGTCAGCAAGGCCGCCGGTCTTGCAAAACGGCACCGCCTCTGAAGTAATGAAGAGCACCTTCAATTTTCCGCCACCCGGCACCTGCTTCTTCGTCGCAGACATATGGCCACCTCGTTTCATCAAAGGCGGCTTTCCTTGCCCACTACTATGGGCCTGCCGCCGGAGCTGTCGATCCTTAGGGTGATCCCAGAGCTGATGACCACCTCGCTGTCCAGGATCGCGTTCTCGATGTGCACGTTTCCCTCGATCCTGCACCTTCTCAGCAATATGCAGTTCTTCACGAACGAGTCCTTGCCGACATACACGTTCCTGGAGAGCACGCTCCCCTCCACCTTGCCCTGTATGAAGCATCCGGTGGAGACCAGGCTGTCTTTAACGTCGGCCGTCGCGTAGTACTTGGTCGGAGGCCTGTCTATGGACCTTGTGAAGACCGGCCCGTTCTCGTAGAAAAGCGCGTTCCTCACCGATTCGGACTTAAGGTCCATGTTGCAGTCGTAGTAGTTCACTATCGAGTTGAGCCTTGCGACATACCCTTCGTAACTGTGGCCGAAGACCCTGAGGGAACGGATGTTATCCCCGATTATCTCCATCAGGTCCTTGCTGCCTCCGGAGGCCATCGCCAGGTTCATGCATTCTATCAGCAGGTCCTTTCCCACCAGCACGGCTTCGAGGAACAAGTTGTTGCCGCCCGGCCTCGGCTTGGCCGTCACGCTGCTCACCCTGCCTCCCGGACCGACGCTAAGGTAGCTGAGGTGCTGGGTCCTCTCCGGATTCGCAAGGTACTCCTCATCATAGTCCTCATGCTTGTAGAGGAGGGTGAAATCGGCCCCCATGGCAAGGTGCGACTCGAGCATCCTGCGGTAGTCGAACCTGTATATGAGGCCGCATCCGGTGAGCAGCACGTGCTGCTGCCTGGCCTTCTTGAGCATGTCGGCGTTGACCGAAAGGTCCTTCAAGTCGTAGCCCATCTCCGAGTTGAAGAGCCCGGGGCTTGCGGTAGGCAGCAACTTGAGGCCGTCAGTCTTCCTGTCGAGTCCCCAGGGCATGCCGGAGCCGAGGTGTTCTAGCAGCGTGCTGTACTTGCTGTATATCACGACCCCTACGTGCTTGATGCCCGAGAGCACCATGTTCGACATTGGGAAGTCGATCAGCCTGTACCTGCCTCCGAACTGGACGGCGGGAAGGTTCCTCGTGCGCGCAAGCTCGCCCAGCGAAGCGTCGGGCTTCGTGTCCATCACCATCCCCAGTATCTCGTTCAAGCCGATCACCTTCCTTTCTCAGAAGCCTCGGGCGCTTTGACTATGGAACCCGGCTCGACGCACTCGCCGGGGCATACCGTCTCGCTGTTTGCCACGACCGTGATGGGCCCGTCTGCGCTCCCGGCATCACCGCACGCCCCGATCCTGCACCCGCTCCCGATGACGGCGCCCTCGCCTATGATGGAGCGGCCGACCTTGGCATTTCCGAGGACCTTGGTCCTCGGAAGCAGTATGCTGTTCCTCACGACGGCCCCGCGGCTTACCCTCACTCCCGCGAAGAGCACGCTGTCCTCGACGATGCCCTCTATCACGCAACCGTCGGTCACCAGCGAGTTCCTGACCAAGGCGTCGGGGGAGATGTAATGGGGCGGCATGACAGCCGACCTGGACAGCAACCTCTTCTCCTGGCTGCAGATGTCGAACACCGGTGATTCTCCCAGCAGGTCCATGTGGGCGGCGAAATACGATTCTATCGTGCCGACGTCCCTCCAGTATCCTTCGTATCTGTAGGCGAAGAGCCGTTTTCCGGCCTTTAGCATGGCCGGTATTACGTCCTTGCCGAAGTCGTGGCTGGAGGATCCGTCCAGCTCGTCCATCTCGAGGCGTTCCTTCAGGAAGCTCCAGTTGAAGATGTAGATGCCCATGGAGGCGAGGTTGCTGACCGGCTCTTTCGGCTTCTCGTAGAACTCCGTTATCCTTCCGTCCGCTAAGGCTTTCATTATGCCGAACCTGGACGCTTCCTCCCATGGCACCTCCATGACCGCAATCGTCGCATCGGCCGATTTCTCCTTGTGGAATGCCAGCATCAATGAGTAGTCCATCTCGTATATATGGTCGCCCGATATCACCAAAACGTAATCCGGCATGTAATGGTCTATGAAGTCGGTGTTCTGGAATATCGCGTTCGCGGTGCCCTTGTACCAGCTGCCCCCGTGCTCCCTTGTGAACGGCGGAAGTATGCTGACCCCGCCGCCTTCTACGGCAAGGTCCCACGCCGTGCCGATGCCGACGTGCTCATGAAGCATGAACGGCTTGTACTGGGTCAGCACCCCGACGGTGTCGATGTTAGACGCGGTGCAGTTGGAAAGGCTGAAGTCGATTATCCTGTACTTGCCCCCGAAAGGGACGGCGGGTTTGGCCAGGTCCCTGGTGAGGGCCCCGAGCCTGCTGCCCTGGCCTCCTGCCAGGAGCATGGCGATCCATTCTTTCCGTGCCATGAACAATCACCCCAGTCTTCGCTACGTAGTCCTTACGTGCCATATCTCGTCCGCGTACTTCCTTATCGTAAGGTCGCTGGAGAACCTTCCCGACCTTGCGATGTTCTTCAGGGACATCCTCGTCCAGCGTTCGTCGTCCAGGTAGGCCTGCCCGATGTCGGCGAGGGCCGCGCACAGGCCGGGGAAGTCCTTGAGGGTGAGGAACTCGTCGTTCTCGTCCAGCAGGTGTGCCCTTATGCGGTCGAACTCATGCCTCTGGGCGGGCAGGAAGCCGTCTGACAGGTGGTCGACCACCGACCTGATCCTCGCGTCCGCGCAGTACAGGTCAAGGGACCTGTAGCTGTGCGAGCCGTACAGCCGGATCACCTCCGAAGGGCCAAGGCCGAACACGAACATGTTATCCGGGCCTACCTCCTCGAAGATCTCGATGTTCGCCCCGTCCATGGTGCCGAGCGTTACGGCGCCGTTCATCATGAACTTCATGTTGCCCGTGCCGGAGGCTTCCTTGCTGGCCGTCGATACCTGCACGGATACGTCCGTCGCCGGGATTATCTTCTCGGCCAGCGATACGCTGTAGTTTTCCAGGAACACGACCTTCAGCGCGTCGTTAACCCGAGGGTCCGAGTTGATCCTGTCCGCGATCGAGCTTATGAGCTTTATCGTGTCCTTGGCTAGGCTGTATGACGGCGCGGCCTTGCCAGCGAAGATGTACGTCCTGGGCACGACGCCTTCCGTACCGTCCCTTAGCAGACTGTCGTAGTAGTCGATTATGCCAAGGGCGCACATCAGCTGCCTCTTGTAGGCGTGTATCCGCTTTATGTGGGCCAGGAATATGCCGTTTGGGTCGGTCGATATGCCCGTGACCGCGGATATGTGATTGGACAGGAGGACCTTGTTGCCGTGCTTTACGGCCGCCAGCCTCTGCCTGAACGAGGAATCGTCGGCGAATTCCTCGAGCTTTCGCAGCATGAGGGGGTCCTTTACCCAACCGTCGCCGATGGCGGAGTTGACCAGGCTGGCTAGCCCCGGGTTCGATTTAAGCAGGAAGCGCCTCTGGGTTATGCCGTTCGTCATGTTCGTGAACTTCTCGGGCCAGAGCTCGGCGAAGTCCTTGAACAGGTACTTCACCAGTATCTCCGAGTGTATCCTGGCCACGCCGTTGACCTTGCCGCTTCCGAAGACGGCCATGTTGGCCATATGGACGTGGCCTTCCTTGAGTATGAACATCCTTGACTGCCTATCGAGCTGTCCGGGGTAGGCCTCTTCCAGCTGGTGCCTGAGCCGCTTTTGCATCTCCTCGACTATCAGGTATATCCTGGGCAGCAGGTTCTTGAAGAGGTGCTCCGACCACCTTTCGAGCGCTTCTGGCATTATCGTGTGGTTGGTGTAGTTGATCGTCCTCGTCGTGATGTCCCACGCCTGCTCCCAGCTCATGGACTCCTCGTCCATAAGGAGCCTCATCAGCTCCGGTATGCATAGGGCGGGATGGGTGTCGTTTATCTGTATGGCCACCCTTTCGGGGAGGTCCGCAAGCGTGCCGAACTTCTCCTTGTGGTGCCTCAGGATGCTCTGGAGGCCCGCGGACACCAGGAAGTACTGCTGCTTGAGCCTGAGCTTCTTTCCCTCGGGCCTCGAATCGTCGGGATACAGCAGGTCTGAGATCGACTCCGCCTCATGCTTGCTCTTCATGGCGGCGGCGTATTCGCCCCTGCTGAGAAGCGAGAAATCGAAATCCTTGGTGGGAGCCTCCGATTCCCAGAGCCTCAGCGTGTTGACTACGCCGTTCATATAGCCGACTACCGGCACGTCATATGGCACCGCCCTTACCGTGTCGAAATCCTCGTGTATGAACACCATGCGGTCGTATACGAAATCGGGCCTTACCCTCCCTCCGAAACGGACGTATACCGACCTCTCGGGCTTCCTTATCTCCCATGCGTTCGTCGAGGCGAGCCAGTTGTCCGGCAGCTCCACCTGGTAGCCGTCTATTATCCTCTGCTTGAACAGGCCGTACCTGTACCTGATCGAACAGCCGTGGCCGGCTATGCCCAGCGAGGCCATGCTGTCTAGGAAACAGGCGCCGAGCCTTCCGAGGCCTCCGGTGCCTATGGCGGGCTCGGGTTCCTCCTCCGCCAGGCGCGAAAGCTCGATGCCCAGCTCCTTGAGAGCTTCTTCCGCGACGTCCATGAGGCCCAGGTGTATCATGTTCGATATCAGGAAGCGCCCCGGGAGGAACTCCATGGAGAAGTAGTATACCTGCCTCTTCTGCCGCTTCCTGATGTCCTCCGCTGTCGCGCCCCAGTTCTGGAGCGCCGCTTCCCTGACCAGGGAGGAGAGGGCGAGGTACCTGTCGTTGTCGGTCGAGGATTCGAGGGTCTTGCCGAAATTGGACATAAGCCTTCCTATGAAGGCCGCCTTGAATTCCTGTACTGTCGAAATCACCATGTTGATGCCCTCTTCACGTGTTAGTCGATGCTTAATTCTATGTGCCGGCGCCGCTTTCCTCCTGAAGGTACATTAAAGCGCAGGTCAGCCGCCCGCGCGTGCGAGCTTGAGGACCACCGAGCCTAGCGGGGGCACCCTTATCTCGATGGAATGGGCGAGGCCGTGGCTCTTTACGTCCTCAGACGCCGCCTTGGAGTTGACCACCCCTGAGCCTCCGAAGCGCAGCTCGTCCGAGGAAAGCAGCTCAACGTACTCTCCCGCCTCGTGCACGCCGAGCCTGTAGCCCTCGTAGGCCCTGGGGGTGAAGTTGTGCATGCATACGAGGTAATCCCCCGACCTTGACCTCCTGGCGAAGCTGGCCGCGCTCTGCTTGTAGTTGTCCGCGTCTATCCAGCTGAAGCCCTCGGTGTATGAATCCAGCTCCCACAGGGCCGGCTCGCGCAGGTAAAGGCCGTTGAGCTCCCTTATGTACTCTTGGTGCCTCCTGTGGGAATCGAAGCCGAGCACGGACCTGTCCAGGCCCTCGAAGTCCCTCCATTCGATGAACTGCGCGTACTCGCCGCCCATGAACAGGAGCTTCTTGCCCGGGTGCGTCATCATGAACGCCATCGCAAGCCTCAGGTTCGCGAATTTCTGCCAGTAATCCCCGGGCATCTTGCCTATCAGGGAGCCTTTCGCGTGGACCACCTCGTCATGCGACAGGGGGAGTATGAACTTCTCCGAGTAGTTGTACCACATGGCGAATGTCACGAGGTCGTGGTGGTGGCGCCTGTGAACGGGGTCTTCTTTCATGTACCTGAGGAAGTCGTTCATCCATCCCATGTTCCACTTGTACTTGAAGCCCAGGCCGCCTTCGGCGGTAGGCCAGCTCACCTTCGGCCAGGCGGTCGATTCCTCCGCGATGACAAGGCTGCCCGGAGCTTCCTTGTCCACTGCGTCGTTCAGCTGCCTAAGGAAGCCCACCGCGTCCAGGTTCTCCCTCCCGCCATAGACGTTGGGCACCCATTCCCCCGGCTTCCTCGAGTAGTCGAGATAAAGCATGCTGGCCACGGCGTCTATCCTGAGGCCGTCGAAGCCGAACTCCTTCAGCCAGTACACGGCGCTGGAGACGAGGAAGGACCTGACCTCGGGCTTCGAGAGGTCGAACTCCATGGTGCCCCAGTCGGGGTGCCCGAGCTTCCCGAACAGCTTCGTGCCGTCGAAGTCGTCCAGGCCGTGCGCGTCCTTGCAGAAGTGGGCGGGGACCCAGTCCAGGATCACGCCTATGCCCTCGCTGTGCATCGTCTCCACGAAATACCTCAGGTCCTCGGAGTCGCCGTGCCTGCTAGTGGGCGAGTACAGTCCCGTAGCCTGGTAGCCCCACGACTGGTCGAGAGGGTGCTCGTTAAGCGGCATGAGCTCCACATGGGTGTAGGACATGCCCTTGAGGTAGGGCGCCATCCTGTCAGCGAGCTCCCGGTAAGACATGAAGGAGCCGTCCGGGTGCCTCATCCACGTGCCGAGGTGCGCCTCGTATACGTTGAGGGGAAGTTCGAAATAGGGGGCCGCCTTTTGAGCGAGGCGCGTCACCGGGCGGGATACCATCGACCTGTCGGTGACGACTGAGGCCGTGGCCGGCCTCAGCTCGGAACTAAAGGCAAAGGGATCGGACTTGAGGTGGGAGCCGCCCTCCCACTCGATTAGGTATTTGTACGTGTCGTCCGCTTCGGCTCCTTCCACCGTGCCGGCCCATATGCCCGAGAAGCCGCCCTCGGGGTCGAAGACCCGCCCGAGCGGGGATAGCCTCGCGTCCCAGCGGTTGAAGTCGCCCGCGACGTAGACGGCCTTCGCATTCGGGGCCCACACGGCGAACCTGGCCGAGGGCCCGTCGGGCCCCGCAGTCGCACAGGAGCCTAGGAACTCGTACGCCCCCGTGTGCGTGCCCTCCCTGAACAGGTAGAGGTCGTAGCCGGTAGGCGCTCTCATAGGTTGCCTTACCGCGGTTTTAGGCATGATCAGCACCTGCTCCCGGATTTGGTCAGCGCGAGCATCCTCTCTTTGAGGGCGCGGTCCGTCAGGCCGTCCTTTGCGCGCCAGGCCCAGTTGCCTTCAGCCACCGAGGGCATGTTCATCCTCGCTTCCGCCCCGAGGTACAAAAGGTCCTGCAACGGCACGATCGCCCAGCTGTACGGCGAATTGTATAGAGAGCGCAGCATCGAGTCAACGTACGCCCTCTCGGTTTCGTCGGCGGGCCTTTCCGACTGCGAAAGGCAGTTGAGGGTCCGGTAGCGCTGGACTAGCGTCTCGTTGTCGTGCGTCCCGGTGTACGCCACCCAGTGGGAATCATCCCCGTCCGGACCTTCCGGTACGGGGCCCATGAACTGAAGCACCTTCATGCCGGGAAAGCCCGTTGCCTGCCTCAGGTCCTCAACGTCCGGCGTGATGACGCCAAGGTCTTCCGCGATGATCGGCAGCCTGTCGCGCCCTCCGGCCATCGCCTTGAAAAGCTCGAGCCCGGGGCCTTCCAGCCACCTTCCGCGCTCTGCTGTGGCGTTGCCGCCGGGCACGGCGTAATAGCCCGCGAAGCCACGGAAGTGGTCTATCCTCGTATAGTCGAAGTCCTCGAACGCCTTCTCCATCCGGCGCCTCCACCAGCCGTAGCCGTCCTTGGCGAGCGCATCCCACCTGTATACGGGATGCCCCCAAAGCTGCCCGGTGGAGCTGAAGCTGTCCGGTGGCACTCCAGAGACCAGCTTCGGATATCCGTCTCGGCCGAGGCAGAACATATCCTGGGCCGCCCATACGTCGCTGCTGTCCCCCGAGACGTATATAGCCATGTCGCCGACCATCATGACTCCCCTGGAATTGGCGTAGGCCTTCAGCGCCTTCCACTGCGCGTCGTACACATACTGCAGAAACTCGTGGTAGCCGATCTCGTCTTCGTGCTCGTTGGAGGCCTCGTCAAGGGCGCCTTTCTCGCGCAGCCTGACCGCCTCGGGCCACTCCTGCCAGGAGGACCCTCCGTATCGCGCCTTCAATACCATGTAGAGGCAATAATCCCCCAGCCAATGCGAGTTGGCCTTCCTGAACCCTTCGAGCCCGTCGATGCCGCCGGCAAGCTTGGACTTCGAGTACGCCTTCCTGAAAAGGCGGGTCTTGTAGGCCGAGACTGCCTTGAAGTCGACGGAATCCTCCGGGAACGCGGGGACAGGGAGGAGGTCTTCTAAATCGAGCAGGCCGGCCTCTAGAAGCAGGTTCGGGCTTATCGTCATGGGGTTTCCCGCCATGGCCGAATAGCACATGTAGGGGGAATCCCCAAGAGAAGGAGGGTTCATAGGAAGCAGCTGCCATAAGCCCTGCTTGGAATCCGCGAGGAAATCAACGAATCCCCTGGCGGCGGGCCCCAGGTCTCCGATGCCGTACGGAGAGGGAAGGGAAGTCACGTGCATGAGCACGCCCGCGCGCCTTTGCATCTCAAGCCTTGCGAAGACTGGGGGCGATTTCAGCGTCGTTGTATAGCATCGAGAGGAAAACGGAGCCAGCCCCAGCTTCAAAGAGCCCCCGGAGGAGCTCACCGAGCCGCTACCGAAGAACAGGTCCTGGAAGGATATGGGTCCGTTCCCGAGCGCACCGACGTCGGCGTCGACAAGGGCCTCCTCGTCGGAAGGGTTCAGCGCAACTATGGTGACGTCGCGCTCAAGGCGCCTCATGAAGCAGATCGCCCTTCCGGACGTCCCTATCACGTCGAAACTGCCCCTCTTAATGGATTCGCGCACCGCGCGGGCCTCCCCGAGCGACTTGTGCCATGACCAGAGGGCCCTGTCCTCGCGACCCCACGGGAAGGGGCCCCTGCAGTAGGGGTCCGAATAGCCTTGCATTCCGGCTTCGTCGCCGTAATAGACCATGGGTGTGCCGGGGAGTGTGAACTGCAGAAGGCTCGCAAGCATGAGCCTCTTCCTCGCAAGGTCGAGCTTATGGGCGGGAAGAGAGTAGGCCTCCTTCGCCTCCTGGGACATCGAGGATTCGTCGGGGGCGTCGCCCAGGGCGGTGATTATCCTAAGGACGTCGTGCGAGCCGAGTATGCTCAGGTTGAAGCGCATCTGCTCCGGCGGGTAGTTCTCCGTAAGCTGCCTGACGGACGAGACGAACCTGGCAGCGTCGCATTTTCCGGTCACATACTGGATTATCGCGTCCCTTACGGGATATCCGGTCGCGGAATCGAGCTCGTGGCCGAGCAGGTACTCCCTCCTCACGGAGTAGCTGACCTTGTTCGAGGCGTCGTCCCAGACCTCCCCGATGAGGACGGCGTCGGGGTTCTCCTCCTTGACCACTTTCCTTAGGCGTTTTATGAACTCGTCCGGCAGCTCGTCGGCGACGTCGAGGCGCCAGCCGCTTATGCCGGCGCGCATCCACCTGCGGACGATGCTGTCCGCACCTTCGACCATGAAGTCCATATAGGAAGGGTCGAGCTCGTTGACGTTGGGCAGCCCCTTGAAGCCCCACCAGCAATCGTAGTCCTCAGGGAAGTCCCTGAAGCGGTACCAGCTGAAATAGGGGGAATCCTTGGACTGGAAGGCGCCCTTGCATCCGTAGCTGCCCTCTTTGTTGAAATAGACGCTGTCGCTGCCGGTATGGCTGAACACGCCGTCGAGGACAATTCTGATGCCCCATTCGGCTGCCTTCGAGCAGAGCCTCACGAGTGCCTCGTCGCCGCCGAATCCTGCGTCTATGCGGCTGTAGTCGGAAGTATCGTACTTGTGGTTGCTGGGGGATTCGAAGACAGGATTGAGGTAGATGGCGTTAATCCCCAGCTCCCAGAGGTATGCGAGCTTCCCGGTAACGCCGTCGAGGTCTCCCCCGAAGAAGGTCCACCTCTTGACTGAACCGTCCTTGCAGGCCCTGACGTAGACCGGGGTGTCGTCCCAGTCGGTGTGCAGCAGAGAGCCCTTCCTGAGCTTGGGTATGCCATCCAAGGACTTGTCGAACCTGTCTACGAAGATCTGGTAGAAAGCGCCCTCGCCCGCCCATGAGGGCAGGGCCTGGCGCTCGTACACGGTGAGCTGGTAGGGGCGCGGATGGTGGAGCACCGTGCGCGAGATGCCGCCTTCCCTCTCGAGGGCACCGGCGTACACTTCCCTGTCCTTTGCCCTCACGGAGAACCAATACCATACGAGCCCGGGCCTTTCGGGCGTGTAGCGGCATGAGAGCCTCACGGTCCCGCCCTGCCTCGATACTTCTTCCATTCGCACGGCGGACCTGAAGTCCTGCCCTGACAGCTCGAGGCAGGCCGATACGTCGGCCCCTTCCGTCCTCACCGAAATAGTGAACCTTATGGGCGTCCCGGGCACTACGGCCCCGAACGGGTCCTTGCAGGACAGGTCCCTGCTGTCATATGCCACCAGGATGTTCTCCAAGCTGAAGACCTCCATTGCGTACCTATTAGGCGAAAAGGGACAGCCCCTCGTAGGGCTGCCCCGAAGAAACCGTCCCGTGCGCTCGCTCAGTTGACAATGACCGCTTCGGTCTCCTTATCGAACAGGTTGACCCTCGAGGCGTCGACGGCGAACCTCATCCTCTCGCCGACCTTGGCCGGCGATTTGGGCTCCACGCGGGCTGTGATCTTCTGCCCGTCCGACAAAAGGTACAAGTACGTGTCGGAACCCAGGGGTTCCACGACGTCCACGTCGGCTTCTATGGTGCTGTCCTTGAACTGCTGGAGCCTTATGTCCTCGTCGAAGACGAACTCGGGCCTTATGCCAAGCACAACTTCCTTGCCGGCGTACGCTGCCGCGGCCTTCGCCTTGTCCTGGGGGAGCAGCATCGAGTTCTTGCCGTACCTGGCATACAGGCGGCCGTCCTCCTCCACGAGGCCGACGTTTATGAAGTTCATCTGCGGAGAGCCTATGAAACCGGCCACGAACAGGTTGGACGGCCTGTCGTAGAGGTTGTTGGGCGTGTCTACCTGCTGTATCAGGCCGTCTTTCATGACCACGATCCTTGTGCCCATCGTCATGGCCTCCACCTGGTCGTGGGTGACGTAGACGAACGTTGTCCCTATCTGCTGGTGCAGCTTGGAGATCTCCGTTCTCATCTGCGTCCTCAGCTTGGCGTCGAGGTTCGAAAGTGGCTCGTCGAACAGGAACACCTTCGGGTTCCTCACTATCGCCCTTCCGACGGCCGCCCTCTGCCTCTGGCCTCCGGACAGCTCCTTGGGCTTCCTTGCGAGAAGGTGGGAGAGGTCCAGTATCCTCGCCGCGGCCTCGACCTTCTGCTTCCTCTCGTTGTTGGGCACCTTCCTCAGCTTCAGCGAGAAGCCCATGTTCTCCGAGACGCTCATGTGCGGGTAGAGCGCGTAATTCTGGAAGACCATGGCGATGTCCCTGTCCTTGGGGTGCACGTCGTTCACCACTTTGCCGTCGATCTCGAGCGTGCCGTCGGTTATCTCCTCCAAGCCCGCGATCATCCGAAGGACCGTCGATTTGCCGCAGCCCGAAGGACCTACCAGTATTACGAACTCCTTGTCCTCGATTTCGAGGTTGAAATCCGAGACTGCCAGCACCCCGCCCGGGTAGACCTTGGTAAGGCCGCGAAGGGATAGATGTGCCATATGACGACCTCCAATCATAAGCGAAGGTTATGTAGCTGTTATATACACAATCATTTTATACACTGCAGCATGCAGTTGGCAATAAGGGAAGGTTTCTAGCATGCGCCCGGTCTTGCCTCTAACGCATACCGATGTGCCCGTCTTTTCTTGACTTGCCCACAAGAGAATGTAAAAATAAGTTAGTAGAGCATACGTGGTTGAATATACAACCATAAATAAAGGAGGCATCGTCATGAAAAGGATACTGGCTCTGGCCGTCGTGGCAGTAGTGATGTTTGCCATGGCAGTGAATGCGGCGCCTACGATACTGTCGTTCTGGGAGCAGGACGATCCTTCGGCCCAGGTGGTAATGGACCAGCTGATTGCCGAGTTCGAGAAGGCCAACCCGAACGTTAAGGTCGAAAGGTCCCACTTCGAGACCGAGGACCTGAGGAAGAACTTCGCCGCGGCCGCCATAGGCAGCGAGGGCCCCGACGTGGTCTTCGGGCCCAACGACAACCTGGGCGTCTTCGTGCCCGGCGGGTTCATCTATTCGATGGAGAAAGTATACGGCAAGGCCTACATCATCAATAAGTTCGATGCGAACGCCCTGCAGGCGTCCATGTACGAGGGCGAGATATTCCTGCTGCCGGACCGCAACGGAAACGAGCTATGCCTGATATACAACAAGAAGCTGATCCCCAACGCGCCCAAGACGATGGAAGAGCTGATAGCCACTACCAAGAAGCTGCAGGCCGAGAAGAAGGTGGATTACGGCCTTGCGTTCAACACCGTCGAGCCCTTCTTCACGGTGCCTTTCCTCGGCGCGTTCGATACCTTCGTGATGGACAATCCTTCATCCGAGAAGAACGCGAAGCCGACATTGGACAACCCCGGGATAGGGAAGATGTTCGCGTACCTCAAGGGCCTGATGGACGACAAGATCGCACCTCGCGGCGTCGACTACGGCGCGGCGGAGGGCCTGTTCAAGGAGGGCAAGGTGGCCTGCTTGATCAACGGCCCCTGGTCGTTTGCGGGCTATGTGGACGCGGGCATGAGCATCGGCATAACGAGGATACCTTCGGTGGGAGGCAAGTACCCTACGTCATGGACGGCGGTCAAGGGCTACTGCATCTCAGCGAACACGAAGAACCTGGACCTGGCCAAGAAGTTCGTGGACTTCATGACCAGCGCCGACGCGCAGATCAAGCTGGTGCCGGCGCACAACCAGATACCTACGGTGCCAGCCGCGATGACGGCGCCCGTCGTTACCAACAACGTGTTGCTATCCTCCCAGACGGAGGCGGTCAAGTACGGCGTGGCGATGCCGATAGTGCCCCAGATGAGGGCATGCTGGGACGCGCTCAAGGCCGTGCAGGCCGACGTGTTCTCCAATATGATCAAGCCCGAGGAGGCACCGGCCAAGGCCCAGAAGCTCTGCCTGGACGCTCTCAAGCAGATGGGCATAACCGTAAAGTAACATGACGATTTGCCCTTGACGGGCGATGCGGAGAGGGGACTCCTCTGAGGGTCCCTTCTCCCGCCCATATTCTGGTATCCGAGGGGGGTAGTCAGCATGCAGGCAAGGCGCAGGGGCAAGTCGTACGAACTTGCCAGGCCCAGATGGTACGTACCCCTTATGTTCCTTCTCCCGGCCATGCTGGTCATGGTGGCCATGGTGGCCTATCCGCTGTACTACGAGGTGGACATCTCGTTCAGGAGCGTCACTCTCTACAACCTTAGGAGCGGGAATTACCCATGGATAGGACTTGAGAACTACAAGTCCATGTTCGAGGACCCGCAGTTCTTCTCCACGCTCATGAGGACCGTCGTATGGACCGTGGTGAACGTCGTATCGCACGTCACACTGGGTTTCATGCTGGCGCTCATACTCAACAGGAAGCTCCCCGGGAAGGCGATAATCCGCGTCCTGCTCATACTTCCCTGGGCGGTGCCCCAGTACATAGCCGCGATCGCCATGCGAAACCTGTTCAACGAGATGTACGGGCCGATCAACATCGTGCTCAAGGCCTTGTTCGGCGAGGGGGCCATGGTGATGTGGCTGAGCAACCCCGCAAATGCGTTCAAGGCCGCCGTCATAACCAACATATGGCTCGGGGTCCCGTTCATGATGATGACATGCCTAGGAGGCCTGCAGTCGATACCGCAGGAGCTCTACGAGGCCGCGGACATAGACGGCGCCGGCTGGTGGCAGAAGGTGAGGAACGTGATACTCCCGCTGATGAAGCCCGTGCTCACACCGGCGATAGTGCTGGGGACGATATGGACTTTCAACATGGTGAACGTAATATACATACTCACCTACGGATCTACGCACGAAGCGGCGCAGATACTGGTGTCGCAGATCTACAAGCGGGCGTTCGAGTTCTTCAGGTATGGATACGCGGCGGCGATGTCCGTGGTGGTGTTCATACTGCTGGTGAGCTTCTCCAGCGTGTTCATCCGCGCTCAGAAGCTCGAGGACTGAAGGAGGGAAGGACATGGCCATAAGCTGGAAGAGCAGGCTCAAGGAGCATTTCGAGAAGAACGATTCGTGGCCGAAGATCATAATGATCTACCTTTTCCTCCTGCTGTGCTGCTTCATAACGATCTATCCGATAAGCTTCATATTCACGGTCTCGCTAAGGCCCGGAAACCAGCTGTTCTCGACTTCCCTGAAGCTGATCCCGGACAATGCGACGTTCAAGAACTACTCCGACGCGTTCACAAAGTACCCTATGGCGAAATGGATGCTCAACAGCATGTTCGTAAGTTCGCTCACCGCCGTGATAGCGGTGATAATATCTGTCAACGCAGGATACGCCTTCTCGAGGTACAGGTTCTGGGGCAGGAGGTTCGGGCTCACGCTGCTGCTTGTGACTCAGATGTTCCCGGCCCCGATGCTGCTGCTTCCCGTATACCTCATGCTGGTCAGGCTGAAGCTGACCAACAGTTACGTAGGGCTGATACTCTGGTACGTATCCACGGCGGTGCCGTTCAACATCTGGCTGATGAAGGGCTATTTCGATACGATCCCGAGATCCCTTGAGGAGAGCGCCTTCATAGACGGGGCCAGCATATTCAGGGCCTACTGGTCGATCATCCTGCCGTTGGCAAAGCCCGCCGTCGCGCTCTGCGCGCTGTTCGCCTTCATGGGGGCATGGTCGGAGTTCATAGTCGCAAGGATATTGATCACCAGCAAGAGCATGCTCACGCTTCCTGTCGGCCTGATCGCGCTGCAAGGCTCGTTCTCGACGGAATGGGGCATCTACTCGGCCGCCGCCCTGGTGACGGCAATCCCCGTGACGGTGCTGTTCATAGCCCTGTCGAGGTATCTCGTGGGCGGGCTTACGCTGGGAAGCGTGAAAGGTTGACGGGTCCTCCCCGATCGCGCTGTTGGAAGGGCGGCTTGCTAGTAAGCCGCCCTTCGGATTCGAGATGGGCATCACCTGAGCTTCAGTATGTAGAACGACCTCGGGGCCGCTGTGAGCTTGATCGACCCGCCCGTTATCGCACCACCCACGGAAGGGTCGTATAGGTCCACGTAAGAGGAGAAGGCCGAAGCATACGGCAGCATGAAGGAGAAATCCAACGTATCTCCGCTCAGGTTGAGAAGCAGCACCGTTGACGAGCCCCCGTACGTCCGCTGGTAGGCGAACCCTTCCGGGCCGAGCCCGATCAGGTCGATGTCTCCGTACACAAGCTCCGGGTTCTCCTTCCTTATCCCGGTAAGCTTCCTTACCGCCCGGGTGATCTCGTTCTCCTCGAACACCATGTCCTTCCTGTTGTCGGGATCGTAGCCGCCTGGAAGGGCGATCTCGGTGCCGTAGTAGAGGACCGGTATCCCCGTGTAGGTCATGGTCACGGCCAGCGCCTGCAGGAGCTTCTTGGCGGGCTCGTCTAGCCTGTTGACGAAGCGGGGGACGTCGTGGTTGTCGATGAACGTGCCCATAAGGTTGCGGTTTGAGTACATACTGCCTGAGACGACTGCCTTACCTAGGGCTTCCGGCCCCCCGTCCTTCGCAAGGGTGTCCGAGATTCCGTAGTACATCGGGAAATCCAGGAAGCCGTCGATGCCGGTGCTCCTGTATCCTTCAATATTGGCGGCGTTTCCGTCGAACACCTCACCTATGAGGTAGAAGCCGGGATGGAGCGCCTTGATCGCCCGGACGAACTCGGCCATGTACTCCTTCTGCACGTGCTTTACGGTATCGATCCTGTAACCGTCGACCCCGGTCTGGTCTATCCACCACAGGGCCATGTCCGTGAGATATTCCATCACCTCGGGATTCGACTGGTCCAGGTCGGGAAGCCCCGCCAGCCAGCCGTTCTCCACCTGTTGCAAATCGTTCCAGTCCGTGATCAGCCTTCTTGCGTGGAACCAGTCGGGCCTGTCGTATACGTAAGGGTGCAGGGAGCCGGTATGGTTGATCACGATGTCGAATACCACCTTCATGCCGCGCATGTGCGCCTCGTCGACGAGCCTCTTCAGGTCGTCCATGCTTCCGAAGTGCTCTTCGACCTTGTAGAAATCCATCGCCCAATATCCGTGGTAGCCTCCGGATTGGTTGTCCACGACAGGCGAGATCCAGATTGCCGTGAAGCCGAGGGATTCTATGTAGTCGAGCTTCTCTATGATGCCCTGGAAGTCTCCTCCGTGATAGCCCGACGCGTCCTTCTTGTTTGCGTAGAATTCGTTCGGCGCCGCATCGTTGAAGCGGTCGGTCATTATGAAATAGATGAGGTCGTTCGGCCCTATTGGTTCTACTGCCAAGGCCGATGGTGATAATATCAGAATCAGAAGCAGGGCGGAAACCGTAAGCGATGCCGTGGCAGACCTCTTGAACATACGATCACCTCCACACCTAACTAATGGAATTATATCATCGCCGAAACTACCTATCCGAACGGAAGGGGAGCTGTCGCATGAGGCGGAAAGACAGGCAGATAGAGGATGTCTCCGAGATAGCGGGCATATTGGAAAGGTGCGAGACGGGATACCTTGCTACGTGCGGCGACGACATGCGGCCGATGGCGACTCCCGTCAACTACGTGTACAGCGGCGGGAGCATCTTCTTCCACTGCGCTCTTGAGGGAAGGAAGCTGGACAACATCAAGGCGAACCCGAACGTGGGCTTCACGGTGGCCACAGACATAGAGATAGACAGGGAAGCGATGACTACGCGCTATGCGAGCGTGATGGTCGAAGGGATTGCCAGCGTCGTGGATTCGCCCATGAAGAAAAAGGAAATTATCTCCCTCCTTATAGGGAGATTTGCCGCGGAAGGCGCGCACTGCTCTGAAGAAATCGCAGCTAGGACGAATATAGTCGAGATAAGGGCCTCTGCTTTGGTCGGCAAGAAGAACAAGTGCTGATATGAGAAACGGCATTTGCGTATGCTAGAATATTTTTGTAGTTCGACCTATTTGATTGGAGGTATTACCTTGAAACTGGCAAAAAGGCTTGAAAGACTCGGTACCGAGAATGCGTTCGTCACTCTTGCCAAGGTCAACAAGCTTAGGGCGGAAGGTAAGGACATCATAGCTTTCAGCATCGGTGAGCCGGATTTCGACACACCAAGGAATATCATCGACAAGTGCCACGAGGCGCTGGACAAGGGGATGACCCACTACACCCCTTCCGCGGGAATGCTGGATTTCCGCAAGTCCATAGCGAAGTACATCTCAAATACGCGCGGCATCGAGGTATCACCCGATGAAGTAGTCGTCGTACCCGGAGGAAAACCGATAATCTTCTATTCGATACTGGCATGCGTCGACGAGGGCGACGAGGTGCTCTACCCCAACCCGGGTTATCCGATCTACGAATCGGTTATCAATTTCGTTGGCGCCAAGGCCGTCCCGGTCCCGATCGAGGAGAGCAAGGGCTTCTCCATCGACGTCGACAAGCTTGAGAGGCTCATCACGCCCAAGACCACGTTCATGGTGATAAACAGCCCGCATAACCCCACGGGCGGCTCCATCCCCAGGAAGGACCTGGAAAAGATCGCCGAGCTGTGCATAAAGCATAACATCACCGTGCTCTCCGACGAGATCTACTCGAGGCTGAAGTTCAGCGGCAAGCACGAGAGCATCGCGTCGATTCCCGGAATGAAGGAGAGGACGATCATCCTCGACGGCATGTCGAAGACCTATGCGATGACCGGATGGAGGCTCGGCTACGGCGTCATGCCCAAGCATGTGGCCGAGGCTGTCGCGCAGTTGGTGACCAACGATGCTTCCTGTACGGCCACGTTCACCCAGATGGCCGGGATCGAAGCGCTCGAAGGGCCGCAAGACGGCGCCGAGAAGATGAAGAAAGTGTTCGCCGAGCGCAGGGAGATCATTGTCTCCGAGCTCAACAAGGTGCCGGGCTTCAAGTGCCACGTGCCGGACGGGGCCTTCTACGTGTTCCCGAACGTTACGGAAACCTGCAGGCTGCTCGGCTGCAAAGATTCGAGGGAACTGGCCGACAGGCTGCTCTACGAGGTGGGTGTGGCGGTGCTGCCAAGGACCGCCTTCGGAGTGAAGAACGCGGACGAGAAGGAAGAATACATCAGGCTGTCGTATGCCACTTCCACTGAGAACATCATAAAGGGCATAGCGAGGATAGTCGACTACGTAAAAGCCAGGATATAATGGCATTCTCTATGAAGGGCCGCCGCAAGGCGGCCCTTGTCCTTTGCGGGGGCCCGAAATAGCGCGAGCGCCCTGTTTTCATGGTAAAATACTGGTAGCCTATCCATCCGTAGAGGTATACTGCATGGTTAAAAGGAACGTCAGGGACTTCACAGAAGGCAGCATCGTCTCGCATCTGGTGGCTTTTGCTGCGCCGATGCTGCTCGGAAACGTATTCCAGGCGCTTTACAGTACTGTCGATAGTTTCTGGGTCGGCAGGTTTCTGGGTGCGGAAGCCCTCGCCGCCGTATCCGTCGGTTTTCCGATAATCTTCGCCCTCACATCGCTTGCGATTGGGCTTACGATAGCGACCACGACACTTGTGTCGCAGAGCTTCGGTGCCAAGGACTATCCTCAGATAGCGCACATATCGGCCAATACGATCACGTTGCTGAGCATGCTCGGCATATTTTTCGCCTTCACGGGCTACATCTTCAGGAGTCAGCTGATACGGCTGGTGGGCACTCCGGCAGGCATAGAGGATATGGCTGTATCGTACCTCGGTATATGCAGCCTGGGCTTCCCCGTCGTTTACGCCTACAATGTGGCGGGCGCGATACTAAGAGGAGTAGGGGATTCGAGGACACCGCTCAATGCCCTTATAGTGGCGACTTTGATCAATATTGTCCTGGACCCCATCCTGATATTCGGCGTGGGCCCCGTCCCGGGGATGGGAGTGGCGGGAGCTGCGATAGCGACTATATTCGCCCAGCTGGTCGCGTCGGTAGTCGCACTGGCCGGCGTTTTCAGGACGATATCCTTCAGGAGGAGATTCAAGGATTTCCTCAGGATAGACAGGCGCATCACGGGCCTCAGCTTCAAGATAGGCCTGCCTTCCGCGGTGCAGCAATCCCTGGTGTCCTTCGGCGCGATGGCCGTGGTTTCAATAGTAAACAAGTACGGCTTCGTAGAGGCCGCCGCCCTCGGCGTGGGAAACAGGCTAGACCAGTTCACGCTGATGCCTGCCATGAGCTTGAGCACCGCGGTGAGCGCGCTCGTCGGGCAGAACCTTGGCGCAGGCAAGCTGGGCAGGGTGAAGGAGACGGTCGCGTCAGGGTGCAAGCTCTCCCTGGGGATAGCGATTTGCACTTTTGCGATAATGCAGCTGTTCCCGAGGGCGGTCTTCTCGCTGTTCACCAGGGATGCGGGCCTTCTGGATTCGGGAATAAGGTATTTGAGGTCCGTCTCGTTCATATACATCCCCATGTCCTTGCATTTCATACTGCAGGGCGTCATGAGGGGCGCGGGGGACACGATGCCCACGATGCTGATCGCACTCGGGGCGCTCTGGCTCATAAGGCTGCCTTCGGCACTTGTGATGTCCGGCCCTCTGGGTTTGGGCATATCGGGCGTATGGATGGCGTTTCCCATCAGCGGGACATTCACTCTGATAATGAACTACGCATATTACAAGCACGGCAGATGGGCCAGCAAGAAACTTGTCAGGCAAGAGGCTGTACAAGCAAGCCTAGACGATCTATAGGAGGTCATTCGCATGGGGACGGAAGTAAGATCCATACCGACCAGGGACCAGGTGCCCGAGGAACTAAAATGGAGGCTGGAGGACCTTTTCGCCAGCGACGCGGACTGTGAGAAGGACATGGCGAAGGCAAAGGATCTCTCCGACAGGCTGTCAGGTTTCAAGGACAGAGTCGGAGAATCGGCGGCCACCCTCAAGGAGTGCATAGAAGTCGCCCTCGAAGTGGGCGATACGGTAGAGGCGTGCTATACGTACTCGAAGATGAGGCAGGACGAGGATACCTCCGTGCCGAAGTACCAGGACTTGCAGGGCCGGGCCTCTGCGCTCGCGGTCCAGGTGAGAAGCGCCAGCGCCTTCTTCGAGCCCGAGCTCATTGCGATCCCCGACGAGACGCTCGACCGGTTCTATATGGAAGAGCCCGCTCTTTCGGACTATAAGCATATGATCGAGGATGTCAGGAGGAAGAAGGAGCACACTCTCAACTCCGCCGAGGAGAAGATAGTCGCCATGGCAGGCGAGGTGGGCAAGGGCGCCAGCAACATATACACTATGCTGAACAACGCGGACATCAAGTTCCCCGAGATTGAAGACGAGAAGGGCAACAAGGTGGAGCTGACCAAGGGCCGCTATATAACGTTCATGGAAAGCAAGGACCGCAGGGTCAGGGAGCGGGCCTTCGAGGCGATGTACGATACCTACGGAGCCCTCATAAACACCATCGGGGCGAACCTGGACACGGAGGTCAAGAAGAACATCTTCAACTCCAGGGTCAGGAAATACGGCAATGCCATGAGCGCGTCGCTTGACAGGAACAACATACCGACGAAGGCGTACGAGAACAACATCAAGGCCGTAAGGAGCAGGATCGGCCTGCTGCAGAGGTACATGGCGCTCAGGAAGAAGCTCCTTGGCGTGGACAAGCTCCACATGTGGGATCTCTACGTCCCCATGATAGACAACGTAGAGATGAAGGTGCCTTATGAAGAGGCGGTCAGTACGGTAAAAGAGGCAGTAAGGCCCCTCGGAAAGGAATACTCAGAGGTCTTGGCGAAAGGGCTCGACGGCAGGTGGGTGGACGTAGTCGAAAGCAAGGGCAAGCGTTCCGGGGCATACTCCTGGGGAAGCAGGAAAGCCCACCCTTACGTGCTCATGAACTGGCAGGACAATATCAACAACGTATTCACGCTGGCCCATGAGATGGGACACGCCATGCATTCATGGTATACATGGAAGACCCAGCCCGTGCAATATTCGGATTACCCGATATTCCTCGCCGAGGTCGCTTCTACCTTCAACGAGGCGCTGCTCAACGACTACCTCCTTAAGAAGATAACGGACAAGGGCGAGCGCATGTACCTGCTCAACCACTACCTGGAGGAATTCAGGGGCACGGTATTCAGGCAGACGATGTTCTCGGAGTTCGAAAGGCAGATACACGAGGCCGTAGAGAATGGGGAGGCGCTTACAGCAAGTTCGCTCTCCGACATCTACCATGGCCTGAACAGGCAGTACTTCGAACCGGAGGTCAAAGTCGACAAGAAGATAAGCCTTGAGTGGGCAAGGATACCGCACTTCTACATGAACTTCTACGTGTTTCAGTACAGCACCGGCTTCTGCGCCGCCCTGGCTCTGGCGAAGAAGGTACTGGCAGGGACTGAAGGAGCGCGTGAGAAGTACATAGAATTCCTGTCATCGGGCTCCTCCGATTATGCGATAAACCTGCTTGCTAAGGCCGGCGTGGACATGACGACGGAGAAACCGATCAACGATGCGCTCGATGTGTTCGAAGGACTCCTGAACGAGATGGAGGCCTTGGTCTAGCGAGTTAATACGGGGAGGAGAGTCTGCGGACTAGAAGTGCGAGGTGGCCTGCGATGCCCGCGAACCTTACCCCGCAATACCAGGAAGCCGAAGATGCCTACAAAGCGGCTGTGACCAATGAGGAAAGGTTGGCCGCCTTGGAAGCGATGCTCGCCCACATCCCGAAGCACAAAGGCACGGAGAAGATGCAGGCGGACATAAAGAAGAAGCTGTCCAAGCTGAGGGCCGAGATAATCGAGGAGAGGGGAAGGAAGGGCGGCAAGGTGGATCCGTACAGGGTCCAGAAGGAAGGAGCCGCGCAGGCATTCATCATAGGGCCGGCAAATTCCGGGAAGTCATCAATCGTAGGATGGCTCACGAATGCGAAAGTAGTCATCGCCGAGTATCCCTTCTCCACTTCGGTGCCTGTATCCGGCATGATGCAGTACGAGGACATCAGGATGCAGCTCGTAGACACCCCTCCGATAATCATGGAGGATCCCGTATCATCATTGTTCTCCAACGCCAGGCTTTGTGACGTTTTGATAGTGGTGCTAGACGCCTCCGACCAATCCTCGGTGTATCTACTTGACGGATTGGTGGAGTTGCTCAAGGAGAAGAAGACCCTGGTGGATTCCACGGATGCGTCAGGGGCGGGGATAACGAAAGACAGGCTCCTCATAGTGGCGAACAAGATCGACCTCGGGCAGGCAAGGGAGAACCTGGCCGTTATGATGGAACTGCTCCCGGACTACGAGTACCTCGCATGCTCGGCCTTAAGCGGAGAGGGTATGCCCCGCATCCCGGAAACGGTCTTCGAAAAGGCCCGGATAGTGAGGGTATACGCAAAACCGCCCGGAGGCAGGCTGGAGAGGAAGGACCCTTTCATAGTGAAGCGCGGCGCCACGGTTGAAGACGTGGCCGGCGTCATACATAAACAGTTGCAGCACAGCTTCAAGAACGCCAGGCTGTGGGGCTCGTCGAAGTATTCCGGACAATCCGTCCCAAGGGACTATCCTGTCCTGGACGGGGACATAATCGAGTTCAGCTGATGCCAAGCCGATGTCTTTCGGCTCGGATCGAAAAGGAGTGTAACTGATGGACATCAAGGCCCTTCTGGAAGAGAGGATCGAAGACAAGTTCATAAGATACTGCCTCGTGGATACGACCAGCGTGGTAGGCAAGGACAAGACGCCAAGCAGCGAAGGCCAGTGGACGCTGGCAAGGATGCTTGCCGACGAGCTCAGGGTACTTGGGGTCGCGGACGTTACCGTAACCGACAAATGCTTCGTTATCGGCAGGATACCTTCCAACGTTGAAGGCAACCCGCCGGCGGTCGGTTTCATGGCACACATGGACACCGTGGAGGGCGTGCCCGGAAACGACATCCGGCCCATCATCCACAGGAAGTGGGACGGCTCTCCCATCAAGCTGCTAGAAGGAGTCGAACTCGGCCTTCATACAAGCCCCGAGCTACGCTATGCGATAGGCATGGATATCGTGACGTCGGACGGCAGGACTCTGCTAGGCACTGACGACAAAGCCGGCATAGCCCAGATCATGCACGCAATCTGCCTGCTTGCGAAGGATAAGAGCAAAAAACACGGGGATGTTTGGATTGCGTTCACACCGGACGAGGAAGGTGCGAACGGGATAGAGCATTTCCCCGTCGACATATTCGGCGCGAAGAGGGCCTATACGATTGACGGCGGGATAATCGGAGATTTCCAGGACGAGACGTTCACGGCCGTAAACGGCCAGATGAAGATATACGGCCTGTCCAACCACCCCGGAACGGCAAGGGGCAGGATGACGAACGCGGTCCACCTCATGGCCGAGGTAATAAGCATGATACCTGCGGGCGAGAGGCCTGAGACAACTTCGGATAGGGAGGGTTTCATACACCCGACCGACATGGCCGGTGATGTCGAGACGGCGAGCTGCCGTTTCATAATAAGGGACTTCGAGATGGACAAGGTGCTTAAAAGGGAGAAGTCATTCGTGGAGGCGGCCAGGGCCATAATCTCCATGTACAAGGGGGCGCGCCTCGAATGGCAGAGCGAGATAAGCTACAAGAACATGAAGGAAGTCCTGGACAAGGAACCTCGCATTTCAGGCCTTGCTAGGAGAGCGATTGAAGAAGAGGGCTTGAAGCTGGACGAAAGGCCGATCAGAGGGGGCACGGACGGCTCCAGGCTCAGCTATATGGGCATACTTACGCCCAATCTGTTCACCGGAGGCAGCGATTCCCACAGCAGGAACGAGTGGGCCTGCGTGCAATGGATGGAAAGCGGCAGCAACGTGCTTATAAGGCTCATGGGACTCTGGGCCGAGGAGAAGTGAGCGAATTTGGGCATCGGGCCTGAGATAACCGAATACTCGGATTGCAGGATATGCCCCAGGGAATGCGGAGCCGACAGAAATGCCGGCTCCTATGGATATTGCATGTCCGGGGTGTTGCCGAGGATAGCGCAATACAGCCCCCACAGATGGGAAGAGCCGCCTATCAGCGGGACTAAGGGGTCCGGGACGGTCTTTTTCTCGGGATGCAACCTGAAGTGCGTCTATTGTCAGAATATGGAAATAACCCGCATGGAGACGGGCCTGCAAGTGGACGTAGAAGGGCTCATCGCAATATTCCTCGAGCTGGGTAGGACTTGCCACAATATAAACCTGGTCACTTCAGCGCACTTTTTACCGACGGTGGCAAGGGCAATAACCGAGGCGAAGGAACAGGGGCTTTCGGTGCCAATAGTGTACAACACCAGCTCATATGAGAAGCAGTCGGCGATTAGGGCCCTAAGAGGGCTGGTAGACATATACTTACCGGATATCAAGTATCACTCTTCAAGGTTGGGCAAGGTGCTCTCCAACGCACCTGACTATTTCGACGTGGCGTCGGCGGCAGTGAAAGAGATGCTCGAGCAGGTAGGCCACCTGGAGACAGATGATGAGGGGATAGCTAAGAAAGGGCTCCTTATAAGGCACCTGGTTATACCCGGCGAGATTGAGGATTCCTTCAGGATATTGGAGTGGATAAGGGAGAACATGGGCAAGTATGCCCACCTGAGCATAATGTCCCAGTACACGCCGGAATACGTAAAAGACAAGGGTTCCCCTTATGCCAGGAGGATAACACCGCAAGAGTACGAAGCAGTTCTCAACAAGGCCGTCGATCTCGGCTTATGCAACGTGTTCGCCCAGGATATGTCATCGTCTTCCACGTATTATGTCCCGGATTTCGACCAGCTGCGTAGATAACCATCCATTCGATACGAGACATCAGCATTAAGGGGAATTGGTTGGCATGCTCCGAGGCGGGATAATCGCCTCGGAGGTTGATTCTGATGCACTATATCGTCCTTGACGGTGTCTGTTTCTATTACCGCGATATCTGGGGAAGGCGGAAGAACGAGGGCATCACGGATGTGAGCGTGTCGCTAGAACAGGGCATGGTGACAAGCCTGCTCGGGGTGAACGGCAGCGGCAAATCAACGATAATAAAGCTCCTTCTGGGATTCGCCTATCCTACGATGGGCAGGGTATACCGATCCGAGGATATGAGATTCTCATATATCGGCGACGGGGGACGCAACCTCTACTCGCACATGAGCCTTGAAGAGAATGTCAGATATTCGTACGCATTAAGGGGAATTGCCTTTAGGAATGGCCTTAAGGAGGAGCTGGGGCGGTTATCAAGGCTGTTTGGATTGATCGACAACGGCATGAAAGTATCGGCGATGTCTAGGGGCATGAGGCAGAAGGCCGCCATAATATGCGCGCTGCTACTGCCGCATGACTTTCTCATCGCCGATGAGCCGACACTTGGCTTGGACTGGCCTTCGCAGATGGAATTCGAAGCGATACTAAGGTGCGAGGTCGGCCTCGGCAGGGGTGTATGCCTGTCTACCAATGATTTGCCCATGGCCCAAAGGGTATCCGACAGCATGATGTTCGTCGAGGGCGGAAGGCTCGTCAAGAGGTGATGGTCCATGAGATTGATAGGTTTTGAGATGTTATCGATGTTAAGGAGAAGGATCAAGAATCCGCTGGGCCTCGCCTTCGAGGGGATGATGGTGGGTTGTTTCCTGCTTCTGATCGAAAGAGTACTCGAGAATGCGGGAGATATGGCAATAGCAACAAGGCAGGTCATGTTCATCTCGTCCGTACTTGCACTGCCTGCTTTGCAGGGATTATACAGGATGTTGTCCGAGGAGCTCTCGTCGGGGACTGCGGAAACGCTGTTCCAAGTCGACAAAGGCCCTCTGGTGGCACTTATTGCAAGGGATGTGAGCTCTGTTTCGTCGATGGCCCTGATTCTGCCGTTCGTACTTGTTCCGATGCGTTTCTCGAGGTGTTTCGATATGTCGTTATACGTAAGGTACACCGCTCCGATACTGATGATGAGGTTGGGAATGCTTGGGATGGGCACGATTCTGGGTTCACTTACTTTGATGTTCAGAAAGACAGCTGCCGTAGTGAATGTCTCCAGCATAATAATGGTTACGACCTCGCTCGGGGTCGGTATCGGCAAGGGCTTCCTTAACAGTTTTGCTATGATGACGCCAAACGGACTCCTGGCAGTGATGATGCAGAACGGAAGAAAACCCTCGAGTATGATTCTTCCGCTGGCCCTAGTATCGGCGCTATGGATTGCCCTCGGGCTTATGGCTTATAATTTCACAATAAGAAGGGCGAAGAGATTCGGCTTCCTTATAAGTAATTAGCTCGAGGTGCTAAATGCATAGTCTACCCAAGTTGTTCTGTTTTGACATGGACGGCACACTTACCAGGATCGCGAGCTCATGGGAATACCTCAGCAGGAGGTTGGGCATATGGGACGGTAACGCAGAACACCATCTGACCGCTTTCATAGAAGGCAAGATTGACTATATGGAGTTTTGCAGGCTGGATGCCATGGTGCTGAAAGGACTTCCAAGCAAATCAGTATACGAGGCTATAGCCGGCATAGAAATAGACAGTGGCGTGGAATCGCTGGTGAAACACCTCAGGGAAAGAGGTGTGAAGCTTGCCCTGATATCCTCCGGACTAAGCATCCTCGCTGACAGGGTGATGCAGGTCGCCCGCTTCGATTATGTCTTCGCAAACGAGCTTGAGGTATCCGGCGGGATGATGACCGGAGGGGTGAAAGTCAACGTATCGATAGATGATCCCAATATGACCAAGAAGGCCATCGTCTCGCGCATAGCTGCGTCTATCGGTCTGGGAAGTTCTGAGATCGCAGCAGTGGGGGACAATTGGGGGGATCACGGAATGATAGAGGAGGCAGCGACGAAGTTCTTTGTCAACCGCCTCCAAGATGAAACTGATAGGGCAATGTCAGTATTCGAGGATATCATAATAGTAAACAATATGGACGATATACGCAGGTATTACTCCTAAGGCGTCAGGATTTCTCGTCTATGGCCGCGAAGCTTCCTTCATGTGAGGCTTCGCTTTTTGATCCACCCTCAAAGAAACTCTCCTTGTACTGCAGCTGATAGAGGCCGTGGTAGATTCCCTTCTGTGCCAGCAGCTCCTGATGGGTCCCGCTTTCCCTGATCTTGCCCTTGTGCAGAACGATAATCCTGTTCGCATGTTGGATTGTCGAGAGCCTGTGGGCAATGACTATAGTGGTCCTACCCTTCATCAACTTGGGGAGGGCATCCTGTATAAGGGCCTCCGTCTCAGTATCGATGTTGGCCGTCGCCTCATCAAGTACGAGGACGGAAGGATCGAACGCGAGCGCCCGCGCAAATGCTAGCAGCTGTCTCTGACCGGCTGACAACGTCGAACCCCTCTCGGTGACCTTGGCATCATATCCGCCCTGAAGGTTGGAAATGAAACTGTCGGCATTGACATACCTTGAGACCCTACGTACGTCCTCATCGGATATGTTGTCGTTATTCAGCCGTATGTTCGTCTTTATGTCGCCGGTGAACAGGAACACGTCCTGGAACACGGTCGAGATGTTTCTTCGCAGCTCCTCGAGGGGGATCTTCCTTATGTCGATCCCGTCTATCAGGATGCTGCCTTTCTGGATATCATAATACCTGCTCATCAGGTTTATTATCGAGGTCTTGCCGGCGCCCGTAGCCCCGACGAAGGCCACCATCTGGCCGGGCTCGATAGTAAAGCTGACATCCCTAAGGACCCATTCCTCATCGACGTACGCGAACCAGACGTTCTTGAATTCTATCTTTCCGATGATCTTCTCAACATGCGTGCATTCGGTATCGTTTTTTATCTCCGGTTTCCTGTCGAGCAGCTGGAATATCCTCTCGGACGACGCCATGGCTGCTTGGAGGATGTTGTACTTCTCTGCCATCTCGTTTATCGGATTGAAGAACTGCCTGACATAGTTTATGAAGGCATAGAAGACGCCTATCTGGACGACACCCGACATGACACCCTTTGAGCCGTACCATATCATCAGCGTCAGCGACAGGGAGAATATTAGCTCCATCGTGGGCCTGAAGATCGCATACACCATCGTTTCCCGCAGGCCCGACTTGTAATAGACGGAGTTTATCTTGTCGAAATCCTCATGCATGCGCCCTTCGACGCTGAACAGGTGGATTATCTTCATGCCGCTTATGTTCTCCGCAAGAGTCGCGTTTATCCTGGCCAGGGCCACCCTGATCTTCCTGTAGGCGTCCATCGCGTATTTCCTGAACAGCATGGTCGCAACGAAGATGAAAGGAAGCAGCATGTATGACACCAGCGCAAGGCGGTAGTCCAGTTTGAGCATCACTATGATTATCCCTACGACCATGAATATATCCTTGAACAAATTCACGAGGACGCTGGTGTACATCTCTATCAGCGTATCCGTGTCGTTCGTGACCCTGGTGACCAGGCGTCCTACGGGGTTCTTGTCAAGGTATGACATGTCGTGGCTCATGATATGGCTGAATATCTGCCTTCTCATGTTGTACACGATATTCTGGCCGACCCAGTTGAGCAGCATTATCTCATAGTAGCTGAGCAGGAAACCCACGAGTCCTGTCAACAGTATCAGGATGGCGATATCCCTTATCCGCTTGTTGTCGTACTCTTTGTACTTCTGCATGACGGACTTATCCATCACGGTCGCGGCGTACTCGTTGCCCTTCGTATCCGTTACGGAAGTATCTCCGGAAGGACCTGTTAAAAGGGCAAGGTCGTGCGTTAGCACGGCGCCTTCGATTACTACGGGCGTCTTCTGGACGTTCATTACCGTCACGCGGGGAAGGTTCTCCGCCTGTACCTTGTCGGCCTTCCTCAGCAGCGCAGACCTTACGTAGACCTTGCCTTCCAGCTCGAGGACGTAATCATCGTTCACGTAATCAGGAATGGCATATTTGCCGGGGAATTCATATACCGCCGAACCTGTGCCGATGATGTTGTCGTCTATCGCCACCTTGAGGAGGTACGGCCTGACAAGGCTAGTCCCCGTGATGCCTAGGAGCATCACAAGGCCCAGTAAGAGATACAGGAAATAGGGCTTGGCATAGCCGACGAGGCGGCGCATCAGCTCCGAATCGTAGGCTTTGCCAAGTACTTCCTCTTCATGATAGTTGGCCATACGTTCACATCCCAGGCCGCCTAAAGCGCGGCCAGCTCCTCTTCAAGAAGTTGTCTGCTATACATGTCGGCATAAGTACCTCCGAGCTCCACCAGCTCGTCGTGCCGCCCTCTTTCGATAACATCGCCGCTGTCGAGGACGATTATCTCATCAGCGTGCTTTATCGTGGAGATCCTGTGCGAGATTATTATGCTAGTGTGCCCCTTCAGTTCTTCGCCCAGGGCCTTCAGGATGCTCTCCTCGGTCTGTGTGTCCACTGCGGACAGGCAATCGTCGAGGATGACTATCCTGGGCCTGTGTATCAGTGCCCTCGCTATGGCCACCCTCTGCTTCTGCCCGCCGGAAAGCGTGACCCCGCGCTCTCCCACCATCGTCTCGAACTTAGCTGGGAACTCGGCAATGTCATCGTGTATGTGCGCGATCTTCGCGTATCTCTCGACTTCGGCATCGCTTAGGTCATGGTCCGAGAAGGCGATGTTATCCCTTATCGTAGTGGAGAACAGGAACGATTCCTGCGGTACGCACCCGATCTGCTTCCTCAGCGTCGATACGGGTATCTTGTTTATGTCCACACCGTCTATGAACACGGTGCCGTCCGGCGGATTGTAAAGCCTTGTCAGCACCGAAGCCAGGCTGGACTTGCCGCTTCCCAGGCGCCCGACTATGGCCAGCACCTGGCCCGCCTTGACGTCCGCGCTAAGGTGCTTTATCACGGGCCTCGTCCCGTCGGGTTCGTAGCTGAACGTGAGGTCTTCTATCCTTATGGCGCCCCTGAACTCGAAGTGCCCCACGGCATCCGGGGCATCCTTGATATCCGGCACCTCGGTGAAGATCTTGTTGAGCCTCGCGGCCGATGCCATGCCCCTCTGGATGATGTTGATCACCCAACCCATCCCTATCATCGGCCATACGAGCGAGCCGAGATAGCTATAGAACATCACGAAAGAGCCCAGGGTAATCTCCCCGCTCGCGACCATTGCGCCGCCCTTCCATATCGCTATAACGAACGCGAGCGTCGCGAACATGTTGATCATAGGGTCGAATACGGCATCAACCCTCATCAGGGCTACGTTCTTGTCGAAGTTCTTCTTAGCCGACTTCATGAAATTGTCCGTCTCGAGCTCTTCCTGCGCGAAGCCCTTGATGACCCTTATGCCGGAGAAGCTCTCCTGGGCGTTGTCAGTAAGCTCGGAGAACGATTCCTGGACTTCCTTGAACCGCTTGTTGATCACCTTCCCGAAGAAGAATACGGCCACGGCGATCATAGGGAAAGGAATGAGGCCCAGGAGCGCAAGTTTCGTCGGCACGCTTATGAAGAGCATGATCGTTGTCGATATGGTCAGGAACAGGCTGTCGAACGTCAGCACGGTCCCGGAGCCCAGGCTCTCCCTTACGGCCCTGATGTCGTTCGTGGCGTGTGCCATCAGGTCACCGGTCTTGTTCTGAGTGTAGTACCTTTCCGACAGGGACATGAACTTGTCGAAAAGCATCTTGCGCATGTGATAGTCCGCTTTCCTGGATGTCCTGTTGACGAACCAGCGCCACAGGAACCTGTTCACCATGGCGAACGCGCCGACGGCGATGAGCAGCCAAACATAACGCATGAGGCCCTTGTAATCCATCGTGCCGCTGGCCAGGCCGTCGGTGATGGGGCCCAGTATCCTCGGTACGATAACCTCGCACGCATCCACCAATATAAGGAAAACGACCCCGAGCGCGTAGCGCCAGAGGTTCTTCTTCAGAAAGCCCTTTAAAAAAGCATAATGCCTCACGGTATCCCCCATCAATTCAAGTGGCAATTCAACATTATACAACTTACATAGGGTTTTGCCAAAAATCCGCCACCATTTCCGTGTGGTTAAGAAAAACAAGCGCCCTCCCGGTGAGGAAGGGCGCTTGGCATCTTTGATGTTTCGACCGGATCAAAGCTTGGATCTCGGGTCGAAAGCGTCCCTCAGCCCGTCGCCGAAGAGGTTGTAGCACAGCACCGCGGCGAAGATGAACACACCGGCGAGCAGGTTCCAGGGCGATCTCGTCAGCGTCTGGAGGTTCATCGCCGAGGACAGCATGTTGCCCCAGGATGCGTCCGGCTCCTGGATGCCGAGCCCGAGGAACGACAGGCCTGATTCGCCGAGTATGTAGCTGGGTATCGAAAGAGTGGCACTCACGATAACAAACGAAAGGGTGTTGGGAAGTATGTGCTTCGTTATTATCCTCATGTCGCTGGAGCCGATGGCCCTTGCGGCCTGGACGTACTCCCTGGTACGTATCGAAAGCACCATGCCCCTTATGACCCTTGCCATGCCGGCCCAGCTGATGAAGCTAAGGATCGAGACTATCATGAAGTACCTCATGGTAGAGCTTATGTCCCTGGGCAGGACGGCAGCGAGCGCCAGCAAAAGGTAGAAGCTCGGGATTGACATGATGATCTCGGCGAGCCTCATCATGATGTTGTCTATCCAGCCTCCGTAATAACCGGATATGCCGCCGAAGAGCATGCCTATCGTCAGGGTTATCAGGATACCGGCCCATCCGACGAAGAGCGAAGCCCTTCCGCCGTACAGGAGTCCCTGCCGTAATCGTCGGAACCCATGATGAATATGATGCCCTCTTCACCGTCATCCGCGCGGACGCCGAACAGGTGGACATTGGATTTGATTCCCAGCAGAGCCCAGGTGTTCCTCGGATCGTCGCTCCTCATGAAGAGCCTGACGTAGAATTTCTTGTCCTTTATCTCCTGGTATTCCTGTGTCATCGGGTCGCTCATCTGCATCGCGTACACGTACGGGCGGCTGAGCTTGCCGTTTTCGTCACTCCAATACACCTTGCTGGGAGGTTGCAGGTAGTTGTTCCTTTGGGTCGTGTGCATATGGTAGGGTGACAGGAATCCCGCGAAGATCACCGACAAGTACATCACTATCAGTATGTATGCTGAAATCATGGCGAGCTTGTGGCGCTTGAGCCTCATCCAGGCTATACGCCAGGGAGACCTTACTTTCTCTCCGTTGTGAACTTTCGTGTCCTTCTTCCTAGCCATGCGGCTCACCTCCTCACTGGTACCTTATGCGCGGATCAGACAGCGCAAGCAGCACGTCCGCGATAAGGTTGCCTAATATAAGGAGTACGGCTCCCATGACCATGTTTCCCATCGCAAGGTATATGTCCTTCCTCTGGACGGCCTCTAGCATCATCTGTCCCATGCCGGGCCAGCTGATGATGGTCTCGGTAAGGGCGGCGCCGGAAAGCAGGCCACCCAGCTGGAAACCGAAAATCGTTATCAGAGGGTTGATCGCGTTCCTTACGGCATGCTTCCAGATCACCTTCCGCTCTGAAAGGCCCTTGGACCTGGCCGTGGTGACGTAATCCTGCCTTAGTACCTCCAGAAGGTTCCCTCTCATCTGCCTCATCAGCCCGGCCACTCCGCCGAAGCCCAGTACTATAGTGGGCACGACAAGGTGCCTCGCCAGGTCCACGACCTTCTCGGGGAACGTCATCCAGTCGAAACCGATGGATGTCATGCCTCCTATCGGGAGGTTTGCGAACCTGGTCGTCGCTATGAAGTACAGGAGCAGCAACGCCACGAAGAACGCCGGGGCCGATATGCCCACGAAGGCGAACACCGTGAGGAAGCCGTCTATGAATGAGTATTTCTTGACTGCCGATATGACTCCGATCGGAATCGCAAACAGCCATGAGACTATCATCGAGGTAACGGACAGCAGGAGAGTATTGAACATCCTAGTCTTGATAAGGAAAGACACGGGGGCCCGGTAAGTGAAGGAATAACCGAAATTCCCCCTGAGGAGCTGGAACAGCCAGCGGAAGTACTGTTCGTAAAGGGGTCTGTCGAGACCGAAAGACGCTCTCATCTGCTCTATGGTCTCTGGTGAGTTTTCGGGGTTCATCCTCAGCACGGTGAGGAAATCCCCAGGCGCAAGGTTCATCACAGCGAAAGCCAGGAGGCTGATTCCGAGGACTATCGGGATCAGTCCCAGCAGCCTTCTAAGGATATACGCACCCATTGGGCACCTCCATAATGCCGTCCTTGAAGGTTAGGGGACCGGCCGAAGGCCGGCCCCCGTCACGCCATACAGACAGCTATGTTGAAGTTTACGGCTTGATGTAGTAGATCTCCTCGAGGTTGTGTATCGTCCCGCCGTAAGCCGTGGGTTTAACGTTGGCGAGCGTATTCCTTATGGCCGCTATCGACTGAGGCGCCGCGAAGTAGATGAGCGGTACCTGGTCGGATATGATGAGCTGCCACTTCTCGTAGATGGCCGCGCGCTTTGCGGGGTCTACGACCTTGACGCCATCGTCGAATATCTTGTCGATCTCGGTTTCCCAATCGGTGGCCGGCTTATCCTGCCTCGGGTTCCACATATGCAGGTTGCCGGTGCTGTGCCAGACGTTCTTGCCGTTGTTGGGCTCGACCGAGCCGGTCAGGCCGATGATGATGGTATCGAAGTCGAAGGTGTCCATGAGCTTCGTGACCAGGGTGTTGAACGTGTAGGTGGTCACTGTGGCGTCGATGCCGGCCTTCTTGAGGTCTTCTACCAGGATGTTGGCCATCTTCATGCGGTTGCTGTTCTCGCTGTGGGTCGTGACCTCGAACTTGATCTGACGGCCGGTCTTGTCTACCAGCTTGTTGCCGTCATACTTGAATCCGGCCTTTGCGAACATCTCCTTGGCCTTCTCAAGCGAGTACGGATACTGGGTCACCTTGGTGCTCAGGAACTCCTTGTTGGGCGCGGAGACGGCGCTCCACTGTGGCTCCGCGAGGCCCGCGTATACCTGGTTGATTATTGTGGTCTTGTCGACAAGATGGGCTACGCCCTTCCTGAAGTACTGGTTGTTGAACCACTCAAGCTTCCAGGGCTCCTTTGCCAGGTTGGGGTTCCTGGGGTTGAGGTTGAAGACCACGAATTCGGTGGAGAATGTGGGTCCGAGGTTGTAGAGAGTGAAGTTCTCCTTCTTCTGCAGGTCCTTGAAGGTGGTGTAGTCGGTGTTCTTTATACCGAGGATGTCGGTCTCACCGGCACGGAACTTCAAGGTCTGCGTCTCGAGGTTGGGTACCAGCATGCGGATGTACCTGGTAATGTAGGGGAGAACCTGGTTCTTGCTGTTCTTCACCCAGTAGTTGGCGTTGCGCAGGTAAACTACGTATTCGTTGGGCTTGTACTGGGCTATCGTGTACATTCCGGTACCTACGATATCCTTTACAGGCGTGTTGATGCCCCAAGTCTCGTTGAACTTGCCGGCCTTCCAGGCGGCTTCCAACTTGTGCTTGGGCAGGATCTCTATCAATATCTGGCGAAGAAGAGGCGCGAACACTGAAGGAAGGGTGAATTCGACGGTGTAGGTGTCGATCTTCTTGTACTTCAGTGGCTGGCCGTCTATGGTCAGCACGTCGCGCGACGAGGTCTGTACGTTCTTGTCATAGATTACGTCGAAGGAGAAGATGACATCGTCCGCCGTCATCTCCTTGCCGTCGGAGAATTTGACTCCCTGTCTCAGGTTAAAGGTCCAAACCAGGCCGTCGGGGCTGAAGCTCCAGCTCTTGGCGAGGCAGGGGATCACTGCGGTCGTGACTCCGTCGGTCGCGGTCAGGCCCTCGAATATCGGGGCGAGAACGTCCGTGGACGAAGTCTCAGCAGCAGTCACGGGGTTGAAAGTCTTCGGGTCGGTAATCTGTGCGACCACGAGCTGGCCGCCGAACGTGCCGACGGGCATCTCGCTGATCTTGTACTCCGTAGGTGCAGCCAATACGGGCAGCATCATGGAGCCGATGAACATCATCGCCAGGAATAGGGACACGGCTCTTTTGATCATCCTTTTGTACGCCTCCTTCTCAATTGTCTAATGGGTCTACGTAAAAATTGACGGATTACATATAGTTTCAATAAATGTACTTGTTCTTCGCATATGGGCAATTTCCTCTAAGGATGCTATTTTTGCTTATGTTATACTCAACGGGCCTTGTAGTCAATGTCGGACTGCTTACTACATATATAGTATAGTTATCTGCCAGGATTATGCAATTGGGTATAAAAGGCATTGCCCTAAAAAGACGGTTGGAGCTCAAGGATTTCCTGCTCGTTATCCGAACGGTTCACGTCCCTTAAGGATGGGACATCGTACTTTCTTGTCCGGCCTGTTTTATGCATGAGCGCATACAGATTCATGATTCGGAGCGCGGCGGCCTAGACGATAACCTAGCGGAAAATCCGCCGGTATTTACGATCCGAAGAGGTTGCGCCGCACGCAACCTTCTGTACAATTCCGGACCGGCGCACAAATATACCCATCGTGTCCGCAGAGAATACGCAAGGCGCTATGAACGATGCCCTTCGGATGATAAATGAATTGAAAATATTAAATCTTGCGACAATTCAAGCAAGGAACTAGCAGAACGAAAGAGAATACTGGAAACAGAGGCAGATACGATTTCGTGGGGCCGTAGGGCGCTTTCTTGCTTGGTTATTGTCCGTACACGGATTTGCGCTGACGGAAAACGATGTGGGATCCCTATTGGATGTGAGCGTTGGAATCCGGGCCGGACAGCATACCGAAGGAGGGATCGACAACGACTGTGGCATCGGCAGTTGAAACCATGATCTTCGGTATGAACACCGAAATCACATGCAAAATATACGGAGACGGCGCAACGAAGGCAGAAGCTTGTGTCACAGCCGAGCTGGGCAGGCTGGAGAAGAAGCTCAGCCGTTCATGCCCGACGGGTAAATCGGCATGCTGAACCGTTCAGCCGGAAAGGCCCCAGTGAAGCTCAGTCCGGAGACTTACGGATTGCTTAAGCGATCGATAGGATATTCCGTGCTGACCGCAGGGCTTTTCGATGTTACGGTAGGCCCCCTCATGGATCTGTGGGATTTCGCACACGCATCTTGCGCACCGGCGGAAGAGGATATAGCGTCGGCGCCTTCCCTGGTCGGCTTTCGCGACCTGCTGCTGGACGGTGCCAAGCGAACTGCGATGTTGGGAGGGCAGGGACAGGGAATCGACCTTGGCGGGATAGGCAAAGGCTACGCGGGCGTCTGCGGCATGGAAGCGCTTCGCAAGAACGGGATCAGATCGGCCGCCTTTAGTATCGGGGGGAACGTATCAGTCCTCGGCGCTAAACCGGACGGGACACCTTGGTCGGTCGGGGTGCGCCATCCGAGGAATCACGGGCTACTGCTCGGGACATTATTCGCGAAAGGCAAATCCATAGTGACTTCCGGGATTACGAACGTTTCTTTTTCGACAGGGAAGGGAGACGGTATCATCATATCCTCGACCCTTGCACGGGCTACCACGCGGATTCGGGGCTGGTCAGCTTGACGGTGATAGCGGATGACGGCCTTATGGCGGACGCGCTTTCCACTGCGATATTCGCCTCGGGCATCGACAAGGGAATGGGTACCTAAAGCGGCTTCCTGAAGCGGAGGCCGTGCTCATGGATTCATATCACGATGTATACTACACAAAAGGCCTGCAAGGAAGCTTTCTTGGCGTTGGCGGCATCAGGACCAGACTGATTTGAAAGGAGCATATCGATGAGCGGCAATAAGGTGAGAAAAGGGAAAGTCGGAGTGTGGACCGTAGTATTGATCGTTGTCATTGGTGCGGTTGCCCTCATATTGGTAGGCGGATTCCTTTTCATGGGGCCGGGACTGCGCGAAGTCAAGGAGCTCATAATCAACGATGTGGATTTCGCAAAGCTGCATGACGGTACATACGTGGGAGAATACATAGGCACGAAGGATCACGTGAGGGATACGAAAGTGGAAGTGGTCATCTCGGGAGGGGAGATAGCGAGCATCAAGGTGCTGAAAGGCGCGCTGGACAAGGCCGGCATGCCGAGGAGATTGACGGGCGGCCTTGGAGTCGACGATCTTCTCAACGTCGTGATGGTGAAGAAGACCCTTCTGGTCGACGTAATCACGGGCGCGACACTTACTTCCAAGACACACCTTAAGGCGTTGGAGAATGCGCTGAAGCAGGCCCAAGTAGACTAGGGAGGGGGCTTGCGGCATACTCGGTTGGATTGTCCGGGAAACAGGGCCAGTGGTTCCGGGAACGTGGCGCACGCCCGCGGACGCCGGTAATCATGGCGGAAAAGAACGATAATGCCGATGAGCGGCCTTTGCGGTGGCCTGCCTCTGACAGGATCCCCGGCCGGGGCGCAATGCCGGATCTACGGCACTGGACTGATATACGCATGGCATGTCCCTGCATCTGCGAAATGGCATCATCGGACGACATAACAGCCCATCTAGTTCGGATCCCGCCGGTAGTCGAAATACTAACCCGATCCATCCTTCTGCTTCCAGCCTGAGGATATATGGTATTTTGCCGTGATCGTCACGGCAGAAACGGCCATGTAGGATTGGAAACAGGCATGATGAAAGTCACGGGAGGTCCCGGCAGGATGTGCTTTCAGGGAAGTAGCGGGCCCGCTGAAGCCGGAGTGCACGGCCGGGCGACATAGCACGTTCCACTTATAGTATAATTTCATGGGGGGATTATACAATCGGGCATAAATGGCATTGCCCTATTTCGGAGGCCGGATGCAGCAACATTATTATTCCAGGAGGCCGGAAGCTGCCTCATCGCCCGAAACGACGAGATACGAATACCTTGGCAGGGTATTCACGTTCACGACGGACGCAGGGGTGTTCTCCAAGGGCAAGGTGGACAGGGGCACGGACCTGCTGCTGGAAGCGCTGCAGGATGTGAGCTGCGGGAGCTTCCTGGACATGGGATGCGGATACGGGCCCGTGGGCGTCTGTTTCAAGGCCGCCCATCCCGAAGCCGAGGTATTCATGGGCGACATAAACGAAAGGGCGTGCGCGCTTGCCGAAAAGAATTCATCGCAAAACGGCGTGTCGACGAAGGTGATACAGACCGATGGATTTGCGGCTTTCGAGGGCATGAGCTTCGACTGCATCGCCATGAACCCTCCCATAAGGGCGGGCAAGGAAGTGTTGAGGCGCTTGATGTCAGAGGCGAGAGAGGCCCTGTCGGACGGCGGGCGCCTCTACATAGTAATAAGGACCAAGCAAGGTGCCGGGAGCATGAGGGACTACCTCGAGGGGCTGTTTGGCAACTGCGAAGATGTGGAAAGAGGCTCCGGCTACAGGGTGCTGTTGTCCACGAAGCTGCCTGCGGAGAAGTGATACCGGGCGCCTGGGCGCGCAATCATTGAGAAGGTGTGATTCGTTTGACGCCAGATAGGGATACGGAGATGTTCAAGCCGGAAATAACGCTGCTCTCCTTCGGATACAAGTACGGAGTGCCGGACTACGCGGAGTTTCTTTTCGACGTAAGGTCGCTGAAGAACCCCTATTACGAGTCGGAGCTAAGGGAGCTGAACGGCAACTACAGGGCCGTAAGCGAATACGTGATGGAAGACCCGCTTTCGGCCGACATGATCGAGCAGATCCTCGGGTTCGTAAGGTTGACATCGGGCCGCTATGCCGAGAAGGAAAGGGGCTGGATGGTGATAGGGGTCGGCTGCACCGGGGGCAAGCATAGGTCGGTGGCGGTTGTGAACGAGCTGCAGAAGAGGCTCGTAGAGGAAGGATACAAGTCCAACGTGCTCCACAGGGACATCTACAAGGAGATGGACCCCATCTTCGGACAGGACCCTGCATGGACCCGCTTCGAAAGGGACCTCGCCGACGAGGAGAGGGGCAGGGGACTTAGAGTGGCCGCCATAGGAGGCGGGACCGGCATGCCTGCTGTACTGAGGGGGCTCAAGCACTATACCTCCAACATAACGGCGATAGTGACGATGACCGACGACGGTGGGAGCTCCGGCAGGCTGATCGAGGAGATGGAGATGCCGCCTCCCGGGGACATCAGGAACTGCATTCTGGCGATGTCCAACACCGAACCCCTCATGGAGAAGCTGTTCCAATACAGGTTCGCCCTGAGAAGCGACGTCGCGGGACACCCGTTCGGCAACCTGTTCCTCGCCGCGATGACCGATATAACCGGGGATTTCCAAAGGGCGATAAAGGAATGCTCCGCAGTCCTTTCCGTAAGGGGTGACGTGCTGCCGGCGACGATGAGCATGTGCACGCTGAAAGCGGAGATGGAAGACGGGAGCACAGTGTACGGGGAGTCCCAGATAAACCACAGCGGGAAGAGGATCAGGAAGCTTGCGATAGAGCCGGACGGCGCGAAGGCGCACCCGTCGGCGATATCTGCCATCCTTGGCGCCGACGTGGTGGTCATAGGGCCCGGGAGCCTTTATACTTCGATAATAACCAACTTGCTGATACCAGGCGTGGCAGACGCGCTCAGGGCGAGCAAGGCCAAGAAGATATATGTCTGCAACACGATGACCGAGGCGGGCGAGACGAGGGAGTACAACGCCAGCGACCATCTTAGGGCCATGTTCGAGCACGCGGGACCCGGGATATGCGATACGATAATAGTCAACAAATCGGTGATACCCGAGGAGCTGCTGAGGGCATACCGCAAGGAGGGTGCGTCTCAGGTCGCGTACGATGCGGAAGAGCTCAAGAGCATGGGGCTGAGGGTGGAGGAGTGCGACGTGGCCTCAGTAGGAGAACACTACAAGCACGATTCGTACAAGCTCGCAAGGGCGATAATCAGCATCATATCCTGACAGGGGTAATTTGGATGCAGCTATACGACAGGATGAAAGACGAGCTGGTCAGGGTATCCGACCAGGAAGAATGCTGCAGGAAGTCGGAGATGTCCGCCATAGCGAAGGTGAACGGCACGATCTACCTCTCTTCCGGCAATCGTATCAGGCTGATGATAAAGGATTCCAGCGCCGCTGTGGCGAGGAGGACCATGACCCTGCTCGCCGACCTGGGATGCAGGGAAGTCGAGCTTGTGGTCAGGATGCGCCAGCGCATACACAGGAGCAACTCCTACATAATAAGGATAAACTCGGACACGAAGGCAAAGGAACTCCTTACGAAGCTTGGCATATACGAGGACGGCAACCTGGTCAACGAGGTGCCACAGGAGGTGCTCAAGAGGAGATGCTGTTCGAGGGCCTACCTACGGGGCGTGTTCCTCGGCTCGGGATACCTCGGCAAACCCGCTTACGGGCATCACCTGGAGATATCGGTCGAGAACAGGCAATTCGCCGAATCACTCGTGGGCCTCATGCGGAGATTCGACATGAATCCCAAGGTCATAGAACGAAGGACCTATTATGTCGTGTATCTCAAGGAAGGCGACGACATAGTGCAGTTCCTGAACGTTACCGGCGCGCATTCCTCCCTTCTTGAATTCGAGAACACGAGAGTCGTAAAATCCATAAGGAACGACGTGAACAGGATAGTCAACGCAGAGCAGGCCAACTTGGAGAAGACCGTGGAGGCCTCGGTGAGCCAGATGGAGGACATCAAGCTGATATCGGACAGGGTGGGGCTCATGGCGCTTTCCCCTCCTTTGGCAGAGGCGGCGATGCTGAGGCTAAACAATCCCGACGCTTCGCTTGCCGAACTCGGGAAGATGGTGGACCCTCCCATAGGAAAGAGCGGCATGAACCATCGCATGAGGAGGCTCGCCAGGTTGGCTTCGAAGCTGATTGCAGGAGAAAGATGATTGTGAAAGTGGACACGTATTCGATATATTAGTATACTGAATTAACATGTATACATCGGAGGTGAACAGCTCTAGAGCTAAGATGATGAAGAAAACTAGAGTGGGAATTAATGGCTTCGGCCGAATCGGACGACTGGCGTTCAGGGCGTCCATGGGACATGAGGATGTAGAGATTGTCGCCATCAACGACTTGATGGATTCTGCGACCAACGCACATCTTCTGAAATACGATTCGAACCATGGGACCCTCGACGCGGAAGTGAAGGCGACTGACGGGTACATAAATGTCAACGGCGAGGAGATAAAAGTACTTGCCGAGAAGGACCCGGCGGCCCTTCCCTGGAAGGACCTGGGAGTGGATATCGTAATCGAATCCACGGGCCTGTTCACAAGCAAGGACAAGGCCGTCAAGCACATCGAGGCGGGTGCCAAGAAGGTGCTGATATCAGCGCCGGCCAAGGATGAGGACATAACGATAGTGATGGGAGTAAACCACGAGAAATACGACCCTGCGAACCATCACATCATATCGAACGCTTCCTGCACAACCAACTGCCTGGCGCCGGTTGCGAAGGTGCTCCTTGACAGCTTCGGCATAAAGCGCGGGCTCATGACGACGATCCATTCCTATACCAACGACCAGCGGATACTCGACCTTGCGCACAAGGACCTCAGGCGCGCAAGGGCTGCCGGTCAGTCTATGATACCCTCGACCACGGGAGCGGCCAAGGCGATAGGATTGGTCATACCCGAGCTCAAGGGGAAGCTGAACGGATACGCGATGAGGGTTCCTACCCCGAACGTGTCGGTGGTAGACCTGGTCGCCGACCTCGAAAGGAAAGTCGCCGCGGAGGAAGTTAACGAAGCTCTCAAGGCGGCCTCCGAGGGCAGGATGAAGGGAATACTCGGCTATTCTGAGCTGCCCCTCGTGTCGATAGACTACAACCATGACCCCAGGTCTTCAGTCGTGGACGCGCTGAACACGATGGTGGTCGATGGTGACATGGTGAAAGTGCTCGCATGGTACGACAACGAATGGGGCTATTCGAACAGGATAATTGACCTTGCCAGATTCGTAGCCTCGAAAATGTAGGCAAGGAAGGCCGGGATTGGCACATGAGCAAGAAGACGGTCAAGGATATCGAAGTAAAGGGAAAGAGAGTGCTCGTCAGGGCCGATTTCAACGTACCCCAGGACCAGTACGGTGGGATTACGGACGACAGAAGGATAAGGGAAGCCCTGCCGACGATCAAGTACCTTCTGGCGAACGGTGCCAGTGTGGTGTTGGCATCACATCTGGGCAGGCCCAACGGGGAAAGAAACGAGAAATTCACCCTGAGGCCGGTGGCTGCGAGGCTGTCCGGCCTCCTCGGGGTACAGGTACCGCTTCTTCCTGACTGCGTGGGACCTGAGGTGAAAGCCCATGTAACCGCGATGAAACCCGGTGATGTGGCGCTGCTCGAAAACGTGAGATTCCACAAGGAAGAGGAGGCAAACGACGCCGCCTTCGCAAAAGAGCTGGCATCGAATGCGGACATCTTCGTTATGGACGCTTTCGGCACAGCCCACCGAGCCCATGCATCCACCGAGGGCGTTGCCAGGTGCATCCCCGCGGTGGCGGGCCTGCTGGTAGAGAAAGAGCTGAGGGTGATGGGGGATGCGCTGTCGGATCCCAAGAGGCCCTTCGTCGCGGTCCTGGGAGGAGCGAAGGTCAAGGACAAGATAGCGGTCGTCGAGAACTTGCTTGGGAAGGTCGATACTCTGATCATCGGAGGGGGAATGGCGTATACGTTCCTGAAGTCGGAAGGCTATCCTACCGGCGGTTCCCTTCTGGACCCCGAAAGGCTCGACTACTGCAGGGGCATAATCTCCCAGGCGAAGGCCAGGGGAGTGAAGCTATTGCTTCCGATAGACCACCTTGTGGCCACTAGCCTGGACGGCAAGGGGACTTCCAAGGTAGTCAACGCGGAAGGCATACCTCAGGACATGATAGGGGTCGACATCGGCCCTCAGACGGGAAAGGCCTTCGCGGAAGAGATAAGGAAGGCTATGACAGTACTATGGAACGGCCCTATGGGCGTCTTTGAGGTACCCGAATTCAGCAAGGGTACCCTGGCCATAGCGAACGCGCTTGTTGAATCATCGGCGGTGACGATCGTAGGCGGCGGGGACTCCGCCGCCGCGATAGAGAAGCTGGGGTTAGCCGATAAAGTGACCCACGTATCGACAGGAGGCGGCGCATCCTTGGAATTCCTCGAGGGGAAGGTCCTTCCCGGAATAGACGCCCTGCAGGACCTTTGATAAGAGGTAATCGAATGAGAAGAAGGATTGCTGCTGGCAACTGGAAGATGAATATGGGGCTTGAAGCCTCGGCGGAACTTGCCCGTAAGGTCAAAGACTTTACGGGCTCTAATGCGCGTTCGGTGGATATCGTGGTATGCCCGACGTTCCTTTCCCTGGCAGATGTAGCCGAGGAGCTCGAAGGAAGTGGCATAGCGGTGGGTGCGCAGGACTGCTATCACGGATCACAGGGCGCGTTCACCGGGGAAGTGAACCCGGAACTCATAAAAGACGCGGGAGGGGCGTACTGCATCGTGGGCCATTCGGAAAGGCGCACCCTGATGCAAGAGGCCGACAAGGAAGTCAACCTCAAGGCAAAGGCGCTCATCGGCGCGGGGATAGTCCCGATAATATGCGTGGGTGAGACATTGGCCGAAAGGCAGGCGCTCGATACGATGAACGTGGTGCGCGGCCAGGTGATGCGCGCCTATGCGGGCATCGCGCCCGAAGACGCGGCCGGCACGGTCATCGCCTACGAGCCGGTATGGGCCATCGGCACGGGCCTTAACGCTACCGCAGATGACGCCGAGGCGGTCTGCAAAGCCATAAGAGACGTAATTCGCTACATCTATGACGGGCCGACTGCGGATTCGGTAAGGATACTGTACGGAGGTTCCGTCAAGGCGGACAATATCTCGGGCCTGATGTCCGAGAAGGACATTGACGGCGCCCTGGTGGGCGGCGCCAGCCTTAAAGCGGCGGAATTCGGCAAGATAGTCCAAGCGATCGCCGGAAAATGCAGTGACGAGGCTTAATGCCACGCCAATACGATAGGAGGAACGCCCTTTTAGGGCGCTAGAAGAAAATGGCAACAATCATTGACGTATTCGCAAGAGAGATCCTGGATTCAAGGGCAAATCCGACCGTTGAAGTGGAAGTGCTCCTGGATGACGGCACGTATGAGAAAGCAGGCGTGCCTTCCGGAGCGTCGACCGGCGCCCATGAGGCGATAGAGCTCAGGGACGGCGACAAGTCCAGGTATAACGGCAAGGGTGTCCTGAAGGCCGTAGAGAACGTGAACGATATCATAGCCGACGCCGTGATAGGTATGGATCCCACCGAGCAGGTGGCCATAGACCAGACGATGCTGGAGCTGGACGGCACTCCCAACAAGTCGAAGCTGGGCGCCAACGCGATACTCGGCGTCTCCCTGGCGGTGGCCAGGGCCGCGGCCGCATCGGCCGGGCTGCCTTTGTTCCAGTACATAGGAGGGGCCAACGCAAAGACACTCCCGGTACCGATGATGAACATACTAAACGGCGGAAAGCATGCAGACAACAACGTAGACATCCAGGAATTCATGATAATGCCAGTGGGAGCCCCATGCTTTGCGGACGCCCTCAGGATGGGCGCCGAGGTATTCCATTCGCTGAAGTCTGTGCTAAGGTCCAAGGGCCTTGCCACGGGCGTCGGCGACGAGGGCGGCTTCGCCCCCGATCTTGCTTCCAACGAGGAGGCCATCAAGCTTATCATCCATGCCATCGAGAAGGCTGGTTACAAGCCTGGAGAGCAGATAGGCATAGCGCTCGACCCCGCCTCGACCGAGTATTTCGAGGATGGGCTCTACAAGATGGTGGGCGAGGGCAAGGAGTTCACGTCCAAGGGCATGGTTGAATACTTCGCCGAGCTGTGCGAGAAGTACCCGATATTCTCCATAGAGGACGGCTTCGCCGAGGACGATTGGGACGGTTGGGCGCTTGCGACAGAGAAGCTGGGCAAGAAAGTGCAGCTGGTGGGGGATGACCTTTTCGTCACCAACGTGGCGAGGATCAAAAAGGGAATTGAGCTCGGAGTAGCGAACTCCGTGCTGATAAAGGTGAACCAGATAGGCACACTGACCGAAACGCTGGATGCGATCGAGACCGCAAAGAGGGCTGGATACACCGCAGTGGTGTCGCACAGGAGCGGGGAGACGGAAGATACCACGATAGCCGACATCGCGGTCGCGACGAATGCCGGGTTCATAAAGACAGGCGCTCCTTCCAGGTCGGAGAGGGTCGCCAAGTACAACCAGCTTATGAGGATCGAAGAGCTCCTGGGTGATGCTTCGAAGTTCCCCGGGAAGGCGGCTTTCTACTCGCTGGGACGTTAAGGGGAAGAATGGACAGGCAGAAGAAACTGATCCCGATAGACGAGGAACCGGCGCAGGCAAGGCCTAAAGCCTTGCCAGCGCCTTTTTCCGCCATGCCTGCCGTCAAGACAAGGTACAAGTTGTTGATCTCAGATCTGGACAACACGCTTCTCGACGAGGAGAAGAAAGCCTGCGAAACGGACCTGAAAGCGATCAAAAGGCTTGTAGAAGCGGGCTTCATTTTCACGTTCGCGACAGGAAGGGGCCCCGGGGCCACGGCAAGGCTGCACAAACAACTGGGCGCCAACGCACCTGCGATAATATTCAACGGGGCGCGCATAGTGGACTTCGAAAACGGCGGGAAGGTCATCTTCTCGAAGGTCATGGAAAGGGGCGCGGCGATAAGGGCGCTCGAGTATGCAAGCGAGCTCAACACCACCGTAATGGCGTTCGAAGGCGAAAACTGCATGGCCTCGAAGCATGACAAGTGGGTGGATTTCTACGAAAGATCCACTACGGCAAGCTGCTTGGTAGTGGGGGACTTGGTGAAGTACGTCTCGTCGCTTCCGTCCGGTATGGAACTGACGAAGATGATATTCTTCTCGGAACCCGGAGACAGGGACGGGATTATCCGAAAGCTGCAGGACGGTTTCCCCGAGTTCACGTCGGTGGCGACCACCCCTTGTTATTCAGAGATGCTGCCCCTGGGCGTATCCAAGGGTTTTGCGCTAACAAAACTGGCGAAGTACCTCGGCTTGGAGACGGATGAGATAGTGGCAGTGGGGGATGCCCCCAACGATATAGAGATGATGGAAGTAGCCGGGCTGGGAGCGGCGGTCATGAACGCCGACGACGTAGTCAAGGCCTCGGCGGACATCATAGTCGGACCGGTAGGCCAGGGCGGGATAGCGGAGCTCATAAGCATCGCGTTCGGGATATAGGACTTGCATTAGGCTGGACCCATTGATAAAATGAATTTTGTATAAATCGTTAGGAGGGGGCTTCCCAGTGGAGATACTTAGAACCGTGCTAATAATCATTCAGTTCTTACTTGCCTTGGGGCTGATAGCGATAGTCATATTGCAGCCTGCGAAAGGTGAGGGACTGGGCTCCATAGGAGGGGGCTCTAAGCTCTTTTTCAGCAAGAAAAAAGGTTACGAGGCAATGCTTGAGAAGGCGACCACATGGGTCGCGGTTGCGTTCATGGTGACATCTTTCCTGTTCATCTTCGTCAAGTAAGATGGACCGCCAAGCGGTTTTTTCGAGCCTCGCTTATATGCGAGGCTCTTCGTTTATTGATGCGGAGGTAAAGCGATGATAGCACGCGAAGAGGCATTGGAGCTGGTAAAGAGCAACGTGGCGAACAAGAACCTGATTAACCACATGCTGGCGGCCGAGTTCATAATGAGGGCGCTTGCCGAAAGGTTCACACAGGATCCGGAAAAGTGGGGCCTTGCGGGGCTGCTGCACGACATCGACTACGACAGCACCTACACAGACATGCAGAAGCACAGCAAGGTGGGGGCGCAGATGCTGAAGGAAGCCGGCGTGGCCGAGGACATATGCCATGCGGTCCTTGTGCATAATGACGCCCATGGTGTGCCGCGCGAGAGCATGATGGACAAGGCGCTGCACGCGGTGGACCCGCTGACCGGCCTCATAGTGGCGGCGGCACTGGTCATGCCGGGGAAGAAGCTCGCTTCGGTGACATCCGAAAAAATCCTCAACAGGTTCAAGGAGAAGGCCTTCGCCAGGGGAGCCAACAGGGAGCAGATCAAGACATGTTCCGACATGGGCATCAGCCTGGAGGAGTTCGTGAGCATAGGCCTCGAGGCCATGCAGCTGAGAGCCGCAGAGATAGGGCTATAATAAAGAGGGGAACAATGTAGATGCAAACGTCAGGCGATGCCGTAAAGACAATAGCGACAAACCGGAAAGCACATAGGAACTTCTCGATAATAGAGACCTATGAGGCCGGCATAGCCCTGACCGGAACTGAGATTCAAAGCGCCAGGAGGGGCAGGGTGAATCTGTCCGACGCCTGGGTGGAGATAAGGGATTCGGAGGCCTTCCTGATCGACTCACATATATCCGAGTGGGAATTCGGAAACATCTTCAACCACGAACCCAGAAGGGACAGGAAACTGCTCCTTCACAAAGCCGAAATCAGGAGGCTGGACCAGAAGGTCAAGGAGAAGGGATACACGATAACCGCCTTGAGCATGTACCTCAGCAAAGGCAGGGCGAAAGTGGAGATAGGGTTGGCGAAGGGCAAGACCGGCCTGGACAAGCGCGAGGACATAAAGGAAAGGGACATCAAGAGGTCATTGGACACTGCGCGTAAATCGGGCAGAGCCGGTGATTCGGATTGGTGACATACGTTATAATATAGATGTAGGGGGCGATACGGTTTCGACGGGGAGAGTTGCGACAGTCTAAGCGAGCCGAGTTGTCCGCGGACTCGATAATCAAGCGGAAAACACACAAAAGCCAATAATTACGCTTACGCTGCTTAATTAAAGCAGACGTCCGAAGCGGCCCCATCCCGGAGGGTTGCAAGGGCGCCAAATAAACCGGGGATGCTCTTCCGGCAATTCTCGGAGCCGGAGGAAAAGATCATCGAGATAGCGACTGGGGAGCCGGCCGAGGGGCGCTCCGGAAGCGAAGTTGAAAACTGCGGCTACGCTCGTAGAAGGGGCTGAAGTGACCTTTTCGGACCCGGGTTCGACTCCCGGCGCCTCCACCAATTCCATGCAACGGAATAGCAGAGCATCTGATTAGCTAGGGTCGCCCTAGCTTTTTATTTGACCGCCATAGCCAGTCGCATCACCAATTTGACGGCCAATGAGGCGTCCGCCATCTGGTTCAGGTCTCCGATGAAGTAGAGGTCCTTCAACGGATAGTAGAAAGCGAATGAGCCCGTGGATCCGCAATGTCCTATCAGCTCGCCTTTCCCGAGGAAGAGCGTGTAGATGCCGCTTAGGGGGATCTGCATCAGCCCCCCGCCGTAGCGGATCGGATTGAAAGAAGGCTGCAGGCTCCTGAAGCAGGATACGTCTGATAGCATGTCTTTGCCGAAAAGCTCTCCGGTGAAGAAGGCTTTCAAGAATGCCATCAGGTCGTTTGCGGTCGACACACAGCCTCCGCTTGCGCGGCTGCTCTTTACGAACTCCGGTCGATGCAGCAGCTTGTCCTTATAGTACACGCCCGGTACCGTGTCATTTGCACCCTCGGGCAGGTATGTATCCTTAAGGCCCAACGGCCCGAATATATATCGGCCGTACGCCTCGGATAACCCCCGGCCAGTCGCTTTTTCCACGATCCTTCCGAGTATGTCGTAGTTTATGTCGGCATAATGGGCCTTCGTACTGGCGCCGGGGAGGGAGTGCGCCTTGAGCTTCCGTACTTCCCCCAGCAGCCCATCAAACGAGATATGGAAATCCTCGCGCAACAGCCTCTGCTTAAGCGCGCCTTCCTCGTATGCGTCGGGCAGTCCGCTGACCTGGAACAGCAGGTCGGATACGGTAAGCTTATCAGTATGGTCCTCCCCGCCGATCACAAGCAGCCCGGCAAGTTCTGCATCGTCGAAGTATTCTACAACCTTGTAGTCAAGCGAGAGTGTCCCTAGCCGTTCAAGCGCCAGAACGCAAGTCGCGGTGAACATCTTGGTTATGCTGGCCGCTAGAAACGGAGCATCCGGCCCCTTGCCTGCGTACTCCCTGATGTAACGGAAATCGCCCGATGTGTTCTCTATTTGCAGAACGGCCTCGTGGATTACCTCCAGACGCGAGAAGCTGTCGAAAACCCTACCTATCCTGTCGGTTCCCATAATGCCTCCTAAAATGCCTATCGCCTACCGATGGCAGGCTTTATCTGTGAGAGAGCGTTAATTCATACTAACATTACGCGAAAATAAAATCTGCGCCATCGCTACTGTCCCAACAATCGACTTGGAGCAAGTAATGCCCTGACTGTCGAGACGCGAGCGATGGCGCAGATGGCTTGCATAGCCTGTAATCTAGTAGTTAGCCATGCATTTCTGGGTACGCTTGTTACGAAGGAAGGAAAACAGCGAGAGTAGGTCCAGGACCGGTCTTCCGGACTTGTACAGCAATGCCCTGAGATATTCCTCGTCCATCTTCTCATTGCGGCAGTACTCCGATACGTTGTCATGGACTGTCTGGTCGGTTCCCGTATATTCATATAACATTAACATATTACTCCCCACATTCCGGTTCTCCCGTGCCTTGCCCTGAACAATAACTGTGCCTGGCTGCCAGACGCAGTATCGAGTCATCGGATCCGGTGAATGAAAACTATACCGGACTTGTCGTTCAAAGCGACAAGTGAAGAACACTTCATAATAATCATCCATCCGAGGGGCAAACTGCCCTTTCGGTTACGTCCTGGTACGAACGATCACTTCGTACGGTTAGGGCCTTTCCGTCAGTGGTACTCGATTTCCACTTCAGCCCCGTTGTCGTTGAAGTACACTACATCACCCTCCGGGTAATGCCAGATCGACTTAAGCACCTTCGGTTGCTTGACGCCGTCTACTTCACGGTAGTCGCCCAGCGTCGCCGTCCATGCGGCTTCCCTTTCCTTGCCGTCCATCGCTGTGGCGATCCTGTCGCCTGTCGAGAACGATATCAACGCACCGTCGGAGTCGAAAGTGAATATCCCGCTCGCGCTGATGCTGTTATAGCGGATACTGGCCTTTGCATGTGTCTCGTCGATTCCTTCCCATACGATGTAGTCCTGAATGGCTACATTAGGCACCAGAAGGCATTCGGCCAATACCGTTACCAGGCTCGCCTTGTCCATGCTCCTTCCTTCCTGGTCGAATAGGGTAACGAGCTTGGCGATTATCCCTTTCATCCTGCCGGTCCCGTTTCCGAATGAATCGAAACCCTCAAACGGTATCCCGTACATCGATGAGGAGATATAGGCGAAACGCTCCGGTTCCTCTACGAAATTGTACTGGGTGTAATTTATCTTGACGGTCTTGCTGTCCGACAATATGAAATCGACATCCTTGAACGTGGCCTTCATGTAAGACATCTTCACCGTACCGATGTAGCCGCAGTACCTGAAATATCTGCGAACGGGGGATGGCAGATCCTTGATATCATCCTCCGAAAAGAGGTCCGAATGCGAATAACCGGACTCGGCCCTGGACTTTACAGCGCTTTCGAACTCGGCTTTCGTCTTCGACCAAGGCACCAGGAAGAAAGCCACAACCAATGCCAGCAGTATGAAAATCAACGTTGCCACGGTTCCCATGGTCCGTCTAGTCCTTTTCCTCATAGTCATTTCCATCACCCATTTCCGCGATGTTCCTCTCGAGTTCCGATATACCCTTGCACAATCCGTCGAGCGTTTGTATATCGAAGCCTGTGAATAATCGCTCTAAGAATTCGATCTCCCTTTTTTCTCTTTTTTTTATGTGCTCCCAGCACATGTCGGTGGGATTTATCCTTAATATCCTAGCGTCGTTCTCGTCTTTCTCAAGGTTTACGAAACCTGCCTTTTCGAGAGCGACGGCCATCTTCTTCACGTTCTGCCGGGAACTGCCGATAATCGCCGCTACTTCCGTCAAGGTGGGGGCCTTCTTCCCTGAATTCAGGATACCTGCCAGTAAAAGCCACTGCTTAACGGTCAGGTCCTTGTCGAACTTGTCCCCGATCACCTGCAGCCTGTTCGACAGTGTGAAGATAGATGCGAATATATATCCTTTCTTCTTGAGAGTCTCCATGCGTCTCCTTTCATTAGGCCGAATCGGCAACTGGTTACTAATATACGTAACATATTACGTAACGTCAAGAGGGAATTTGAGAAAAACCAGGATCGCTCATCCGATATAAGATACTGACTGGACCCCAAAGCGTAGAGCCTGACGGGAAAGGTAAAGATCTCAGTGGGCAGACCATAACCTGAGGATGGAACGAAGTTGCGGGTCGATGAGGTAGATGACTTAACCGCGCGTGAATTGAGACCATGCTATCGATTGGCAAGGCATGGTAATATTCATTGTGATGCACGAATTCAGTCGGAGAGAGCGGCGAACCAATGGAATGTCATCACCGCCAGAGCCCGTAGCGGCGGATAAAGGGGAACAGCGGATAATAGTGAGGATGACATCCGGCAAGGTGATGAAGCGATGGGAGGGAGAGAAGGTTTGGGAAGAAGGATGGCTGCATCTTTGGCCAACTGGCTCTCGATAGCAAGAATAGCGCTTGTCCTCTCGCTCATGCTCGTAAGGCCTCTAAGCACCCTTTTCTTCGTTATCTACCTTATCAGTGGCCTGACCGACACTTTGGACGGCTTTGTGGCCAGGAAGACGAATTCGGAGAGCAAGCTAGGTGAGAAGCTCGATTCGGCTGCAGATCTGGTTATGGTGATAGTACTCCTGGTGATATTCCTGCCTTCATACAGGATAGAACCCAGGTTGATCGTCTGGATCGCTATCATCTGCGTCATTAGGCTGGTATCCATCGCCCTGGTCAGGATAAAGTACAGGACTTTCGGTATGCTTCACACGTACGGTAACAAGATAACGGGCTTCCTTCTCTTCGCCGCCCCGATGTTCCTCAAGGTCCTGGATATCAACACCATGCTGAAGGCGCTGTGCGCGGTAGCCAGCATAGCGTCGATAGAGGAGCTGGTAATCCATGTATCGTCCGATGAGTTCGTAGCGAACAGGAGGAGCATAATAAACGCCACATGCAAGCGGGGCGGACAGGTATAATTCCTACAGCCATTCCTCGGGCTGCTGGATTGTTATATTATTAAATATATATCTACGACCGATCATGAAATCAGGTGTCCTCGGGTCAAGCAAAAGGACACTCGATTACTATCCGGGAGGCGCCGATGAATCCGATTGACACAACAAGAATTACAATGGTGGACATCGAGGAGAAGGTACTGGAAATAACTTCAAAGGCCCTTGGCGTCGATGCCGGGTCCATAGGGTCCCAAGACGCGCTCTCCGAGAGGTTCAAGCTGGACAGCCTCCAGGCGATGGAGATCCTGGCGAAAGTAGAGGACGAGTTCTCCGTACTGATACCCGACGATGAGTACTTCAAATGCAAATCGGTCAGCCAGATCGCCAAACTTGTCACGAAAGCGCTCGGCCTTGAACAAACCGAGGGGGAGACCGAACGGGAAAGGCCTCGGACTGCGTCAAAGAAGCGTATCACCGATTTCGCCTCGTCGAGGGAGTACGCCGTATTTCTCGAGAGGAAGAAATCCATCGAGAAGCTTGGCAATCCATATTTCATAAAACATGATTCAAAAGTAGCCGACACTTCGGTCATCTCCGGCAGGAAGACGTTGAATTTCGGATCCTACAACTATGTTTGCCTGTCGGGCGATCCTGAAACCGTTGAGGCCGCCAGGGAAGCAGCTTCCCTGTACGGGACTTCGGCATCGGGAAGCAGGCTGCTGGCCGGGGATAAATCATTATATAGGCAACTGGAAGCGGAGATAGCAGACTGGAAGCACACGGAGGACGCCATAGTCATGGTAAGCGGGCACGCTACGAATGTGACTACGGTAGGTTGCTTGTGCAACGAGAACGACCTGATACTCTACGACATCCTTTCCCATAACTCCATAACACAAGGGTGCCAGCTCTCGAAAAGCATGTCGAAATCCTTCCCCCATAACGATTTCGACGCATTGGAATCACTCCTCAAGGAGCACAGGGACGAGTATGAGAAAGTCCTGCTTATAGTCGAGGGTGTATACAGCATGGACGGCGACATCGCCCCCATCCCGGAGTTCGTGAAGCTCAAGAAGAAGTACGGGCTGCTTTTGATGGTGGATGAGGCACACTCCACGTGCGTACTGGGAGAGCACGGAGGGGGTGTGGACGACTACTTCGGCCTTGCGCCTGATGACATAGATATAAAGATGGGGACGCTTTCAAAGGGGCTCGGCACTTGCGGAGGATATATCGCCGGAAGCAAGCAGCTTGTTGAATGGCTAATGTACAACGCCCCCGGTTTCGTCTTCTCCGTAGGCATAAGCCCGGTGCTGGCGGCGGCATGCCTTGCGGGCATAAGGAAGATTAGAAGAGACGCAACACCCGTAAAGAGATTGCACAGCAATATCGCATACTTCATGGCCGAGGCCAGGAAGAGAAGGCTCGATACGGTACTTGCCGGCGAGACGCCGATCGTCCCGATAATGATCGGTCCGGACGAACAATCGTTCGCACTCAGTGTGAAGATGCTAGAAAAAGGGGTCTTCGTGCCTCCTGCGGTGTATCCTGCGGTACCGAAAGGAAAGTCGAGGCTTCGCTTCTGCATATGCAGCGAGCATGAGCCTTGGCAGATCGACCAGGCACTTGATGAGCTCGAGCGGACTGCGAAGGAATTGGGGATTCAGCTTCCCAGGAAATAACTAGCTAAGTGATTTGGGGTGTTTCGTATGGATTATCTGGAGATGGCCGCTAAGGCAAGCGCATTCTCCGATGCAAACAGGGTCAAGATCATGTGCATGCTCGCGAAGAAAGAGACGTGCGCATGCAACATTCTTGAATACATAGGAGTAACACAACCGACGCTCTCCTACCATATGAAACTCCTGATCGAAAGCGGACTTGTAAGGGCCAGGAGGGAGGGCAAGTGGACCTTCTACTCGTTAATCGGCGAGGAATTCGAAAGGTTCGCGACATCGGTGAATGAGATAATCGCGTGCAACATCGGCGATTTTCCTGATATGGATTGCATGTCGGACGAATGTGCAAAGAAGATGAAAGAGGAGACGGGACTATAGGACCGGGAATGGGGAAGTCTCTCGATTCTGCCAAGACGGCATAGGATTAACGGACGGAAATGACAGGTGGACTGACCTTGACGGGCAGTCCACCTTTTAATACAGTCAACTGACGAAGCGGCTCATTCCTCCCATTTTATCTCTATCGAGTAATCTTTGGAGGCCGGCTCCTTGGAAACGCTTACAAGCAGGTAGTACTTGCCCGGTTCCAGGTCGTAGTTGATTGAGACGTTATCCCTGCCGACCCTCTTAGTAGCCTTGATTATGCTGTCCCCGTTCTCGTCCAGCAGCTCGATCTCCGCGTCAAGCCCCATGGCTACGAGATTGATCTTCACCATCCCGAACTCTTTTACCGAGAACGCGAAGTAGTCCCTGTCCTCCGTCCCTGAAACCTTGCCGATTATCGTACCCGAGGCCTTATAGGTAGGCCCGAACGCCTCCGGGAAAGCTTCTTCGGTGGCGTTTTCGATGTCGTTGTTGGGTTCCCAGTCATCGAAGCCGCCAACCGTCAAGGAAAGGCTGCCCGCCTTCGTCATGCTGAAAATATCGGTGGGCATCAGATTCAGCATATAGGTAGCGTCGGGGTCCAAGCCGGTTATCGTAACCGAACCGCTCGAATAATACACCTTGAGGTTGCCGGATTCCGCAATGAGCTTGCCTGCCGGCTGCGAGCTATCCGTGGGTTGTGCCTTGGCCGTCAGCGCTGCGGCAGCCTGCGCTTCGTTCATAAGGGAGAATTTGTATGTGCCGGGGAACGACATCCTCACCTCCACGTAGTATTTCCCCGGCTGCTTTATCTCGACTTTCTGGCTTGAAGTATTGGAGGCGTCCTCCAGTAGGCTCTTCTCGAACCCTGCGTTCGATTTCATCGATTCATGGGCGGCACCCTTCACGTTCATCACGGAAAGGTTCGATCCGTTCATATCCGTGAATGACACATCACCTGTGAAGAAGCCATCCGAAACGCACTTGAAGTCATATATCCCGGCCTCTTTCACATCGACTGCGTAGATGTCCGCGTAATCGCCCGATGATGCCTGCTTTTCGTATTCGTATCCGTTACCGCCCAGGAGCCTTCCGTTCATGACGGTGCCGGTCTCGACAAGCATCGCATCGGCCTTCTTGTCATTGGGCTCCTTTTCCGACGCGGCGAACAGCTTATCGTAAGAAGCAAGGAACATGTAGTTCGTGACTCCGGTCGTATTGACCCTGAGGAAGTACTCTCCCTTGCCGAGGACGAACACTCCCTTGTACGAGGATCTGACGTCGACGCTTATGCCCTGTGTGCTGCCGTACGACCACTTGCCGTTCGTATCCTGCCAATACATGATGCCGGCCATCCAGGTATCCACGCCGTCGTTATCGGCGAGCTTCCAGTTCAGTCCGAGCGAGTAGGGCCTGTCCACCATGAAGGATTCGATCGATACCCATGAATCTTCCTTCAGCACCAGCCTGAAGTACTGAGGGTTGGGGTTGTCGGAAGGATTGTATGATCCCATCATAGGGAACTCATTTATCAAGTCGCCCACCATGACAGGCGCGGCTAAGGCGGGCATTGAAATCAGTGTAGCCAGCAGGATAGCTGGAAGAATGAAGCGGATTAGCCTTGCGGACATTACCGACACTCCTTTCAAGAGGCGAATAGTGTGCGATTATGATACAATTCCTTATATCATTTTATACCAGCTTCAGGCGCTTTGTAAGACAATAAAGGCGTAAAGGGGCGATAACATGTCGTATTATAGGAAGCTTCAGGGCAGGAAGTGCTACCTTTCACCGATCGACCCGAACGATTATGCATTGTACGTAAGTTGGGTAAACGATCTGGACGCGGCCTTGGGCATGCTGTTCCTAGGCTCGGTAATCGGCGAGCAGAAAGAGGCGGAAGTAATCAACAGGCTGAAAGACGGCCTGAACTTCGCGATAGTGGACGATGCCACCGACAAGCCCATGGGAACTTGCGGCATCCCCAGCGTTGACGAGAAGAACAGGTGCTGCATGGTGGGCATCTTCATAGGGGACCCGGAAAAGCGCGGCAAAGGGTACGGCACGGAAGCGCTGTCCCTGCTTTGCGATTTTGCCTTCAACGTGCTTAACATGCACAATGTCTCCTTGAAGGTATATTCGTATAATAAGCCGGCCATAAGGTGTTACGAGAAGGTGGGCTTCAAGTTGGCCGGAAAGCTGAGGCAGGCAAAGAGGATAGGCGGCCGGTGGCACGATGAGATCTTCATGGACATACTCGAGGATGAGTTCAGCTCTCCGCTGGTTGCCGACGCCGTTAGAAAGCGGGAGAGGTGTTGAAGAGATGGCCCGCACATGGATGATGAGCTCGGAGGAGGAAGTGGCCAATTCCATTACGCACGGTGTCATGGCCGCACTTGTTTTGCTGGCCCTTCCTTACATTGCGATAAGGGGATACCTGGAAAACGGATGCATAGGCGCGGTCACGAAGAGCGTATTCATGATAAGCATGTTCCTGATGTTCCTCACTTCCTGCCTCTATCATGCCATGGCTTTCGAAAGTAAGCATAAGCTCGTGTTCAGGGTGCTGGACCACATTTGCATATACATCGCGATAGCCGGCAGCTATACCCCGATTGCGCTGATCACGATAGGAGGGGGCCTGGGTTGGGCGGTCGTCTTGCTGCAATGGGGATTGGTGGTTTTCGGTGCCCTGTACAAGTCGCTGTCGGTGAGATCCATCCCCAAAGTAAGCCTTACCTTCTACCTCATCATAGGCTGGACCGCGGTCATCCTCCTTCCCGTCCTCCTCAAGAAGGGCAGTATCGAGCTGATAGCCGCCGTAATATCCGGCGGCCTGTTCTATTCCATAGGTGCCGTCTTCTATGCCCTGAAAGGTTTCAAGTACCATCACATGGTATGGCACTTGTTGATAAACCTCGGGGCCATTTCGCATTTCATCGCGATAATGATGTTCGTATAATCTAGGGCATATTCAAGAAGGCCCAGTATATGGCCTGTTGACTATACCCCCATAGGGTATATAATCCTAGTGGGGGTGTATTGTTGTGGAAAGACACGGCATCGATAAGGACAGACCGGCCGCAGGACCTGGTTCTCAGGTCACAGACGGCCTTGAGAGTAATGGCGGTACAGGCGGTAAAGCGATAGTTGACCAGGCGCAGCTCGAGATAGGCGGTATGACATGCGCTGCATGCTCTGCGGCCGTCGAGAAGGCGCTGGGCAGGATGAAGGGCGTATCCGAGGCGAACGTGAACCTTGCGACAGGCAGGGCCAACGTCAAATACGACAGGAATGTCACGAGTACGAAGCAGATGGAGTTGGCTGTAAAGGAGGCCGGCTATACGGCTTCGTATACGGAAGGGAAGGAGAGTTCCGAAGCCGGCGCCATAAAGAGCGAGGACAGGGCGAAGACATTGAAGAATAAGCTGATGCTGGCCATCTCCTTTGCGGTACCTCTTTTGTACATATCCATGGGGCACATGATCCCCGGTATCAAGCTTCCCGTGCCGGGCTTGATAGACCACGAGCAAAGCCCGCTGGGCTTCGCTTTAGCGCAGCTGATGCTGACAGTGCCCATAATAATAGCTGGCGGCGATTTCTTTACGCATGGTTTCCGCGCCCTGTTCAAAAAGAATCCGAACATGGATTCGTTGGTAGCAATAGGGACCGGCAGCGCATTCTTGTACAGCCTCTATAACACGGCTATGGTCTTCCTTGCCGGGCATATGTATGCGAAGGACCTCTACTACGAATCCTCTGCCGTTGTGATCACTCTGGTGATGCTGGGCAAATACCTCGAGACGCTGAGCATAGGGAGGACTTCCGACGCCATTAGGAAACTGATGAGGCTTTCGCCATCTACCGCCATAGTGATCCGCTTCGATGAGGAAGTGGAAGTTCCCTTGGACGAAGTAGAGAAGGGCGACACCGCGGTGGTCAAGCCAGGCGGAAGGATACCGGCGGACGGGACCGTAATCGAAGGCACAAGCGCAGTAGACGAATCAATGATCACAGGAGAGAGCATACCTGTCGATAAAGCACCCGGGGATCGAGTAATAGGAGGTACCGTGAACGTCTCCGGAATGATGAGGTTCACGGTTACCGGAGTAGGTCAGGATACGGCCCTTGCCAGGATAATCAGGCTGGTGGAGGACGCACAGGGCAGGAAAGCCCCGATAGCAAGGCTCGCGGACAAGATCTCCGGCATATTCGTGCCCGTAGTCATGTCTATAGCGGCTGTCTCGGCCATGTCATGGGCCCTAGCGGGCGAGGGGCTTCCCTTCGCGCTAAAGGTGTTCGTATCGGTTCTGGTGATCGCATGTCCTTGCGCTCTCGGCCTTGCGACTCCCACGGCGATAATGGTCGGGACCGGCAGGGGAGCGGAGAACGGGATACTCATAAAAGGCGGTGACGCGCTGGAAGTCCTCAACGGCATAGACCATGTAGTCCTCGACAAGACCGGCACGTTAACCAAGGGGAAGCCCGAGGTCGTCCAAGCCGTATCTTATGGGATCGGCGAAGAGGAGCTGCTCATGCTGGCCGCGTCGGCCGAAAGCGGCTCGGAGCATCCCATCGCCTGGGCAATACTGGAGAAAGCCAAGTCGATGGGCATGAAACCTCAGAACCCCAGATCATTCGCCTCTTACTCAGGCAGCGGCATAGGGGCGGAAATTGACGGGAAAGGGGTGCTCATAGGTTCGCCGAAGTTCCTCGCCGGTCAAGGAGTCTATGTCGGCAACGATGTTGAAGCCGATGTAACAGGCTTTTCATCCAAAGGCAGCACCGTCATACTCGTTGCCGTCGAAGGATCCGTCAAAGGGTTGTTCGCCATAGCGGACACATTGCGCCCGGAGAGCAAAGGGGCCGTACAGAAGCTTAAGGCGATGGGCATAAAGGTAGTGATGCTTACCGGCGACAACGAAAGGACAGCGACCGCAATAGCCGATGAAGTCGGCATTGAAGAGACCATGGCCGAGGTGCTGCCTGAGCAGAAATCGGACCATGTGGCGGCATTGCAGGCGAAAGGCTTCAAGGTGGCGATGGTCGGAGACGGGATAAATGATTCGCCGGCCTTGGCGAAAGCAGACGTAGGGATAGCCATAGGCACTGGAACGGAGATAGCGATAGAGGCGGCGGATGTCGTGCTCATGCGCTCGGACCTTTCGGGAATATCTGAAGCGGTGTACCTAAGCAGGCAGACCATGCGGAACATAAAGCAGAACCTGTTCTGGGCGTTCTTCTATAACACGCTGGGCATACCGGTCGCAGCCGGCCTTCTCCACCTATTCGGGGGCCCGCTGCTGAACCCCGTAATAGCCGGCGCGGCCATGGCGTTCAGCAGCGTTTCGGTGGTCAGCAACGCCCTCAGGCTCAGGAAGCTGGATATCAGGAGGAGGTCATGATGCAAACGTGTGACGGGACGGGATGCAGTCGTAGTAGCCCGGTAAGGGAGAAGGTCAGGTCGGCCGACGAGATAAGGGCCATCTCCAACAGGGTGAATAGGATCGAAGGACAGGTAAGGGGAATAGGTAACATGATAAAGGAGAACCGCTACTGCGATGATGTGCTTACGCAGATAGCAGCGGCCCGGGAATCGCTTGCGGGATTGGGCAGGATCATACTCGAGCAGCATCTTAGGACTTGCGTCGCCGAACGACTTTCGGAAGGGGATCTGAGCGTCGTCGATGAACTGGTGTCTACGCTGGAAAGGTATCGCGGCTAGGATGCGGCATCTGCCAGGCCGTGAGGCCCGGTTTTCTTTACGAGGTTCGCCGACCAGGGCTTTCTAGGCGCTAAATGAGGGCGTTGCCGGGCATGTCATGGTATGATTGTACCGTGGAGGTGTGCCTGTAATGAAAAGGGCAATCTATGTAGTCATCACCGTATTTCTTTTGCTAATGGTAACATCAGCAGGCACTGGAGCCTACAACTATAAATCGCACAGGGCGATTGCGGCAGAGGCGTTCCACGCACTGGCCGTGTATTGGCCGGACGAATACCGTGATTACCTCAGCCTTAAGGGATACGGCACCGAGGTGAGGTCGCTAAGGCTCAGGCCGGCGTCGTTCTACCAGCTGGATAACGTGCAGATGACAGTGGACGAAACGCCCGAGGTGGACAACTACAACGATGTTGAGCTGGTCAAGGTCAAGTCCAGGCTGGACAATCCGCATATTGACGAGGACTTCGTCGTAAACGATACGGTTTCGTATAGCTACGGGAGCTCGAACTTCACGTCCTTCAACCATTTCATAGACATCAAGAAGGGCGTGGGGGAGTTCGATGATTATGACGGATACTCCTTCGAAAGGGGATCGGCAAGGTCCGGAGGTTACCAGAAGGCATCGGATGCGGCGACCAGCTTCCTGGAGAAGGTCTTTGCCGGCTTGACGGGTTATGACGTCGACAAGGGCATCAACTGGTGGTTCAGGGACAGCTACGTGCATGTGCTGGGACATGAGTGGTACAGGGACTGCTCACCGGCGACGCAAAGATACTCCTATCCTGACGAGAAGGGGAAGTACGCAAGCGTGGAAGCGGAACTTGCGGCCAGGTTCCCCAGGCTCGAAGACGGGGCGAGGACGGGCCAGGGGCTGCCAAATTCCGTGTTCATGCCCCTGGATAACATGGCTCGCTACTGGTATGAGAACTTCCTGAAGACCAAGGATCCCGTCGCGATGGGACCGGTGCTGCATGCGTTGGCGGATGCGTGTGTTCCGCATCATTCGTCGGGGTATTCGGGCAATTGGCACGCCGAGTACGAAAAGGATGTAGAGGACAGGATAGCAGGCTGGATCTCGAAGGAAGGCAACCTCAAGAAGGTGAAGGAGATTGCGGATTCCTGGTTCTGGCTCGATCCTGACCCGCCAAGGTCGCTAAGAGGAAATGACTGGTCGAGGAAGCCGGCCGTTAACTGGGACGTGGATATGCTCGTGACATGGCTCGCCCTGAACAGCTTCAAGGCATATTGGGAAGTATATGGGGAGTTCAAGAACGGGTACATCCTGAACGAAGAGAGCGCGACCGAACTGACACAGCTGGCTACGGCCATGAGCGTACTAGTAATAAGGAAGACGATAGCGGAGATATATATCAAGTAGGCACCGACAGCCATTGATCAAGAATATGGACTCTGAGTGGGGCAGGGCCTGGGATAGATGCCGGGATCCTGCCCTACCGTTATATGAAGCATGCCGAGCCTGACCAAAAAGAGCACCGGCCTGGCAATTGTCAAATCGTCAGCTTGTGGGCCATCCTGAGTGCTTTATTCGTCTGACAAGTGCTGATACAAGCAGCCATTAATGAGGAAGCGCGATAGAGGATGTGAGGATACGGCAAGCAGCGGTACCACGCAAGGCAGGAGAGCCGAAAAGACAGGAAAGCCCGGGCACGAAGCCCGGGCTTTAACCTATCTCAATTTTCGGACTTACTTCGAGCTGCAGTTGAAGAAGTACTTGAAGCCGAAGGGCGAGATTACTACGCCCTGCAGGCTCGTCTTCTGGAGATACTCATCGGTGTAGAAGAATATCGGAGCAGCCGCTGCGTCGTCCATGAGGACCTTCTCAGCCTGGTGCAGGTAGACATAACGAGCCTTGGGATCGTTAGTGCTTGCTGCGGCCTTGGCCATGAAGTCGTCATACTTCGGGTTGGAATACTGGCCGTCGTTGTTGCCGTTGCCGGTGACGAACAGATCCAGGAACGAGGTCGGATCGTCGTAGTCGGCGAGCCAACCGTTACGGGCGACCTGGTAGTTGCCCTTGCGGCGCATGTCGGTGAAGACGTTCCACTCAACGTTGGCCAAGGTCACGTCGATGTTGAGGGCCTTCTTCCACATCTGCTGGAGGGCCTCTGCGATCTTCTTGTGACCGGAGCTGGTGTTGTACACGTACTCCAGTTTCGGGAAGCCCTTGCCGTCCGGATAGCCGGCGTCGGCCAGGAACTTCTTCGCCATCTCTACGTTCTTGGCATACTGGCCGGGATCGATGTACTTCGACTCGGGCTTCTGCGAGAAGTCCTTGTTGTCGGAGTCGGTGATGCCGAATGCGACCATTGCGTTCGCAGGGATTGCGCCGCCACCGCGGACTTCCTCTGCGATGTACTTGGTGTCGATGGCATACCAGAGGGCCTTACGGACCAGTATGTTGTTGAGAGGGGCGGCCTTCACGTTGAAGGATACGTAGTAGGTTCCGATCTGAGGTGCTACCTTGTACTCGGGCATCTTTATGACGCTCTTGTACTCGTCGATCGGATAGGTGTCGATAAGTGAAAGCTGGTTGTTCTTGAATGCCGCGAATACCGCGTTGTCATCCGAGAACAGCTTGAAGATGAGCTTAGGTACCTTTACGACAGCCTTGTCATGATAGTAGCCGTTGGCGACCATCTCGATGGTGCTGTCCTGTACCCTCTTGGAGAGCTTGTACATGCCGTTCGAGACGAACTTCTTCGGGTCGAGGGTCCACTTGTCGCCGTTCGCTTCGATGACATCCTTGCGTACAGGCATGTATGTCGGGAAAGCAAACAGGGACTTCATGTACGGAACCCTGAACTTCACGGTGACTATGATCGTCTTGTCGTCCTTGGCGACGGTCTTGTCGAGGTCTACATAGTCAGTGATGAGGTACGCGTAAGGTGATGCAGTCTCTTCGGCAGCGGCACGTTTCCATGCATATACGAAGTCGCCTGCGACCAGCTTTTTACCGTCACTCCAGAACAGGTTGTCCTTGAGGACGATCGTCCAGGTCTTTCCGTCAGCCGACTCTACGCAGCTCTTTGCTGCACCAAGCTTCAAGGCGGCATCGGTACCGTAGGTATAGATGCCCTCGAAGAGGTGGCCGATGTAAATAGCGCCATCGACAGACGAGTTCAAAGCCGGGTCGATTGTCTCGGGCTCGGAACCGACGCATACTGTCAGGCTTTGTAGCGGCGCGCTCATTACGATGCCAGTAAGGCTCGCAAAGGCGAGGACTACGGTTAGGATTAGTGCGATCCTCTTCATTGAATCTCCTCCTCTGTTATTTGAACGCCTTCTGGCGTTACCTACAATCAAAGTTATTCTTTGAATTTACAACAAATCCTACCTAATGTCCAAAGTTATTGGGCGATTTGTTATTTCTCCAAAAGATAACATGCGCACCAATGGCCCGGGCCGACTTCCTTCAGTACGGGATCGGCCTCCGAGCAGACCGGCATGGCATATTTGCAGCGCTGCCTGAACCGGCATCCGGGCGGCGGGTCTATGGGAGACGGGACGTCGCCCTCAAGGGGCACCCGCTTCCTGCTGCGGCTGATCTTCGGGTCGGGTACCGGTATAGCGGAGAGCAGCGCCTGCGTATACGGGTGCAGAGGCGACTTGTAAAGTTCTTCGGTATTGGTTATCTCCATCATCTTGCCCAGGTACATGACGCCGACATTGGTCGAGATATGCTTCACAACCGCAAGGTCGTGCGCTATGAACAGGTAGGTGAGCTGGAAATCCCTCTGCAGGTCCTCCAGCATGTTCATGACCTGAGCCTGGATCGAGACGTCCAGGGCCGAGATCGGCTCGTCGCAGACTATGAACTCGGGGCGCACCGCAAGTGCCCTCGCGATGCCTATACGCTGCCTTTGCCCTCCCGAGAACTCATGGGGATACCTGCAGCCGTGCTCAGGCGACAGTCCTACAAGGGTGAGCAGGTCATGTATCTTCTCGTCCCTTTCTGTGCGTGTGCCGGACAGCCTATGTATATCCATAGCCTCTGCGATGATGTCACCGACGGTCATCCTCGGGTCCAGCGATGCGTAGGGGTCCTGGAAGATTATCTGCATCTTCCGCCTATATGGTAGCATGTCTCCCTTTGTAATGTCGTTACCGTCATAGACTATGCTCCCGGATGTCGGTTCATAGAGCCTCAGCACGGTTCTGCCTACAGTTGTCTTGCCGCAGCCGGATTCTCCCACCAGCCCGAAAGTCTCCCCTTTGTTTATGGAGAAGCTTATGTCATCGACCGCATGAACGAATCTCATGGGTTCGAGCCAGTTCGATTTCACGGGGAAATACTTCTTGAGGTTCTTGATCTCGAGGAGCTTATTCATTTCTGCACCTCTTTCCCGGAAGGAATACCGTCGGGCTTGTTAGCCCGTCCGCTGAAGTCCTCGTGGAGCAGCCAGCACGCGGCCTGGTGCCCTTCGCCGACGTCGAAGAACGGGGGCTGGTTGTCGATGCATACCCTCATGCAGCTCTCGCACCTAGGGGCGAAGGAGCAGCCAGCAGGCGGGCATAGAAGGTCGACCGGGGTGCCTTCGATAGGTATCAGTCTTTCCCTCTTATCCAGGTGCAGGCGAGGTATGGACCTGAGCAAGCCCTTCGTATAGGGGTGCTCGGGCTTCTCGAAGATGTCGAATATCGACGCCTTCTCGACGATCTTGCCGGCGTACATCACCATCACTCTGTCGCACACGTCCGAGATGATGCCAAGGTCGTGTGTGATCAGGATGACCGACATGTTGATCTTCGCCCTCAAATTCTTGAGCAGGTCCAGGATCTGGGCCTGTATCGTGACGTCCAGGGCCGTGGTGGGCTCGTCTGCTATCACGAGCTTGGGGTTATTGGCAAGGGCCATAGCTATCATGACCCTCTGTTTCATGCCGCCGGAGAACTCGTGGGGGTACTGCTTCATGCGCCTTTCCGGGAAAGGTATCTCTACAAGCTCGAGAAGGTGTATCGCCCTGTCGTGGGCTTCCTTCTTCGACAGCTTCTCATGGGCGAGTATCGCCTCTATGAGCTGGTTGCCTATCGTGTATACCGGGTTGAGGCAAGTCGTGGGGTCTTGGAACACCATCGAGATGTCGCTGCCCCGTATGGCCTGCATCTGCTTCTCTGGCAGAGATATCATGTCTTTGCCGTCGAAATCGATGGAGCCGCTGACGACCCTGCCGGGCGGGGTAAGGAGCCCTATCAGGGCATAGACCGATACGGATTTGCCCGAACCGGACTCTCCCACGATACCGACTACTTCGCCCTTGTTCAATTCCCAGCTGATCTCCCTAACCACCTGCACTTCGCCGGCCGGTGTAAAGAAAGAAACCTTCAAGTCCTTGATATTAACTAGATCACCCATCGTATTCCCTCTCTTCCTTCCAATCGGCTACTTCTTCATCTTCGGGTCCAGAGCATCGCGCAGACCGTCGCCCAGCTGGTTGAAGGCCAGGATTATCAGCGCGATTATCAAGGACGGGAAGAGAAGCCTGTAGGGGTAGGAATAGACGCCGTTCATGGCGTCGGACGCAAGGGAGCCCAGCGAAGCCATGGGTGCCGAAACGCCCAGCCCGATGAAGCTCAGGAATGATTCTACGAAAATTGCCGCGGGTATCTGGAATGTGGCGGTGACTATTATCGGCCCTATGCTGTTGGGGATCAGATGCCTCAGGATTATCCTCCTGTTGCTGGCCCCGAGGGCCCTTGCGGCCGTTACGAACTCCTGCTCTTTTATCTGCAGGACCTGGCCGCGCACCATCCTGGCCATCCCGACCCAGTACAGAAGCGCGAAAGTTATGAATATCGATATCAGGCCGGGGCCGACTCCGGCAAGCCCGCGCAACACTCCGCCTGATTCGAACATCAAAGTAAGGGGATCCTTAAGCGTGACCGACAGCAATATCACTATCAATATGTCCGGCACCGAGTAGAGGATCTCCACGAACCTCATCATGATGTTGTCGACCCATCCTCCGGCCAGGCCCGCCATCGCTCCGTAAAGCGTGCCTATTATGAGGATTATGAAGGTGGCTATCAGGCCTACCAGTAACGATATCCTGGTGCCTACCATGACCCTCACCATGAGGTCGCGGCCGAGGCCGTCGGTGCCCATCCAGTGCCTCATCGAAGGCGGCTGGTCCACGTCCTCCCTGATCTGCTCCTCGTACGTATATCCTGTCGTGGCCTTCATAATGTAGGGCCCGAGGAACGCGAACGCGAACACCGCAAGGATTACGAATATCGATATCATGGCGACCTTGTTCCTTCTGAGCCGCCTGCTAGCATCCTGCCAATAGGTGGTCGAAGGGCGCATAGTCACGAGCTGCACGCGCTCTTCCTTGGGAACCGGCTTGAACATGTCGGGATCTAACTGCAGGCTAAGCGGATTCTTGTTCATCCTCCAACCCCCCTCACTTAATCTTTATTCTCGGGTCGATCAGAGGATAAAGCACGTCGACCACAAAGTTCATTATGATGATGAAAGAAGCCAGGAAAATCGTGGTACCCATGATCATCGGGTAGTCCCTGGCGTTGATGGAATCGATGAAGAACTTGCCGAGGCCGGGGATAGTGAATATCTTCTCTACCACGAAGCCTCCCGTAAGCACGTAGGCTGTCAAAGGTCCCACATAGGTCACGACCGGCAGTATCGAGTTCTTGAGGGCGTGCTTGCCGATTACGATGAACTTGTTAAGTCCCTTCGCCTTGGCGGTCCTTATGTAGTCCTGGCTGATCACGTCAAGCATGGAAGATCTGGTCAGCCTGGTTATGTAGCAGGTAGGATACAGCGAAAGCGCTATCGAGGGCATGATGTAGTTCTTCCATGAATCAAGGCCGAAAGTAGGCAAGATGGGGTATATCACCCCGAACGTTATTAGGAGCAGGGTACCTATGACGAACCCCGGAACCGCGATGCCGAACGTCGTGAACAGCATTATCAGCCTATCGCCTAGTTTCTCATGGTTGAGCGCCGCAAGGCTTCCTAGTGGTATGCCTATCGCAAGAGCCAGCCCCAGCGAGAGGACGCCTACCTTGGCCGAGATGGGGAATTTGTCAGCGATGATCTCGTTGACGGTCCTCCCTTTGTATTTTATGGTAGGCCCGAAATCGAATTTGGCTACATTCTTCATGTAGGTGACGTACTGCTCGAACAACGGCTTGTCCAAGCCGTACTTTGCCTTAAGCGCCTCGATCACCTGCGGCGGCAGACCCTTTTCCGAGTTGAAAGGACTTCCCGGTATGATGTTCATCAACAGGAAAGTCAACGAAGCGATCAGGAAAATGGTCACAACGGCAGAGACCGCGCGCCTAATAGTGAATTTCCACATGTGCCCAACTCCTTGGTTAGTTATATAGCCCCTATTTTATATGGCTACAAATTATATAATAATACACCTTTAACACTTGCATCACTATTATTATCATAAACGTATCAATAACAGGTCGGATAACTATATGCACGAATGTATCTTCAGATATTTATGAAGAACCTTGCCTTTTCTAGTATGCTTCCCCAGAACCTGTACCTATCCTCGTTCAACCGGCTTTCAATTCTGACCTCCTCACCGAGGACCAGGCTTTGCGGGTCGTCATGCCTGTACAAGGGCCACGCGGGTCCCGGTTCGCACACAGGATGCCCCTTTGCGGCGAAAGAAGTCCAGTAATCGGTCATCGTCCTTGCCATCGTCCTGTCCTCTTTGGGGAATCCCGGCGTATCCACGGTGCCGAACACGTAAAAGATATCAAGAGCGTGGAAGGCGCCGTATCCGGTGGATTTCAGCAGCTTCGTAGCATAACCGAACATATAGTGGTAGACTTGGTTTCCGGCTTTCGAGTGCAGATCCGCAGTCCATCTTGCCGTGTATATGAAAACGGCGTCGGATATGGCGGTCATGTAGGCCCTTCCGGGAGAAGCACCGTTGGCGGGGTATTCGTCCATGATCCGGTCCTCGAAACCGGGGAAGGAGCGAGAGAGCCACTGCCTGTACTGTTCCGTATCCGCTGGTCCGCCAGGGGCGGCGATGCCCAGCTCGTCTGAATTGCACCCCACTATCAAAGGAACGGGCGCCTCTTCGCCTTTCAGGAACCTGTCCAGGGGTTGTTCCGTCAACAGGTAGCCGTCGACGCACAGAAGGTTCCTGGTGGTTTTCGCTGGCATGGCGGCTTCGCTGTAGGGGTTCATGTTCAACAGGTCGGTCCATTCCATGGACATAAGCGTATCAAGCGAGCCCGTGAAATCCTCTACTCCTACTTTCCTTGCCATGCCTTCCCAGAAAGAGCATGCGTCATCTTTCGGCATAAGGTTGAACGGGATCGCTCCGCTTTGCGCTATGGCCCTGTCGAACATGCCATCGGATAGGTCCGACGTCATCAGCGTAAGCACGCTCACGGCGCCAGCAGATTCCCCGAAGAGTGTCACGTTGTCAGGATCGCCGCCGAAACCCCCGATATTCCGCTTTATCCACTTGAGGGCCTCCAGCTGGTCAAGCAGGCCGTAATTGCCGTAAGAGCCGCCGGTCCTCGGATCGGCCAGCCCGGGATGGCAGAAGAAACCGAATACGCCGAGCCTGTAGTTTACGGTCACGACCACCACCCCTTTGGAGGCGAGGTAAGTACCGTCGTAGTATCTTTTCGATGTAGAGCCCGTTAGGAATGACCCGCCGTGTATGAAAACCATGACCGGCAATTTGGAATCGACGCTTTCGGCGTTTGTCCAGACGTTCAGATAAAGGCAGTCCTCGCTGAATGTCTCGAAAGCAAGGTCGAGGTCTGTGGCGCTTGGATATGAGGGGCAGCCGCTTTTGAACGCGTCGCAGAGCAACGGCAGGTCCCTGGCCCTAGGCTCCTGGGGCGCTTTCCACCGGAGGTCTCCTACCGGGGGCGCGGCATAGGGGATCCCTTTGAACGACCTTACGCCGCCAAGGCTGAGGGAGCCGATGACAGGTCCCTGAAGTGTATTCACCATTAGGGGTATCTTAGCTGAAGAAAAGCCCGTGGCAAGGATAATAAGCGCCGACGCCACGAGTATCAGGGCAGCGTGCTTAGGTGGTCTGATAGTACGCACCCCCCGAATCCATCTGTGCATGAACATTCTAGCACAGATGGGGCAGGTTGGCGCTATGTGCGCCTCTTGGAGTCGATCATGAGATAGGAGCCAGTGAACAGCTTCTTTGAGCCGTACCTATTCCGGATCTCGTCCATCGTTTTTGACATGTCCTGCCAAGCCCTGTCCCCGGGGAGGATGGGAGTCTCGACGACACCCGCGGACGCGGGTATCAGGCCCGAGAGCCCAAGCCCGATGAGCCTGAGCCTGCTGCCCTTCTTGAAATGCGCATCCCAGAGGGGAAGCGCGAACTCAACCATCTGCTGGGCATAGCTTACATAATATGGCAGAGTCCTGGACCTGGTCGAAGTTGAGAAGTCGTCGTATCTCGCGGTCACAGTCATGACCTTCGCGCACATGCACTCCCTCCTCAGCCGCCAGCTAACATGGTCGCACAGGAAACGGAGGTGGTGAGAGATATCCTCCTTCTCATCGGTGTCGAACGCCAAGGTCATCCTAGACGAGACGCTCTTTGGCGGCATGTCGGCCTCATCATCGACAATGTCGCATACCCCGCCAAGGACCGCCCTAATCGTATCGCGGTCGTATCCGAACTCGGATAGGACCTTGTCCGGCGCAGAAAGGAGCGAACCCAGGGTAGGCACGCCCCTGCTGCGAAGATATTGAGCCGTTACCTTGCCTATCCCGAGGAGCCTTTCGACCCCGAGGTGGACGATTGAATCAGGCAACCTGTCAGGTGTGAGGACGGTCAAGCCCCTGGGCTTCACGATCTCCGAGGCAAGCTTGGCCAAAGTCCTTGTGGGCGCAATGCCGATAGACACGGTGATCCCCAGGTCCTGTTCCACCCATCCCCCGAAAAGGCGCAGCGACTTCTCGGCCTCAGCGTACGAGCCGACAAAGTCCACATAGAACTCGTCTATGGAGGATACCTCGACATCCAGTCCCATCGAGCGGAGCTTGGATTCCATCGCCTTGTTATAGGTTATGTACAGATCGAAATCCCCGGGCAGGAACACTGCGCCCGGGCAGAGCCGGGCGGCTTCCATGGGGGACATGCCGGCCTTCACGCCCTGCTTCTTGGCGGCATAGGAGGCGGAGGAAACGACGGACCTGCTTCCCGCAGGTCCGGACACGAGCACCATCTTCCCTTTGAGGGACGGGTTCTTCGCCTGCTCGCATGAGGCGAAGAAAGCGTCGCAGTCGACAAGCGCCTTAGGCATCCTCCGTCAGCTTCCTCCTCAGTTGTTTCGCGTTCCTCGCTGCCTTGCCCATATGGCAGTTGTTCATGTATATGTACGAATCGCCGACCTCCCCGGCCACTTTCTTGATCCCGGGCACCCACTCGTCGAGCTCATCCTCTGTGTATTCATAATCATACCTGTCACTGCCCGGTTTCGAGCCCCACCAATCTCGGGAGTTCCTACCATGGAACCGGAAGTAGGAGAAATCCGCCGTGGAAGCCGCCAGTGGCGGGAAGAGCCCGGGCAGCTTTGGCTCGTCCACGCAGCAGAGGGCGAGGCGGTTGTCGCACAGGAGCTTCATCATGCGTTCGTTCGCCCAGGAATCGTTCCTGAACTCGACGGCGACTTTCAGCCCGCCGAAGCGTTCGGCTGCAATGAGCATTCGGTCTACGTTCTCGGGATTCATCCGGAACGACCAGGGATACTGGATGAGCACGCAGGCCAGCTTGCCCGAATCGTACATGGGGGCAAGCGCCGCCCTGAAATCCGAAGCCGCCTTCCTGACATCCTCGGTCGAAGCGGCCCTATCGTGTGTAATGGACTTATGGGTCCTTACGCTGAAAAGGAAGCCGTCCTTGGCCCTTGCTGCCATGGAGGCCATGGTCCTGGAGCTGGGGAACGAATAGTACGTATAATCGATCTCCACCGTATCGAAGTTCTCCTGGTAGAAACCGAACATATCGGCAGCGGCCGTGCCTTCCGGGTAGAAGCTTCCCACCCAATCCTTGTAGCTGAAACCCGAAGTACCGACGAGCAGCACATCGGACACCCCCATCCTGGCAAGAACATATGTTCTATATAATATTACTATTGGATTCTTTATCAGTCAATGGTCATAATTATTAGCAGGCCGTATCCTGTGCATCAATAGGTAAAATCTTGATGTATACTGGATTCACGGTTCCCATTAAGTTATGGAGGTAATAACGATGATCATCGGGGTCCCAACTGAAATCAAAGCGGCTGAGAACAGGGTGGGTTGCACACCTACCGGCGCGGCATCACTCATTGCGCACGGTCACCAGGTAATAGTCCAGAAGGGCGCAGGGTTAGGATCTGGTTTCGCTGACGCTGAATACGAGGCGGTTGGATCGAAGATTGTTGCTAACGCGAAAGAAGTCTATTCCAAGGCCGACATGATCTACAAGGTAAAGGAGCCTCTCGCGGCAGAGTTCGAGCTGATCAAAGAGGGGCAGATCATGTTCACCTACCTCCATCTTGCTCCTGAGCCGGAGCTTACGAAGGTGCTCAAGGAGAAGAAGGTGGTCTCCATAGCCTACGAGACCGTACAGACGGCCGACAACAAACTGCCCCTTCTCGAGCCTATGAGCGAAGTGGCGGGGAGGATGTCGGTCCAGATAGGCGCGACTATCCTACAGAAGGCGAACGGGGGCGAGGGAGTGCTCCTGGGCGGAGTCCCCGGCGTGCCACCCGCGAAGGTTGTCATAATCGGCGGCGGCACCGTCGGCACCAACGCCGCGAAGATAGCCATGGGCATGGGCGCCGACGTGACCATATTCGACAACAACCTGGCAAGGCTTCGCTACCTCGACGACCTGTTCTTCGGCAGGATCAGGACGCAGTTCTCCACCCCGCATTCAATCGCCCAGGCCATGCCTACCACGGACCTGCTCATTGGAGCTGTCCTTGTGCCGGGCGCTAAGGCTCCGAAGCTGGTCAGCGAATCGGACGTCAAGTCGATGAAACCCGGTTCGGTCATCGTGGACGTAGCAATCGACCAGGGCGGATGCGTGGCTACTTCTGACAGGGTGACCACCCATCAGAACCCCACCTTCGAGAAGTTCGGCGTAGTGCATTATTCGGTGGCCAACATCCCCGGCGCAGTACCGAGGACTTCCACTATAGCGCTGATGAACGCCACGCTGCCCTATGCGCTGGCGATCGCGAACAAGGGTTGGCTTAACGCCGTCAAGCAGGACGCGTCCCTCGCCAAGGGCGTGAACGTCCTCGACGGGAAGATCACATGCAAGGGAGTCGCCGAAGCGCACGGAGAAAAGTACTATCCGGTCAACGAGCTCATCTAGAATTCCAATCGGCCGTTGCGGATACAGTGCCATCATAATAAACAGCGAAAGAGGGGCTCATGGGAAACATAAGACTCATCTGCACCGACGTGGACGGCACTCTAGTATTGGACGACCATAAGAGCATACCGGAAGCCAACATGGAAGCGCTGCTTGGGGCCCAGGAGACGGGCTCCAAGCTTGCGCTCGTCTCGGGCAGGGGGATTTTCAGCCAGAAGTCGTTCATTAAGACGCTGGGCCTGGACAGGCACAAGGGTTACCTGGTCGCATTCACCGGCGCGAGGATAGTAGAAGCTTGCGGCATGAGGGAACTATACCGCATGCCGATAGGCATGTCGGACGCGAACGCGCTGTGGGCCCATGTCAGGCCGCTTGGCCTGGACGTGATGGTGTACGATGACGACAGGGGAGTGATCTTCGCGACGGCGGACAATGAGTACACCAGGTTCGACCAGAAGGTCACGGGCATGTCATTCGAAAAGACCGACAGGATCGACCCTTCTTTGGGCTTTACCACGTTCAAGTGCATAATCGCAGGCAGTCCTTCCGCCCTGGACGGGACCATCGCTTCCGTAAAGGAGAAGTTCTCCGAGGGATTCGAGATAACCAGGTCCTCCGGCGTATTCGCAGAGTTCAACAAAAAGGGCGTCAGCAAAGGTAATGCCATGCTCATGCTGGCAGAAGAGATGGGCATAGACGCCGGGGAGATCCTTGCCGTAGGAAACGGCGAAAACGACGCGTCGATGCTTGCAGCAGCCGGCATGTCGGCGGCACCAGCGGATTCGATGCCCGAGGCGAAGGCGGCGGCGAAGTACGTATGCAGGAAAGGTAACGGGGAAGGGGCGCTAGCTGAGGCGATAAGCTATTTCAACGGAATGCGGCCGATTATATGAATTCTCAAAACAAACAATATGATGCATAATCGAATATAGCCAATTACCAGAAGGAGGTATACCCATGCGTAAGATCTTTGCGCTAACTCTTGCGCTGCTGATGGTGGTAGGAGCCAGCATGCTGGGCACCGCGGCAGAGCCAAGCGGTAAGTTGTCCGTGTTGATCATCATCCAGGAAGGTGAAGGCAAGGCCGTTATCGAGGGCTTCAAGAAGCTCTATCCGAAAGTGGCCGTGGATTCGCTGAGGATGTCCGCATCAGAGGGCACAGCCAGGATAAAGGCCGAGAAGATAGACCCGACCTTCGACATCATTCTCGGCGGGCCGTCCGATAACTTCGAGATATTGAAGAAGGAAAAGGCCCTCCTCAAGTACACGCCCGCCAACGCCAAGGAGATACCCGCGGATTACCAGGACAACGAGGGATACTGGTACGGGCTCTATGTAGGACCTCTTGCGATAGCCATAAACACAAAGAGGTACGCTGAGAAAGGCTACAAGGAGAAGCTCGGCAAGGAATGGAACCAGATAACCCTGGACGACCTGACGAAAGTGGTCGCTGCCAGCGGTATAAAGGACGTCACCGTCGCCAACCCGAAATCATCGGGCACAGCCAAGATGTTCATATCCGGTCTTTGGCAGTACTATAACTCGCTGGGGATGGACGGAAAGGCCAAGACCAAGGAATGGTACAAGGCGCTGCATCCGAACGTAGGGAACTACCAGACTTCGGGAACCGGACCTGTCAAGTCGGTCAGCCAGGGCGAATTCACTTTCTGCATCACCCCGATGCACGACGTATACCTCTACAAGCTGGACAATCCGGCCATCGGAGTAGTCGAGTTCAAGGAAGCCGGCTGGGAGATAGGCGCCGTCGGCGCCATCGCCAATTCGCCCAACCCCGTGAATGCGAAGCTGTTCATGGACTACCTGTCCTCTTCTGCGGCGGGCAACGTCCTTTCGAGCTACTCGCAGAAAATACCCTGCAACACCAACTCCGAAGGGCCCTCGGTAGGCAAGCCCCTCTCGAAGACCGTATACTTCAAGCAGTACAACTACGATTTCACAACCGCTCATGACGCCGAGATCAAGGAGCTGTTCGGCGATATAACCGGACTATAAGAAGAAACCGAGTCAAGCCTCTGGCAGTGGGCGGGCTAACCGCCCACTGCATATGTTGAAGGAAAGGGAGCTGACATGGTACAGACTCAGGTAAAAGAAAGAAGAGGCTTCCTCAACCAGGTACGAAACGTGTTGAGCGACCCTTCGCTCCTGGCAATGCTCGTGATCGCATTCGCTTTCGTGGGCCTTTTTATAATCTATCCTCTGTGCAAGCTCATGTCCAACACAACGCTGGAGACATGGAGGAACTTCTTCACCAAGATCCCATACAGGAGGGCCTACGGCCGCACCATATACTCGTCGCTCCTTTCGGCCTTCACAGCCACGACGTTGGCGTTCCTCTATGCGTATTCGATAGAGTACACAGAGATAAAATTCAAGAAGTTCTTCCGCTTCATAGCCTTCCTTCCGATGCTCGCACCGTCTTCTATGACGGGCATGGCCTTCATAATGCTCTTCGGAAGGAACGGGCTTCTAACGACCAAGCTCATAGGCGTAGAGGTCGAGATCTACGGGCTGCCCGGGATATGGCTCGCGCAGACGGTGGCCTTCTTCCCGATGGCCTTCGTGGCGATATCCGCCGTACTAAGGGCAATTTCCCCGAACATCGAGATAGCTGCCCAGAACCTGGGAGCCAAGGGGACGGAGCTATTCCGTACCGTAACGCTTCCGCTGGCGGCCCCGGGCGTGCTGTCGGCGTTCCTGCTCGTGTTCATCAACGCCATGTCCGACTTCGCAAATCCCAAGCTCCTGGGAGGGCTTTTCGTTACGTCACCCGTACAGGCCTACGGTGTCGTGACCGGGGACGCGGATTTCGGTATGGCGGCTACAATATCGGCAATGCTGCTGATTCCTTCGCTCGTGATATTCCTGGCACAGGCCTACATAATGTCGAAGAAGTCCTACGTCACCGTAACGGGCAAGCCTGTGGCCGGACTGAAGAGGATAATGATAGGCAAGAAGGCCGAGATCGCATGCCAGGTCTACGTATTCCTGGTCGCCGCCCTTTTCTTCCTGGTGATCGGCATCGTCGCGTTCTTCGCCTTCGCTGACCCTAAAGCATATTACCTGGGGAAGTTCGTTTTCACGCTGAAGGGTTTCACTGAGACAATGACCTTCAACGCATATACCTTCAGGAACTCCGCGATCATCGCAGCCGCCGCAGGCATCCTCGCGGCCGTCGTCGGGCTGCTCCTGGCGTTTCTGAACTCGAGGAAGGATTTCCCCGGCAAGAAGATCCTCGATTTCTCGGCGATACTTCCCAACACCTTGCCTGCAACGTTCCTGTCCTTGGCCTTCCTGCTGTCTTTCCAGAGGATACTGACGGTAGGGCCTGTGCCGATCCTGCCCAAGCTTACGAAGACCATCTTCATAATGATAATCATCCAGGCGGTCAGGCAGCTTCCGATAGGGTACAGGAACGCGCTGTCGGGCTTCAAGCAGATAGACAAGTCGATAGAGGAAGCCGCGACGAACCTGGGGGCGAACGTGGGCAAGACCATAAGCTCCGTCGTCCTTCCCATGCTAAGGCCGGCATTCATCTCATCCGCCGTGTACAACTTCATCTCGGCGATGATAGCCGTCTCGGTGATAATATTCGTCGTCACGCCGCAGTGGAACGTGGCATCCATAGTCGTATACAGCAGGGCGGATTCGGGGTACTACTCCGAGGCGGGTGCGATGTCGATTGCGATAATGGCGATCATACTGGGCACTCTATGGGTCGTCAATTTGCTGTCCAGGGGAAGGATCAAGGTATTTGACTGATGCGAGGGGTGGCACAAATGGATAAGTATCTGATAGAGCTGAAGGGCATCCACAAGGCCTTCGGCTCCAACATCGTCCTGAACAACATCAACGTCGGGTTCGAGGAAGGGCGCTTCGTCACATTCCTGGGGCCCTCCGGGTGCGGGAAGACGACGCTTCTTAGGACCATAGCCGGTTTCTACAGGCCGGACATGGGAGAGGTCTGGATAGACGGGAAGAGGGTGGACCTGCTGCCGGCCCATAAGCGGAACACGCCGATGGTGTTCCAGGAATACGCGCTGTTCCCGCACCTTAACGTGTTCGATAACGTGGCATACGGGCTCAGGCTCCAGAAGCTGCCCCGCAAGGAGATCGAGACGAAGGTCCGCGAGGCGCTGGAGCTGACCAACATGGTACAGTACAAGGACAGGAACCCCAACCAGCTGTCGGGCGGCCAGCAGCAGAGGGTGGCGATAGCAAGGGCAATCGTGATGCAATCAAAGATACTCCTGCTTGACGAGCCGCTGTCCAACCTTGACGCGAAGCTGAGGGAGAGCGTAAGAGTGGAGCTCAGGATGCTGCAAAGGCAGCTCAACAGGACCTTCATCTACGTGACCCACGACCAGAGCGAAGCTCTAGCAATGTCTGACGTCATAGTGGTCTTCAACAAGGGAAGGATCGAGCAGGTGGGCTCGCCGATGGAAGTCTACTTCAAGCCGGTCACGAAGTTCGTTGCGGATTTCATCGGAGTGTCGAACTTCATCGAAGGCAAAGTCATCGTGAAGAACGGCACCGTGACGCTGGACCACGCGGGCCGCAGCTTCTCGGGGCTGACGACGGACACCTTCAAGGACGGGGACCACGCGATATTCTCGATAAGGCCAGAATCCATTACCATAGGGAAATCCGAATGCGCAAGCGGGTCGGAAGCGTGCCTTCCGGTCAGTATAATCCAGGGCATGTTCATAGGCGAGAAAGTAAGGTACGTGGTGAAGGACCAGATAGGCATGGACTGGGTGATAGACCAGCACGACACGCAGGAGATGCTGACAGGTGGCGCATTCATCTCGATACCGCCCGACAAAGCCCATGTCATAAAGGAATAGGCCTAACGGCGCGGAGCGAATGGCCCGCGCCGTTTCTTATCCGGATTGCGCGGATGGCCCCGAATGGAGGGGACGGATGAAGAAACTGATATTGGTGAGCGGCACCATGGGTGTTGGTAAGACCACCGCGTGCAGGATGCTCTACAAAATGGCCCCTAGGACTGCCTGGCTCGACGGGGACTGGTGCTGGCTCATGAACCCCTGGAATTTATGCGATGAGAACAAGGCCATGGTGATGTCCAACATCACCTTCATGCTCGGCGCGTACCTCTCCAACTCCACCCTAGACAATATAGTGTTCAGCTGGGTGATGCACAGGAAGGAGATCATAGACGAGCTCCTCGGGAGGATTTCCGGGCACGGGTTCGAGCTCCATTTGTTCGCCTTGGTATGCTCCCCCGCAGAACTCTCGTCCAGGATGGAGGAGGACGAAAGGGACGCGGAGAACATCAAGGCTAGCATAGAGAGGCTGCCCCTTTACAGGGGCATGGGGTGGGAGGTCATCGACACTACGCACATGGGGCCCAAGGACGTTGCTCGGGAGATCGCCGGAAGATCCGGGCTCACAGACGGCAGGGGATGACCGACAAAAGGACATTTCGTCCGCCTGCGCTGCTATAATGGCTAGTGACACCTTTGGCCTTAAGACGATGACGACGAGTAAGATGGGAGGCGCGAGGATTGAAGGTTGGTTTCGTAGGATTAGGACTAATGGGAGGCCCGATGGCCCTGAACATCCACATGGCGGGCTTTGAGCTAATGGTATATAACAGGAGCGCGGAGAGGCTGGTGCCATTTGCGGAACTCGGCATACGTGCGGCCTCCTGCCCGGCCGAGCTTGCCAGGGAGTGCGGGGTCGTAATCACCTGCGTGAGCGATTCTCCGGACGTGGAGCAGGTCTACCTCGGCAAGGGGGGCATCCTGGAGGGTGCCATGCAGGGCCTGATCACGGTGGATTGCAGCACGATATTGCCGCAGGTCGAGAGGAAGATCTACGACAAGGCGGCGGAACTCGGGGTATCGCATCTCGATGCGCCCGTCTCAGGCGGCGTGAAGGGCGCCAAGGCGGCCACGCTTGCGATTATGGTCGGAGGCGACGAGATTGCCTTCCTCAAGGCAAAGCCGATCCTTGACGCGATGGGCAAGAACGTGACGTACGTAGGTTCGAGCGGCTCCGGCCAGGTGATCAAGCTCGCTAACCAGACCGTCCTTGCCGGGAACATGCTCGGCCTTTGCGAAGGTCTGATAATCGCGATGAAACACGGGGTCGACCTCGATAAGGCCGTAGAGATCCTGTCAAACGGCACGGCGTCGAACTGGACGCTCGTAAACCAGGGCAAGCAAATGGTCGATTGCGACTGGAGCGCCGGTTTCTACTCCAAGCTGTTCAAGAAGGACCTCTCGATAGTGCAGACCCTCGCAAGACAGACGAACAGCAGCCTGCCTTGCTCGGCGCTTGCGCTGTCGCTGTATAATGCGCTGAGCAACATCGAAGGCGGGGACGATATGGGCCACCAGGCGGTCCTTAAGGTGTTCCGCATGCTATCGGGCCTGGAGTAGGCCCACCTGAAGCCCGCGTTTAAAGGGACTTCGGTATAGTATCTGGCCGACGCATCCTGAGACGAATGGAGGGGAATGACGTGAAGAAGTTCCCTATAGCCGCCACCGTAGCGATATTCATGCTCGGAGCCGCGCTGATCGTAGCCGGGGGATTAGGCGGCGAGTTCCGCGCGATATTCCTTAACGCGACGATACTCTGTTTGTCGTGCATCGGGGTGCAGTAGATGGGAAACACCGAGAGGCTGAGGAACTATGTCCAGATAGGAGCGGCGGTCCTGCAGAATTCCTATTTCTTCAAGGGGCTCAAGTTCTGTCCGACGCCGTCCTTGAACTGCTATGCGTGCCCGCTGGCGGTGACCGCCTGCCCGATGGGCAGCCTGCAGAACCTGATACTGAAGGGCTATCTGCCCCTGGCTGTGACGGGTTTCTTCGTATCGCTGGGAGCGGCGGTTGGCAGGGCCTCCTGCGGCTGGGCGTGCCCGTTCGGTTATGTACAGGAGCTTCTGGGAAAATTAGGCAGGAAGAAGGTCAGGGTATCCAATGAGTACGGCTGGCTGCGTTACGTGATCCTGGCGGTCACGGCGCTGGCGCTGCCGTTCATACTGAAGAGCCCAATATTCTGCAAGCTCTGCCCGGCGGGCACGCTCGAGGCGGGAATCCCCCTGGCGCTTCTGGATGAGGAGATAAGGGAGATCATCGGGCCGCTTTTCTGGCTGAAGGTGGGCCTGCTCGTCGCGGCCGTCTGGGCCGCGGTGAAGATTAAAAGGCCGTTTTGCAGGTTCGTCTGCCCGCTCGGGGCGATATACTCGCCCTTCAACAGGATCAGCGCATTGCGCATGGAAGTGCACGGGAAGTGCGTCAGGTGCGACGCCTGCAAGGAAATATGCCCAGTGGACATGTCAATATACGAAGGGCCCAATTCCGGAGCGTGCATAAGGTGCATGAAATGTACCGGGTGCTCGGCCGTGGGCGTGAGTTTCCTCGGGAAAGAGATAATAAAGGCCGGTCGCGAAGGCAGGATAGGGCGTGCGGCCTATGATAGGCAGAGGTAAGACGATTGAGTGAGTTCAAAGGAATAAGGCGCATCGGCATAGACGAATCCGGCAAAGGCGACTACTTCGGCCCACTGGCAATAGCGGCGGTCATGGTCGGGCCCGAGGACGAGGATTACCTGGAAGAAGCCGGGGTCAAGGATTCGAAGAGGCTGACTGACAAAAGCATCGCCAGGCTCGCTGCGATAATCTCGGGAAGGTGCAAGTACTCGGTGGTAAGGGTCGGCCCTACAAGGTACAACTCGCTGTACGAGAAGATAAAGAACCTCAACAGGTTGCTGGCTTGGGGGCATTCGAGGGCGCTCGAGAACGTCCTTGAGAAATCCCCGGGCTGCGAGATCGCCATATCGGACCAGTTCGGCGACGAATCCTTCCTGATGAACGCCCTCATGAAGGGCGGACGGCGGGTGAGGCTGGTACAGATGCCCAAGGCCGAGCAGGACATCGCAGTGGCCGCCGCGTCGATCATGGCCAGGGCGGAGTTCGTCAAGGCGATGGATGCGCTGTCGGACGACGCAGGCATGAGACTGCCCAAGGGGGCCTCGGACCCGAACGTTGCCGCTGTCGCGAAGGCCCTTTTAGGACGGGGCGGCATAGAGGAGCTTTCGAAGTACGCAAAGATACATTTCAAGATCACTAAGCAGGTGACGGAAGGCGTACCTGCCGGCAAGCGGGGTGTATGATTTGTTCGTCGAGGTCGTGCTGATAATATCCGCAGCGTTGGCTGCAGTGTTCGTGTTCATGCTCCTTAAGGCGGCGTACATGCCCACAAGGCAGATGGCACCGGGCAAGGCGCAGGAAACACCGGGATTCGACATCGAGAGGGCATCCGGGAGGCTGGCTTCAGCATTGAGGTTCAGGACCGTCAACGGCGGCGTTCACGATGAAGGGGCGAAAACCGAGTTCCTTAAGCTGCACGAGCATCTTAGGAACAGCTACCCTAACGTATTCTCGAAGGCGGAAGTGAGCGTCCACGGAGGATATTCCCTTCTCGTCAGGCTCCGCGGCAAGGATGCGTCGTTGAAGCCCGTCATATTCATGGGACACATGGACGTGGTGCCTGTCGAGGAAAGCAGCGCGGACAGATGGCTGAACCCAGCTTTCGGCGGGACGATTAACGAGGGCTTCATCTGGGGCAGGGGAGCGCTGGACTGCAAGCATGTCGTCCTTGGATTGCTGGAGGCGCTCGAGGAGCTCCTCAACTCCGGATACGAGCCCTTAAGGGGTATCTATCTGGCTTTCGGGCACGACGAGGAGACAGGCGGGGCTGAAGGGGCGGCCGCGATCGGCGCGTTCCTCGAAAGCGAGGGGACGAAGGCGTGGATGGTGCTTGACGAGGGCGGCAGGGTAGACGCCCCCGGGCATCTCACAGGCAAGCCTCTGGAAGCCGTAATCAGCATAGGCGAGAAGGGTTACGCCAGCTTCAGGCTGGAAGTCGACATGCCTGGCGGGCATTCCGCGAGGCCTCCCAGGGAGAATGCGATAAGCGTGCTGATAAAAGCGGCGGACAAGGTGAACAGCCACAGCTTTTCACCCAGGATCGAAGGGCCGGTATCCGACCTTCTGAGTTTCGCCGGGACCGAGATGGGCTTCTGGAAGAGGCTTGCGATAGCCAACATGTGGATAGCCAAGCCGTTCGTGGTCGGATGGCTCGCATCCTCCCCGTCGACCAACTGCCTGATGAGGACTACCGCCGTGACCACCATACTGAAAGCCGGGATGAAGGACAACGTGATTCCGTCCCACGCAGAGGCGATAGTGAACACAAGGCCTGCTTTCGGCGAGACGCCCGAGAGCGTAAGGTGCGAGCTGGAAAGGGCGATAGCCGACAAGAGGGTGAAGATAGTGGCCTCGGGGCACCAGCATACCCCGTCGAGCGCCTCACCGGTCGACTGCGACCAGTTCAGGCTGCTGCAGAAGGTAATAGCCGGGCATTTTGAGGACCCTGTCGTAATACCCGGGATACTCACGGGCGGTACGGATACCAAGCACTATGCGAATCTTAGCGACGCCGTCTACAGGTTCATCCCCGTGAGGCTTTCGCACGAGCTGGCAGAAGGCGTGCACGGGATAAACGAGAGGATACCGGTCGATGAATACGGAAGGATGATTGGCTTCTACATGGAGATCATGAAGGAAGCGTCGTCATAGGCAAACATACCTTCGGAGGTGCATCGGATGGCAAACAGAGTGATGATTTCAGACAGGGTGGACTACGTCGGGTCCCAGGACTGGGACAGGACGATATTCGATTCCCTGATCCCGCTCCCGGACGGGACCAGCTACAACTCATATATCGTCAAGGGGTCGAGCAAGACGGCGCTCATCGATACGGTGGACCCTAAGTTCCTCCAGGAGCTGGAGGGCAAGCTCGAGGAAGCAGGAAACGTGGACTACGTCGTGGTCAACCACGTAGAGCAGGACCACAGCGGATGCCTCAACATGGTGTTGGACAGGTATCCAAAGGCTACGGCCCTTTGCTCTGAGAAGGCGAAGGACCTAATAATCACCCACTTGCATACGGCCCCGGAGAGGATAATCACCGTAAAGGACGGTGAGGAACTGAGCCTGGGCGATAGGACGCTCAGGTTCGTGTATGCTCCTTTCGTGCACTGGCCCGAGACCATGCTGACGTACTTGGTTGAGGACCGGATCCTGTTCTCCTGCGACATGTTCGGCTCCCACCTTGCCTCGTCCGACGTCTTCACGGTGAAGCCGCCTCATGAGTACGTCGAGTCGTGCAAGAGGTATTACGCAGAGATAATGATGCCTTTTGCGATTCCCATAAAGAAGAACCTGGAGAAAGTGGAGGCGCTATCCCCTGCGATGATATGCCCGAGCCACGGGCCATGCTGGACGGAGCCGGCTTTCGTCATGGACCTCTACAGGAGATGGTCGCAAGGAGCGCCCGAGAACAAGGCGCTGCTGCTGTATGTCTCGATGCACGGGAGCGTGTCGGCGATGGTCGAAAGGATTACAGACAGGCTATCCGCCGCGGGCGTATCTGTTGCGAGGGTGGACCTTACTGAGCCTGACCTGGGAAAGATTGCGATCAATCTAGTGGATTCGCATACGATACTGATCGGCACGCCAACGGTGCTGGGCGGGCCGCACCCGAAAGTAGCCTCCGCCGTTGTGCTGGCCAACGCACTGAGGCCCAAGGCAAAACTCATAGGGATAGTCGGATCGTTCGGCTGGGCGGGCAAGGCGCCCGAGGTGCTGGCGTCGCTAGTACCCAACCTGTCCGGCGCAGAGCTGCTACAGCCACTGATGCTGAAGGGCCTACCTGACGAGGACGGCATCCGGAAGCTGGACGAGTTCGCCGACACTCTCATCGACAGGCATTCCAAGGCTTTCCCGAAAGAAGATGGATGCTGCTAGGCTGAATCTAAGCTATTAGAGCCGAGAGCACCGTCCGGGACTCAAGTGCCGGGACGGTGCTCTTTCGTTTCGCATCTTAGCGGTGCTGATCTGCCTGAAGGTTTCGCAGATGCGTCTGACATTGTTTAGCGGTGTCATGCCGAGTGCCGCGACCTGCGGCGCCGTCAGTTCCTTCAAGTGCTGCCGGGTTCTTCTATGTGGCCGATTGATTCCTCATCGCTGTCCCTGCCCATCGCGATCGCGTTGAAGCTGGATCCCAGTATCGTCTCCATGCCGATCGGATCTAACGAAATCGTATCCGCGTACGAAGTCAGGGTGGACGACATGCATGACGCGCCGGGCAACGAAGCGGGCCACAGAAGGCGCACGGATAGATTGTAAGGATCTGAGATGACAGAGAACCCAAGGCCGCCTTCGTAGTCCACCGCCATCATCCTAACGGCCTTGTTGCCCGTCGAATACCAATCATAGTGCGCAACGGCAAGGACCTTCAGGACCGCGTCGTATACATCGGCCTTGTCGATCCCGTTGCCGGTTATTCCTTCAGCCGCTGTCACGATCACGGCCATGTCGTCGGCGAGGGAAGTCAGCGTACAGTAGCCGTTCACGGCATATTCGAAACCCGCGAACCTTGCCGTTCCCGCGCCCTGGACCTGTAGTATGAGCAGCCTTGCCAGATGTTCCGTGGCGCCGTTGACCCCGGGGATGCAGCACGGCTTCATCTCGGGTCCGCCTACCAGCACTGCCAGGCCGTTTACGTCGTAGGCCTCCTCCGTGTGCTCTAGCCCGAAGGCACTGGCGATTTCTCCTACCGGAGGCAGCAAGCCGGGTTCCCGCTTCGTGAGGAGGGAATGTCCGTTCAGCAATCCCATGTCCAAAGCCGGCGTGTCGGAAGCTGCGCCGACGGACGAAGAAGCCAGCAGGATAAATAGGACAAGCGACAGTTTTATGGCTACACAGGTCTTCATATCCATATCCTTCCTTATGTCCAGGATGTAACCAAGATAACACAAAGCCGGGATATGAAGGAAGGCGGCCCCCATAAGGGAGCCGCCCGTCTTTGTCTAGGCAGCGCAACCAGGCCCTTAGGCCTTGGGCCCCGCGGCGATGATCTCGGCCGTAGCGTCCTTGAACTTGGAGAAGTTCTTGACGAACCTTGAGGCCAGGTCCTTGGCCGTCTTGTCATACGCTTCCTTGTCGGCCCACATGCTCCTCGGGTCGAGCAGGTGAGCATCGACTCCGTTGCAGCTCGTCGGGACCCACACGTTGAATATGGGATGCAGCTTGAACTCGGCATCCTTCAGGGAACCGTCGAGTATGGCCGTGATGATCGCCCTCGTTAGCGTTATGTCCATCCTCTTGCCGACTCCGTACGATCCGCCCGCCCAACCCGTGTTGACGAGCCATACGGTGGAACCGTGCCGTCTGACCTTCTCGGCGAGCATCTCGGCGTACTTGACCGGCGAAAGCGGCAGGAAAGGTTCGCCGAAGCAGCTCGAGAACGTCGTCTGGGGTTCCACTATGCCCCTTTCGGTGCCCGCAAGCTTCGAAGTGTAGCCGCTCATGAAATGGTAGCTGGCCATATGGGGATCCAGCTTCGCCACGGGAGGCAGAACTCCGAACGCATCCGCGGTAAGGAAGATCACTGCCCTGGGGTGGTCGCCTATGCTGGGTATGACGGCGCCGGGTATGTAATCCAGCGGGTAGGCCCCCCTGGTGTTCTCGGTGTAAATCTCGGAATCATAATCAGGTACCCTTGTCTTGTCGTCGATGAGCACGTTTTCGAGTACCGAGCCAAACTTCATGGCGTCCCAGATCTGGGGCTCCTTCTCCTTGGAGAGCTTGATCATCTTCGCATAGCATCCGCCCTCGAAGTTGAATACGCCGTTCTCGGACCAGCCGTGCTGGTCGTCGCCTATGAGGCGGCGCAACGGGTCCGCCGAGAGGGTGGTCTTGCCGGTGCCGGAAAGTCCGAAGAAGAGGGCGGTATCGCCGGCCTTGCCCATGTTGGCCGAGCAGTGCATCGAGAAGACGTTCGCTTTGGGCATGAGGTAGTTCATCACGGAGAATGCCGATTTCTTCAGCTCACCCGCGTACTGGGAGCCTGCGATCAGCACCACCCTGCGCTTGAAGTTCAGTATGATGGCGGCTTCGGAGTTCGTGCCGTCCCTTTCCGGGTCGCAGTGGAAGTTGGGGGCGCACACAACTGTAAAGCCGGGCGCGAAAGCCTTCATCTCCTCGGCGTCGGGCCTTATGAAAAGCTGCTTTACGAAGAGCGAGTGCCATGCGAACTGGGTGATGAAACGAATAGGAAGCGTGTATTTAGTATCGGCCCCGCAGAAGCTGTCGGTCACATATACGGGCTTGTCTTCGAGGTAGCCTAGGATCCTGTTGAGCAGGGCGTCGAATTTCTCCTCGCTGAAAGGCACGTTTATCTTTCCCCAGGCAATATCGTTCTTTGTCAGGTCCTCTTCGACCGTGAACTTGTCGTTAGGGGACCTTCCCGTGTACTTCCCCGTCCTTGCGACTAGAGACCCGGTAGACGCCAAATAGCCTTCCTTGTTCGCGAGGGCATGTTCTACTAGCATCGCCACAGGCAGGTTATGGAACAGCTGCTTGCATCTGATCTTCTCGATGCTGGAATCGAACGTTCCTGGCATGACTGCGCCTCCTTATCGTTATTAAGCATACACATTAATTATACCAAGCTGATTTTTTAACGAAAGAGCGTTTATAATATTGTATAAAAGGTAGGACAGGGCTTTGGGCCATGTGTACCAATAAGTACAATGCAAGAGGTGTCATATGTTTAGGACGAACAGGGATAAGGTGGTCATGATAAGCGTCATGGGGTCCGTGGCCCCTCCGGTGAGGAGGTTGGACTACCGCGTATCGGCCGACGGGGAGCCGTTCGTCCTTCCGGGGACCGGAGGGATCACGTACAATGTCCTCGTGGGCGACTCGTGCTTCGGCTGGGCCGGAGATCATGTTGAGCCGGGCGTTTCGACATGCTCCGACATCGACAGGCGCTCGGAGGGCAAGAACGCCGGATACAATACCTATGCCTGCATAGGCAACAAGGCGAGGGTCGCGACGGGTGACGCCAAGGGCGCCGAGGGCGTGGTGGTCGGACACCACGGCGGGATTGAGCATGTCCTGATAGATTTCGAGCCCGAGGCCATGGAGAAGATGCTCATCGACGACAAGATACTGGTCAAGGGCTACGGGCAAGGCCTCAAGCTGCTGGATTATCCGGGCGTCAAGGTCATGAACATCGACCCGGACCTGCTTGATAGGATGGGTATCACCGAAAAAGACGGCGTGCTGTGCGTACCGGTGGCACTCGAAGTACCGGCGAAGCTCATGGGCTCGGGACTCGGCATGGGCAACTGCTACAGCGGCGACTACGATATAACGACAACGGACAGGAAGCTGATCGCCGACCTGGGGATAGACAAGCTAAGATTCGGTGACGTAGTTGCGATAACCGACGCCGACAACAGGTTCGGAAGGTCATATATGTCAGGGGCAGTGACTATCGGTATAGTCGTCCACAGCGACTGCCTCATCGCCGGGCACGGCCCCGGGGTGGCGACGGTCCTCACTGACGTGGAAGGCAAGATCAGGCCCGTACTCGACAAGGGGGCAAACATAGCGGCATACCTGGGTCTGGGCAGGTACCGCAAATAGGCGGAGGTGGCATCTATGTGCAGGAGGCTGGTTACGCTCGCCGTATTGGCCTGCATGCTGTTTGCGGCAGCAACCGCATGCGGGGCGACGAAGTACTTCTACCTCGGCCAGGACCTTAACACCGATATAACGCTGACAAAGGGCGAGCTGGCGGCCCTGCAGCTCACAGCCTACTACAACAATACGGGCGCTCTTACGGGCAAGCTCATGAGGCAGAGCCTGAGGGCCATGCTGGGCTCCATGTCGCTCGACGTGTTCGTGGACACGCTAGTTCAGGAAGGATGGCCCGTCTACAAGTACGGCGCCGAATTCACCGTTTCAGACGGCGAGGTGATGCTGGCCTACATAGAGGCCGGCGACGTGGTACTGGGCTGGGTCAACAAGTACTTCCCCAACATAAGCCCCGGTGCGGTTAACATAGTGTTCACGGTAAGGGGTTTTAAGATAGGGTCCTACAAGCAGGGCAAGTTCACGCTTCAAAGATAGAGGGAATAGGGCGAAGGCGGCATGGGACCTTATCGGGCCGGTGCCGCCTTTTCGGATTATCCCCATCGGAGGTGCCAGATATGAGGTTGATAGACCTTAACTGCGATGTCGGCGAATCTTTCGGGGCTTTCGTAAAGGGCTGCGACAGGAGCGTGCTTCAGTCCGTGACCAGCGCCAACATCGCTTGCGGATTCCACGCAGGAGACCCGGGCGTCATGCAAAGGACCATGGCGGCTTGCAGGGAACTGGGAGTATCACCCGGAGCGCATCCCGGCTATCCGGACGTGCAGGGTTTCGGCAGGAGGGAGATATCCGCATCCCCGGACGAGATAGAAGGGTACGTCCTCTACCAGATAGGCGCCCTCGACGCCTTCGCCAGGGTGGAAGGCCTTCGCCTGAGGCACGTCAAACCTCACGGGGCGCTCTACAACAGGGCGGCCAAAGACGATGCGGTGGCCGAAGCCATCTCCCGGGCGGTTATCCGGTATGACAAGGACCTGATAATGGTGGGCCTTGCCAACTCGCTCATGCTAGACGTCGCAAAAGGGATGGGGCTGAAGACGGCGGCCGAGGCCTTCGCCGACAGGGCGTACAAGCCGGACGGTACTTTGGTGCCGAGGACCGTGGAGGGCTCAGTCATCCATGACAGGGACGAGGTCGTATCACGCGCGGTAAGGATGGCGTCGGAAGGAGTCGTCCTCGGTGTAGACGGGGCTCCCATCAAGCTGGACATTACGACAATATGCCTGCATGGCGACACCGAAGGGGCCGCAGCGCTGGCCAAGGGCATCAAGGAGGCGATCGGGGCCCTCGGCGTCGGCCTCGTGCCCATGCATATAGTGCTCGGAGGTGCTTAATGATGACCGACTACTCGAAGGCCACTCCACGGCAGGTGAGGGAGGCCGCAAGGAAGGGGCTCCTCGTCGGGCAGACATCCGGGATGGCCGAGGGGTACGTACAGGCAAACCTTGCGGTACTGCCTGGGAACCTCGCCTACGACTTCCTGTTGTTCTGCACGAGGAACCCTAAGCCATGCCCCCTGATAGAAGTAGGAAGCAAGGGAGACTATCTCACCAGGTTCATAGCGGACGGCGCGGACATAAGGACCGATATCCCGAAATACAGGGTATACAGGGACGGGAACCTGTCCGAAGAGCCGCTCGACCTGCTGGAGCTCTGGCAGGACGATTTCGTCTTCTTCCTGTTGGGATGCAGCTTCTCCTTCGAGAGCAGGTTGATGGCCGCCGGGGTGCCGGTGAGGCACATAGAGGAGAAGAAGAACGTACCCATGTACGTCACGAACATCCAGTGCAGGCCCGCGGGAGTGTTCCACGGTCCCATGGTGGTGAGCATGAGGCCCATACCGGGAAGGATTGTCAGCAAGGCTGTGGAGATAACCTCAATGCTGCCTGCCGTCCACGGATCTCCCGTACACATCGGGGATCCAGCCGCGATAGGGATAAAGGACATCGCGAAGCCGGACTTCGGCGACCCCGTGACGATCAAGGCCGGGGAGGTGCCCGTGTTCTGGGCCTGCGGGGTCACGCCCCAGGCGGCGGCCCTGGCCACGAAGCCAGAGATAATGATCACCCACAGCCCGGGTCACATGTTCGTAGGCGACATCAAAGACTCGATGATCCAGGAGTTCATATACGGCGTATAGGGGGCAGGGGATGGATTACGACCTGATCGCGAACGCCTCGGATGATTCTGTGCTCATAAGGTTCGAAGAGCGCATAGACCCCAAGATCGCATCAAAAGTAAGGAATGCGGGCATTTCCGTAAGGAATGCCGCATTGCCCTGGGTGACGGAGATAATACCGTCCTATAACGAGCTGCTCGTGGTGTTCGACCAGTGCCAGGTCGCACCGGCAGAAGCGCTCAACGCCATCGCCGAGACCGTAAAAGGCGGCGGCGTTAGCGCCGAGCAGAAGCCGCGCCTGTTCAGGATACCCGTTTGCTACGGAGGAGAGCTCGGCCCGGACATCGGTAATGTGTGCGATTACACGGGACTTGCGGAAGAGGAGGTCATCAGGCTGCATTCGGCCCCCGAATACCTCATATACATGATCGGTTTTACGATCGGCTTCCCATATCTGGGCGGCATGGACCCGAGGCTGGAGACCCCGAGGCTCGAGAAGCCCAGGAGCATGGTGCCCAGAGGTTCAGTGGGCATCGGTGGGAAGCATACCGGCATATATTCCCTGGATACGCCGGGAGGCTGGCAGATCATCGGAAGGAGCCCGGTTGAGCTTGTGGACATCGGAAAGATGCCGCCATCCCTGCTGTCGGCTGGGGATTACGTCAAGTTCGTGCCGATCGCAAGTGAGGAATACGAGGAGATAGGGAAGGCGGTATCGTCTGGATCGTACAGCGTCGCATCCCTCGCTGGGGAGCAGATGCCATGAGAGGATCGATCAGGGTGCTGAAGCCCGGCCTTCTGGCGACGGTGCAGGATCTGGGGCGGAAGGGCGCCATGGCCTGGGGCGTTCCGGGCTCGGGCGCGGCGGACCAGGTCTCGATGAGGATAGCTAACCTCCTGGTCGGGAACGAGCAGGCGGATGCGGTCATAGAGTTCACGATGGGCGGATACGAAATCGAGTTCCTCGATGACACCCTCTTTTCGATAGCAGGCGCGGACGGGGAGGCATCCCTTGACGGGGTTTTGATATCGAAGGGGCGTGCGATGAATGCACGCGCCGGTTCCGTGCTCGCCGCGGGCCCGCTCAGATCGGGCGCCAGGCAGTATATGGCGCTCGGAGGCGGCATAGACGTTCCGGCCGTACTCGGGTCCAGGTCCACCTACCTGAAAGGGGGCCTGGGCGGATACGAAGGAAGGGCCCTTAAGAGGGGCGACGTGCTCCGCTCGTTCCCGATGTGCTCAAAACACAAGGCAGGCGCGCTCAAGGAAGGATTCCGTATTCCTTCGCTAGAAAAGGATACACAGGGAGTCTCGGTGCTCAGGGTCACGGAAGGGACCATGGAAGGAAGGTTTAGGACCGGAGCCATAGACGGCATGTTGTCCGTCTTGTACGAAGTCTCCACCGAGAGCGACCGCATGGGCATAAGGTTAATGGGCGACAGGGTGTTTCACAAAGACGGCGCCGATATATTGTCAGGAGGCATAGAGCCCGGGGCAGTGCAGGTGCCCGGTTCGGGGAACCCGATAATACTGATGGTCGACAGGCAGACGACGGGAGGGTATGCGAAGGCGTTTTCGGTCATCAGCGCGGACAGGGCCAAGCTGGGGCAGCTAAGGCCCGGGGACAGGATCAGGTTCAGCAGGATAGCACTTGAAGAGGCGCACGACGCATTCCTGGAACTGGAAGAGAGCATCGGGGACAGCATTAGCCCGGACGTTGAGCGATCGAGGTATTTCTCGGTGAAGGTGAATGGGAGAACCTACGCCGTGGAAGTGGAGGAGGTCCTATGAGCAGCTCTTTCGATGGCGCGAAAATGCTGGTCTTCGCCCACCGGGGCGCCAGCGGAGGCGCCCCGGAGAATACGATGGCGGCCTTCAAGCAGGCGATAGAGAAGGGTTCGGACGGGGTGGAGCTGGACATCCACCTCACCGCGGACGGCAAGGTCGTGGTAATACACGACGCCACGGTGGACAGGACATCCGACGGCAGAGGCGAGGTCGCCTACAGGAACTACAGCGAGCTTGCGAAGCTGGATATGGCCGCCCGGTGGAAGGGAAGCAAATGGGGAGCTCAGAGGATCCCTTTGCTGGAAGAGGTAATAGAGTGCGTCATACCGGCAGGACTGTTGATGAACGTGGAGATAAAAGGGGGAAAAGCCAGCCCCATGCTGGCCGAGCAGGCGGTCAGCATAATAAAGGGCTATGACGCGATGGACAGGGTGGTCTTCTCCTCGTTCGACCCCCTACAGCTGAACAAGGTCAGGACGCTTGTCCCGTCGTCGCGGCGCGCCCTCCTTTCATATTTCCCGCCGCCCGTCTCCGCGGGCAAGGCGGACGACCTTTGGGGATGCCATCCGTACCATATGCTGGTTTCAAAAGGGACGGTGCAGAAGTGGCACTTGGAAGGGATGCACGTGCAGCTCTGGACCGTCAACACGAAGAAGGACATGCAAAGGGCCATTAGGATCGGGGCGGACGGGATAATCACAAACCACCCCGCGCTCGCCTTGGCTGTCAGGGAAGGGAAAATATGTTAGCTAGATAGATTGCTTGCGGGGTGAATGAATGAAGATCAATTACAGCAGGCTGTTCGTCCTGGGACTCGGTTTCATGTCCATTTCTCTCACCTGGGCGCTCTACAATTCCTACGTACCCGTATTCCTGGACGCCGCGCTGCCGGCCATGGCGTTCAAAGGCTTGGCGATCGGATTCATAATGACGCTGGACAACATAGCGAGCATCACCCTCCAGCCTTTCTTCTCTGCCATGTCTGACTCCACCTGGGGCAGGTACGGCAGGAGGATGCCGTACCTCATGGCGGGGATCCCCGTGGCTGCCGTGGCCGTGACGCTCATACCGCTTCTGAGGGACAACATGACTCTGATGATAGCCTCCATAGTGATAATGAACGTGTCGATGGCAGTGTTCAGGGCCCCTACCGTGGCGCTGATGCCGGACATCACCCCGAGGGAGCAGAGGTCGAAGGCGAACGGCGTCATAAACCTCATGGGGGGCCTGGGCGGCATAACGGCGCACTTCGTGGGCTCCAGGCTGTACAACATCGACCCGGTCGTGCCTTTCGCCATGTCCGGGGTAGTCATGCTCGTATCGCTTCTGATCCTGAGGTACGCGATCAAAGAGCCGGCGAAAGTCGAAGGCGTTGAGGGGGACGAGAAGCCAGTAAGCATTTTCGAAGCGCTTAGGGAAGCATTCAGCCCCGAGAAGAGGAGCCTTCTATATCTGCTGTTGGCGATACTCTTCTGGTTCATGGGATGGAACGCCGTGGAGACTTTCTTCACGCTGTATGCAAAGAGCATCTGGGGCATGAGGGAATCGACGGCGGCGCTCTACCTGGGGATCGGCTCGGTGGCGTTCCTGCTGTTCGCCATCCCTTCAGGCTTCCTCGCCGGCAAGTTCGGCAGGAAGGCCGTGATAACATCCGGTATCATATGGATGAGCTGCGTCATGACGATAATGACGATACTTGGCATAGTAGGCAGGGCGGGCATCGGCCCTGCGGTGATTGCGCTGCTCGTGGCCGCTGGGATCGGCTGGGCGCTCATCAACATACACTCCTTCCCGATGGTGGTCGACATGACGACGTCGGCCAAGACCGGCGCCTATACGGGGCTGTACTATTTCTTCTCCGCACTCGCTGCGATACTGGCCCCTCCGTTGTTCGGGCTCGTAAGGGACATCGTCGGAAGCATGGCCCCGTTGTTTCCGTTCTCGGCCGTTTTCTTCCTCCTGGCGCTATGGAGTTTCTCCAAAGTAGAAGCTAGATAAGGTATAATTAATAAGTCAGCTTGAAGTGGGGTGGTGTTCATGAAGCTATACATTTCCCTCCTGGGATTCGGCAAGGTCGGCAGGCAGTTCGTAAAACTAGTCAGGGCCAAGGAGCAGGACATACTCAATTGGCACGGCATAGAGCCGAAATTCGCTTCTGTTTCGTCTTCCAGAGGTTACGTGGCGAATCCCGATGGGTTGGACATAGACGTCCTGGCCGGCATGGCGATAAGGGAGCAGAACCTTGCGGAGCATCCCGACTTCGTGCCGTACGGCGCCAAGGACAAGATGGACGGCATCCTGCCCGAAGTGGCGGGCAAGGACTGCATAAAAGTCCTCGTGGCGGCGGCCTCGTCGGATTTCGAGACGGGAGAGCCCACCCTTTCGATAATGAAATCCGCCATCTCCAGAGGGTGGAACATCGCCAGCATGGAGAAATCCCCCCTGGTCGTGGCGTTTGACGAGCTGACCGAGATGGCGAGGAAGTTCGGCGTGGAGCTGAGATACTCCGGAGCGACGGCGGCGGGCCTGCCTACGATAGACATAGCCAAGATATCGTTGGCCGGATCGAAGGTCATGGCCATAGAGGGCATACTGAACGCAACGACCAACTATGTCCTTACGCTGATGAGCGAAGACGGCATATCGTATGAAGAGGCACTGTCGATGGCGAGGGCGCACGGCTATGCCGAACCCGATCCGACCAGAGACGTCATGGGAATCGACACCGCCTGCAAGATCCTCCTGATCGCGAACGCGGCGATGGGCTGCAGGAAGAAGCTCTCCGACGTGAAGATAACCGGCATAACGCATATCACGCCCAGGGACGTGGCGAGCTGGGCGATAGAGCAGAGGACGCTGAAGATGATAGGAAGGGCCTGGAGGGAGGACGACGACGTCAAGATCGAAGTGTCGCCCATGGCCGTACCCTACTATGACATGTTCGCCAAGGTGAACGGAAGCGGCAAGGCGGTGAGGTTCGTCACGGACCTGTTCGGCGAGCTGGTCGTAACCGTCCAGGAGGGCGGGCCGGTGGCGGCGGCCGGATCGGGATTCAAGGACGTGATCAACATCTTCAGAAGTTTCCAGGGCAGGATTTGACCGGAGGTACCAATGTCCAATAAACAGACCAGGCAATTCGTTAACTCTCTCGGCGAAGGCGACATAGCGACGGGCATCTACCAGGTGGTGGACGCAAGGGTCATAAAGAACTACCTCGACTTGAGGCTGGGGGACAAGACCGGAAGCATCCCGATGAAGATCTGGGATTGGCGCGATAACGACGATGAGATGGGCTTCCTTGCGGTGAAAGGCGAAAAGGCGATGCTCAACGGCGTCAGGGTCGAGATATTCGACGGAAGGGTCCTGCAGTTCGCCGCGGCGCGCCTTTCTGACATCAAGAGGAACAAGACGATAACATACGCGGCTCCCGGGACCTACGACGAGGACGATTTCGTGGCTAGTTCAGATCGTGACACGGACGAGCTCCAAGAGGAGCTAAAAGGGCTCGTGTCGAGCGTGAAGAACGAGAGATACAGGGCCTTGCTGGACAGGTTCTTCCATAAGGACAGCCCGGTCTACGCCCAGTTCATAGTATGGCCGGCCGCTGTGGGCCAGCACCATGCCTATAAGGGCGGACTGCTGGAGCACACTGTCAACGTTGCCAAGCTGTGCGACTTCTTGTGTTCAAATTACAAGCACATAGACCATGACCTGCTGATCGCAGGGGCGCTGCTTCATGATATCGGGAAGGTCAGATCATATGACAGCTCCGGCAACGGAACTAAGCCCGAGGTATCCCTCGATGGCGTGTTCATGGACCACATAGCCCTCGGGTGCTCGATGATAGAGGAAGCCATAGACGTGCTGGAAGCCGACAAGGGCATATTCGGGACCGGACAGTGGGAGCCGATGGAAAGAAGGCTCATCCTCCATCTTGTCTTGGCCCATCACGGGGAACTAGAATGGGGATCTCCCGTAAGGCCCGTGGTAATGGAAGCGCAGCTCCTGCACTTCGCGGACAATACCGACGCATGGGCCAACCGCTTCGAGAGGGCGCTTGAATATGCAGGCGAAGGGGAAAGGGGGACAATGAAAAGACCCGACAATATGGACCGTTTCATTTACATCCCCCTGAAGAGGAGCTGAGCGGAGACCCGGACGGATATGTTTTGTGGGGGCTTCACAAGGAGGCCCCCACAATGTATACTTAAGCAAATTGGCTTGGAGGAAAACGCAATATACCACCTAGATAACAAATCAATCATGCACTTCTATGCGGCCGGGGGTTTCATAAGACCCGCGGACGCTCCTTATGCCATCTTGAGACCCATATCAGCCCGAATGTGTATGCGCGGCTGATGTCCCTCTTCAAAAAACGCGTCCGTTGACACGTCTAGGGCAGGCAGGGGGGCATCAGAGAGAGCCGGGGAACTACGCCCCGGGCCAGCCTGGCGATTAATACCGCCTTTATTTGGCGTTCAGTCGTCAGATTCTGGGCATTCCGGCCGCCCCTACTACACAGACGGATGGTGATCCCGCTTTGAAACAGATAGAGCCGATAATCGTGTTCAAGAAAGCAAGCAAAGTGTTCCCGACCGCCGAAGGCGGGGAGAATGAGGTGCTGAAAGACCTGGACCTCACAATAGGCAGGGGCAGGATATTCGGCATAGTGGGACTTTCCGGCGCGGGGAAGTCCACGCTGATCAGGCTGATAAACCAGCTGGAAAGGCTCACTTCGGGGACCTTGCTGATCGATGGGCAGGATGTGACAAGACAGCACGACGGGGACCTCATAAACCTGAGAAGGCATATCGGGATGATATTCCAGAACTTCAACCTGATGAGGAACTCCAACGTATTCGAGAACATAGCCTTCCCGCTCCGGATAACGAACTATACGAAGGACTACATAGAGAACAGGGTAAACGAGCTGCTCGACACGGTGGGGCTCAAAGAGCACGCCCAATCGTACCCTTTGAAGCTCTCCGGCGGGCAGAAACAGAGGGTGGCGATAGCAAGGGCTCTTGCGCTGCACCCGGACATCCTGCTTTGCGACGAGGCCACGTCGGCGCTGGACCCAAGGACCGCGAAGTCCATCCTGGACCTGCTCAAGTCGGTAAACAGCGACCTTGGCGTTACGGTCATAATCGTCACGCACGACATGAGCGTCATAAAGTACATATGTGACGACGTGGCCGTCCTCGACGGCGGGGAGATAGTTGAGCAGGGCCTCGTGGCGGACATCTTCGCCAATCCGCAGTCGCTCATAAAGACGTTCCTGCACGGATTCGGAGGTGGTCAGGTATGATGGTCTATTCCTGGCAGGACCTGTTCTCCTCATTCAGGGTGCTCTTAGGGGAGCCCCTCCTGAACACGTTGGCGATCATGCTGGGATCTACTTTCCTGGCATGCCTTGGCGGCATACCCCTCGGTGTGTACCTCGTCCTGACATCACCCGGCTACCCGCTCGCGGCAGAAAGGCTCTACGGGGTCGCATCATCCGTGATAAACATACTCAGGTCGATACCGACGATAATCCTCGTCATACTAATATCCTCGCTGCTCTACTTCCGCTACTCGATATACAGGCCGACGGATTTCGCACTCCTTCTCGAAGCTATCGTCATGTGGGCGATAGCCGCGATACCCCTCTGCGCAAGGCTCGTCGAATCGGCGCTCAAGGAAGTTGACAAGGGGCTTCTGGAAGCCGCCATGGCATGCGGGGCGACGGTAAGGCAGCTGGTGAGGAAAGTGATGCTGAAGGAGGCCCTTCCCGGCCTCATACTAGGCATCACTACGCTTTCGATAACCATACTGGGCACTACGGTGATGTCGGAGACGATAGCCATAAGGACCGTCGCCTCCCGCGCTGTCGTACGCGCGACGATAGACAATGACGGAGAGTTCATAGTCTCCGGCATAGCCATACTCGCGGGGATAATCACCCTGGTGCAGACGATAGGCACGAATGCCGCAAGGCATGCCGACAAATCAAGATGAATTGTGGAGGAAACAAGATGAAGAAGTCGATTACGATAGCTGTTCTGGTGGCATTGGTGCTGGCGGTGGCAGGAGGGCTGTCCGCCAAGGAGACGATAATAATCGGGACCGTGGTCGGTATCCAGGAGAGCCTCGTGAATGAGTTCATAGTCCCGGCTTTGAACAAGAAGGGCTATGACGTCAGCGTAAGGGTGTACACATCCTTCGGCCTTAACATCAACAACGACACGGTGCAGGGCAAGACTGATGTAAATTTCTTCCAGCACGAACCCTACCTTAAGGGCGACTCCGCCAATTCCGGGAAGCTCGAGGCCCTATGGCCGGTGGCCTCGTTCAAGATGGGCCTCTACGGTGCGAATGCCAGTGCCAAGGATGTGACATCCGGAGGAAGAGTAGGTGTGCCTAACGATAAATCGAACCTTCAAAGGGCCCTCAAGCTGCTTGCAGCGGAAGGGTACATTGCGCTTAGGCCCTCCTTCAGCGCGGATGTCAACGCGGACAACTACAAGAGCCAAATCGAAGGCAAATCGCTGAAGGCGGAGGACATAATCGCCCTGGATCAGCAGGGGCTGAAGGCGGGCTTCAGGACAAGGTACAGCGCGGTCGTCCTCTCCGTTGCCGTGGCATATGACCCGGATCCGGCGAAATCGCTGTTCGGGCTGGTCATCGGCAGGGAGGACAGCTCGATCACGGACGGTTTCGTGAACGTGTTCGTATCAAGGCAGGTAGACCCCAGGGGACAGGACGCGTATTCCAAGAAGATGCTGGACTTGAAGGCGGCATTGAAGGGCCTTACGGAAGACCCGGCATTCTTGAAGGTACTGGCCGACAGGTACTCAGGCGTAGTCTACGTACCTGGCTCGAAGTAGTCCGTAGAAGGATATTTGACGGAGGCGGGAAAATCGTGCGATACGGTTTTCCCGCCTCCATCCTATCGTCTTGACGTTTTGTGACCGGCGCCTTTGCCTTACAATGTAAGTGGAATGATTTGTGGATGGAGGGAAAAATGGCCGACAATACGTCCAGGTCGTTGAGGTCAAGCTTCGTCTACCAGGTATTCGTACGCAACTACTCTGAGGCGGGGGATTTCAAGGAGCTGACGGCGGATCTTGAGAGGATACGGGCGCTAGGTGCCGATATCATCCACTTGTTGCCGATACATCCCATAGGGCTGAAGAGAAGGAAGGGAAGCCTCGGCTCGCCGTACGCGATAAAGGACTATACGAGCATAGATCCCGCCTACGGCAGAGAGGAGGACCTCTCAGAGCTTCTCAGGAAAGCTCATTCGCTGGGCATGAGAGTGCTTATGGACATCGTATACAACCACACTTCGCCCGACTCGCGGCTTTTCTCCCAGCATCCTGACTGGTTCTATCACAAGAACGGGGTTCCGGGCAACAAGGCTGGGGATTGGCAGGACGTGATAGACCTTGATTTCGAAAGGGGCGGGCAAGCGTTGGAGCGCTACTTGATAGACAACCTGTCAAGGTGGGCGAAATTCGGTTTCGACGGTTTCAGGTGCGACGTAGCCTCATTGGTTCCGGTCGATTTCTGGATAAGAGCGCGCAAGCAGGTAGACGAGGCCAAGCCCGGCTTGGTATGGCTGGCAGAATCGGTACACGGAGATTTCATAAAGAAGCTGAGGCGCCTGGGGTTCAGAGCCCACAGCGACAGCGAGCTCTATCAGGCTTTCGACGTCTGCTATGATTACGACACCCATGACAGGTTCCAGGAGTATGCGTATGGAAGGGCGGGCCTGAGGCAGTACCTGCAGGCCCTCAGGTCGCAGGAATTCATCTATCCGGATAATTACGTTAAGCTCAGATACCTAGGCAACCATGATTTCGAAAGGCCGGCTGCGCTCTTTGAAGACAGGCGTAGCCTAGAAGCCTGGACGGCGTTTACGTTCTTCAACAAGGGCACGGTCCTTATCTATATGGGTGACGAGACGCTCACGGATCATAGGCCGGACCTTTTCGAGAAGGACGTAATAGACCTAACCAAGCAGGACTTGCGACATGTGGGGTTGATAAAGGACCTTGCTTCTATGAGGATATCGGATTACTTCTCCAGATCGCGCTCGTTCGAGGTGTCGGAAAACGAGGAGGACAACATCGTAGCGGTCCATGAGCTGGAGGGCAGGAGGCTGTGCGGCATATTCAACGTGGGCAAAAAGAACGCGCCGGTTGACGCTAGAGCGGCCGGGATCCGCGACGGTGAGTACAGGCCGTTGTTGGGAGGCCGTGCCGTCATCGCAAACGGCCTAGCTTCGGTGGATGCGCCGTTTTCTGTATTCGAATGCCGAGATTAGGCCATATCACCTTGAAGAAATGCATATCAGAATATGCGTATAAGCGAATATAAAAGTGCCCGGAACCGTTCGCCGGGCACTTTTTGCTTTGGGTGAAGGAGAATCCAACACGATGTAATATTATATATGAATATATTGATAAAACGGGAGGCTCCCATGAAGAAGCTGGTAAGCACAATGAAAGCTATGGCTGACGAACCTCGCATGAGCATATTGGTAGTGCTGGCTTTGAGGGGCGCCGTATGCGTAAGCCACCTGCAGGAGGCGATGAGGGTGCCCCAGCCGACGGTATCGAGGTACCTTGCTATACTGAGGAACGCGGGGCTCCTTGACGCCGAGCGGAGGGGGCAATGGGTATATTACAGGCTGAACGAGGAGGAGGGCGGCATAGCCCTTGACATTATAAGGAGGTCCGCCGACCAGCTGGGCCAGACATCTAGAATAAAGAAGGTCATGGAGAGGCTGGACAGGATAGAGCAACAACCGCCGCTTGATGAGCAGATATCGGATACTTCTGGCAGGAGCGCAAGGCCGGAGACCAGGCCGGTGACAAGGTCAAGGAAGCATGCGGTCCGCCAAACAGAAAGGAAGAAGGCGACGCCTGAAGCGGGCGAGACGGCGCCGGAGGCAGAGGAAAAACGGGAGGAAGCCGAGATCCAAGCCGCTGTCGTTCAGGAACGAGAGGACATGCTCGTAGTTGGTATCGGTGCTGTCCTAATGGACAGTGAGCCTGAAGGGACTTCCGTCGCCGGCATGAATGAAAAGCCGGTTGAAGTGGCCGGACAGGAGCAGGCGCAGACCGTTTCGGATGAAGGGGCGAAAAAGGGCAGGAAGCGCGAGAAGAAGCCTCAGCCGCCGAGCCTTTTCGACATCTGATCTCATACTAACGGTATCATCGCCGAGAAGTCCCTGAAGGAATTGATAAGAGGGCGCCCTTGCTGCATGGACCAGCCAGTGAACTTGTCCGGCCTGTACAGTTCCGACTTCGTCGGCCTGACAAGCGGGAAGACCAGGCAATTTGAGAGCAGCGAAGCTTCGAGCCTCATCGAGCAGGATGACATCCCGTCGAAAGAACCGGGATTCTTTATCGAGTCCACAAGGGCTGCGATATCCTGGTTCGTCTGGACAAGGCCGTCAGGGAGGAACCCCCCTTCTCCTACGGCCGTCGTGAGCCCCCTGAAACCCGGCTGAAGCCAACCTGTCGAAATCACCGCATCATAAGCCCCTGCTGCAATCTGGCTGCGGTAGCCTGCCTCAGGAGTAGCGGTTATCACGCTTACTTGAGCGCCCTGCCTCTCCCACCATGACTTGACCATAACGGCGCAGAGCATCTCCAACGAGTATGCCTTGTCCGAAGCTACGAGCAGCCTTATCCTCGACCCTTTGGAAAGAGGCGATGCCTCGGCTGTTTGGGGGCTTTGGAAATATATGCCGGAAGCTACCGAGGCCCTGCCCGGGATGGTCCTAAGCACCAGATACGATCTGTCTATCGCCTTTGAGACCGAAGCCCTCAGGGCTGCATCACGGAAGAGCGGAGAAGACGGGTTGTATGAGACCGCGGTCACCGCCATGGAATCAGAGGACCAGTACGTGCCCTTTATGGCGGCCGCTGTCCTTGAAAGGTCGGTTGACACGTAATGCAACTCGCCGTTCGAGAACGCGGAAAGCATAGTTTGCGTGTCAGTATAGCCTTTCACGACGACCTGTGTACGGCCTTGGGAGACAGGTTCGAACAAATACGCCCCCGCTTCACATTTCACCAGCCTGTAAGGGGGATCGCCGGCACCTACTAGGCAGCCTGCCGTATCTATCGAATATACGGGGGCGAAAGCGAACAGCACCCAGAAGATGCCCGGATCTTCTCCGAGGCCGAAGACCAGCGAAACGCCGTCCGGACCGGCTGAGACGGTAAGGTCGCTGCCCTGAGGTATCCTGCTTGACAGGCAGTCCGCCACGGAGACCGCATCGAAAAGCGCGGCATCGCCCGCACCCGTGCCGGATTTCAGCATTACGGTGACTTTCCCCGACACGGCGTCGAACGAAGGCCATCCGTACGCCAGCTGGGGTTCGATGGCTCCTTCGGGGCCGCCCCATGCGAACAGGGAGTCGCAGGCCATAGCGAGCACCATGTCCTCCGTGCCGCTCAAAGCCCTTATGCATGTAATGGGGTCCAGCCTTCCGACAATCCCTGCCGCAAGCGGAGTCAAGTCTGAAGCACCGGCGCTTGCGGGAGCCGTGCAACGCGAAAGCGCCATGATGAGCAAAATCGCCGAAAGCACGATGCTTCGAACCTTCAATCGATCACCACCGTAATCCGTAATACCGATGATTCTCCGTTCTAGGTCGCGCGATACTCTTTTTGTATAATAATGCCCGCTAGAGTAGAATATAGCATATAATCACTTCCGGGAGGTGACCCGATGAGTAAAGTATGTTGGAAACCCGGGACCATGTTATGGCCCCTACCTGCGGTTATGGTGTCCTGCAAGGGGCCGGGCGCCGAAGGGCGGGATAACATCATCACGCTTTCGTGGGTCGGCACGATCAACTCGGATCCGCCGATGCTGTCAATATCAGTCAGGCCGGAAAGGCACTCCTATGAGCTGATAGAAGCCTCAGGCGAGTTCGTCGTGAACGTGCCGTCAATAGCCCAGGCCAAGGCGGCTGATTACTGCGGCTGCGCTTCGGGCAGGAACGAGGACAAATGGAAAGCCACCGGGCTTACGCGCGGCAAGGCCGAAAAGCTCCAGTGCCCTACTATAGAGGAGTGTCCTGTTAACTTGGAATGCAAGGTAGTGGACAGGAAGAAACTGGGTTCTCACGTTATGTTCATAGCCGAGGTAGTATCGGTCCAGGTAGACGAGAGCCTGATGAACGAGAAAGAAAGGTTTGCCCTTGAGAAAGCCGGCCTGTTCGCCTACGTACACGGACATTACTATGCCATAGGCAGGAAGTTGGGAAGGTTCGGCTTCTCGGTGAGGAAGAAGCCTGTCAGACAGGGCGCGAGGAGCGCCACAAGGATGCCGAGGAAGCCCTCCGGCCCCAAGTGATCCTATAAGCTCAGTACGCCAGAACCGCCCTTGCGGGAGCGCCGTCTTCCGCATCGAGCAAGAGCGGCAACGATATAAGGTAGGCTGGGCCTTCGGCTGCGTCATCGAGCCGAAGGCCTTCCAATATCACGACTCCCGCGCCGAGGAGGAGCCTATGCACCTCCATGGAAGGTTCCTCATCTATGCTCAGATTCTCCACCCCCACAAGCTTCACACCCAGCTCGACCAGCGAATAGGCATCTGAGAACGATGGGCATCCCTCTTTTACAAGCACCCTTTCTGCGAGCGGTCCCCCCTCCCTGAGGGTCCTTTTCAGGTCCGCGAGGCCTATGACGGTGCAGGGGCCCACCATCGAGTTGATCTGCGGCACCGAGGACACTTCCATGAGATGGGCCGGGAAATCCATATGGGTGCCCGTGTGCGTACCCATGCTGACTTCAGAGACCGAACAACCGTCGTCGGCTACGGTAAGGTGTCTCCTGACCTTCACTTCCGGATCCCCTGGCCATACCGGCATGCCCTCGAACACCTTGCGAGATACATCTATATATAAAGAGAACATGCAATTGCCTCCTTAGCGGGTGATATCCGTCCGGCGCATATAAAAATCGCAACGGCTTGGTTCATACCCGCCCCATTATGGTTTAATAATTATTGTTCTAGGGTAAAAATGTCAAACCTTCAGGAGGTGTCCCATGAGGATCAAGGAGCTGTGCGATTTCGCGGTCGTTTCCAATGAGGTGGGGCAGGCCCTCGCGGAAGGATTTCCTGTCTGCGCCCTTGAGACTACGATACTCAGCCACGGGCTTCCAAGGCCGTTCAACCTTGAGGTCGCCCACAGGGTGGAACAATCCGTTAGGGCATCCGGGGCCATTCCTGCCACTATAGGCATCCTGAACGGCAAGGTCTATATAGGCATGGACGAAGACCAGCTGGAAGAAGTATCGTTGGACACCGGATCCGTCAAGGCCTCCTTGAAGGACATACCGTCGGCGATCCTGAGGGGAAAGACCGCAGGTTGTACGGTGGCCGCCACTGTGGCGCTTGCCGTAGCGGCGGGGATAAGGACTTTTGCGACAGGAGGAATCGGCGGCGTCCATATAGGTGCGGAGGAAACATTCGACATATCCGCGGACCTGAAGGTCCTGGCCGACAACAGGATAATAGTCGTATGCTCGGGCCCCAAGAGCGTGCTGGACGTAGACAAGACGGTCGAGTACCTTGAGACGCTGTCCATCCCGATCATAGGGTACAAGACGGAGAAGCTTCCGTTGTTCTACACGAGGACCAGCAACTACCCGGTCGACTACAACGCAGAGAAACCCGAGGATGTCGCGCTGTTCGCGGACTTGAGGTGGGCGTTGTCGGACGGTGGCATACTGGTGGCCAACCCAGTTCCGAAGGACGCCGAGATGGACAAGGCGGTGTTCGAGAGGGTGTCAAAGGAAGCGATCCAGTCCGCCGAGAAGAAAGGCATAAGGAAAGCCGAGATAACGCCGTATCTGCTGGACTACATACACAGACACAGCGAGGGCGCCTCGCTGAAGGCGAACGCGGCTCTCATAGAATCGAATGCACAGCTTGGGGCGAGCATAGCCGTGGCACTGGCGAGATAAGGCCTGCAAGGTCGATAAGATGCCCAGATGAACGGGACACCGCATCGCATCCGCAGCGCCGATATACGGTGGGCCTGAGCCTTTGATGTGTTAGAATTGTCATGTAAGTGCAGCTAATTCCGCTTTGCTGGAGGAAGGCCGATGCGATTTTTCGAGGATTTCAAGATAATGGACGGTTTGTCCGTCCACCTGTGGCCGACGGACAAGTTCAGGTCCGTACACCTGCAGGTATTCCTGCACAACCCGCTTTCCGACGATACGGTCACGTTCAACAACCTTCTGTCCGCGGTCCTCACCAGGGGCACCGCCGGATATCCCGAGACGAGGCAGTTCAATACGAGGCTTGACGAGCTTTACGGAGCTGCGGTCTCCTACGCCGTATCCAGGAGGGGCGAAAGGGGCCTGCTCAGCCTCTGGGCCGGCATGGCCGACATCGAGACCGACGGCATGTCGCCCGTCAGGGTTCTCTCCGGGCTGCTGTCCTCTGTGATGTTCGACCCCGCCAGGAGCGCGGAGGGCCTGCTCAGACAGGATTACATATCCCAGGAGAAATCGGGGATAGCCAACGATATGGCAGCTTTGAGGGATGACAAGGATGCATGGGCCGATTTCAGGCTGTGTGCCAACATGTGCAAAGACGAACCGTACGGGATCCATCCTTACGGTGACGATGCGCTCCTTAAGAGCATCGGCCCGGAACCCCTCACTTCGTGGTGGACCGGTGTCATGCCCGGTTTCCCGGCCGATATATTCGCCGTCGGCGATTTCGACATGGTAGAGGCGCTCGAGGAGATCGAAAGGGCCTTCAAAGGCCGCATAAACGGCGGCTCCGACCCGGGACCCGCCTCTTGCGGGATGCCGTCCGCAAAGGAGGCGAGCTTCATAACCGAAGGGGCCGACACGGTGCAAGTCAAGTTGGCGATAGGATGGAGGGCGCCGACGAACTGGGCCGACGACAACTATCCGTCCCATGCGCTCGCCAACCACATATTCGGCCAGTACTCCCAGTCCAGGCTCTTCATGAACGTAAGGGAACGCGAAGGCATGGCATACAGCGTAGGATCGAGGATAGAACCGACCAAGGGACTGGTATTCGCCCATGCCGGCATAGACGCTGCCAAGAAGGACAGGGCCATAGAGGTGGTGCTCGCCGAGCAGAGGGCGCTCGCCGCGGGAAACGTCACCGAGAAGGAGCTCAACGAGGCGAAGAAGAGCATGGCCCTGGGCATAAGGATGTCGGCGGACAGCCCCGCGGCGCTTTGCGGCAGGGAGATGACTGGCATAGTAAACAAAAGGCGCTTCACCCCCGAGGAGGCCGTTTCCAGGATATTCGACGTAACGGCCGAGGAAGTGGCGAAGGCCGCTTCGAGCTGGTCGTTAGATACCGTGTTCGCGTTGATGCCCGAAGATTCGAAAAAGGGGGCCAAGCCATGACGGGCATGTATTTCAAACCTTTCGAGAAAGCCGAAGTGAGGGTCCTCCCGTCAGGCCTGGAAATAGCGGTGATCAGGAAACCGGGCTTCGTGAGGAAGTACGCCGTGCTGGCCACCAGATTCGGCTCGCAGATAACCAAGATGCGTTTCATGGGCGACAGGGAGGAATATGAGCTCCCCGAGGGGACGGCCCATTTCCTTGAGCACAAGCTCTTCGAACGGGAAGACGGCAACATGGAGGAGAAGTTCTCCGAGCTGGGGGCTACTTCGAACGCCTTCACGTCTAGCGACATAACGGGATACCTGTTCTGCACCGACGACAAGTTCATCGAATGCCTCGGGCTTCTGTTCGAGCTCGTCTACAAGCCGGCTTTCTCGGACATCGGCGTCGAGAGCGAGAAGGAGATAATCAAACAGGAGATAGCGATGACGAGGGACGACCCGGACTGGATGGGATACAGGACGTTGCTGACCCTGCTCTACAACAGGCATCCCGTGGCGTTGGATCCGGCCGGGACTGTCGCCAGCGTCGAGGAGATATCCGCCGAGGTCTTGTACGCGGCGCACGATGCTTTCTACGGTTCGGACAACATGACCCTGCTGGTGGTAGGGGACGTAGATGCAGAGGACGTGTTCGGGATGGCATCGGTGCTCGAATCCAAGTACGGGTCAAGGAAGTCCGAGGAAGTGGAGATAACCGATGTGGTAGAGCCCAGGACCGTCAACATCACCGAACGTGTCATACGCATGGACGTTGCCAGGCCCATAGTATGGATCGGCATGAAGGACGACCCGGGCGTATTTACAAGTTCCGCCGCAAGAAGGAGGATGGCGGCGTCGGTGCTGATCGAGACCGTCTTCGGTCCCAGCTCCGCTTTGAACGACGAGCTGTACACGGGCGGGATAATTGATGACAACCTTTCGTATGACGAGCATTATGCCTCCGATTACGGCTACCTGAACCTCGTGGCGGCCACGGATCGGAAGGACGAGCTGATAGGGAAAGTAAAGGAGGCCATGAAGGCCGCCGCTACTGACGGGATAGACAAGGAGTCCTTTGACCTTGCTCTAAGGCGCCTGACTGGCGGGCTGCTGAGGTCCTTCGATTCGGAGGAGTTCGTAGCCTACGAGTTCCTCGTGGACCGCTTCAGGGGCATGGACTTGATGGAAAGGCCATCCATACTGGCCGGCATCAAGTTGGAGGAAGTGAACGAGGTCGCAAGGGTAGTATTCGAGGAAGGGAAGATAAGCATACTGACCATAGAGCCCGTACGAAACGGCAGGCGGGCCTGACATAGGGCGATAGGGAGAGGAGCGGGACGATTTAGATACTGTTGTTGTGTTGATGAGGCACGGACAGACCTCCCACAATTTCGAGGGGAGGATGCAGGGCAGGTCGGACATACCACTTGATGACAAGGGTATGGAGCAGGCCCAGGCAGTGGCGCGCGCGCTGAGGGACGGGGAGTTCGGGATGGAATTCGACGCCGTATACTCCAGCCCGCTTAAAAGGGCGAGAAAGACAGCGGAGATAGTGGCGGGCGCGCTCGGCGCCGAAGTGAAGAGCATCCCGGAGCTGATGGAGATAGACTGCGGCCTTATATCCGGGTATACGATCTCGGAGGCGATGCTGAAGTTCCCCGAGATGGTCGGGCTATTCGGTTCGGGGATGTGGGAGGGGCGCTACCCGGGAGGGCAGAGCCACAGACAGTACGAGAACGAGAACGTGCTGCCCGCGCTCAGGAGGCTGTACGAGCTGGAACCGGGAAGGCGTATCCTTGCGGTTACGCACGGGGGTTTCATAAGGACGGCCATAATGAATTTCCTGGGCATCGGGGATGCCAGGCCCTTCTTGAGGCACAGACTGGACAATTGCGGCCTGACGACTGTGGAGATAAGGGGATTCGACGGCGAGGGAAAGCCGATTGGAAGGCTAAGGGAAATGAACCTGGTCCTCTCAGGCCAGCATGAGCACATTATGGATGTATATTCCAAGGAGGACAATGTAAGGTGAGCTCGGGCATCACTCTGTATCTTGTTAGGCATGCGAGCACGGATTGGAACGACGAGGGGCGCTGGCAGTGCCTTGACGACAGGCCCATCAACGACAGGGGGCTAGCCCAGGCGGAAGCCGTCTCGAAAGCCTTCGTATGCCTTTCGGAGAAGAGGGGATTTTCCAAGGTGTACTCCAGCCCGCTGATAAGGGCGCGGCAAACCGCGGAGCCGATAGCAAGAGGCCTAGGGCTTGAGGTGGTCTTGGAACCGCCGCTAAGGGAGCTCGACTGCGGACTGCTGTCGGGGCTTAGGCCCGATGAGGCGAAGTCGCGGTTCTCCGACTTCCACTCCAGGCTGGAAGGCAATTGGCTGGACGAGAGGTATCCCGGGGGCGAGACCCACAGGGAGTACGTATCGCGCTGCGTCCTGCCCGCGCTCGACGGGATTTGCTCTGACAATTCCTGCAGTGCGGTCATCGCCGTCACTCATGCCGGTTTCATAAGGGCCACGGTCGCCTACATCATGGGCACCCCGCCCGGGATGCCCCTTAAGGGGCTTGGCGTGGACAACTGCGCGTATTTCAAGTTCGATCTCGAAAGATCCGACGACGGAGGCCTGGCGGGAAGGGTCACCGCTATGAACGTCACCGCGCACCTTAGGAAAGAGGGCCTATGAACGTTCAGGGGGAAGTGGACCGATGATCGTAAGGACGGCATGCCCCCATGACTGCTTCGACTGCTGCGGAATCGAAGCCGAGGTCAAGGACGGCGCGGTAGTGGCCCTTAAAGGATCACAATCCCATCCTGTGACCAGGGGATTCCTGTGCGGTAAGGTGCAGGGTTATCTGAGAAGGCAGTATTCGAAGGACAGGCTGCTATACCCTCTGAGACGGGAAGGCTCATCCTTCAGGAGGATCGGCTGGGAAGAGGCCCTGGATGAGGTGGCTTGCGGCCTTGAGAGGGCAAGGGCCCTGAAAGGGCCGTCCTCGGTATTGAGCTACTCCGACGCCGGTTCGATGGGCTATCTGAAATCCCTTGAGGGACGCTTCTGGGGCGAGTTCGGGGGTGCGACTTTCGCCTCTGGCTCACTTTGCAGCGCGGCCGGGCTTGAGGCCATGGCGGCAGACTACGGCAGGATAGGTCAGCACGACCCGGAGGACATTCCCAACAGCAGGCTGATTGCCCTATGGGGCAGGAACCCCATGGTCACCAACATACACATGGTTCCCTACATCAGGAAAGCGAAGGAGCGCGGCGCGAAGGTCGTGCTTGTGAACCCCATGCCCTCGGAATCGGAGGCGCTGGCTGACTATGCCGTAAAGCCCAGGCCCGGTTCGGATGCGGCGCTTGCACTTGGCCTGGCGCGGGAGATCATCGCTTCGGACATGCATGACGGCGGATATATCGGGCGGCACGTCGAAGGGTATGCAAGCTACCTCGAAGAGGCCATGTCATGGACCCTAGGGAGGACGTCCGACGTAACGGGCGTCCCCGTCGAGGACATCAGAATGTTCGCAAGGGATTACGCGTTGGTGAAACCCGCTTCGATATGGCTGGGCTTCGGCCTGCAAAGGCATGCCGGCGGAGGTAACGCGGTTAGGGCCGTAAACGCTCTCGGCGCCATAACAGGCAACATCGGAAGGCCCGGGGGTGGAGTGAATTACTCGAACAGATCCAGCAGGGTGCTCAACCCCCTGGGCTATGAGGGCAGGATGAAGGACGTGAAGCTCGTATGGAAAGGGCGCCTCGCCGACGACATCCGGGCCTTGGGGGACGGCTTCATAGAGATGGCGGTAATAGCGAGGAGCAACCCGATGCTGCAGTGCCCCGATACCGAAGATCTCGAGCGGGTCTTCGAGAAGATCCCGCTCAAGGTGGTATTCGAGCACTTCATGACAGACACCGCAAAGGCTGCCGACATCGTGCTGCCTGCGGCGACTTTCTTGGAGGAGGACGAGCTCTACTGCTCCTACTTCCACAACTACGTTAGCCTCGGCAGGAAGGCCGTGGAACCGTTAGGCGAGGCGAGGCCCGACATCGAGATAATGAAGGGGATGGCAGAACGCCTGGGAATAGGCTGCCTATCGGGCAGGACAGCCCTGGAATGGATAAGGTACGCCCTGGAACCTATGGAAGCGTACGGCATAACGCTCGACAGGCTGATGGACGAGGGCTGGGTCAGGTTCCCGGCTCCGATGGTGCCGTGGCAGGACGGCAAGTTCCCCACGGCCAGCGGGAGGATCATGGTCGGCTCACCCGCGCCGCCGAAGTACATACCCCCTCACGAGCTGCCCGACAAGGAATATCCGTTCTACCTGATTACGGGAGCCTTGAGGGACAGGCTCCATTCACAGTACGATAACCTGGGCGCGGACCCCGCAGGGCTGCAGGCGGTGTACGTACATCCAGAAGCCGCAAGAAGGCTCGGGCTCAAGGAGCTGTCCGTGGTGGAAGTATACACGAAGCACGCTGCGATGCGCTTTCTTATGGTATTCGACGACAGGATGAGGCAGGATGTCATATATGCCCACCATGGAAGGTGGAAGGATCGCAACGGCGGGATAAACAGGCTTATCAAAGGCTATTTGGCTGATATGGGCGGACAAGGTGCCCTTTATGACTGCGCTGCCGGTATCAGGCCTTCGGAGGTGCGATGATGGGCAAGATCAGGATAGTACTGAACATGAAGGCCGGGCGCGGCAAGAGCGGCAAGGTGTTCCCGGAGCTCGCCAAGCACATGCAAGAGCTTGGCTTGAGCTTCGACCTGCAGGTCACGCAAAAGCAGGGGCATGCGGTGGAGCTTGCCAGGCAGGCCCGGCTGGACGGCGTGGACCTTGTGATTGCCGCAGGCGGCGACGGGACCTACCACGAAGTTATGAACGGCCTTACCGAGGGCGGCAAGCTTCCTTGTCCGGCCACCGCGATGGGAGTCGTGACCACCGGCAGCGGATGCGACTTCCCCAGGTCCATAAACATGCCCAGGGATGACTGGAAGGCAGCAGCACAGGTGATAAGGCAGGGGAAACTCAAGCAGGTGGACATAGTGAAGGCGACCTACATAGGCCCTTATGGGGCAATGGAGAGCAAGGCCTTCATAAACGCGTCGAACGCGGGGCTGACGAGCGAAACGATACTGAGTGCGGAATCCTTCAAGATACTGGGAGGTAAGGCGGGATACCTTCTCGCCGGGATAAAGACGCTGCTTGCCTACAAGAACAGGGAGATTAGGCTGGTGGTGGACGGCGAGGAGGCATTCAGGGGCAAGGCGACCATGGTCACCGTGGGCAACGGCACCTACTGCGGCGGAGGCATAATGTTCACGCCTTCAGCCGACCCGTTCGACGGCATGATCGATGCTGTGGTCATAGGAGACCTCAACATATGGGAGGTGCTCAAGGAGATACCGAGGATATACAGCGGAGGCCACCTTGCGAACCCGAAAGTGAAGGCTTACAGGGGAAAGACCATGCGGCTCGAATCGAAGCTGCCGCTGTACGCGGAGATGGACGGGGAGATGCCGGGGACGCTGCCTGTGGAATATGAGGTCCTGCCGGGAGCGTTGAAATTGCTTGTCCCGTGACATGCTAATATTCGACTTTAAGAAATATACGGTCTTTCAGATGATATAATAAAATTCGGTTGTTGTTTTGACAGCCGCTGTCAAATATCGGAGGTGTGCTTATGTCAGTATGGGCGGTTCTTGGAGCCCAGTGGGGCGACGAGGGCAAGGGCAAGGTAGTAGATTTCCTGGCCGGAAGGGCCAAGCTCGTGATACGGTACCAGGGCGGCGACAACGCCGGGCATACCGTGATAAACGAGTTCGGCAACTTCGGGATGCATCTAATACCTTCAGGAATATTCAATCCCAAGGCCTACAGCCTCATCGGTACAGGAACGGTTGTAAACCCGGTATCGCTTCTCAAGGAGATGGAACAGGTAAGGGACGCGAAGGTCCCGATGGACAAGCTTATCATATCCAACAGGGCGCATCTGGTGATGCCGTACCACGTAGCCCTGGACAAGGCCGAAGAGAAATACAGGGCCGCGATATCCGGCAAGGAGAAGATCGGCACGACGCTTAGGGGCATAGGGCCAGCGTATGCCGACAAGATAGCCAGATGGGGCATACAGTGCGGTGAGATCCTCGACTGGAACCAGTTCACGAGGAGGGTGAAGATAAACCTCGAAAGGGCCAACCGCATACTTAACCACGTATACGACGAGCCGGAGCTCGACTACGATGAGATGATGGCGGCTTTCGAACCCGCCTGCCGCGCCATAGCGCCGTTCATCGCGGACAGCTACCCGCTTATAAGGAAAGCCCTTGACGAGAACTGGGACATGATACTGGAAGGGCAGCTCGGGGTCATGCGCGACGTAGACTGGGGCACATACCCGTTCGTGACATCGTCCAACCCCATAGCCGGAGGCGCGTGCGCGGGCGCGGGCATACCCCCTCAGAGGATAGACCAGGTCATAGGCGTTGTTAAGGCATACTCCACATCGGTCGGTGAAGGACCGATGCCTACGGAGCTGACCGACGAGACCGGCAAGATGCTAAGAGACCTCGGAGGCGAATACGGCGTTACGACAGGGCGCGCCAGGCGCTGCGGCTGGATAGACCTAGTGGCGCTCAAGTTCGCCGCCCAGCTTTCCGGTTTCAGCTCCATCGCAATAACCAAGCTCGACGTACTGGACAGCTTCAAGGAGATCAAGCTCTGCGTGGCCTATGACGTCACGAACCCGGACGGCACCAAGTACAGGAGCGACAGCGTGCCCGCGTCGTACCTGCTTGCGAAGGCGGAGCCCGTATACATCACCATGCCGGGTTGGCAGTCCAGCACCACTGATGCGAAGAAGATGGAAGACCTTCCCAGGGAGGCGAGGGAATACCTCAGGAAGATAGAGGAAACCATAGGGACGAAGATAAAACTGGTCTCAGTCGGAGCGAGGCGCGAGCAGACCATATTCATATAAACAACAGTAAACGGAGGTAAGGCAAATGAGCCCAGAGAAAAAGGGGCAGATGCCGGTCGAGATCAACCAGAAATGGTGCAAGGCGTGCGGGCTTTGTTACGCGCTTTGCCCCAAAAAGGTCCTCGAAGGCGACGAGTGGGGAAAAGCCTTCGTAGCGCATCCTGAGGATTGCATCAAATGCCAGACCTGTGAAATCATGTGTCCTGACCTCGCAGTCAAAGTAGTGGCCTTAAGGAAGGCCAAGAAGGAGGATGAATGACATGGCCGACAGACTAAGGTTGATGCAGGGCAACGAAGCGTGCGCTCTCGCCGCGGCCATGGCTGGAGTCCGTTTCTTCGCCGGATATCCGATCACACCGTCGACGGAGATCGCCGAACAGATGTCCGAGATGCTCCCTAAGATCGGGGGCAAGTTCATCCAGATGGAAGACGAGATAGCCTCCATGGCGGCAATCGTGGGCGCTTCGCTCGCCGGCGCGAAGACCATGACCGCGACATCCGGGCCCGGTTTTTCGCTGAAACAGGAGAACATAGGTTTCGCCTCGTTCACCGAGATCCCTTGCGTAGTGGTCAACGTCCAGAGGACCGGCCCTTCAACCGGCCTTCCGACGAACACCGCACAAGGCGACATGATGCAGGCGAAATACGGTTCCCACGGCGACATACCGGCGATAGCCCTGTATCCTTCCACCGTGCCGGAGATATTCGACATGACCATTAAGGCGATCAACATATCAGAGATGCTGAGGCAGCCGGTCATACTGCTCATGGACGAGATAATCGCCCACATGAGGGAGAAGATACTCGTGCCCACCCAGGAAGAGGTGGACAAGATGCTGGTATCAAGGCCGAAACCGGCCAAGGGGCTCGACAAGTACCTGCCATACGACGCCAGCATGGGCGACGTTCCTCCGCTTGCCGCGTACGGCGAGGGCTACCGTTTCCATGTGACAGGCCTCTATCATGACGCCACTGGCTTCCCGACGTCGAAGCCCGCCGAGGTGGACGCGAAGATAAGGAGGATCCACAGGAAAGTCAAGAACGCGGTCGAGGACATCACGTTCCTGAGATATGACCAGATGGAAGACGCCGAGTATGCGATTATCTCCTGCGGTTCAACTGCGCGTTCTGCCAGAAGGGCAGTCGTGCTCGCGCGGGAGAAGGGGATAAAGGTAGGCAGCCTTCAGATCAAGACGATATGGCCGTTCCCCGAGGAGAAGGTCGGCGAAGTCTGCTCCAAGGTCAAGAAGATCATAGTCCCGGAGATGAACATGGGGCAGATGGTCCTGGAAGTGGAGCGGGCGGCGAAGGGACGCTGTAAGGTGGTGCCCTACAACAGGGTGGATGGAGAACCGCTTACCCCTGAAGAGATCCTCGAGACGCTCGCGAAGGAGGTGGCTTGGTAATGGCAGAAGCATGGGATTTCCTGAGAACCGATAAGATGCCCCATATTTGGTGCCCCGGATGCGGCCATGGGGTGATGATGAACGCACTGCTCAGGACGATGGCAAAGCTCGATGTCAACAAGGACGACATCTGCGTCGTCTCGGGTATAGGATGCGCATCGCGCCTGCCCGGCTATCTTGACTTCAACACGCTTCACACCACCCACGGCAGGGCCCTCGCATTCGCCACCGGAATAAAGCTGGCAAATCCGAGGCTTAAGGTGGTCGTCGTCTCTGGCGACGGCGATGCGACCGCCATAGGAGGCAACCACCTGATCCACGCTGCAAGGCGCAACATGGACATCACGCTCATATGCATGAACAACAATATTTACGGCATGACGAACGGCCAGTACTCGCCGATGACGCCCACGTCCATGCTGGCCACGACCGCACCGTACGGAAACCTGGAGAGGAACTTCGACCTTTGCAAGCTGGTCGAAGGATGCGGCGCCAACTATGTGGCGAGGGCGACCGCGGCCCATCCGCGCAACATCGCGCAGTACATCGAGTATGCGCTTACCCACAAGGGCTTCCAGTTCGTGGAAGTCATGACGCAGTGCCCGACCTACTACGGAAGGCGCAACAAGCTCGGCGGGCCGGTCGAAATGATAAACACGCTGAAGCAGAACACCATACTGAACACCGCCGCCGCGAAGCTTCCACCCGAGAAGCTTGAGGGCAAGATCCAGATAGGCGAGTTCGTGAAGAAGGAAGAGCTTACCTACCTGGACAGGTTCGATGCCATGGTGGACAGGATAACTGGAGGTGTCAAGCCATGAGGAAAGAGCTGAGGCTTTCAGGGTCCGGCGGCCAGGGACTCATAACCGCAGGGATCATACTCGCCGAAGCCGCGATGAGAGACGGCATGGAGGCGGTCCAGACCCAGAGCTACGGCCCCGAGGCAAGAGGGGGCGCGGCGAAGGCGGAAGTGATCCTGTCGGATACCGAAGTCGACTACCCCAAGGTGTCCTCCCCGGACTACGTCCTCGCCATGACGCCCATAGCCTGCGACAGGTACGGCTGCAACATCAAGCCGGGCGCCAAGCTCGTCGTAGACGAGGACCTCGTGCCCAATGCGCCGGATTCGAAGCACTGCTACAAGTTCCCCATAACGAGGATATCGAAGGAGACGACCGGCAAACCCCTTTCGGCCAACATAGTGGCGTTGGGAGTCCTGAACGAGCTGTTCAAGTTCGTATCCCCCGAGAGGCTTGAGGAGGCCGTCAGGCAGAGGGTCCCGAAAGCATCGGTCGAGGACAACGTAAGGGCGTTGAACGAGGGGATAAGGTATACCAGGGAGAAGATGCAGGGTAAATAGCGTGACCTTCAGGAGCCGGCGGACGCCGGCTCCTTATATTGTGCACCGAAAGAACACCGGACGTATTCCGCGCATAATATAATGTAATTGGAAGCTACTAGAAAGCGACCGATTGAAAGGAGTGGTACTGTTGGACCCCGCAATGTTTGCCACCAGGACCAGCAACGTCTCGGCGAGCATCATACGCGAGATTTTGAAATTGACACAAGGCAGTGACATCATCTCCTTCGGCGGAGGTTTCCCATCCCCACAGTCATTCCCGGTAGAGGATATGAAAAGGTACAACGAGGAACTGCTTGCGAAATACGGCAAGGAGATACTCCAATACGGGACGACCGAAGGATTCGTCCCGCTAAGGGAGATATTGGCTAAACAAGCAGAGGAAATAGGAATCAGCGCTACCAAGGAGAACATACTGCTGACGACGGGTGCGCAGCAGGTGATCGACCTGATGGCGAAGGCTCTTATCGACAAGGATGACGTGGTTTTGGTGGAGAACCCGACTTTCCTGGCGGCGCTCAACGTCTTCAAGATGTACGAGGCCAGGATCGTGGGCGTGGATACTGACTCCCACGGGCTGCTTCCTGACGACCTCGAGAGGAAGATAAAAGAACACAAACCCAAGTTGGTATACATAATACCCAATTTCCAGAATCCCACGGGCGTGACCACCTCGTTTTCCAGGAGGAAGGAGATCATGGATGCCTGCGGGAAGGCGGGAGTCCCGGTGTTGGAGGACGATCCGTATTCGCTCATCCGCTTCGAAGGAGAGCACCTGCCCGCGATCAGCTCGTTCGACAAGTGGGGTACCGCGGTCTACGCCAGCAGCTTCTCGAAGACGGTATCCCCCGGCATAAGGCTGGGTTATGCGATCGCCGGCAAGGATATCATGAACAAGCTGGTCGTAGGGAAGCAGACGACGGACGTATGCAGCAACAACCTGGCCCAGAGGGCCGTTTATGAGTTCATGGCGAGCGGCAGGTTCGCTGAGCACGTCAAAGACATCATCTCTGAGTACAGGCCGAAGAGGGACAAGATGTTCGAGATGGTGGAGCGCACGTTCCCCAAGGGCACGAAGCTGAACAAGCCACACGGGGGACTGTTCCTATGGGCGAAGCTACCCGACGGGATAAGCGCCGAGCAGATGCTGAAACCCGCGATAGAGAAGGCCAAGGTGGCGTATATACCCGGAAGCCCGTTCTATATAGACCCATCACACGGCAAGGACGAGATGAGGATGAACTTCTCGAACGCGACGCTCGAGCAGATAGAAATCGGCATAGAAAGGCTCGGTAAGGTGCTGAGCGGGAAGATCTAGCAGAAGGCGGGAGTTGTCGGAGGCGGTGCTGCCAGGGCGGCGCCGCCTCCTTGCTTTTATGATACGCGCCTGTGCGGTTATAATAGTAAGGTAATGCGAAGCACGGGGGATAACACGCATAGGAATCACAAGGCGACTGTAACCGTTATGCTGGTCGCCTTGTCTTTGACTGCCGTCCTCGGCCTTTCAGCCGCAGCGGCACCGGGCGTATGGAAGCTAGAAGTATACGGATTCGGCACGGTGAGTACCTGGCAGCTACTGGAAGATGCCGGCGGGAGGACCTACATCGGCATCAAGGAACTAGCGGAAGCGCTGAGGCTCGGAATCGATTCATGCGACGGGACATATACCCTGAGATGGGGCGGCAAGGAGGCGAAGCTCAAGGAAGGCAGCCTTGCGCTGTCTGGAAAGGCCTTGTCTTCCCCGGTGTGCCTGCAAGGGGGCAAGATCTGCTTCCCCGTGAGGGACCTGGAGGCTTTCGGGGTGAAGCTCGCGGCGGACGAGAAGTCGAAGACGGTTTTGGTCACGGTGCCGCGTTCTGTCGTCGCCTCGATGGAGAAAGCGTCGACGGAAGGGCCGTCCCTGTTCACCGTCAGATTGAGTTTCGCACCGGCCAAGGTAGAGAGCTTCGTCCTCTCCGCGCCGGACAGGCTTGTGATAGACCTTTACGAGACTACGGTGGAACCTGCGGTCAGCATGGATGTGAAATCCAGAGAAGTGACCAGGATGAGGGCTTCCATGAACAGGCCCGGCGTGGCCAGGGTCGTGCTGGAGCTTACGAAATCGGGCTCCGGCGCGAAAGTATACCAGGATCCCTACGATCCGAGCCTCGTGAGGATTTCCTATCCAGGTGCTGTAAAGTCCGTGGAACAAGCTGAGGTGGCCGGCGTAAGAGGGTTCCTGATCGGCACGACGGCACCTGTCAGGGACATCCGAACGTCGCCGACGAAGGAAGGCCTGGTGCTCGAACTGCCCGATGTCCTTCCTGACAAGGGCTTGAATACCGCAGGAGTCGGATACTCGGCACAGGCGCCGAAGCATCCCTGGACGGAACTCAGGCTGGAACCTGGGCCGTATTCCTTCGGGGCCGCATCACAAAGCGGCAACTCCCTGTTCATACCCCTCCTTAGCGACATGACAAGCATAAGAGCCTATACGACGGGGGCGCTTACGATCGAATTCTGCTTCTCCGCGGGTATCAAGATGCCGGAAATCGACATCCAGGATGACGGGATATCCCTTACGGTCAAGGGCATAGGCACAGCGCTGCCCATGAACAGGACCGGCCTCCTGGAGAACAGGATCGAGGTCTTGACGCAGGGGACAGGCACGCTCGAGACGAGGATAACTATAAGAGGCACGAAAAGCGGCAATGCCTCGGCAACGCTCGAGGACGAGGGAAGAAGGCTTGTGCTTTCCTTCGGAGGCGTGATGGAAGCTGTGGACGTGTTCAAGGACAACGGAGTAAGGAGGCTGACTTTCAAGTTCAGCGGGCTGTCGGCGCCCTGCGGCATGAAGGCGTTGGGTCCGGGAAGCTACCTTTTGGAGTTCCCGGGCCTCGGTTCCGTTAAGGAGAAGGCAGCCGCTTCGGGGCTTGAGGATTCTGGGAAGGTTAGCTGGATACAAGCGGCCGAGGGCCTTAAGTGCATGTTGGAGTTATCTGCGGGGAAGGTCGCCGTGCAGAGGAGCGCCCAGACCGAAGGCACCTTCGTTGTAGATATCGGATACGAGCTGACGGGCTGTGCCGTGGAGAGCGCGAACGGCACGTCGAGGATAAGGCTGACAAGCAGCGGTCCGATAGATGCCCAGGTTTTCAGGCTCAGAGAACCCGACAGGCTTGTAGTGGACCTGCCGGGTTTCGTGGAGGGCCGGCAGAAATACGACGAGATACTAAAAGGCGGCGTGCTGAGGGTAAGGTCCGGCCAGAACACTATAGGGGTGGCAAGGCTCGTATTCGACCTGGACAGGTACATAGGCCATACTTGGTCTTCCTTAGCGGAAGGTTTCGGCATAGACATCGAGCTGGCAGAGAAGCTTGCTGGGCTTTCGGGCAGGCTGATACTGATTGATCCAGGGCACGGAGGCAAGGACGGAGGGGCTGTAGGCAACAACCTCAAGGAGAAGGACGTGAACCTAGACATCTCGCTGAAGCTTAGGGACCTTCTCGAGGCGCAAGGGGCGGTAGTCGTCATGACGAGGTCGGATGATATAAAAGTAGAGCTGATCGAAAGGTCAAACATCGCCAACCTGCTGCTGCCGGATGCGGTCGTCTGCATACATTCGAACTCGGTGATATCACAGCTACCTAACGGCACCGAGACCTATTACTTCAGTAACGAGGCTTTGAGCAGGGAACTGGCGGACTCGGTCCACAAGTCGCTCGTGGACAGGATACGTCTGGCCAACAGGGGGCTCTTCAAGAAGGAGTACTACATGGTGAAGGAGACGTACTCTCCTTCGGTGCTCGTGGAAGTGGGCTTCCTATCCAATGCGCAAGACGCCGTCCAGCTCGCCGACCAGGCGTTCCGGTCAAAGGCCGCGGAGGGCATCTACGACGGGCTCATCTCCTATTTCAGCGGCTCGGCACAAGAGTCGTGGGCCCCGATGAGAGAAACCCTGTACCTGGCCTCCACGGTCCCGGCATACCAGGGACCCGCTGCCTTGTGGCCGGGGCTTTACATCGAAAGGCCCTGGAAGGCGGAACTGCCGCCGGACATGACTTCGCTTGCGATAGACCAGGAACAGGATGGGAAGTAGCCATTATCGGAGGTGTCCTATGGACGGTTTGAGGTTCGACGGAAGAAAGCGGAATCAACTGAGGGATATAAGGTTCAGCAGGAACTATATAAGCACCTGCCCGGGCTCGGTGCTCGTCGAGATGGGAAGGACGAGGGTGCTGTGCACGGCCACCGTAGAAGACAGGGTGCCGCCTCACGTGAAGGGGACGGGCAAGGGCTGGGTTACGGCCGAGTACGCCATGCTCCCGAGGTCTTCGGCGCAGAGGGTGGTAAGGGAGAGGTCGACGCTCAAGACGGGCGGGAGGACGCATGAGATACAAAGGCTGATAGGCCGGTCGCTAAGGGCCGTCACGGACCTTAAGGCGTTGGGCGAGGTAAGCGTGATCGTCGACTGCGACGTCATAGAAGCCGACGGAGGAACCAGGACGGCCTCGATCAACGGCGCGTTCGTGGCACTGGTGGACGCCCTCGCGGCAGACGGCAGGTGGCAGGGCGGCAGACTGCCCGTCAAGGACTGGCTTGCCGCGGTGAGCTGTGGGATAGTCGCCGGCATGACCGTCGTGGACCTGGCATATGCCGAGGATTCGATGGCCGATGTCGACATGAACATGGTGATGACTGGAAGCGGCGGGATAGTGGAGCTTCAGGGGACCGCCGAGGGCGAACCGTTCACGAAGGAAGGCTACGACCTTATGATAGACATGGCCGAAGAGGCCGTCGGGAAGATCGTAAAAGAGCAGAGGACAGCTCTGGGTGAGGAGCTGTCCGGGAGGATAGGCGCGATATGACGGGAAAGGTTCTGGTCGCGACGGGAAATCTAGGCAAGCTGGTGGAGTACGGCCGGATGATGGAAGAGGGCATAGACGTGCTGGGGAGCATGGATTTCCCAGGGATGCCCGTACCTGACGAAGACGGCAGGACATTCGCCGAGAACGCGATCAAGAAGGCCCTGTCCGCGGCCGAATACTCCGGAATGCTCACGTTGGCCGATGACAGCGGCCTTGTCGTGGACGCACTTGGCGGGGAGCCCGGAGTGAGGACCGCAAGGTACGGGGAAGGGCAGGCTTTCGATGACGAGCAGAGGTACTTGCTCGTACTTAGGAGGCTTTCCGGCGTAAAGGCGCAGGACAGGACGGCGAGGTTCGTTTGCGCCATGGCGTTGGCTGATAGGGGAGGGCTGATAGCTGTCACCGAGGGTAGCTGCGAAGGAAGCATCGCCTTCGCACCTGAAGGCGACAACGGTTTCGGCTATGATCCGATCTTCATACCGCAAGGCTATGGCTGTTCGTTTGCGCAACTTGAAGATGACGAGAAGGACATGATCAGCCACAGGAGAAAAGCGCTGATAGATATGCTGCCATTCGTGGAAGCGGCACTCAAAAAGGGCACAGAAGGTGTGTAAACGACAGCTAGGTATGTGATATCATAATAACTTGCGGGGCGTAGCTCAGTTTGGCAGAGCGCATGGTTTGGGACCATGATGTCGCAGGTTCGAATCCTGTCGCCCCGACCAGGACACCGAATGGGACCGAAGGGGGTCCCTTTTCTATTTCTTCGAGGACAGTCTCCTTTCCAGCATGGCCGCCGCGAAGAACAGGGCATTGACAAGCACGATCGTCGCGCCGGTCGGAAGGTCCATGAAGTAGGATGCCATTATGCCCAGAATGACCGATGCCACCGCCAGCATGACCGAGACCAGCATCGCCGACTTGAAACCCTTCACGAGAACAAGAGATGTCACCGGAGGCAGCGTCAGAAGGGCGGATACCAGCATTATGCCGACCATCTTGACCGAAAGCACCACGACGACTGCCGTAAGGATCACTAGTATCCTGTTCACGAGGCCCGTGGCGACGCCAGTAGTGTTCGCGTATTCCTCGTCGAAGGTCGATGATACGAGGTCGTAGAAGAAGAAGTACACAACGGCCAGCACAATCACGGACAAGACCACCGCGACCAGCAGTTCCAGCGTGCTTATGGTCAGTATGTTCCCGAACAGGTAGCTCATCAGGTCCACATTGAAGCCGCCGGATACGCTGGCCAGGACTACTCCGAGGGAAATCCCCACGGCGGAGACTATCCCTATGGCGGCATCTCCGAAAAGGCGAGTCCTCTCGGTTATGCTGAGGATACCCAATGAAGCGGCCATCACTATCGGCACTGCCACGTAGAAAGGATAGATGCCCAGCAGCATTCCGATCGCTATGGCGCCGAACGATACGTGCGAGAGCCCGTCTCCTATCATGGACATCCTCTTGAGCACCAGGAAAAGACCCAGCACCGCGCAGAGCGCCGCTATGAACGAGCCTGCGACAAAGGCCCTCTGTACGAAAGTAAGGCTCAAGAAAGCTAGCATTCGATCACCTGTGCCTATGGCAGATTATGTGTTGGTAGAAGCCTCCGAAGTAATCCTTCATCTTCTCCGAGCCGCAGAACTCCTCGAAGCTGCCGAAGAAGACGATCTCCCCGTCCATGTACATCAGTTTCTTGGCGTATTCGCCGATGTTGCCTGTGTCGTGAGTTATCATGATTATCGTTATCCGGTCCTTCTCGTTCAGTGCTTCGATCATCGAATAGAACGAGTCCCTGCTTACCGGGTCCAGGGCGGTGCTTGGCTCATCCAGCACTAGAAGTTTCGGCTTCGATACCAGGGCCCTTGCCAGGAAAACTTTCTGCTGCTGGCCGCCCGATAGCTCGCCAAGGGTCTTGCCCGCGAGGTTTACGATGCCTATCTTCTCGATTATCTCGTCGACTTCCTTGAGGTCGTCACTACTTATCGATTTCGGGAAACCCTTCCTCGACAGCAGCCCGAGTGAGATCACCTCCCTGACGGAAGCCGGGAAGAGCGGATTGTACGTGTTGGTCCTCTGCGGAAGGTATCCGATGAGGCCCCAATCCCTGAACATGGATATGTCGGTGCCGAACATAGATATCGTGCCCGAGTTCGGAGGGACAAGTCCGAGCAGGACTTTGACTAGAGTCGATTTGCCGGCCCCGTTGGGTCCTGCCAACCCTATGTAATCCCCCTCGTAGACGTCGAAGGAGACATCCCTGATGACATCCCCCTGGCCGTACCCTGCCGCAAGGCCCCTTACTTCGACTATCGCCCTGTCACTTGCCATGGTAACCAAGTCCTATCCTGAGATTTTCAAGGTTGCCCCTCATAAGGTCGAGGAAGGTGGCGCCCGATTCGAACTGCTGCTTGGACACATTGTGGCCGGCATGCAAAAGCAGCATGCCTATGCCAGTCTCCTCGGAAATCGCCTTCGCCATCTTTGGTTCTACAAGCTCCTCGTAGAATATGTATTTCGCCCCAGTCTGCTTTATGACTTCCATGAGTTGCATCAACTGCTTCGGTCCGGGTTCCGAGTCGGGGGAGAAACCCTGGGCTGCGACATATTCCAGGCCGTACCTGTTGGCGAGGTATCCGAAAGCGTAATGGCCCCCGTGCACTATCACCCTGGTCGAGGAGCCCTCGACGGCCTCCCTGAACGCGGCATCCAGGTCCGCCAGCTTCGCGACGTAATCTGCGGCGTTCGCCGAGTAATAGCCGGTCCCTTCTGGATCGATGTCCGACAGCACCTCGGCTATCCTACCGACTATGTATGACGCGTTTGTGAAGTCGAGCCAGATATGGGGGTCGTGCCCGTTGCCATCGCCGTGGCCTTCGACGCTGCCCTCTCCGTGGCTGTGCTCTTCGCTTTCCAGTAGCAGTACCGGGACTCCTTGCCCCGCTTCCAATACCTTCGGCCCTTCGGGTCCCAAACCGGCCGTAAGGTCTGACGCCCAAGGTTCCATGTCATCGCCCATGAAGACGAACAGGCCGGCCTTGTTGAGCTTGCCTATGTCGCTCGGCTTGGGTTCGTATGAATGTGCCTCAGTCCCCGGAGGCATCAGCATGCTTACCGTCACCCTGTCGCCGCCGACTGCCCTTACGAAATCGTACACGGGGAATATGGTCGCGATCACGGATACCCTGCCATCTTGTCTTTTCTCAGACTTATCTGCCAGAAGAGCGACGATCACTATTGATATCGCAATAACGGCCGCAAGTGCCAACAACAGCCTACTTCTTTTCATCATACCTTCCGTTCTTCTCCTTGAAGCCGGACCTTATGTGAGAGCCGTCGCAAAAAGGCTTGTTGCCGCTCTTTCCGCACCTGCATAAGGTCACCCTGTTCCTGGTCTCGTATTCATGCCCGTCCGATGAGAGGACCGATACTCCCGCCTTCACCCAGATGGGACCGGAGCTGTCCGTAGCTGGGTCTTCGACCAGCACCAGCTCCTTTTTGAAGTCGGGTTCCAAAGGCTCGAGAGTATCCTTATCATATGCCACGAGCCTGCCGGAAGGGCAGTCCCCGGCCTGCCTCGTCGCTATTTCCTTAGCCCTTGGGTTGTCGGATTGCTCAGTGAGCTTCCAGGTTCCCCCATAGCTGTCGCAGAAACGGGCGCCCGCACAGAGCCTGTAATTATCCGTAAGGACAAGGTCGGGGCCTTCGACCACCTCGACGGATTCGATGTACGGCTCGCGAAGCGCGGTCTCCGTTCCGTCAAAGTGGCTGGTGACATGCGAACCGTCACAAAAAGGGGCATCGCAGCTCTTGCCGCACCTGCACAGGTTGTAGCTGCCCTCGGTCGGCACTTCCCCGTTGTCCTCCCAGGCAAGCGCCTGGCCCTCCTTGTTGCTCCTTATTATCTGGCGCCTTAGGTGAAGAGGGCCGTCTATGCGGTACGGGCCGTCCTTGGTTACGGTAATCCTCGAATATCGCTTGTTCTTACCGTCTAGTCTGTCCATCAGCAACCCTCCTTATCCGTGGGCACAGGATAATACTATCACTATCCGGAGACGGTCGAGGCTTAAATCAGCCATGTGGAATCCAGCCATTCCAACGCGGGAGATATATCGTAACTTTCCGCCGCTTCCTTCAGTGCGCGTAGGCAGTGGATGTCGTCGAGTCCTATCGGGCCGCTGCCGTCGAATGCCGCATTGAGCCTCATGTACGATCGCCCGAGCACGGCTCTCATCTGGTAGTCCGCTATCTTGGCGGGTCCGTCGGTAAGCAGGGGTATTATTACTTTGGACCACTCAATGGACCCCCAGCCCTCCGTGTTTGCGTCGATGTAGCTGTTGGCTTCGCCGGTCCCGATCGAAAGGAGCGCGATATCGTCATCCATGCCCTCGTTCCTCAAGGTGTTCCTGGCGAGGGCATAGGCGCACATCGAAGGATTGTTGGCAGTGACGCCGCCGTCGACGAAACCGTCCCTCGAAGGGAAATAGGTGGGGGCGGCGCTGGTATAAAGCGCTGCATCTACGCACCTCACATCAGGGTCTCCCGTGACCGGATCCAGGTTATGGAATATCTTGGGGCCCCAGCTCCTCCTCTTTCCTCCTGCACCTTTGTTATCGAGCATGAAGGAAGTCAGCATGACCCCTTTTTCTATGTCGCAAAGCCTTTTGTCTTGGAAATGCTTCTCAAGTTCCTCCTCAAGGGGCTTTGACGAATACCTGGGGCTTGAAAGGCTGCTGGACATCAACCTCCTGGCATAACTCTGCCTAGTGAATATCCTCTTGCCTATGGTGACCAGAAGCTCCTGCATACGCGGTATTTCCATGCCTGAGGCGAGTCCGAGGGCGATTATCCCTCCGATCGAAGTCCCCGCTATAAGGTCCGCCCCGTCGATCCAGCCGGGGCGCTGCCTATCGATCCTGTCGACCAGGATCAGCGAGAACATGCCACGAATTCCGCCGCCGTCGAACGCGAGTATCCTGTACATGCCGACCTCCGCCCAGGTATTGTTCGATTAGATTATTCAATGCGCAGCGCAATTATTCCTTCGCTGGGCTTGTTCTGTTTGCCGAAAAATGGTATATAATGTTGTTCGAATGACCATGTATGCTAGTAATCGAACATAGGTAGATGTATGCCTTTATGGTGGCCTCCCGTAAAGTAACGGTGTATCGCGGCAGCCCACCGGAACATATGCGGACCGGCGGGCGTATAATAATCAGGAAGGTGAGGTGGGGCTCATGAGATTAAAGAAGGCCTTTACAATAACCGTTCTGATCATTATAGCGATGTCTCTCGGGGGCTGTTACCAGGAACTTACTTCCAGGCAGTTCACGAAGGCGGGGCAGCAGAGCCTTGACGGATGGCATGCGCTTCCTTTCTCCGACGTGAAATTCACAAGCGCCGGCATGGCGCTCGGAAAGGCGACTTTCAGCGTCCCGCTGGCCCTGGGGTCCGAATTCGAGATGAGGATCGAGATGGATCTTAAGCTCGAAGGAAAGGACCTCGAGGAATTCGGCATATGCCTTTCCCAGGGCAAGATCTATTTTTCCCCCGCGGGCAAGAACTTGATACTAAGGACGGAGAGCATTGGCGGAAAAGCCGGCTATGAGGCATACAACGCGAACTTCGTCATTAAGGACTACACCTACGCCTCCGGTGCGGGCCTCCTGCCCGGATTCAAGCAGAAGGGCTCGAACGTGCTCACGCTATGGAAGAAGGGCACGAGCTTCGGCTGGAACCTGAACGGCAGCAAGAAAGGGCCGTTCACGCTGCCGGCCGAGTTCAATGCGAATGTCTACGTTCACTTCAACATAAACGGTCCCATGGCGTCCGAGCAGGCGATTGTAATAAAGAGAATAAGAATCACCGGACCGAAAGACAGCGCGGTGTCCTGGTAGCATGTTCAACATATACACTTTGCTGATATTGGCCGCCGGTGGGCTTTTTGCCGGGGACGTCATGCTGGTCGCGTCCAGGTCGGCAAGCAAGAGGAAGCCGGATTGGATGATAGCCGTACTGGCGGGTCTGGCGGGCATGCTCGCGTCCGAGGCGTTGAGCCTCGTCACGTGGCAGTTCGCAGCGGGCCTCACCGGATGGCTTGGCGATGCGGCCGCGTCATGGATATCGGTCGCAGTCTCGGCCGGCGCAGGCGCGTTCGTATCAGCCGCCATAATCTACAAGAAGTTCGGGCTCAGATATATGAAGGCCTATCTTTGTTCGCTCGCAGGCGTTGTGCCCGCGTTCATCTTATACAGTATCCTGCTGGGGTTATTCGAAGGATTCATGGGCTAGGCGAAAACGAATCGGGAGGTGGACTTAGGTGAGTAGACAAAGAATCGCGCTGATTATGATCGCTTTGGTGATGCTTGTGGCAGTAGGCGGGTGTGCTCCGAGCATAAAGACGAGCATCGATTTCACGAAAGACGGCTATGCTGACAAGGTGTACGTCGAGGCGGACGATTCCGCGATGCCGGCTTCGTCCTCGGCAGGCGCATCGACTATCGAACCTGCGGATTACATGTGGGCGCACGAGCACGGGCTGGTCATAAGGAAAGGCAGGTTGTTCACGAAGGATGCCTACAAGGGCGACTTCAAGGCCGAGCTGGTGGTGGATATCCAGTACGCCCCGCCGGCAGCGGAGGGTTTCGTCCTCGGCATAGGGTTCAAGGAACTGCCGACATCTCCTGAGCTGCTGCCCAATATATTCAAGGCCGTCCAATTCTACGGGAACCATACCGGCCTTCCCATGGCCGTCGCGACGTATTCCGTGGTTCCCCACATGCTGTATGAATCCCTCGTATCTCTGGAGGACGACTACATAGAAGACGTCCTTCCTTTCGTAGACGAGCTAATGCCGGGGCTGTTGATCGGCGACGGCGTCCTATCGGGCACTAATACGATAGTCGTCGAGAGGAAGGGCGGCACGATATCCGTCTCGGTGAACGGCACTGCGGTGGGGACCTACGAGAGCGAGTACCTCAGAGGCTACGCGACCGACATCCTGTTCAGGAACCTGGACGTCGAAAAACCGATCAAGATCGGCGTTTTCTCCGCATGCGTCCATGCGGAAGGCGAATATGACGAGGGAGTGTTCCTCAGGTCCTTGAAAGTATACGCCGATGAGCTGATACAGCCCTGATTGGCCCCGGTTCGTCTTGCAGCCGTACACCATAGGTTGTAAAATGGACTCTATGATGAAAGGCTGTGAAGAGGACAAGTAGTCGGACCGTCTACCTACAGGGAGGGGCGCCACTGATTGAGAGCGCACCCATGCAAAGGTCGGATGAATTCACCTTGGAGCTTCTGCCTGAAGATCAGTAGGGTATGACGGTGGTCCTCCGTTACAGGGCGGCGCATCCTCGCAAGAGGGTGCAGAGTGGGCCTCGTGCCAAGATGGGTGGTACCGCGGAAGCTGCGACTTTCGTCCCAGGAAGTAGCAGCTTCTTTTATTTATCTTAAGGGGGAGGAACAATGCTACCTGATATCAAAGGCCTTGTGGACCGGGCGACGGATGAGATTGCCTCCTGTAGCAGCAGAGAACAGCTTGAAGCCATAAGGATCAAATACGTCGGCAAGAAGGGCGAGCTCACGGCGCTCCTAAGGAGCATGGGCGAGCTTGCGGCGGAGGACAGGCCGAAGTTCGGGCAGGCGGTCAACGTGGCGAAGGACGACATAGAAGGCAGGCTGGCCGTGAAATCGGATGCCATAGTTCTGGCCGAGAGGGAGAAGCAGTTCATCAGCCAGGCCGTGGACATTACCCTGCCCGGCAGGGTACGCAAGATAGGCAACCTCCATCCCATAACTAAAGGTTTCGAGGAAATATGCGACATCTTCGTAAGGATGGGCTTTTCGGTAGTCGAGGGCCCCGAGGTGGAGACGGACTTCTACAATTTCACGGCGTTGAACACACCCCCGTTCCACCCGGCTAGGGATGTGCAGGATACTTTCTACATCACGGACAATATACTCTTGAGGACCCATACATCACCGCAACAGGCAAGGCAGATGGAAAAGCAGGATCCGCCCGTGAAGGTGGTGGTGCCGGGCCGCGTATACAGGCGCGACCAGGTGGACGCCACACATTCGCCGGTGTTCCACCAGCTCGAGGGACTGTACGTCGACAAGGGCGTGACATTTGCGCATCTTAAGGGCGCGCTGGAGGCCTTTATCAAGGCTTTCTACGGCGAGGACAAGCGTGTGCGGTTCAGGCCGCATTACTTCCCGTTCACCGAGCCTTCGGCCGAGATGGACGTGTCCTGCTTCGCATGCGGAGGCAAGGGCTGCAGGATATGCAAGGGAGAGGGCTGGATAGAGATACTCGGCTCAGGCATGGTCCACCCGAACGTCTTGAGTACAGCCGGATATGATCCGGAGGTATACAGCGGCTTCGCGTTCGGGATGGGAATCGACAGGATAGTGTCGTTGAAGTACGGCGTGGATGACTTGAGGCTATATTTCGAGAACGATGTCCGCTTCCTTGAGGCGTTCTAGGGGAGGTTTATGCAGATGCTTGTTCCACTGAGATGGTTGAGGGATTATGTTGATTTCAACCTCGGCGCGCACGAGCTTGCCGACCTGCTTACCATGACCGGGACGAAGGTAGAAGCAGTTACCAGGACGGCAGAGCGCCTTACGGGGATAATATCGGCCAAAGTAGAGGAGATAGGCCCTCATCCGGCCGACTCCAGGCTAAAGGTCGCCAAGCTATGGACCCCTCATTATTCCTATACCGTCGTGACGGCGGCGGACAATGTCCGACAGGGCAGCATGGTGCCTCTGGCCGCGCCCGGGGCCACGCTGTGCGACGGCAAGAAGATAGGGACCGCCGATTTCTCCGGGATCGTATCGGAGGGGATGATGTGCTCGTCCATGGAGCTGGGCATCTCAGACGATGCCGAAGGGATCCTTATCCTGTCCGATTCGTTCCTGTCCGGCATAGACCTGGTTTCTGTACTGGAACTGCAGGATGAGGTCCTGGAGCTCGAGATTACGCCCAACAGGCCCGATTGCCTCGGAATGCTGGGTGTGGCGAGGGAAGTCGCGGCGATAACCAGGACGGCGCTCAAGTGGCCGTCGAGCGATTACCCTGCCGAAGGGGACCACGCCGCCGACATAACGACGGCCGAGGTCCTTGACCCCGACCTTTGCAGCAGATACGCTCTGAAGGTGTTCAGCGACGTGAAGATAGGACCGTCGCCGTTGTGGATGCAAGTAAGGCTAAGGGCGGCCGGCATAAGGCCGATATCGAATGTCGTGGACGTCACGAACTACGTCATGCTGGACGTCAACCAGCCGCTGCACGCTTTCGACTATGACAAGCTGGAAGGCGGCAGGATCGTAGTGAGGCGCGCTAAGGAAGGGGAGAGCATAGTGACCCTGGACGGGCAGCAAAGGCCCGTCGAGAAGGGGATGCTGCTTATCTGCGATGCGGTGAAGCCGGTCGCCGTAGCGGGCGTCATGGGCGGAGCCGAAAGCGAGATCGACGGGGGTACGAAAAGGGTGCTCCTGGAATCGGCCACGTTCCAAAGACAGAGCGTATGGAGGACCTCCAAGGCCCTCAAGCTCAGGACGGAGTCATCCTCCCGGTTCGAGAAGGGCCTGGATACGGAGACGGTGCCGATGGCGCTGGAAAGGAGTTCCAGCCTCCTGGCCTACATGGGAGCTGCCAGCATAAACCCCGGCATTGTGGATGTTGACAACAGCGTGTGGACGGGCAAGAGCATAAGCACATCGCGTTCGTGGATATCCAAGAGCCTGGGGACGAATCTGGGGTCCAAAGTGGACGAATACCTGGCTCTTCTTGGCATGGACATCGATTCTGAGGGGCAGGGCGGAAGGCTCACGGTCAGGATACCCTCATGGAGGGGAGACCTCAACGAGCCCATCGACCTCGTGGAAGAAGTAGCCAGGCTCCATGGGTACAACAACTTGGAATCGAAGGTCCCCGTGAACCTCAAGCCGTCCGACTGGACGTGCGAGCAGAAGGCCGAAAAGAGAATCAAGGGACTTCTCACAGGGCTGGGCCTGCATGAAACTTCGACGTACAGCCTTGTGCCCAAGGACGACACAGAGAAGATGCTGCTTAGGGCAGAAGACGCTGCATCGCATCCCATCACTGTGATGAACCCGTTGTCCGAGGACCAGTCCAACCTGAGGACCGTGCTGACACCGTCGCTTCTGAGGGTGGTGAGCACTAACCTGAGGAGGGGCGCAAAGGGCGTAGGCATCTTTGAGATCGCCAAGATATACCTTATGGAAGGCGGATCCCTGCCTGAAGGCGAGCTGCCCAGAGGGCAGAAACCTTGCATCGAGAAGAAGATGCTGGCCGCTGCGATCTCGGGCACGTCCGGGGAACGTACGTGGCATACGCCGGAAAGGCAGTACGACTTCTTCGACATGAAGGGCATACTCGAATCGCTCTTCAGGTCGCTCGGAATCGAAGAGCACGGCGTCGAAATAGGAGATACAAGATACCTAAGGCCGGGCAGAAGGGCGGATATCGTCGTCTGCGGGAAGAAGATAGGCGTAATGGGCCAGCTTCATCCGGACGTGGCACGCTCGTTCGACGTGCAGGAGAATACCATGGTCCTTGAGATGGAAGTAGAAGCCCTGACCGATGCGATCCGCAAGGACCTCAAGTTCGCCGGCATACCCAAGCACCCTTCGACCGAAAGGGACATCGCGATGCTTCTTCCCAAGGAAGTGAGCGCCGAATCGGTTGACGGCTTCATAAGGCAGACAGGAGGGGCCGTAGTCGAATCGGTCCTGGTCTTCGACCAGTACGAGGGGAAGAACATAAAAGAAGGCACAAAGAGCCTGGCCTTTACGGTAAGGTATCGGGCATCTGACAGGACCCTTACTTCCGACGAGGTCAATGCGATACACGAAAGGATCAGGGATGGACTCGTCAGAGAACTGGGGGCCGTTCTCCGATAGATAGGGCAGAGTAATATGAAATCGTGCGCACGATGCAGTGGCGTAGTTTAGCCGTGCGCATTTAAATACGTATTGCCCTGCGATTATTCAACGTTGTATAATCTAGACGTTAACTAAGCGACGAGGTGATTCCCTTGGTTGACCTTATAATGTGTCCTCTTAGCTACGGCGCTGACAAAGCTGGCCTGGAACACGGTCCGACCCAGCTTATGGGGCGCTACCCCGATATGGCCAACAGGATAAGGTTCATCAGTGTTGCGAGGAAACCCGAGAACTTCTCTTCCTCGAACCTTAAATTCGTGAACACGATAGCTTCGACTTGCGCAATAGTGGCCGAGACGATCAGCTTCTCGATAGGAGAAGGGCACATACCGATTCTCCTCGGCGGGGACCATGCCCTTGCCATGGGCAGCATAAAAGGAGCTCTAGACCATTATGAGAACCTGGCGGTGCTTTGGGTCGATGCCCATGCCGACATGAACACCCATGAGACGACGCATTCCGGCAACATACACGGCATGCCGCTTGCCGCATTGATGGGATACGGGCATCCGAAGCTGGTGAACCTGCATAACGCGGGGCGCATCGATCCTGCCAAGGTGGTCCTCTTCGGGAGCAGGGACGTGGAAGAGGACGAGGGCAAGCTCATCAGCAGGTCAGGGGTAAGGGAATATCCTTATGAGAAGATACTAAAAGACGGCTTCAAGGAATCCCTCGACGACGCGCTCGGTTATCTTGCGAAAAAATCGAGATACCTTCATCTTTCGGTCGACCTGGACAGCATGAACCCGGTCGACATAATGGGCGTTTCCACCCCGGTCCCCGGCGGTTTCAAGGTTAACCAGGTCATAGACCTGATAAAGAAAGCCGTGATGAAGTTCGAGGTTACTTCGGTCGACATCGTCGAATACAATCCTCTTCACGACAGAGGCGAGGTGACGCTCGATACTATGGTGATGCTGGTCGGAATCCTGGAAAAACTCCTTGCGGACAGATACTCCGTCTAGGCCCGCCGGGATTCGCTACTTGCGGGCCGCTTCCAGCATCGCCATCATGTCCTCCCATGAGAGCATGCCGACCTTGTAGTCGATAAGCCGGCCTCCCTTGAAGAGGTAAGTAGTAGGATAGGCATCGATTCCGAATTTCATCGCGGCGTCGCCGTTCTGGTCCAGCAGGACCGTTATCCCGCCGAATCCTTTCCTGTCGATGAAGTCCTGCACCGTCTTCTCCTTTTCGTTGACATCTATTGCGATCACCTTGCCCGATCCGTCCTTTCCGACCAGTTCGGAGAGCTTGATGAGGTCGGGCATCTCCAGCTCACAGTAGTAACACCATGTCGCCCAGAAGTTTATGAACAGGATCCCTTCGGAGTAATCGGAAATGCTCTTCGTGCTCCCGCCGAGCTCAAGAAGCCTCGTATCTATGTCTTCGATCGTGATTACGTCCTTTAGCTCCGACGAGCCGGCCGTGCTTTCCGATGCCGCCCTGATATCCCTTTCTTTCGATACGTAATAGAAGATAGAGGCTGATAGTATAAGCGCAGCGGCCAGGATGATCATAAGTAGCCTTCGCTTGCCCATGGTATGCACCTCCTGTACAAGGACATTATACGGTGCGCACGAATCACTAAGTCAAGGTATGGGACATTCATCCCAAAGGATGAGGAATGCGGACCGATAAAAGGGCTAACCTGTAGAAGAGGTGCTTTACAATGAGAGCTTTTACTCTGGGAAGGTCCAGCAGGCCGACGTACGAGTTCATGGGAATACTCATCGATGAGGGTGCAAGCCACCTAATCGACCTCAGGGACGAGAACAAGTACAGGCCGTCCTCTTCGAGGGAAAAGAACCTGAACGCCTATATGAGGGTCAATGGGATAAAGAGAATAGTCGGATTGGAGCGCATCTTCTCGGTATCCGACCCTTATCTTCTGGATCGTCTGCAAAGCGGCGCGTCAGTGTCATACGTGAACGGGAAATCCAGGTATGATGTGTCCGAGCTGATGGAAGCGGTATGGGGGCAGATGGACCGCGGCCGCAAACCGACATTGGCGATAATAGGCGGGGATAGGGAACCGTCCGGTTGCATCAGGTCCGTCTGGATATCCAAGGGCCTTTCGAACGAAGGCGTCGAAGTACGGCACATCATCGACCGGGAGCGCGCGATAGGGCATGAAGCAATGGAGAAATGGTTGATGACCAGGTACGGTGAGCCCCTGTCCGGTGCCAGGGCCTATTGCGATGCAAGGTTCATGCGGGCCGCTTACGAGATGCATGCGAAATACCTCGTAAAGACGGCCGTCACCGGAAGAAGATAGCAAAGGAGGGCAAAAAGCCCCCCGATCTGCGGACGATCCTTTTCGGACCTGCTAATAATTCTGCAGGTAGTTGTCTAGTTCCCACTTATGGACGATCTGTTTGTACAGTCTCCATTCCTGGAATCTGCCGTTCCTGTACTTGGGGTAGATGACATTCCCGAGGGCCTCACGTACGACAGGGTCGGCGTCCATCTCCAAAAGGGCGTCCTTCAACGATCCCGGCAGGGTATCGATGCCTTCCTCCATGCGTTCCTCCTCGTCCATGCTGTATAGGTTCCTGTTACAAGGGGCGGGCGGTGTAAGGCCGTTGACTATCCCGTCGAGTCCCGAGGCGATTATTGCGGCGAATGCCATATACGGATTGCACGAAGGATCGGGGTTCCTTAGCTCGACTCTTGTGCTCGCGCCCCTGGCCGTGGGTATCCTGACGAGGACCGACCTGTTGGCGGTTGACCATGCGATGTACACGGGAGCTTCAAAGCCCGATACCAGCCTCTTGTAGGAGTTTACCAAAGGGTTGGTGACGGGGGTGAAACCCTTGGCATGCTTCAGGAGGCCTGCCACGAAGCTTCTGGCGAGGTCTGACAGCATGAATTCCCCGTTGGGATCATAGAAGACGTTCTCGCCGCCCTTCGACAGCGAGATGTTGCAGTGCATGCCCGAACCGGCTATGCCGTAGACGGGTTTGGGCATGAAAGTGGCATGCATGCCGTGCTTCTTGGCTATTTGCTTCGTGACCATCTTGAGCGTTACCACCCTGTCGGCCGCCGTAAGGGCATTGGTGTACTTGAAATCGACCTCATGCTGTGAAGGGCCGCATTCATGGTGGGCGACCTCCACCTTGAAGCCCATCTCCTCCAAGGTAAGGACGATATCCCTTCTGACCTCGTCTGTATAGTCGGCGGGGGTGAGGTCGAAATAACCCGACTGGTCGGCGAACTGTGTAGTGGCCCTTCCTGAAGCGTCGGTCTTGAAGAGGTAGAATTCGCACTCGGGGCCTATGTTCACCGAATAGCCGAGCTCGGAGGCTTTGAGCAGCTGCTTTTTCAGCGCGAGCCTGGGATCGCCCTCGAAAGGTTCTCCGGACCTCGTATAGATATCGCAAATCAAACGTGCCACCGTAACCTCGCCGTTGCTCCAAGGCAGCGTGAGGAATGTGTTAAGGTCGGGGCGGAGGTTCATGTCGGATTCTTCTATCCTTGCGAATCCTTCTATGGATGAGCCATCGAACATGATCTGTCCGTCCAGGACCTTGCCCAACTGGGTGACGGGCACCTCAACGTTCTTCAGGGAGCCCATCATGTCCATGAACTGCAACCTGAGGAACTTGACACACTTTTCGTCGCATAGCCTCTCGATGTCTTTCCTCTCGTAAGTCGGCACGCCCACCCCTCCTATTGTGTTCTGATGAGGAATAAATAAACGATAAGATACTAATACTTGAAGCAGTGTATGTCAATAAAAGAGCGTCTGTATACAATATATTCTGTGGGGATGCTGTGGGGGCGGCAAACCGATGTCGGTTGGGTCTGGTCAATAAATATGCAATATGCGGTTATAAGGCAAAAGTGCAGGTGCAACGCGATGCCGTTTGTGTTAATTTAAAACCATGGACGGAGAAGGTGGTCGGTATGGATACCTCCGATAAGGCCAAAGAGAAGAGGAAAGTCACTGTACCGGTGAAGATAATGGGAGAGAGCTTCCTCATAACGGGTACAGAGGATGAGGGCTACGTCATATCGCTAGCCAAGGAACTAGACGGCAAGCTCGCGGAGGCAAGAAAGCTCATGCCTTCGGCATCACCGCACAGGATAGCGATTTCCGTCGCATTGGAATTAATATCCCAGACCAGGAAGGAGCGCAAGAAGTCGGACTCGCTCCTTGATGCCATCGAAAGAACCTGAGTTATTTGGAGGTGTAGTAATGCAAAGCTTCGACTGGCTGAGCATAGTGCTTACGGCTCTTTTGGTGATATCCCTGTTGAGCGGACTCAGAAGGGGTTTCTTCAGGCAGATAGCGGATATTGCCGGATTGGTGGTCGGCTTCATCGTAGCCTCCAAGCTGTACGCCCAGGCAGGCCAATGGATCGCGGGTTATCTGACGAACTTGAGCGAGCAGGTATTATGCGTCATAGGATTTGTGATAGTGTTCATGGCAGTGTTCCTTGCAATAGAGATAATAGGCCTTATACTTACGAAAGCGTTCTCGCTGCCGGGCTTGAATGTGATAAACGGGCTGGCAGGTGCGGTCATAGGCCTCGCGCTGGGCTCTTTCTTCTACGGGATAGTCCTGTCCTTGTTGCTCGCGCTTAACATACAGGTGGTAAGCTCGGCGATAGAGGGCTCCATCGTACCTTACTACCTCGTCGTCGGGATAACATGGGTCTATGATAAGCTGGGATTTGCGATTCCCCAGCTAGAGAACGCCATACCGATATTCAAGGGCTTCCAGATCTAACCAAGGGTAAGAAAGACACACCCAAGGGAGGTCAGCCCTCCCTTTATTAGCACGGAGGATAAGCAATTGGATGAAAGGACGTTAAGGGTTCTTGAATGGCATAAGGTGCTTGAAGAGCTGTCGGGCTGCTGCTCGACGGAACTCGGCAGGATGCGCGTCGAGGAGCTTAAGCCGTCTGACGATAGGCTGATAATCAAGAACGCGCTGGAGGAGACCACCAGCGCCAGGGCGTTCCTGGATTCTGGGCGGCAAGTGGTTTTCGGCGGGGTGAAGGACATCAGGGACATCGTTGTTAAAGCCGAAAAAGGCCTGGTCCTGTCAGGACTAGAGCTGAGTGCGGTATATGCCTTGATAAGCAGGGCGAGGGCGATACGCAAGCAGTTGTTCCTGCTGGAGGAAAGGTTCTCTCCGCTGAAGGAACTGGTCTGGAACATAAGGGAGCATAAGGACCTCGAGGCAGAACTCGACTGCGGGATCGGACCGGGTGGTGAGGTGCTTGACGGTGCCAGTCCCGAGCTGGGGAGGATCAGATCGAGGATAAACACGCTGAACTCCAGGCTGAGAGATAAGTTGGATCAGCTGATAAAGAGGCCCGAGATAGCCAAATACCTTCAGGAACCGATAGTCTCTCTCAGAGGCGGCAGGTTCGTAGTACCCGTGAGGGCGGAATATAAAGGCCATGTAAAAGGCATCGTACATGACCAGAGCGCGTCCGGGGCAACAATATTCATAGAGCCGATCTCCATAGTGGAAGCGAATAACGACCTAAGGGGAGCTGAGGCAGCCGAAATTGACGAGATCGAGAAGGTCCTTTCGAAGTTCTCGGCCATGGTGGGTGATGCCGCCGCGGATATAATCCTTATGCTGGATTGCCTGTCAGGACTGGACTTCGCGTTGGCGAAAGGGAAATACTCCCAAATAACGGATTCAGCGGAGCCGATTCTCGCAGAAGACCAGAGGTTCCGCTTCGAAGGAGCAAGGCACCCTCTGCTAAAAGGCACGGTGGTCCCGATCGACGCCTATGTAGGGGAAGGATTTACGATCCTTGTGATAACGGGACCCAACACGGGCGGCAAGACAGTGGCTCTTAAGACGATGGGATTGTTGCAGGTAATGGCGCAATCGGGTCTGCACGTTCCTGCCCTGGCGGGATGTAGCGCGGCCGTATTCGATTCCGTCTACGCCGACATAGGCGACGAGCAGAGCATCGAGCAGTCACTGTCGACGTTCTCCGGGCACATGACGAACATTGTGGAGATACTAAGGAAGGCAGATGACAAGTCCTTGGTGCTCCTCGACGAGCTTGGCGCCGGTACCGACCCGGAAGAAGGCGCAGCACTTGCCATGGCGATACTGGACGATCTTTACTCCGCGGGGGCAAACGTGGTGGCGACCACGCATTACAAGGAGCTGAAAGTATTCGCCCATCTGAAGCCCGGCATGCGCAACGCTTCGGTGGAATTCGACATCGAGAGCCTAAAGCCCACTTACAGGTTATCCATAGGGATGCCGGGCTCATCGAACGCATTCGCCATCGCCGAGAGGCTGGGCCTCCAGGACGGTGTCATATCCAAGGCCAAGAGTTTCGTTAAGAGCGAGGACAGGAAAGTAGAAGACATGATCAACAGCCTAAGGCAGGAATACGAGGCCGCGGCGACAGCGAGGAAGGATGCGGATATACTCAAGCGGCGGGCTGAGGAATCAAGTAGGAAACTATCTGATGAACTTTCCAAGCAGAGGTCTGAGAAAGCGGAGATCATGCAGAAAACGCGCGCCGAAGCGAGGGAGCTGGTTAAGCTTGCACGGCAGGAAGTAGAGCAGATAATCGGAGAGCTGAAGACCAGCTACACCCAGGATGCTCAGGAGACTGCAAGAGCGGCCAGGAAAGCCGTCGAATCGCTGAAAGAGTTCATAGACGAGATAGGCAAGGAAGGCAGCGACGAGAGAACGCAGGTCCTGGAGACAGATATTGAAGGGCTGAAAGCAGGAGATCCCATCGAGATACTCCCTTCGGGGATCGAAGGCGTCCTGCTCGAGATAAAGGGGGACAAGGCAAGGGCTGCTGTGGGCTCGATAAGGACCGAGCTGCCGATTTCGATGATACGCAAGGGCAAGATCAAGGGCGAGAAGAAGCAGAAAGCCGTCAATGTGGAAAGACAGACGGAGATGGGCATGTACATGGCACAGAACATCTCAGTGGAGATAGACCTAAGGGGCATGAAGGCGGACGAGGCAATAGAGGCTCTTGATAAAAGGCTCGACGATGCCGTGCTGGCGGGAATACCGATGCTCAGGGTGATCCATGGCAAGGGGACCGGCGCACTGAGGGCGGCAGTAAGGGACAGGCTCCTTGGTGATAGCAGCATCGAATCCTTCCGTCTGGGTGCGGAGGGTGAGGGAGGAGACGGAGTCACCATCATCAAGTTCAGGCAATAGGGGGATGGCAATGAATCATACTGTCGACCTTAAGGACAAGAAGCTTTTCATGTTGGATATGGATGGCACAATCTACCTTGGCAGCAGGCTGTTCGAAGGGACGCGTCCTTTCCTGGAAACCGCCAGGGAGAACGGCGCAAGGTGCATTTTCCTGACGAACAACTCATCCAAGAGCACGAAGGACTATATTGAGAAGCTAAGGAAGATGGGCATCGAATGCGGCGCTGATGACGTGTTCACATCAGTGCAGGCATCTGCCATCTACCTGGAATCCAACCACAAGGGCATGAAAGTCTATGCCGCAGGCACGAAGGCGATGCTCGAGGAGCTGCTGGAAATGGGGATCAACGCGACCGCACAACCTGACGGAACGGAGGAAGTGGTCCTGCAGGGTTTCGACACGGAACTGGAATACCGGAAAGTAGAGGCGGCATGTAGGCTCATCGATAACGGGGCGATCTTCTTGGCCTGCAACATCGACAAAGTCTGCCCCGTGGAGGACGGTTACATACCGGATTGCGGTTCCATTTGCAGGATGATTGAGTCTGCGACCGGAAAGGCTCCCCATTTCATCGGTAAACCCGAAGCGAGCATGATAGAGGGCGTATTGAAGAAAGAGGGGATAAGGGCTGAGGACGCCGTCATGGTGGGAGACAGGCTTTATACCGATATAGCCTGCGGAGTGAACGCGAATGTAGACACGGTACTGCTCCTGTCGGGAGAAACGAGCCTTAACGACCTGGAAGGTTCAGGGATTGTACCAACATATATAATGAAGGACATCGCACAGCTAGGATACGAGATAAGGAAGGTCTAGCCCGTCAGCGGGAACGACGAGAAACAGCCCCCGACAGGCCGGTCGGGGGCTGTTCTGGTTTCTTTTCGGACGAATCAGTGAATATTACATTTTTTCGAGCTTATTGGTTTCGAATAATTCGGCGAACCGTCCTCGTTGGCCTCATAGTACGTGTCTGCGACCTTCGTAAGTCTGTATACAGCAACGCTTTCTTCGGGACAGTTCTCGTTGGCTAACATGCCGGATATGGTGCACACCTTCTCAAGCAACACTTCTTCTGCCGCGGCATGGATAGTACAGGTTGTCTTCGGTTCCGTGCCCTTAATAAAGACCTCGCTGATGATCTGGTCCTTAGGACAGGCCGGTGAGGGCAGGAGGCCGCTTGCCGAACAGATTTTCACACCAGTAGAAATGCCAGACGGGACCGTGAAATCCAACACCGGCTTGTCCGCCAGTGCCTGTTTCATGAAACCCGCCCAGACAAGCACGGCGGTGGAGCTTCCCACTACGCCCACGCCGGGGTATCTCATCTCCTTAGCAGTGTCTTCTCCGATCCAGACTGCAGCTACAAGGTCAGGTGTGAAACCAACGAACCATGCGTCTGTATTTGAATCTCCAGTACCTGTCTTGCCTGCCGCGGGCCTTCCGATGTATCCTCTGCGCCCAGTCCCCGTAGGGCTGTTTATCACCGAAGTCAGCATGTTGGTGATCATGTAGCTGACGTCCTGGTCGAGTACAACCTCTTTTTGAACAGCGCCGCGTTCGAGTACCTTGCCTTCAGATGACGTAATTTCCTTGATGAAGTACGGTCTGGCTTTGATGCCGTTCGTGGCAAGGGCGCCATAAGCGGAGCAGAGCTCTAGTGGTATCACACCTTTCGTAAGGCCTCCCAGCGTAATAGACAAACCGATGTCGTTTTTCGCACCGCTCGTAACGAGAGTTGTAATCCCCAGCTTCCTGGCTATTTCTATCGCCTTTGAAGGAGTAACTTGCTCAAGCAGCTGTATGGCTATCATGTTGGTTGATTGGGCCAGCGCCTCCCTTAAGCGTATCGGGCCTATGAACTTATTATTGAAATTGCTGGGGGCCCAGATGCTTCCGTCAGGCTGAGGGTACTCAAGCGGCTTGTCCACCATGATTGAAGCCGGAGTGAATCCCATTTGCAGTGCGGCGATATAAACGAAAGGCTTGAACGTTGAACCGGGAGACCTGGTGGCTTTGGTTGCCCTGTTGAACTCGTCCTCCCCGCGTCCTCCGACAAGTGCCAGAATCTCGCCCGTCCTGGGGTCTATCGCGACAAAGGCGTATTGCGGGTAGGTGAGGGTGATGTCACCCTTTGTCTCGGTCCTGCCCTTAGGGGCTTTTGATTTGAGCTCTGCTTCGGCTATCTTCTGATAATGTATGTCCAGCGTGGTCTTTACCGTAAGGCCGCCTTTGTATACGGTGTCGGAGCCGTATTTCTCCACCAGGTAGTCCCTTATCATGAAGGAAGCGTAGGACGCCGTCTGTGAGCTCTTCGAAAGCCCGACTAGCTTCACTTCTTCCTTCTTGGCGGCTTCTGCCTGTTCCTTGGATATATAGCCGTATTTGACCATCTGGTCCAGCACCAGGTTCCTTCGGCCTATTGCGTTATCGAGGTTCTTGTACGGGCTGTAGACCACCCATCCCTTCGGGACACCGGCTATCAACGCAGCTTCTGCAAGGCTCAGCTTCTCCACCGTCTTTCCGAAGAACAGCTGCGAAGCCGCCTCCACTCCGTATGCTCCGTGCCCGAAATATATCGCGTTGAGGTAGAACTCGAGGATCTCATCCTTCGTATAGCGTCTTTCCAGCTGGAAAGCGTAGAACACTTCCCATATCTTCCTGCTCAGCGTCTTTTCGTGTGAAAGGAAGACGTTCCTGGCCAACTGCACGGTGATCGTGCTGCCCCCCTGGGCTGTAGTCATATTCGTGATATCGTAGACTAGGGCGCCTATGATCCTGGTTATGTTGATCCCCTTGTGTGTGTAGAAAGTGTGGTCCTCTATGGCTATGAAGGCGTCCTTGAGGTTGGCCGGCATATCGGAGAGTTTCCTGACTTCGCGGTTCTCCACGAGGAATTTCGTAATGATCTCCCCGTTCCTGTCATATACGACCGTAGGCAGGGCGTGCTTGACCTCGACGTCCTCTACGCTTGGCGCGTTCTTCATGTAATCGGCAAGTATGACCGCTGTAACGGCAGCGATCACTATTAGCAGAGCTATACCAAGGGCCACCAGCCAAGTTACGAGCCTCACCCAGGAAAAACCGGATTTCCTTGAACGTGACATTGGAAACCTCCGATACTCTTACCTTAATATTGATAGAATTATACACCAAATAGACCTGACAGGCCTGCAAGGAGGATAAGAGGACGGCCATAATGCCAACGATAGGCAATATGCATAGTAGTGGCTCCGTTTCTTGAGCAGGTGCATGATGGAATGGTATTATTATTAAGTATAAAGTGACTAACCTTCCTAGGAGGCCTGGATATGAAGCTTACAGCGAAGGAGCAACTGGACGAGATACTAAGAGGAGCCGCCGAGGTTATCTCCGAGGAGGACCTTCTTACCAAGTTCGAAAGATCGGAGAAGACTGGCAAACCCTTGATAATAAAGCTAGGACTTGACCCGTCCGCTCCGGACATACATCTCGGACATACGGTAGTGCTGCAGAAGATGAGGCAATTCCAGAAGATGGGACATACCGTGGTCATAATAATCGGCGACTATACCGGGATGATCGGAGACCCCACTGGTAAATCGGAAACGAGGAAGCAGCTGACGAGAGATGAAGTCATGGCGAATGCCAAGACTTATCAGGAACAGATATACAAGATACTAGACAGGGATAAGACAGTCATAAGGTTCAACTCGGAATGGCTGGCCCCCATGAACTTCGCCGATGTCATCAACCTGGCAAGCAAGGCAACCGTAGCACGGATGCTTGAAAGGGATGACTTCGAGAAAAGGTACAAGGAAGGAAGATCGATAGGGGTTCACGAATTCTTCTATCCATTGATGCAATCATTCGATTCCGTAGCGCTGGAATCGGACGTAGAGCTCGGAGGCACTGATCAGAAATTCAATATCCTCATGGCCAGGAACATACAAAGAGACTACGGACAAGAGGCACAGTGCTGTGTCCTAATGCCGTTGCTTCCCGGCACGGACGGCGTGCAGAAGATGTCAAAGTCGCTGGGCAACTATATAGGTATCGATGAAACACCCGACGATATATACGGGAAGACGATGTCGGTGCCGGATGAGTTGATCCTCCTTTACGTGAATACGGTGACTACTTTCGACCTCAAGATAAAACAGGAGATAGAAAAAGGGTTGAAAGAAGGCTCCCTGCATCCGATGAAAGCAAAAGCCATGCTCGCCCACCAAGTGGTGCTGCAATACCACGACAAAGAAGCAGCAGATGCGGCACAGGCCGAATTCGATAAAGTACACAGGAACAGGGAACTGCCGGATCAGATAAACGAGCTCGTCATTGCGGCCACGGAAGCCCCCGAAGGAAGCATGAGCGCGGCTAAGCTGGTAGTACGCTCTGGCCTGGCTGCTACTGGGGGAGAGGCCAGAAGGCTTATAGAAGGAGGGGCCGTCCGATACGACGGCAGGAAGATAGAAGAGCCCCTCGAGGAGATCATTTTAAAAGAAGGGGCAATTCTGCAGGTCGGCAAACGCAAGTTCCTTCGCATAGCACTGGGACATTGATAACGATGCGGCGATGCCGTTTAGGGGGTGTTCTTTAATGAGCCTTGTTACAGGAAAGGAGATCCTGGATAAAGCGAACCATGGCTACTATGCCGTAGGGGCATTCAATTTCGTGAACATGGAAGTACTGAAGGCGATTGCCGGAGCAGCGGCGGAAGAGAAATCGCCGGCGCTTATAGCCTGTTCTGAAGGAGCCATCAAATACGCAGGCATAAAGAACCTTGTTTCTATGGCAAAGGCAGAGGCTGACGCGTCCGGTATGCCGCTATGCCTGCACCTTGACCACGGCAAGGATTTCAACGTGATAATACAGTGCATAAGGAATGGTTTCACTTCCGTCATGATAGACGGGTCCCACCTTCCGCTGGAAGAGAACATTGCCATCACCAAGAAAATCGCCGAGATTGCCCATGCGGCGGGTGTAAGCGTAGAAGGTGAGCTGGGCAAGCTGTCGGGTATAGAGGACAACGTATCGTCGCGCGAATCGATACTTACAGATCCCGCCGAAGCTGAGCGCTTCGTGGCCGAGACCGGAGTTGATTCGCTGGCCATAGCCATAGGCACCGCTCACGGCCCCAAGAAGTTCAAGGGGGAGCCGATACTTGAGATTCCTCTCGTGGCAGAGATAAAGAAAAGGACCAGTATACCTCTTGTACTGCACGGAGCTTCGTCGGTGCCCGCAGATGTCCTCGAGAAGGGCCTGAAATACGGGGCGAAATGGGAAGGTTCGAAGGGCGTGCCGGAAGCAAGCCTTGTAGAAGCGGTAAAAGGCGGAATAAACAAGGTGAACGTGGATACCGACCTTAGGATGACCTTCATCAGCACGCTAAGGCAGGTAATGAGCGAGAAGCCCGAGAGCGTGGACCTAAGGGACCTGTTCAAGCCGTGTATGGGGGCAGTAAAGGACGTCGTAAGGTATAAAATGAGACTCCTTGGAAGCTCTGGTAAGGCGTGATATAGACGGGAAGCATCCAAAGGGCCGACACGCTCTTTAATTGCGGGTCGGCCCTTTTGCTGTAATAGCTCCGATGAAAAATTGCCCCTGTATGGGGTGCTAGAACTAAGGAGCGATGTCACGTAGCTGCCCGGAAAACGTTAAAATATCGCTTGCAATAGGGGTTTGCTATTTGATATCATACATATTGCCTCCCTTACGGGGCGGCGGCTCTTTGAAAACCGGGAATAAGGAAGTAAAGCAGAAGGAAAAACGAGAGAGAAAGAAAAGAGACTCAATAGCGAGCGGGCGAAGAGGATCTTTTGAGTAATGTCAGCGGATAGCTTTAAGAAGCTAGGTAGAAAGACCTCTGACGAGGTATGAACTTTTGTCGGAGAGTTTGATCCTGGCTCAGGACGAACGCTGGCGGCGTGCCTAACACATGCAAGTCGAGCGGGGCGACCGGAGGCGGTAGAGATACCGAGGAAGGGCGCCTAGCGGCGAACGGGTGAGTAACGCGTGGGCAATCTGCCCCCGGGAGCGGGATAACAGACCGAAAGGCCTGCTAATACCGCATGAAGCCGTCATATCACATGGTAAGACGGTAAAAGGGGAAACCCGCCTGGGGAGGAGCCCGCGTCCCATTAGCTAGTTGGTGGTGTAACGGACCACCAAGGCGATGATGGGTAGCCGGCCTGAGAGGGTGAACGGCCACATTGGGACTGAGACACGGCCCAGAC
>MWDF01000003.1 GCA_002070415.1 Firmicutes bacterium ADurb.Bin153
GTTCTCCAGCATGCTCTGGGTCGGGTCGTACGCTCTGTCCAACTCCCTGAATGCTATCGATATTGTCGTACCGCCATATGCATTCGCCCAGTCTACCCCGTATGCGTCAAGGTCCTCAGATGCGGCCTCTATGATTTCTACCTCCACCCTGAACTGGGCCGGTTTCTTATCCATCCTCCCTACGAGTTCGACAATAGCGCCTATCTTGTCTGAAGGTCCTGATATCAATAGGGCATTGTCCGTCCTAATGCTGGTTATCCTGGTGTTCATGTACTGGCCTTGCAAAGCCATAGCCAGTTCCGAGGAATCCGCATAGGCGAGCTTCATCATACTGAAGGCATTGTCTTGGATGCTTCCTGCGCCGCTTCCTCTCACGTAGTTGTCTACAGCAGCCTTGACTGCCTGCACTTTACCATAGGGACCGCTGATTATGACGCTGTTGAGCTCCGGCAATTCCTCTATGCTAAGGTCAGTTGAGACTGCTTTGACGAGCTTGAGCCCCATCTCCATGCCGATCGTAGAAAGGTCCAGTATCTGGATGGAAGACTGTTCTTGTATGGCCTGCTGGGGATAATATACTCCCCTTGTGTTAGTCACGGTGTACATGCCGGATTCGCTGCTCACGCTTGCTCCGATCATCCTAGCGATGGCTTCCAGCGCCTTGTCGAAAGGAACTCCGGTGAGTTTTGCGCTTACTCTTGCTGCTATCGTATCGTCTATGATTATGTCAACCCCGGCCATCGAGGCCATCTCCGATATCACTAGTTTCGCGTCCATGGAGTTCACATCTATTGAGATGATCGGATCAAGAGGGCTTACATTCGCGTATGAGGTCACATTTACAGTTAGGCAGATCAACAGTGGCAGTAGGACTCTGATGCCTAGGACGATCGGGACTTTCATGTGACGTCTGCGCATGAACTAGCCTCCGTTCGTATTCTGCATGTGGTACATGTATCTATTACCATCTTGCTACATATCTTGTTATTTAACTACAGTTTTTCCAGCCATATATTGAATCCTTGTATAGAGCATTTTATTTTCATTAAAGGTTATTAGAGCTTTCCTTTGTTTCTTGTACCTGTTTTGGCACATACCTCTTTTCCTATTTAACTACAGCCGTCTCTAATGTTAAAATCGTAATGATAAATATTTTCATCATCTTTTATGCTAATATATAGCCGTTTGGTTATGCGTTACTGAAAATCGGGGGGCTTATGGCAAGGACTCTGAAAGTATTCAAGAACGAGCAGCACAGCACGGCATTCCTCGCCTTGCTGCCCTCGTTCGCCATATTTCTGGTGTTCACCCTCTACCCTCTCATATACTCCCTGTCCATCAGCTTCACCGACGCCGGCCTGCTGAAGGAGGGTTCTGCCTTCATAGGCCTCTCGAACTACGTAAAGCTCTTCAAGGACCCCACGTTCTGGAAGGCCATGCTCAATACCCTGATATACACCGTAGCGGTTGTCCCCGTCGCTAACGCTCTGTCGTTCGTGCTGGCTTTGGCTCTGAACAGGAAGCTTGCCCTCACTCCCGTCTACAGGACGGCCTTCTTCATGCCGGTGGTGGCGTCCACGGCGTCTGTGGCGACCGTGTGGTTCTTCTTCTACGACCCCTACTACGGCGGCTTCAACGCACTACTGGCCAAGATCGGGATATCCGGCCCTGCGTGGCTTTCCGACCCGTCCTGGGCCCTGGCCGGGATTATAATCATGGCTATATGGAAGAACCTGGGATACAGCATGGTAATCTACCTTGCGGGGCTGCAGGACATACCGAAGGACATCTACGATGCAGCGGCGCTAGACGGCGCCGACGGCCCGAGGCTCACCAGGTACATAACGATACCCCTCATGGGGAGGATCTTCTCCTTCACCATGATCATGAGCACCATCCGCTCTTTCCAGGTGTTCAGCCAGGTCAGGATAATGACCGGGGGAGGCCCTACGAACTCCACCCTCGTCGCCGTCTACTACATCTACAGGCAGGCGTTCGAATCTCCCTACAGGCTAGGCTTCGCATCCGCCGCAGCATGGGTAGTGTTCCTGGTACTGGGCGCCTTGGCGTTCTTCGAGGCGCGGGCTATGAGGAGGCTCGAGCAATGAGCGCGAAGTTCACCGCCCGGTGGCCCAAGTCCATCTACCGCACGGCAACGGAAGCGGTCCTTCTCGTTACGAGCGCCGTCATGGTGGTTCCCTTCATGTGGATGCTGACCGTATCCTTGAAGGGCAGACGCGAAGTTTTCAACGGGCAGAATTTCGTGCCTCGGCTGAAGGCCAGCCTGTCCGCATTGGGAACCCACCCTTCACTCGCCGTCGCAATCCTGGCCGCCGTCGTGCTTACGGCGTACTCTGCAGTTCCCACGAAGGAAGGCAGGCACAAGCGGCTGGCGAGGGCGGTGAGCGCTGCGCTATGGATTACGTCACTCGTGCTGGCATTCTCTTCAGGTACCCTTTCCGGCCTGGACTTCTCCGCCTATTCGGCCGTATGGGCAAGGGTCCCGTTCGCGAGGATGCTCGTCAACAGCTCAGCGGTCGCGGTTTCGGTCACGGCCCTGCAGCTGGTCACGAGCTGCCTTGCCGGGTACGCGTTCTCAAGGCTCGATTTCCCCGGCAGGGACAAGCTCTTCTGGGCGTACGCGTCCTTGATGCTCATACCCCAGCAGGCGACTCTGATCCCCGCGTTCATGCTGATAAACAGGCTCGGCCTCGTCGATACCTATGCGGCGCTGGTGCTTCCGTTCGCCGCAGCGCCGTTCGGCGCCTTCATGATGAGGCAGTTCTTCATGGCGCTCCCAAAGGAGCTCGAGGAGGCAGCAGTGCTGGACGGATGCACGAGGTTCGACGTACTCGTAAGGATCTTCGTGCCCCTTGCGAAACCGGGGCTCGCGACCCTTGCGCTGTTCAGCTTCATGACGAGCTGGAACGAGTTCCTCTGGCCGCTCATGGTCACGACCAGAAGGGAGATGTTCACCCTTCAGGTGGGGCTGGACATGCTCAAATGGGAGGCCGGCACCGACTGGCCCGTAATAATGGCAGCGTCCGTATTGGTCACTCTGCCCGTCATCATCGCGTTCCTTTTCACCCAGCGCAGGTTCACCAGGAGCGTGGCGATGAGCGGGATAAACACATAACATCAGGAGATGAAGACAGAAAATGAGAAAGACGTCCACCCTAATGGCAACTATCGTTATCGTCCTCGTATTCGCAATGGCATCCGCCGCCGCTCCGAGGACAACGCTGACCTTGTGGCACTATCTGGGGAGCGACACCAGCTCGATATTCAAGTCCCTGGTCGACGAGTGGAACGCCGGCAACCCTTCGGTCTATGTGGAGCTCTCCTACGGGGGCAACAACAGGACCATGCAGGACAAGCTGCTGGCTGCCATCGTGGCGAAGGCAGCGCCCGACATGGCGCTGATGGACCAGTTCTGGGTGCCCGAGCTTGCGAACTCGGGAGCCCTGTTGAACCTGGACGGCAGGCTCACCGAGGCCGAGGAACAGGACTTCCTCGCGCCGGCAAGGCAGGCGGCGAGCTTCGCGGGCAGTATGTGGACCATGCCATTCGGCATGTCCAACCAGGCCCTGTACTACAACAAGGATATGTTCAAGGCCGCGGGGCTGGATCCCGAGAAACCTCCCAGGACGTGGGACGAGTTATTCCAGATGGGCATAAAGCTCTCGAAGGACACCAACAAGGACGGCAAGGTGGACCAGTTCGGCCTTACCATGCCGGTCACCGCCAACACCGGCATGGTCTACTATTTCGTCACTTTCCTGTGGCAGGGCGGCGCGGAGCTCTATAACAAGGACTTCTCCTCGGCCGCTTTCGATTCAACCGCGGCGGTCAAGGCGGCGCAGTACCTCCAGAAGCTAGTGGCCTACCAGGTGCTGCCCCTTGCCAACATAGCCGACGCCTTCCTCAACGGGAGGGCCGCTATGGCGATGGCCAGCACATCCTCGCTCGGATACTACAGATCCGCAGCGAAGTTCGACCTCGGGATAGCCCACATGCCGGCAGGTGTCAAGAAGGTGACCGGCGTTGGGGGCAGCAGCATCGGAATATTAAAGTCCGAGAAGGCGCGCGAGGACGCCGCCTTCTCGTTCGTGAAGTGGCTGACGAGTGATGCGATATCCACCAGGTGGGCAATCGCCACGGGCTACACGCCGGCCAGGAAGAGCGCGATCAATTCCAAGGAGTACAAGGCAGTCATGGCCTCCGATCCGCTCGTGGCGACTGTAGTCTCCCAGCTGGATTACGCAAGGCCTAGGCCCAACGTGCTGTCCTACTCCCGCGTCTCCAACATAATAAACGCGGTGGGCGAGAAGGTCCTGTTCGAGTACACGAAGGATCCGACCCAGTCTTTGAGAAGCGCGGTGGCGGATTCGAACGACGTCATCAAGGAGCTTTCTGGTAAATAGGATCGGTCGGTCGAAGGACGCGTGCTTGAAGCCCGCGTCCTTCCTGTCTTGTCCTTCGATATGCGATAATGACGATAAGGGTTTTCACCGGATCTCATGACGCTTGAGGGAGGGCCGGACGCCATGGTACAAAGGAAAGGCCATCTTGTAAGGGTGGAGAGCCTTTTCGCTAAGCTGGCTCCGAGCGAGCAGAAAGTCGCCGTTTCGATCCTCGAGGATCCCGCCGTAGTGATCGATATGGGTATTAGCGAACTGGCTAAGCGCAGCGGCTCGTCGGAAGCCGCCGTGGTGAGGTTCTGCAAGAAGGCCGGCTTCGCCGGTTTCAAGCAGTTCAAGACAGCGATGTCCCAGGAGTTCGGCTCTGCTCCTCCGCCGGAGATAAAGAACGCACTAGATGAACACATGAAGGAATCCGGCAGCGTCGAGAGCATAATCCGGAAGGTCAGGGACCTGGACGTATCGGTGCTCAACGAGGCTCTGCTGGGAGTGGACAGGGAACAGCTGGACGGCGCGGCAGAAAGGCTCGCCTCCGCCAAGAGGGTGGCTATATTCGCTGCGGGGCTCTCCGGTACGGTCGCCAGCGAGCTGAACAACAGGCTCATGAGGTTCGGCTTTGATTCACAATACGAGACTTCCTCGTATGCGCAGCTCATGCAAGCTTCAAAGCTTACGCCCGACGATTGTGCGGTTGGCATATCCTACTCCGGCTCCACGAAGGAGATAGTTGAGGCGATGGGGCTTGCGAGGAATACGGGGGCCTCCACGATAGGCATCACCAGCCTGAGGGATTCGCCCCTGGCCAGAGGATCGGATTTCGTGATCGCCCCTGAGATAAGGCAGAGCCAGTTCGACGTGGGCATGTGGTCCATCCCCAGGATAGTCGGGCTTGCGGTTGTCGACGTCCTCATGATGGCGGTCGCCTTCAAGATGGGCCGTGAGGAAGGCGACGGCGCGTCCTCGCGCAGGGCCCTTCTCGACAGGCTTGGCATAGGAGATTAACGCCTTCGGAGGTTATCATGGCTGAAGTAATCCTCAAAGGGGTCACGAAGAAATACGGCAGGACCGTCGCCGTAAGCGGTCTCGACCTCGAGGTGAAAGACAAGGAGCTTCTCGTTCTCGTCGGGCCTTCGGGCTGCGGCAAGACTACGACTTTGAGGATGATTGCCGGCCTGGACGACCCGGACGACGGCGAGATCTTCATAGATGGCAAGCCCATGAAAGGCGTGGAGCCAAAGGACCGCGACATAGCGATGGTGTTCCAGAACTACGCCCTGTACCCTCACATGGACGTCTACAACAACATGGCGTTCGGGCTGAAGATGCAGAAGATGCAGTCCTCTGAGATCGAAGCGAGGGTCAAGGAGGCAGCCAAGATCCTTGGCATAGAGGACCTGCTGGAAAGGAAGCCCAAGGCCCTGTCCGGCGGGCAGAAGCAGAGGGTGGCCCTAGGAAGGGCGATAGTAAGGAAACCAAGGGTATTCCTCATGGATGAGCCGCTCTCTAACCTTGACGCCAAGCTCAGGGTGCAGATGCGGGCGGAGCTGTCGAGGATACACAAAAGGATCGGCGCGACCATCGTATACGTGACGCACGACCAGACCGAGGCCATGACGATGGGCGAAAGGATCGTCCTGATGAAAGACGGGCTCATACAGCAGCAGGGCGAACCCATGCAGCTCTATGACGATCCCGTCAACATGTTCGTGGCCGGTTTCATTGGGTCCCCCTCGATGAACTTCATAGAGGGGAAGCTTACGAAGACATACGACGGGGCCCGCTTCGAAGCCGGCGGCCTGGAGATCGCCCTTCATGGCAGGAGGCTGGACGGCATAGAGGCGACGGAAGGACTCGACGTGGTGCTCGGCATAAGGCCCGAACATATCGAGGATGCGCAGTTTGCGCCATCGGGTGCCCACAGGGCCGTGCTGGAGGCGACGGCAGACGTAGTGGAGCCCATGGGATCCGAGACTCTTCTGTATGTCACGGCCAAGGGCGGCATGCAGGTCACGGCCAAGGTGAATCCTTCGACGAGGGCGGTGTTCGGAAAGCTTGTGACGCTCTCAGCTGATTTGGACAAGGCGCACCTGTTCGACCGCGCCACGGGCTTGGCGATCAAATAGGAAGGACGGACAGCGCGCCCGACCGATCGACGTGAAGCGCGGCGCATGGGCAGATGCCAATGCGCCGCGCTCAGTTTATCCCGATAATGCCAGCAAGGGGCATCGTAAAGGCTATACGCTCTTCGCCCTGACGATGTCCTTCACTTTCATGAGCCTCGTGAGGTTTCCCCTCTCGGCTTCTTCCAGTTTCATCCTTATGTACTTGATATCTGTCTCCAGCTGCGGGATGAGGATGTGCTCGAGCGCGTTCACGCGTCTTCTGGTGCCTTCTATCGCCTCTGCCAGGAGCTCTACGCTCTTCTCAACCTCTGCGAGCTCGATAAGCAGCGGCATCGTATCCGACAGCAGCTTGATGGCCCTGTCCAGCTCGACGCTAGTTAGCGCGAACCCGTAAGGGTAGATCTGGCTGCGGTCCTTCTGCTCCTCGAAGTCCCATTTCAGCGTCGGTACCTGGACGCTCATCAGGTTCCTGGACGATGCCGTCACCGAGGCCCTCTCCTTCGGGAACATGAGGGCTTCTTCGACCGCGGCGGACGACATAACCGCCCTGGCTACCGTGAAACCCGTGAAAGCCTCGGCCAGGGCGGCGTCTACGGCAGTCCTCAGGTCCCTATTCCTACGGACCAGCTCCATGAAGTTCTTGAGCAGCTCGTCCAGTTTGTCCTTCAGGAGCTTATGCCCCCTCCTGGCAACCGCGTAGCGCCTCTTGAGCTTCTGGAGCTGCATCCTTGTCGGGCTAACGTTGGTCTGCAAGGATGCTACCTCCTAACCGCTAGTCTTGGCTTCCGCCGATTTCCGGCATGTACTCCGTGATGAACTCCTCGCGCACCCTCTTCAGCTCCCTTACCGGCAGCATCGAGAGTAGCTCCCAGCCGAGGTCCAGGGTCCTGAATATGGTGCGGTCCTCCTGGGCCCCCTGGGCGACGTACCTGCTCTCGAACTCGTCGGCGAACTTGGCGAAGATGCGGTCCGTCGGCGAAAGCGCCGCTTCGCCCAGGATCACCGCCAGCTCCTTCGCCTCCTTGCCCCTTGCGTAAGCTGCATAGAGCTGGTTTAGCGTGTCCGCGTGGTCCTCTCTGGTCTTGTCCTTTCCTATGCCCTTGTCCTTGAGCCTAGACAGCGAGGGCAGCGTGTCCACCGGCGGGTAGATGCCCTTCCTGTGCAGCTCGCGCGACAGCACGATCTGGCCTTCGGTGATGTATCCGGTAAGGTCCGGGATCGGGTGCGTCTTGTCGTCCTCGGGCATCGAAAGTATCGGTATCTGTGTAATGGAGCCTTCGCGGCCCTTTATCCTGCCGGCCCTCTCATAGATCGTGGCGAGGTCGGTGTACAAGTAGCCAGGGTAGCCGCGGCGTCCCGGGACTTCCTTCCTTGCCGCCGAGATCTCCCTCAGGGCCTCGCAGTAGTTGGTCATGTCGGTAAGTATGACGAGGACGTGCATGTCCTTCTCGTACGCGAGGTACTCCGCCGCTGTCAGTGCCATCCTAGGCGTGGCTATCCTTTCGATGGCCGGGTCGTTCGCGAGGTTCAGGAAGAGGACGGCCCTTTCGATCGCGCCCGTGCGCTGGAAGTCCTTGATGAAGAAGTCGGCCTCCTCGAACGTGATCCCCATCGCGGCGAACACGACGGCGAAGCGCTCGTCGCTTCCCAAGACCTTGGCCTGCCTTGCAATCTGGGCCGCCATCTGCGAGTGCGGAAGGCCGGCGCCGGAGAATATCGGCAGCTTCTGGCCGCGCACGAGGGTGTTCAGTCCGTCTATGGTCGATATGCCGGTCTGGATGAACTCGGACGGGTAGTCCCTGGCGAACGGGTTTACCGGCGAGCCGTTTATGTCCATGCGCTTCTCGGGGATTATCCTGGGTCCGTCGTCGCGCGGGTTTCCGAGACCCGTGAACACCCTGCCCAGCATGTCCATCGATACGCCTAGCTCTATGCCGTGGCCAAGGAACTTGACGGTCGCGGATGAGAGGTCCATCCCGGAGGATCCTTCGAAGAGCTGGACCAGCGCGTTGTTGTCGGATACTTCCAACACCCTGCCGCGCCTGGTCTCCCCGCCGGTTCCCGCTATCTCCACTAGCTCGCCGTATTTCACGCCCTCGACGAGCTGTACTAGCATCAACGGGCCGGCGATCTCTCTGATGGTCTTGTATTCCTTAAGCACTCTTACCACCATCCTCCGCCATCAGGGCTGTCACTTCAGAGGTGATCTCCTCCTCGATGGCCGAAATCTTCCCGACTTCCTTCTCTTCTACGTACTTCATCCTGCCGACCTTGTCCTTGGCGGGTATCGCAAGGAGGCCGTCCAGCTCGATGTTCGCGCCGGCCCCCCTCCTCATCTCCTTGTCCAGCTTCAGTATGACCGACAGCATCGCCTTCTGTTTGGGCAGCGACGTGTACGTGTCCACCTCGTGGAACGCGTTCTGGTGCAGGAAGTCCTCCCTGATCGTCTTCGCGGTCTCGAGGGTGATGCGGTCCATCGGTCCGAGGGAGTCGACACCGACGAGCCTTACTATCTCGGAGAGGTCGGCCTCCTCCTGGAGCATCCTCATGGCCTCTTTCTTCATGTCCAAGAAGTCCTTGCCTATCTCCTTCTCCACATAGCCCGCTATCTGGTCCTCATAGAGGGAGTAGCTCGTGAGCCAGCCTATCGCGGGGAAATGCCTGGCGTACGCTAAGCTCGCCTCCAGGCTCCAGAACACCTTGACTATCCGGAGGGTCGCCTGCGTGACGGGCTCCGATAGGTCGCCGCCCGCGGGGCTTACAGCGCCTACGACCGTAAGGACGCCTTCGCGGCCTTCCGTGCCGGAGCATGTGACCCTACCCGCCCTCTCGTAGAATTCAGCCGCGCGGCTTCCGAGGTATGCGGGATATCCTTCCTCGCCCGGCATCTCCTCGAGCCTGCCCGACATCTCCCTTAGCGCTTCCGCCCAGCGGCTCGTCGAGTCGGCCATCAGCGCGACCGAGTATCCCATGTCCCTGTAGTACTCGGCGATCGTGATGCCCGTGTAGACCGATGATTCCCTTGCCGAGACCGGCATATCTGACGTGTTAGCGATGAGGACGGTCCTCTTCATCAGCGGCTCCCCGCTCTTGGGGTCCTTCAGCTGCGGGAACTCCATGAGGACGTCTGTCATCTCGTTGCCGCGCTCGCCGCAGCCCACGTAGACGATCACCTCAGCGTCCGCCCACTTCGCCAGCTGGTGCTGGACGACGGTCTTGCCCGAGCCGAACGGTCCGGGCACGCACGCGGTGCCGCCTTTCGCAACGGGGAAGAAGGTGTCTATGACCCTTTGTCCCGTCGTCAACAGCTCGCAAGGCGACAGCTTCTTGGCTATCGGACGGCCCTGCCTGATGGGCCAGCGCTGCATCATGGAGACCTTGTGCTCTGTGCCGTCGTCGGACCTTATTACAACGACGGGATCCGTAACGGAGAACTCGCCCGCCTCTATGGATTCGACGGTGCCACCCACGCCATGTGGGACCATGACCCTGTGTTGTATGATCCTGGTCTCGTCGACCGTGCCGATAATGTCGCCGCTCTTGACCCTCTGGCCCGCCTTGGCGGTCGGCACGAATCCCCATTTCCTGTCATGGTCTATGCCGTTGGCCTCGACGCCGCGGCTGATCCTGTCGCCTACCTGGTCATATATCCTGTCCAGCGGCCTTTGGATGCCGTCGTAGATCGAGCCTATCAGCCCGGGGCCCAGCTCAACCGAAAGAGGTTCACCCGTCGAATAGACGGGCTCGCCCGGGCCGAGCCCGAAGGTCTCCTCGTACACCTGTATGGACGCCCTGTCGCCGCGCATCTCGATTATCTCGCCTATCAGGCGCTTGTCCGAGACCCTCACGACATCGTACATCCTTGCGCCCGTCATGCCTTCGGCGACGACTAGCGGGCCGCTTACTTTGATAATGTTACCGACTATCATATCCGTGCTCACTGGCCAGTACCTTCTTTCCCGAAGAGTATATCGGCGCCGAGCGCCTTTTCGACGGTGCGCCTCAGTTTCTCAAGTGCAGCGCCGGTGTGTCCCTCGTTATCAGGTATCGTTAGCACTATCGGCAATGGCTTCCTGGAGTATGAGGTTATCGCGTCTATCATCCCAAGGGCTATGCCCTCGGTCACGAATATCACGGCGAAGCCTTCTTCCGCCGCCTTCCTGAGGAGCATGGAGCCCTCCTCGGAATCCCTGGCCGTCAATACCGTGACGCCCAGCGCCACGAAGCCCACGACCGATGACGCGTCGCCTATCACTGCCATCTTATGCATTGCCGTCACTCAACCTCTCGCGTATGAACGGTACGGCCAGGCGCTTGGATTTGCCCGTAAGTACCTTCCTTAGTGTGGCTATCTCGGTGTCCTTCGCTATAAGGTAGCCGACGACCGGCTCATAGCCGCTGGACATCTGCTTGGACTGCCTGGCGTACGAGGCGAGCAGCCCTTCTGCCGCCATCTCGAACGGCCTCAGGGCGGATGTCCTCGACCAGGCCTCGAAGCCCGAAGAAAGGACTTTCCAGTAATTCGTCGCTTCCAGCAGCTTCTGCAGCCGCGAAGCCCCTTCCCTGTGCGCTTCCAGCAGGTCCTTGAGCGCTATGTTGCCGCCTTCTACCATGGACTTCTCAAGGAACGCGAGGCCCTTGCCGGTATTCATGGCCCTCATCAGCATCACGACGTTGACGAGGTCAACCTTCAGCGCTATGAACCCGGAAAGCCATGACGCCTTCCTGGAGGAGGCTATGTCCACCGCGTACTTGAAGTATGCCTTGTCCACGGTTATGTCGATGTCCAGGGAATCTTCCGAAGCCCTGAATGCCGCTGCCGCCCTGTAGGCCGCGTCGCGCAGCACATACTCGACGTATCCGGCGCCGGTAAGCTTCTTAAGCGCGGATGCGAAATCGAGCTTCATCTCCTCTTCGTCCCTCGGCGCGTCCTCGTATGCGGCCTCGGCCACGGAAAATACCTCATCGGGCCCCAGCCAGCCGACCCTCTTCTCCTTTCGCGCCCCGGCCCCGGCGGCCTTGCCCTTTAGGAAAAGTTCCTTGATGACCGACTTGAGGCAGAGGAAGTCCTCCGCCGCGAAGAAGAGCCCCGTGAAGTACGGGTCTGGGGAATAAGAGGCGACGGTAAGGTGCACCCTCCTGCGCTCTTCCTCGAGGGCCCTTTCGAATCCCGTATCCCCGGCCATGTGCGAGTACTCGCTGTCCGCGAGGTACCTGACCGCTTCCTCGTAGTCGGGGGCCTCGGTAATCCTTTGTATCCTTGCGGGGTCGAGCATCCGCGCCTCGAGGGCCTTGGTCCTTCCGACCGCATATGCGTAGGAGTCTGTGTAGTTCAAGCTCTTCAATCCCTTCAACCCGCTCACTCGGCGAAGAGCGCGGTCGAGATAATGGGCTCAAGCGCCTCTTTGTAGTATTCGCATATGGATTCCAGCGTGCAGTCCACCGTCACCGTGTCGCTCTTTAGGACCAGCCCGCCGCTGGCTTCCAGCGTCTCGCCGGTCAGGATGAGGGTCGTCTCCTGCCCCCTCGCCTCCAGGGCCGTGTTTATGCCCATGACGAACGTGGAGTTGAAGACTTCCTTGTCGACCTCCGCGGGGATTACGTGTACTAGTCCCAGCGGCGCGAACGAGAGCACGACGCCCCTTATGAGGCACGCGTAGTCCTTGTCGGTGAGAGAGTGCAGCTTCGCGGGAAGCTCGGCAAGTACGCCGGAGATCATGGAGCCCTTGGAGGCGAGGATTTCGTTCCTCGCTTCCAGTCCGGCCGTCACCTTCACGCGCCTCAGCTCCTCTTCGGATACCGCCAGCGCGTCATCGACGATCCTTTCCTCCTCGGCCCTGGCCTTCGCCTTGCCTTCCGAGACTATCCTCGCGGCCGACTCTTCCGCCTTCGCTATCATCGAGGCGGCTTCGATCCTGGCCTTCTTATCTATGCTTTCCAGTATCGCGGATAAGTTCTCCATGTCTTCCTCCGGGTTCTCTTATAGCCTGATGATGAGCAGCAGGCTCACAAGGAGCGAAAGGATCGCATAGGTCTCGACCATTGCGGCGAAGAGGATGGCCTTGCCCATCTCGTTGGGCTTCTTCGCGATGATGCCAACGCCCGCAGCCGCGACCCTTCCTTGGTATATGGCCGATACCCATCCTACGAAACCTATGGGCAGCGCCGCCATTATGTACGCTACGCCTTCGAGCACCGTGAACGACGGGATGCTTCCCGAGAGGAATCCGGCCCTCAACATGATCATCAGGCCCGCCAGCACCCCGTAGATGCCCTGTGTGCCGGGGACGATCTGCAGCAGGAGGATCTGACCGAACTTGTCGGGGTTCTCCGATACGACCCCCGCGCCGGCTTCGCCGACGAGGCCTACGCCGTAAGACGAGCCATAACCGGGAAGGCCGACTGCGATTCCGATGGAGAACAGCGCCAGGATAGTGCCTAGTGTCATTTTACTTTGCCTCCTCTATGTCTATATCAACGTATTTGTTGAATACCCTGAACGGTTCGAATTTCGTGCCGCCGAAATCGGCGAACTTGCCGAAGAACTCCACGTACTGGAGCCTGGCCGAGTGTATGAAAGCGCTCGTAACGTTGATGAGCAGGTTGAACATGTGCCCGAATACGAGCACCACCAGGAACAGCAGGTATCCCACGACGGGCACCGCCAGGAGCATCTTGGCCATGTAGTTTATGACTATGCCGATCACAATGCTGGTGAATCCAAGGCCGAAGAGCCTGCTGTAGGAGACAATGTCGCTCATGAACGCCGTTATGTTGTAAAGGCTCACTATACCCGAGCCGAGCTTGAGGATTACGTTGGGCTGGTGCCTGCCCTGCGTGAGGACCAGGCCGACGGCCCCGGCTATGGACATGTACTTGCCCACCTTGGAATACACCTCGCCGAGCGCGCCGCCGCCTATTAGCAGCCCCACGCCGAGCAGGAGCACGACCCAGAAGCCCTGGTCGTAGATGGCCGAGAGCCACTTGCCGCTCCTCAAGTTGTCCCACGCCTTGATGCCCATCCCGAAGAGAACCTGGAAGGCGCCCATCGCGAAGGCGTATCCGAGGAAGATGAGAGGGCCGTTCTCGCTCATGGGGTCGAACCACAGGGGCTTTATCCATCTCGAGAAGAGGTCGCCGAAATACCCTCCTGTGAGTATGCCGAACAGTATCGTGGCTATTCCGCCCGCAGTCATCAGCTGCAGCAGCATCGTGCCCATGCCGGCGGTCTTTATCTTCTTCATCATGAAAAGTGAAGCGAGCGTGAGTATCACGCCGTAGATTGCGTCTCCCATGCACGTACCGAAATAGATGAAGAAGAAGACGGCAAGGAGCGGTGTCGGGTCTATGCTTCCCTGCCTGGGCAGGCCCATTATCCTCGTGACAGCCTCGAACGGGAAGAAGACGCCCTTGTTGATGAGGTCCACCGGCACGTCCTCGTCTTCGGCGGGCTCTCTTGTTATCACAGCTACTCTGGGAGCCGCGGCCGCCACGGCCTTTTCGAATGACGCAAGCTTGTCCTTCCTTATCCAACCCTCAAGTAGGAACGCCGTGCCGGATGCGAGGAACCCGGCCGCCGTCTCGTTCTGCGCCTTCTTGTTCGAGAAATGGTCGAACAGCGAGAATGCCGCGGCCCTGTGCCCGCAAAAATCCGATGCCTTCTTGAGCAGCTCGGCGAGCTCTACGTTGAGCTCGGCGAGTTCCCTGCTCAGCCTTGATATCGCCTCGTCCGGACGTTCTTCCGTCCAGGGAAGCTCAACCCGCGCATATCCCGCTGCGGCCATCGCCTCGGATACAGCCTGCGATGCGGCCTTGTCGGCGAGCACCAGGCAGTATGCGTTGCGTTCGTCCGACCCGGCCTCATGCCAGGCGGCAAAGCCTTTCACAGCTTCGAGCACGTCCGGCAGGGGAAGGTCCTTGCGGGACTTCTCCTTGGAGAAGAAGAGCGCATCGACGCTCTTTGCCTTCTGGTAGGACGAGGGCGCGACGCCCAGTCCCTTCCAGGGGCCCAGGACCTCCGTGTCATGGGACGCCGTCTTGATACGCTCGTTGACGGAAGCTATCGCCGTATCCAGCTGCCTGGCCTCTTCCGTAATCCTTCGGGCCAGGGTTTCCCCTCCGTCCACGTGCCTGCCGTATTCCCTCTCGCCTATCCTGTAATGCCACCCTATGAAGGATGCCATGAAGGATTTCTTTATCTGCTTGTGCTTATCCATGAAATCCAGGACGTACTTCATGTCCTGGACGTAGGATTCGTAATGTGAGATGCCGGCCTGTATGTCCACCGCCCTGTCCAGCCTTCCGCCGCCGGGAGATCCGGCCTCTTGCGGTTCGACCTGGACGGCGCCGCATTTCTGCATTATGTCGGTGACGCAAGCGGCATCGTCCTTGAAGCCCACTATTGCCACCTTGAGCATCTCAGCGATGGCCATTTGCTCTCACAATCCTCTCCATCGCCTTCTTGAGGGCGACGGCCTTGTTTACGGAGGCCTTCTTCTCGCACTCCGCGATCTTTTTGGCCGTCTCGGCCTTGACGGCTTCCATTTCGGCCGCGGCCTTCGAACCGTACTCGGCGGCCATTGCGGAAGCCCTCGACTTACCGTGGGCCACGGAGTTGTCGATCTCTTCCTGTGCCGACAGTTCGGCCTTCCTTATGATGTCGTGTGATTTAGATTTCGCGTCGGTCACCAGCAAATCTGCATCGGCTTCCGCTTTCAGAAGGATTTGAAGGGCCTCCTCAACCAAGTAGCACACCTCCAGGGCAACTATTCGCTTCAATCCAAACTTAATCTTACCTTCGGGCAAGCGATAGGGCAAGTGCCCGCAAGAACAGCGTATGTTTTATGGGCTTGGCGCGCCTAGCAGGAATCGAACCTGCGCTTTCGGCTCCGGAGGCCGACGCTCTATCCTCTGAGCTATAGGCGCACGGACAATCAATAGAATTATATCCCAACGTATCATTAACTACTATATCAGATATATCAGAACCGCAACGAGGCGGTTACCTCGAATCCGTAAAGCGCCTTCGGGGGACCGGCCAGCGATGAGGCCCCCAGGCCCACTTCCCCGGCCGCCCTCGCAGACCAGTTGCCGTCGAACCTGTAGCCGATGCTTACGTCCACGGACGCCTTGTAAGCCGAGGATGCGATGTCGGATTGGACAAGCCCTATGCCCGCGCTGAGACCGGCACCTATGCTCATCTTCCCCTCCAGGGCTGTGAACGACAGCGAATCCGAGATCGCGATGTCGTGCTTTCCGCCCTTCCGGTTGGAATAGGAGTATCCCAGGCTCGCCTGGTTGGCCACCTTGCCGCCGCTCGACAGCGTCAGCTTGGCGTCCGCCTTCCAGCTGCCCTTCGACTCGGCCATGTACGCGGTCTCGACCAGGTACGACGCTCCGAGCTGCAACGAGGGTTTCACCGCCCATCCGGTCCTGCCCAGGCGGACCGTCAGGCTGCCCTCGCCGGAATTGAGCATCCTCCTTGATTCGATCATGTACGTGAGCTTGTTGGAAACGCTCGTGTCTGCCCCGAAGACGCCGAAGGACATACCGGACGACAGCTTGGCGTAGGCGCTCACCCTGCTGTCGGCGCCCTGGGGCGCGGCGTATGCCACGGACAGCTCGACCCTAGGGAGGAACGACGTGCCCAGGAACACGAGCTGCCTTGCCGTGTAGGTCCACGCGGCGCTCACGTCGGCGATGTTGGACGCGTTCTTCAGGTCCCTCCTGTAGTTGCCCTTCCCCGTCACGCTCACGCTGCCGGTCGGAGTATAGGCGAAATACCTGTAGCTTCCCGATACCGAACGGTAGTTGCCGGCAGATCTGAGGAGAGAGCCGAACGGCGTGGGTTCGACGTAGGAAAGGGCGATCGAAGCATGGTTGCTGACCTGCCAGTAGAGCGCGAGCGACGCCGTCGAGTATGCGAACGGCTCCACATCCTCGTTGAACTTGGCGAACGCCGACAGTGCGCCCGTCAGGCGCAGCCCGCCGACCGAGTACTGCAAGCCGGCGCTGGCCCCTGCGGTCTGCGACCTGGATCTTTCGACCCCGGGCCTGCCGGTTATCCTGTAATTCGCCGAGAGGCTCAGCGTGACCGGGCCCTTCCAGCTCAATCCCGCCTGCACCACGTTCGTCAGCTCAAGCGCCCCCGTGCCTGCGATATACGACCAGAGCTTTGATGCCACCAGGGATTCGTATAGGCTCAGGCCGAGCGTCGACGTCGGCCTCCAGCCCAGGGTGAGGCCGAAGGAGGCCGAATCCGGGCTGCCCGGGCCCGAACCGGCAAGGCTGCCCTTGCTCCTTGCCTTCAGCGACGCGTCCACGGACAGCCTGTCGGAATCATATCCGGCCGTGACGTAGCCTCCGAAGCCGAACGATGTGTGCTCCGAAGGGTCCTGCAATATGTAATGCGCCCTGTCCCTGCCGTCGATCCCGTGGGTGTCGGGGCCTAGTGTGACGGCGGCGCCCATCGGGTAGGCAAGCCTTACTATCGGCAGCGAGTAGTCCTCGTCGGCGGTCCCGCCGGCGAAGACGTCCAGCCCGTCCGTCGCCGCGGACGTTAATCCTTCCATCGCGGCCAGCCGTGTCTCTATCCCGAGGCCGAGGTCGTACGCGAACAGGCCGCCCGGCGTGACATAGTATAGGAACGACCCGTACCCCGCGGCCGAGACGGCATCTTCGGGCGGCATTACGGTAAGGGCCACCATGCCGTCCTTCATGAGCAGTATGCCGTCGCCGGTCGCCGCGGCAGCTTCGATGCCCCCGTCCAGCGGCGCATGCGCCATGGAGACGGCTCCGGAATCGTAGATCCTCGTGAACGCCGTCCCGTCGAACAGGGCTACGGAGTCGGCGGTGGACACCAACAGCCCCGCACCCGTTGACACCAGGCCGGTCACGCGTCCTCCTCCCAGCTCTACGTGCTCCGAAGGTCTGTACAGCCTCCACGGGCCGTCGAGGTCCGCCGGGCCTGCGACCAGCCCTACGGGCGTGCCGACATACAGCTCGCCTTCGAACAGCTCCAGCGACACCGCCTCGGCCGAAGGCATGCCCTGCCTGGCCCCCGCGGTCTTCCAGAGGGCCGTCACGTCGGCGAATCCTTCGCCGAAACCTATATAATCTGCGCCCAGCCTCGCCACACCGCCGCCCGTCCCGAAGTACCAGTACGTGCCGTCTGAGACGGCCGAGTGCACCGGCGAGCCCGACAACGCCGCAGGAAGGCCCACGGCCTTCCACGCGCCCGTATAGGGCGACAGGACGCTGACTCCCGCCTTGCTTGCAAAGGCCCACCAGACTCCTCCGGCGTTGTCCTCGAGCTTCGCCACCGAGGCTATCGCATTGGGGGCATTGGGCCTTAGCGCGTCGCTTCCGGGGAACGTCGACGCGGAGAACAGCGCCCCTGCGTCTACGCTGATTCCTTCTGCGGGCTTCCATCGCACCTCGGCCGATGCGAGGTTGTCGTAGCTGCGCTCTCTCGGCACGGTGGTCTCGTCTTCCGCCCTAAGCGGAGAATCGGAGGAGTAGCAGTACTCCAGCAGTATCTCCAGGCCGTCCGTAGGCCTGTACGCGACTCCGATCCCGGCGAGCCAGGCCTTCGTTCCGGGCGTCTCGTACTCGAATTCGACCTCAATGAGCCCTTCGGCCCCTTCGCCTGCCTGGGCTGCGACCACAAGGACTCCGGTCTCGTAGTCGATGTCGAAATCGACGCCCTCCTTGAGTAGGACGCCGTCGAGGCGCACGCTCACGCTTCCCCTTATTATCCCCGCGCCCAGGAAGTACATGCCCTGTGTAATCCTGTAGCTGTATCCTGCGACCACGGCGGAATAATTGTCGAAGAAATCGGAGGGGAGCTGCATCTCGAGGTATCCCCTGTCCTCGTAGCAGTTCCATGAGGCCCCCGTAGCGGCCAGCGGTATCGTCGAGCCGCCCTGTGCGACGGCTGTGAGAATCAACGATTCTGGCAGGACGTCGGATGAGCCGAGCGGGTAGAACCTGCCCCTTTCGAATTGCGAGAAGGGCACCTTAGCGAAGAGCTCGCCCGTGGCCTTCGAGGACGCGGCGAGGCTCATCCAGCCTTCGGCCAGTCCCGTAAGGAATTCGGTGTCGGTCGCGCTCCCCGCCACATACGGGTATTTAAGGGCCGAATCCCCCGTAAGGCCCAGGTTGGAGTTGTACTGCACGATGAGTTCCATCACGGATTTCCTCGCGATGCCAAGCGGCAGGTCCCTCATCATCAGATATGCCCCGCTTATGCCGGAAAGGCCGTCTACAGAAGACGAGCGGTAGGCTTGCCCCGGAACCAGCGTACCGTCAGGATTCGTCAAGGTCCTGCACAGTTGCCCGAGGAAGTTTACTGAAAGGTAGTCCGCGATATCGCCCGACTCGGACGATTCTTCCCAGACTATCGAGCCTTCGTCCAGCGCGGGGTCGAAGTCGGCCCCGCTTGCGGCGTGCCACAGCCCCTCGATCGAGGAGACGAGGCCGGCTTCGGACCTCGCCGGCATATAGGGCCCGTCCTGGACGTATTCGACCTTCTCCTGGGCGGTCATGCCCCTGAAGGTCCTGCTGCCCTTTGCGCCCTGGGCTTTGCCGCCGACGGCGTAGGCGGACACCTTCTCGTCACCGTAAGCTACGGACAGGCCCATGATCGACGACTTGGGCCTTCCCATGGAGGGTATGTACGGGGAGTATCGGATATTCCCGCCCGAAGCGGTGAGCCCCTGCCATGACAGGCCCACCGTCAGCTGCTGGAATACGTCGCCTTTTGTGTTGTCCAGGTGCGCTTCCAGTGTCAGGCCCTCGACGATCTCGCCCTTCACGTCCAGGCGCAGCTCCTGCGACGCCAGGAAGCCGCCCAATCCGAGCTTCCAGCCGAAGCTCGAGTAATAGCGGCTGCCGTAGCCCAGCTTCCAGACGCTTTCGCCCGACAGCGTAAGCTTGGCCGAAGCGCACAGCGAAGCGGCGAGGACGATCGCCAGGGATAACAGGAGAATCCGACATGGCTTCAAGCGCCACACCCCCAAAGAAGGATCAGTTGCCCGTCACGGAAGGACCGCCACCCCGAACGGGCCCGGGCCCGTATGGACACCGACTACCGGGCTTATGTCCGCCGTTATCACATCGTCGCACTGAACGGCCTCTCTTACTATTTCTTCCAGCGCCCTCGCCTCGTCAAGGTTGTCACCATGCAGGTACGCCAGCGAGCTGGCCCTGCCGCCGCACGCTTCGGCCGCAAGGTCGCGCATCTTCCCGTATGCCGAGGACGAGGACCTGTATTTGTCCTCAAGGAGCACCTCGCCGCCTTCCATGCGCAGTATCACCCTGATGGCGAGCAGGGAACTCAGCGCCGACAGCGCCTTGGACACCCTGCCCGAATGTGACAGATGCCTAAGCGAGGGGACTGCCAGCCAGCCTTTCACCCTCGAAAGCACGTCCATTATCACAGCGCGCGCCTCTTCCGCCCCGCAGCCGGCCGCGGCCCTTTTCGCCGCCTTGATGCAGGCAAGGCCGTACATCATGGTGAGAGAGGAGCTGTCGATGACCTCTATCCTGCCGGGCGCGACCATATCCGCCACCATCCTGCACGTGGAGGCCGTGCTGGTGAGCTTGGAGCTTATGTGCACCGAGATCACCTTGTCCGATTCTTTGAGCGCTTCGGTATATGCTTCTTCGATATGGGGCACGAGCGGCTGGGAAGTCTTCAGTATGCTCCCTTGGCGCATGGCCTCGTATACTTCCGAGGAAGTGATGTCCCTGCCGACGGTAAAGGCCTCGCCGCCCTTGACGATCTGCATCGGTATGACCTTTATGCAAAGTTTTTCTGCCGTCCCCTCGGGAATCCCCGATGCGCTGTCGGTGACTATGGATACTTTTCGCATGACTTCCTCCCCACTACGGACTTAACGGTCCATAAGATCATCCATCCTGGACAGCGGCATTTCCACGAGCACATGCCCGCCCAGGCTCTCCACCTTCTTCCCCTCCACCAGTATCTGGACCTTGTCAATCCCGGGCAGGGAAGTGAGCGTGTTCACTATGCACGACACCATGGCAAGCTCTCCTTCGCTCCCGAAGCCGGCCCCTAGGATCTCCTCCGAGAAGTCCGCGTAGGCTATGCCGCCCTTTACGGACACCCCCAGCACCTCCACGCCCTCCGGTACTGCTGGATACACGCCGTCAGCCTGCTTCCCGGGGCCCTCCACGAGCGCCTTAGCCGCGCTGAGAGGTAGGTTGTCCCCCGATTCCACCACTTTGCCCACCGGCACCACCTTGATGGCAGTTTCTGTCATCAAGGTGAAATAGACGTCGACTTTCACGAAGCCCATCCTGGCTATCTCGTCGTCCAGCTGGCCGAGCTTGGCCTGCAGCTCCTCGGTCCACGACCTGGCCTCCTCGAGGTCCAACCTCAGCTCCCCGAGGCGGTGCGAGCTCCTGCGAAGCTCCCATACCTGCCAGCCTGCCGCAGCTAAGAGGAGTACTACGACGAGCGCCAAAGGCGCTATTCTCTTTGCCTTGCTGAATAACGACATCGAAGACCGCCTTAATAGACTTTGACTACAGAGCCGCCCTTGTAATAGAAGGACAGTATGGACTTATAGTCCTTTCCGAGCTTCGCGAGGGCCTTCGCGCCGTCCTGGCACATACCGACCCCGTGTCCGTAACCCGCGCCGATGATGTCGATGCTGCCATCCTTGGATACGGGCAGTATCACGAAGACGCCGCTCTTTACGAGCGTCGGGCCTCCAAGCAGCGACCTGATGTTGAGCTCTCCTTTGATTATATATTCCCCGGTGCCGGAAGGCACCCTCAACTCGAGCGCAGCGCCCCTTGCGGACCTTCTGGCCACCCTTATGGCGCCTATGCCGGCAGTTTCGCCCGACACCGTCGCCGTGCCGGCGGAAACCATCCTCGCCAGCCCGGCCTCCACGGCCTTGACCTCCACCGAGGCCTTCCACCTGTACCCTGTCCCGCCGTAGCACAGGTCCTTCCTGTTCGCCTCCTCGATGTATTTCCTAAGAATCGCCTCGTCCCTCAGGTCCGGCATCTGCCCCGGGTCGATGCGGCACCCTACGTTGGTGAGGTGGGCGAACCTCGAACCCCATACGTCCTCGGACGATTCCGTCCAGCCGCCGCAGGATGAGTGGAAGCTTGCCGTCCTGACCATCGAGCTCCCCGAAAACAGCACCTCGCCGCACGTCTCCTGGACGGCCCTCACTATGTCCTGGTTGGGCGATTGGCCGTACAGGCCCCTGAAGACCTGGCAGTGCGTGCTGTCGCAAATGTCCCAGCCCATGTCCTTGTGCCTGCCGGTGAACGAGAGGGCCTCGGTCCTTGCGACTACGGCCTGGGCCTTGTAGGCCTCCTTCGGCGAATTGCCGCCTATCTCGGCGGGAAGGACGGAAAGCAGGTAGTCTTCCACGTCCAGTACGTCGGCTACGTAAAGGGAGTCCGATCCTTGCTTCCTCGTCACCTTTATCGCGCCCTTGTATACCCTGTAGGATTCTCTCAGCCAGATCGCGCCTATGTCCGCCTCTACGGTAACCGGCGGCGCCAGCTTCGTGCCGGGGTCCTCGTCCGAGGTCTTCACCGTTATCCAGTCGCCTTCGGCCACTAGCTCGATGGCCCGCTCAGCCTCCACCGCCGGCGCGTCGGCGCCTTCCGGGGCGAAACCTTCCGCCCTGATCCTGCCCTCGGTGCCCACCACGAGCGCGGGGCCCGATATCCAGGTGAGCCCGACCGTTATCGTCCTTGGAGCCGTGCTTGCCGGCAGTGCCCCCGCCCCTACGGGGGCTTCCGGCGGATCAGCCGTCAAGTCCAGGCCGGCGAGTATCCATGCGTCCGGCCAGCCGCCCGACCTCAGCAGGTCCCTGGTCTCTATCGCCTTCGCCCTATCGGGGAACGGGCCCGCGGCCACCCTGTAATACAGCTTATTGTCTACTTCGGCCTCCAGCAGGGAGGAACCGGCCCCGGACACGCGTTCGACCGGCGCCATCGCCTCTACCGCCTTCGCCCTGTCAGTGGTCGACAGGGCGACCGCCCAGTATACCTCCACCGCTGTGGCGGTGCCGAACATCAGGGCAACGGCTAGCGAAATCGCCAGCGAGTACCTCAGATGCGTCCTCTTGTCCTTGCTAAGCCTAGTAGGGGCGGGTGTCATATAGCCGAATGCCCTCCAGTCATGTTCTAATTCACCGCATAAGCGCCTCTTTCCTCCAACCGTACGCCAAGGGGAGGCGAAATTGACGGCGCGACGTCTTTAAGGCCTATGGCGAGGCCCCGGCCTATGAGACCGGGGCCCCGTCTTGGTGTACTACAGCCGTTATTTAAGGATAGGGAGTATCCTGTCCTTTATTATGCTGTCCGCTATGTCCTCGCTGCCGGCGTAGCCCTTCACCTCGCCGTTGACCTTCACGCAAGGCGACTCGTGGCAGTTTTCGAAGCAGAACGTGCCGTGCAGGTTCACGCGGTTTGCAAGGCCCATCTCATCGATCTTGTTCATGAGGGTGTGCAAGACGTTGTAGCTGCCCTTCAGGTAGCAGGACGTCCCGAGGCACACGGCGACGTCGACCATTCCTTCGCGCTTGCCCTCGGTCACCATCACCTTTATGTCCTCGCCGAGTATCCTTTTCCTGTGGCCGTACTCGGTGTGCAGGCTCTCGTGCGCCTCGTGCGAGTTGGCCTCCCCGAGGTGCTGCTTGTACAGCTCGGCGACGTAGGGGTTCTCATGCGACCTTCTTATCATGAGGCCCTTGTCGGCCTCGTACAGGCCCCTGGCCCTCTTCGCCTTCGCTTCGGGGTCTGATGATATGGGCTGCCCGCCGCCGCCTATGCAGCCGCCCGGGCATGCCATGACTTCGATTATGTGGTAGGTCTTCTCGCCGGACTGTACTCTCTCGATGAGGTTCTCGGCGGCCGACAGGGAGTTGGCGATCGCAAGGCTTACGTCGATGCCCTCGACGTTGACTACGGCTTCCTTGATGCCGTCCAGGCCTCTGACCTCGTTGAACACTATGGGAGTGTCGGTCTTCGCGCCGAGCAGGGCCTGTGTCGACCTGAGCACGGCTTCGGTGACACCGCCGGTGTTGCCGAATATCACGGCTGCGCCGGTGCCGAGGCCGAACGGCACGTCGAAGGATTCTATCTCAAGGTCGTCCCAGCTGAAGCCGGCTTCCTTGATCATCCTGGCGAGCTCTCTGGTGCTGAGCACGTAATCGACGTCCTTGATGCCGTCGTGTGTGAACTCGGGCCTGTCTGCTTCGAACTTCTTCGCCGTGCAGGGCATTATGGATACGACGGTAACGTCCTTGGGGTCCAGGTTCATGTCCTTGGCGAGGTACTTCTTCGCTACGGAGCCGAACATCTGCTGCGGCGACTTGCAGGAGGAGATGTTGGGTATCAGTTCGGGATGGTACTGCTCGACGTACTTGATCCAGCCGGGGCAGCACGATGTGAACTGGGGCAGGACCCCGCCGTTCTTGAGCCTGCTGACGAACTCGTTGCCCTCCTCGATGATGGTCAGGTCAGCCGTGAAGCAGGTGTCGAATACGAGGTCGAAGCCCAGGCGCCTTAGGGCGGCAACTATCTTGCCGGTCACTATCTCGCCCGGCTTCATGCCGAACTCCTCGCCCAGAGCGACCCTCACCGCGGGGGCAATCTGCACCATGACGGTCTTCTTGGGATCGTCCAGGGCCTTCCATACGTCTGCGGTGTAGCTCCTGAGCATCAGCGCGCCGGTCGGGCAGACCGTGGTGCACTGTCCGCACTGTACGCAGTCGACCTCGGCGAGCGGCTTGCCGAACGCCGGGCCCACCATCGCCTTCGATCCCCTGTACATGAAGTCCAGTATGCCCACGCCCTGTACCTCGGCGCACATCCTGACGCAGTCCCCGCAGAGTATGCACTTGTTGGGGTCGCGCACGACCGCGGGCGTGCTGTGGTCTATGGCGTACCTCTTGTCGCCCTTGCCGAACCTGAGCTCGGACACGGCAAACCTCTCGGACAGCTCCTGGAGCTTGCACTGGCTGCTCTTGCCGCAGGTCGTGCACTCACGGTCGTGGTTTGCCAAGAGCAGCTCGAGGATGGTCTTCCTTATCCTCCTGAGCCTTTCGGTGTTGGTCTTTACGACCATGCCGTCCGCAGGCGGCACCGAGCACGAGGCCACGATGCCCATGCGCTCCACCTCGACGACGCACATCCTGCACGCGCCGTAGCTGGAAAGCTGCGAATGATAGCAGAAGGTGGGAAGGTCTATCCCAGCCTTGCGGACTACCTTCAGCAGATTATCCTCGCCCTCTAGGGGCACTTTCATATTGTCTACGGTAATATATCCGTTGATCGGCATATGCCTTTACCTCCTCACCTTTTGACGATGGCGTTGAACGCGCACGTCTCGGCGCACGCCCCGCACTTGATGCACTTGTCGTAGTCTATGACATGATGCGCCCTCAGCTCGCCGGATATGGCCTCCACCGGGCACACCTTCTTACATCTGCCGCATCCCTTGCACAGCTCGGGGAGTATCTCGTAGTGCTCGAACGCCTTGCAAACGTGGGCGGGGCACATCCTGTCGTCTATGTGCGCGTCGTACTCGTCCTTGAAGTACTTCATCGTGGTGAGCACCGGGTTGGGAGCTGTCTTGCCTAGGTTGCAAAGGGAGCTGTCCTTGACCACCGATGCTATCTCGAGAAGCGTCTCGACGTCGGCCTTGTCGGCCTTGTCCGAGGTTATCTTGGTGAGCAGCTCCAGCATCCTCTTGGTTCCCTCACGGCAGGGCACGCACTTGCCGCACGATTCCTTCTGCGTGAAGTTCATGAAGAAGCGCGCCATCTCCACCATGCAGGTGTCCTCGTCGACGACGACCATGCCGCCTGAGCCGACCATGGCGCCGGCCTTCTGCAGAGAGTCGTAATCCAGGGGCATGTCGAGGTGCTGCTCGGTCAGGCATCCGCCGGAAGGCCCGCCTATCTGCACGGCCTTGAACTTCTTGCCGCCTTTCACGCCGCCGCCGATGTCGAACACGATCTCCCTGAGGGTGGTCCCCATCGGCACTTCGATAAGGCCGGTGTTGTTAACCTTGCCGGTGAGCGCGAATGTCTTCGTGCCGGTGCTGGTGGGCACCCCCATCGACTTGAACCACGCGGGCCCCTTGTTGATGACCATGGGCACGTTGGCAAGGGTCTCAACGTTGTTGATGATCGTCGGCTTGCCGAACAGTCCGCTAACCGCGGGGAACGGCGGCCTGGACCTTGGCATTCCGCGCTTGCCCTCTATCGACGCAAGAAGGGCGGTCTCCTCGCCGCACACGAAAGCGCCGGCGCCTTCCTTGATCTTGAGGTGGAACGCGAAGTCGGTGCCGAGGACGTTGTCGCCTAGCAGGCCGATCTCCTCCGCCTGCTGGATGGCCCTGGTGAGCCTCTTGATGGCGATCGGGTACTCGGCCCTGACGTAGATGTAGCCGTAGCGCGCGCCGATGGCATAGCCTGCGATGGCCATGCCCTCTATCACCTTGTGCGGGTCGCCTTCCATGACGGCCCTGTCCATGAACGCCCCCGGGTCGCCCTCGTCGCCGTTGCAGACCATGTACTTTACGTCGTTGACCTGCGCCGCTGCGAAACCCCACTTCCTGCCCGTGGGGAAGCCTCCGCCGCCTCTTCCTCTGAGGCCCGATTCGAGTACGGTGTCTATGACCTGCTGGGGTGTCAACGAGGTGAGGCACTTCGCCAGAGCGGCATAGCCGCCGTTGGCTATATATTCCCTGAGGTCCTCGGCGTTGATCCTGCCGGAACCGGCCAGGGCCACCTTTATCTGCTTCTTGTAGAAAGGTATCTCGCACTCGTGGGTAATCGGCTTGCCCGTCTTGGGGTCCTTGTAGAGGAGCCTTTCGATGACCTGTCCGCCGACGAGGGTCTTTTCCACTATCTCGGATGCGTCCTCGGGCTTTACGTGGCAGTACGTAATCGCGCCGGGTTCGATTCTCACCAGCGGCCCGATGTCGCAGAAGCCGTGGCATCCCGTCTTAATCGCGTTGACCGATTTCTCGTCCACTTTCTCGTCGTCCAGGACCGCGTTGATGCCGCGCTTGTCGAGCTCCGCCTTCAGGGCGTCGTAGACTTCGATCCCGCCCGAGAGTATGCATCCGGGCCCTACGCACACGAAGACGCGCTTCCCGAAGGAGGACAGCTTCGACAGGTATCTCTCCCTGAGCTCCGAAAGCTGCTTTTCGCTAGTCACCCTGCTCATACCAATCCCTCCTCTTTCAGAAGGGCATCGATGATGATCTCGGCCGCTTCGGCCGTCATCTGCCCGTATACTTTGTCGTTGACCATGAGCACGGGCGCGAGCCCGCACGCTCCCAGGCAGGCTACGGTCTCGACCGTGAACCTGAGGTCGGACGTCGTGAACTTCCCTTCCTTGAGGCCGATCTTCTTGATGATGGCGTCGTAGACCGGCATCGAACCCCTGACATGGCACGCGGTACCGTCGCATACCCTTACCACGTACTTGCCCTTGGGCTCAAGGGAGAACTGCGCGTAGAAGGTCGCCACGCCGAACACGGTGGCGGCCGGTATGCCGAGCGCTGTCGCGATGTAGGTTAGGATTTCCTCAGGCAGGTACCTGTACTCGGTCTGTACCGCCTGGAGGATCGGTATAAGCGCGCTCTGACTTTTACCGTTTTTCTCGATGATGCCATTGATCTTCTCGAATTTCCGCGCTGAGCTAAGATCCTGGGTCATTTCGGCATTAACCTCCTTGGGTTGATTAGTAGTAAGTTACGCTGACGTCTTTACCTAACGCCCTCATCATCCTGATGACGGCGTCCACAGCCTGGCTCTTGAACCTGTAATCCACGAGTGACGCTGCGTCGGTGTGGGCCACGTTCTTGGCCCTGCCGACGAAGAAATCCAACCTGTCCGCATCCAGCAGCGCCTTAGCCAAAAGCGATGCCGCGTCCCGCCCTGTCATCCCGGCCTTCGTCATCTCGCCGGCATCCACGGCGCCCAGTTTGTCCAGGGCGCTCGTCAGGGTTATTATCCCCTCGGTCACCATGTCCACGCCCTTCATCTTCGCCATGGGAGGAATCCCGTCCCCCCCGGTGCCGAGGTCTATCTCCATCTCCGCGCCGAGCTCCCTTGCGAAGAGGTTCCCCGTCGTCCCTCCGCAGATTATCTTCCTGCCCGGCCTTGCCATGAACTTCCTTACGAGTTCCGCGTCCAGTTCCTTCCTGCTGGGCGGCCCTATGGCCACCGATGTCATCCTGGGCTGCCTTGCAGCTATGCACACCACCGTCGTGTCGTCGCCGGGCTTGCCCCCGTAGAACTGGTCGCACACTCCCGTAAGCCACTTAGAGAGCTGCGCGCTGTCGCCCCTCGCCTTCGGAACGGTCTTCCTTATGTACTCCGCCACGTTCTCCCATTGCCAGCCGAGGTTTAGCACATCCCCGAGGCCTGCGTGTATCACCCCGTCAGAGACCATGAACAGATGGTCCCCGTCTTTGACCTCGAAGCTGCCTTCCAGGACTTCTTTCTCGGCCACCTTGCGCTTCTTCGTGCTGATCTTCGTGACCGTGCCTTCCCTATAAAGGAAGATGTCCGGAGTGTCGTACTCCACGATGTTACCGACGCCTCCCTCCGAGAGCCTCACTATGGAGAACGTCGAGTAGGCCACTCCCCTTACCTGGCATATCGGAAGGGTCCTACCTATCGTGTCGACGACGTCTTCTATGCCCGAGCCTTCCTTGAGCATGTAAGTGGCGATCCTCGTCGTCAGCGTCGAGAGCACGTTTGCCTTGATGCCAGATCCGAGGCCGTCGGACAGCACGGCCATTATCGAACCCGAGGCTTTGACTATCTCGACCCTGTCTCCGCAGATCGTCTCGCCATGCTTGCACAAGGACGAGTATGAGGCCTCGTAGTACAGGCCGGAGCTCATTCCTCCGAACCCTCCTCGAGCTGCTTCATAAGCCTGGAGAGCAGTACTTTAGTCTCGGCGGCGGCCTCTCCCATGAGGCCTGCCACCTGCTGGGCGACCCTCATCTGGTTCTCTATGACCCTTCCTGCCCTTTCGGCGGTCTCCCGCCTTTCCTTGACAAGGGCCTCCTTGTCCTTGAACTCGCGGCTCAGGTCGGATACTATCAGCACCACCATGTCCTTCGACTGCAGGTGCATGTAGGCTTCCTTCGCCCTTTCAAGGCCGCAGTTGCCGTTCGTATGCCTGATAACGGTCGTCTTGGTCTCGAATACGGTCTTGAAGGGCTCCTTTTCGAAGATGTCCGGGATCGGCCTGCCGACCATGGATTCCGCGGACAGCCCGGTTATGCGGCAGATCGCAGGGTTGGTGAGCACGACCGTCATGTCGCTCCTGACGCCCAGTATGCCGTTGGGGGACTCGTTAACCACGAGGTTGCCCATGGCTTCGGCGCCCGATTTCATGAACGGCATGCACATCTCCGGTTCCGCGAGTCCCCTGGTGACCGCGATCGCAAGGTCGCGGCACGTGTAGTAGCCGCAGGCCCCGCAGTCGGTGCGGTCGTCCTTGGATCCCCTGCCGATCTTCGAGAGCACCTTGGTTATCATCGCCTCGGGAGGTTCCGGTTTCCTGACGTCCTTCGATGAATAGACCGCCGAAGTGTCGAAGAGCTCGATTTCCTCACCGTTCGCGCTTGCGGCGTGCCGCAGGCTGGCTTTCATGAGGCTCATGCGGCCGGCCTTCCCCTTCGTGCCCGACGGTCCGCACAGCGAGCAGTCCACGCAGGCCGCAAGGTCCAGCAGCGAGAAGTCCGAGTAGTCGTCCATGTGGCCCAGAGCGTGCATGGACCCCTCTATCCCAAGGACCGATATCTCACCTGCGTACTGCCCGCCTTTTACTACCTGCCCGTCTTCCGGCGCCTCGTCTTCTTCCGTGACGTGGCACTCGTCCTCCAACTCAACCTCGGGGCAATCTTTTATGGAGAAGCCCTTCTTGTCGAATATGGAGGCCAGCTCGCCGAACGTGAGTACGGAGTCCACGAGTCCCCTGTATTCCTGCCTTTCGACCTCACCCTTTGAGGCGATGCAAGGTCCGGCGTAAACTATATAGCAGCTCTGGCCGAGCTTATTCCTCAGCTTCCGCGCCTGTGCGACCATGGGGGTCGCTACTTGGGCCAGGTTCTCCAGTTTTTCCGGGTAGTATCTTTCGATGAGGTTGACTATGACGGGGCAGTATGACGCTATGACGGGTTTCTTCGCGGATGTCCCGGCGGACTCCAGGTGGGCCCTTACCGTCGCGGCGGATGCCTTGGCGGTGCTTGAGACATGCGTGAACCCCAGCTTCCTGGCCGCCCCGGCCACCCTGGCAGGGTCGATTCCGGGGAACGAGGACCTGAACGCGTGGTGCAGTATGAGGGCCGAGGTGGCGCCCGACGCCAACCTTGCCATGACGGGGCCCCTGTCATCCCTTACGACCTTTGCGGCCTGGGGGCACACTATCGCGCATTCGGCGCATGCGATACAGAGCTCATCCTCGATCTCGGTGTGGCCCCCGGACGCTTTGATCGCCTTTACGGGGCAGTACCGTATGCACTTGTAGCAGTCCCTGCAATTCGAAGGGACGCTTTGAATCGCAGGCATGGGCTTTCACTCCCCCATAATCAACTTCCTGAACTGGACTTCGGCCTCGTCCGGGTCCAACCCGTTAAGGACCGTCCCGTCCAGTTCGACGGAAACACCGCAGGAGCAGTTCTTCATACAAAAGCATCCCTTCAGTACAACGTCGCACTGAAGGGCGTTCTCTTCGATGAGCCTCTTATACCTTTCGATCACATCTGGGGCGCCTTTGATGTTGCAGGCACTTCCGACGCACACTTTAACGGTCTTCATTGTTCATTCTCCACAGTATCTTACTCGTTAAGTATATCTGTTTTGTACCTCCCTTCACAATAATACGACTGTCTTATTTTCAGTACCGCAAAGGCGCACCGCTTTTCCGCGGTGCGCCTCTCCAGCATTTGATAAGTAATTATCAATTTCAGACCTTTATGAAACTTTCAACGTCCATCACGAAAACCGTCGCACCGCCATGCGCCACTTTCACCGGCGGAGGGACGAACCCTCCTTGCGAAGGTATCGGCACACCAAGCGACATGTACTCCTGTCTGGTTTTGCAGCAGTCCTTTATCATCATGAGCACTTCTTCGACCTTTGCGTCCTCTACGCCCATAAGGAGGGTAGTATTCCCAAGTTTCAGGAACCCGCCGCTGCTTGCCACCTTGGTGAACATGTAGCCCGCATCCGTAAGGGTCTCGTTGAGTACCCTCATCGTATCGTCCCTGACTATCGCAAGAATGAGCTTCATCTGCCCTTCCTCCTCATCAGCATCAGCTTCGGTCCTCGGCCCTCTTGCTTCCTTTCGTCGTTGTCTGTTTCGACTCGAGCTTGCCAAATACCTTCCCCATTATCTTGGAAGGCTCAAAAACCGCGAGGAATACGGCCCAGCCGAACACCCTTATTATCGTCGAAACGAGGAACGTTGGCCCTATCCCCTTCGCCACCATAAGTGGTCCTCCGATCAGGGACCCTATCGTGCCGGAGAGGAATATGACGGTGTTGGTGACGGCTATGCCGTTTGGCCGCTCGTTCTCGTCCACGTACTCGAGCCCCAGGTTGAACATCGAAAGGTTGTAGCCAGCCACGCCGAAGCCCAGTATGGCCTGCCAGGCGAACATCATCCCCAGGTCCTTCCCCGAAAGGTAGTAGAAGTAGGGGAACAGCGCCTGCCATATCGTCGAATAGGCGAAGACTATCGCGTTGCCCCTTTTCCTCGACAGCCTCCCCCAGAAAGGCGAGGTCAGCACCACGAACAGGGTTCCTGCGGTGTTAAGCAGGCTTATCATCGATTTGGAAAGTCCCAGCTCCCTGACGTAGAACATCGGAAAGGCGGGGGCCGACAGGTATATACCCAGGTTGTACAGGAAAAGGCCCGCCGAGAAGTAGGCGAAACGCCTCCCCAGCTTTTCATCCCTGAACGGCATCGCCAGCCTCTTGAACACCGATATGCTCCTCGCCTCGGCCTTCGGAGATGGCACCTCCCTGATGTGCTGCAGCGCGTATATCGAGAGCATGCCGGTGACACCGGATATCGCAAAGATCGCGACGTAGCCCCACTCACCGGGGAGCCAGTCAATGAGGTATCCAGCAGCGATAGTGCCCATCACCGCCGCCAGGTTCGCGAGCGCGTTCCTCCTTGAGAAGACGGCGCCCCACTCGTTTTGCGGGAAGGACACTCCCATCATGTCGGTCCATACGATCAGGTACAGCACCGAGGGCACCGCCTGCAGCGCGTTCAGCCCTATTACAAGGTCTGCCTTCCAGCCCTGGGGCATGAACGGTATGAAGGCCATCGCTAGGAATACCGCCCTTGTGAGATACCCCGACAGCAACACCAGCTTCTTGACGCTCTTGCTGCGCTCGGCCACCCCCGCGAAGGGCAGGAACAGGAGGGTGTTCACCAGGGAGGGAAGCAGGTTGACCATGGATATGCCTATAGCGTTCGCGCCGTATGTGAGCGCCATGATCGATATGAAGGGCGGAACCATGCCCGCAGAGACATAGGCGAGCACACCGTCGGTGACCGCCCATTTATAATTGTGCCGGAGGTTCTTCCTCTTCAGGATCTCTGGCGTCATCGCCTGCGCGTCCTCCGGCACGGTCCCGTCTTTGGTTGTCCCCTTCAATAGTCCCATCGGTTAACGGAGGCTATCTGAGCCCCGCCATCTCCTTGAGCTTCTTAAGCGTCGGCGCCTTGCCGCATGACATCGCCCCTTCAGGGCAGTAGCCGTACTCGTCGCACGAAGCGCCCGCCCTCCAGAAGACGTTGGGCGCTATCTTCCTGTACTCTTCTAGCAGCCCGTCGAAGAGCGCCCTTATCTCCCACTGCGCCCTCGCGCAGCACCTCAGGTTGAACATATGCCTTAGCTGGCGCGCGTTCGTAGTAATCACAAACCTCGTCTCGGTCGCGTTAGTGAGCGCAAACCGCACGTCCTCCGCGGGAAGGCCGGCCTCGTTCAAGCCGTAATCCTGAAGGGCCTGGACCTCCTCCTGCAGCTTGACGAACTTCTCGTAGAACCCTGCGTGCGCTTTCACGCTCGGGGGCACGACGTAGTTGAAATCCTCTTCCTTGACGTACCTCTGGGACTGCTGAAGCTGGGATGTGTCGGCGCAGCCCTGCTCGGGGTCGCAGACGTAGCCTACCGCGCAGCCGTGGTCCTTGAACATCTTCATTATCCTGTGCCGGTCGTTCTGCTGGCTGGACACCCTGGAATAGCCCTCGACCGCGAAGCTCGTGTACCAGTGCTCCAATGCGCCCATGTGCCCTGAGGATATGAGTCCGCGCACGAAGCGCCCGGTCTCGTCGTCTGATACGGTGCCGTCCTCGCCCGTGACCATGTCCGCGATCCTGTCTGCGCCTATCGGCGAATAGCACAGCTTGGCCATGAGCATCAGCCTCTCGGTGTTGACGCCGGTTCCCATGAAAGGGTAGTTGATTATCCTGAAATTAAGCCCGGTCTGCATCGGTCCCCTCCGTTCATGGCATCTCGGTCATCGTGATTTCGACCGTCTTCTGCTTACCGTTCTTGTCTATGTAAGTTATCTGCACCTTGCCGCCTATGGCGGCGGAATTGATGAAATCCCTTATCTGCGAGCCCGACTGGATGGCCTTCCCGTCCAGCTCCGTTATGATGTCGCCCCTCACGAGGCCGGCTTTGGCCAGCGGGCCCGTACGGTCCACGCTGTAGACCATGACTCCCGCCTTCGAAGCCAGGCCGTACCGCGAGGCGATGTCCTCGGTGACGTCGATGTACTCCGCAAGGCCGATGTACGCCCTTTTGACCTTGCCGTACTTTATGATCTCGTCGGCCGCAGCCATGGCCGCCTTTATCGGGATGGCGAATCCGATGTTCTGGGCGTTCTCCATGACCGCCGTGTTTATGCCGATCACGAGCCCGTCCGCTGATGCGAGCGCCCCGCCTGAGTTGCCCGGGTTGATGGGCGCATCCGTCTGTATGATGCCGGCCAGCGTGATCCCGTTATCCATGTCCAGCGACCTGTTGAGCGCCGATACAACGCCGGCGCTTACCGTATGGTCGAAGCCGTAGGGGTTTCCTATGGCCACTGCCAGCTCGCCGACCTTCAGATAGTCCGAATCCGCAAGCTTCGCCGCCGGCAGGTCCGTCGCATCGACTTTGAGCACCGCCACGTCAGTGTAGTCGTCTGAGCCGACGATCTTCGCGGTGAACTCCCTCCCGTCGTTCAGCGTCACCTTGGCCTCCGTAACGTTGCTCACGACGTGCGCGTTCGTGATTATGTACCCGTCGGACGATATTATCACCCCTGAGCCGAGGCCCTCGGATTCTTGCACCATAGGTATCGCGAAGAAGGAGTACACTACCTCCTGCTGCTTCGTGGCCACCTTGACCACCGATGGTCCCACCATCTGCGCGACGTCGGCGACCGGGCTGAATATCGAATCGGTCCCCGGCGAGAGCAGCCCGCCGGAGGAGGCGCTCCCCTGCGCTGTAGACGAAGCGCCGTCCGATGCGCCGCCGCTTTGCAGGACCGGCAGGTTCAGGAGTATCGTTCCCACCAATACGGCCCCTATAAGGACCCCGGCGAGGGACGCCAGGAAATAGCCCAGGAAGCCGGGCCTTCTTCCGTACGTTCCCCTATCATAGTAGGACATTTTCACTCCCCCATTTGGATGGCGCGCGTTTGTCGCGCCGACTAGTATTCTATCCCTCTCCTGGCCCCTATCCCCTTGTCGAAGGGATGCTTGACGAGCTTCATCTCGGTGACCAGGTCCGCTATCGCGACTATCTCCTCGGGCACGTCCCTGCCGGTGATTATGACCTCTACTCCCTTGGCCCTGGATCCGACCAGCTTCACGCAGTCTTCCACGGTCAGCAGGTCGTATCGTACGGCGTTGGTGAGTTCGTCCAGCACGACCACGTCCGCCTCGGCGTTCTTCAGCGTCCTTAGCGCCAGCACGTACGCTTCAGCCGCCAGCTCCAGGTCCGTGCGCGTTACGTTGCCCCGCGTCACGAAGCACTCCATGCACATGTCGCACTTCGCCGCGCCCTCCTTGATCCGGTCCTGTATCCTGCAGCCCCTGCCGAACTGGTATATCTCGAGCTCCGGTGCCAACTTCTCCGCCGCGTACAGTTCGCCGTAGTAGGTCGAGCCCTTCATGAACTGTATCACCCTGACGGTGAAGCCGTGTCCTACGGCCCTCATCGCAAGGCCGAGGGCCGCCGTCGTCTTGCCCTTGCCGTTGCCAGTGTAGACCTGGACCAGAGCGTCTTCGATCCTTCCGCTGCAGTTTTTCAAGGAAGCTGCCCCCACTTCATAAAGCTTTTAGACAATTATAAACCAAGTGGTGCCTTTGCGCCCGATTCGCCGACAATCAAATAACGAAACGCAGGAGGATTGAATCTCCTGCGGGGCGCAAAAATCCCGCCGCATCCTCGCGGCGTCGACAATGCACGGCCCGTACGTCCGCCTTATGGCTTCGAGCTGGGAGTAAGCATCACGATACCGGGCCTTGACGTCTCCGGGTTGTTCTTGACGACGGCCCGTACGCCGTAGATCTCCAGTATGTTGTCCGCCGTCAGCACGTCATCCGGCAGGCCCTCGGACACCACGCGGCCTTCCTTCAGCGCTATCAGCCTGTCGCAGTACAGGCCCGCGAGGTTGAGGTCGTGCATCACGATGATCACCGTGGTGCCCGAAGACGCAAGGCCCTTCAGGATCTCCATGATCTCCAGCTGGTAGGAAATGTCTAGATGCGACGTGGGCTCGTCGAGCAGCATAACCTTGGGCTCCTGCGCCAGCGCCCTAGCTATGAACACCCTTTGCCGCTCGCCCGATGAGAGCGCGGTTATCTGCCTTCCCTTAAGATCCCGTACCCCGGCCATGCGCATCGCATCGCAGACCGCCTCGGTGTCACGGCGTCCGGACCTGCCCAGCAGCCCGTTGTAGGGGAACCTGCCCATCTCGACGACGTCCCCCACGGTGAAGGCGAACTGAGCGCCCGGGTCCTGAAGGACGGCGCCTATCAGCCTGGCCCTGCCCATGGGCGGCATGGACGAGATGTCAGCCCCGTCGTACAGCACCCTTCCCGAGGCCGGCCTCACCACGTGGCCCAGTATCCTAAGCAGCGTGCTCTTGCCGGAGCCGTTGGGCCCTATTATCCCCGTCAGGCTGCCGGACGGCACCGAGGCCGTCACTTCCGTAAGGGCAGCCTTGGCACCGTAGGAATAGCATATCCTCTCCATGCGCACTTTCATCTTCCGGGCTTCCCCTCCTTCCTCGACCTCCTGAGGAGGTAGAAGAAGAACGGCGCGCCGACGAGCGCCGTCACCGTACCCACGGGCAGCTCGGCCGGGGAGATCACGGTGCGTGCCACCGTATCCGCCGCGACTAGCAGCGCGCCTCCGGCCAGGGCCGATACGGGTATCAGAGCCCTATGGTCGGGACCCGTCATGTACCTCGCCATGTGGGGCACTATCAGCCCGACGAAACCGATTATCCCGGACACGCCGACTGCGGCCGACGTGGCCAGCGAGCAGGCCACTATCACGGCCTTCTTGAAGCCCTCGACGCCCAGGCCCATGAAGCGGGCCTGCTCCTCGCCCATCGATATCACGTTCAAGCCTCTGGACATGATCATCAGCGCCGCGATGCCCAATGCTATATAGGGGGCGGACATGGCGAAATGGCCCCAGTTGCGGGCCGAGAGCGAGCCCATCAGCCACATCATGACCTTGGGCAGGTCCTCGCCGGCCGCCAGCATCGTAAATGAGACGAGCGCCCAGATGAAGGAGCCCACCACGACTCCTGACAGAAGAAGGCTCTCGGATTGTATCTTGCCTTTTATCTGTGCCAGCGCCATCACAAGCACCATGGAGGCGACGGCTCCGGCGAAAGCGAAGAGCGGTATGGTGCCGCCGAACGCCGCCATGCTCCCGGACGTGAGCACTATTCCTATGCTCGCCCCGAGCGCCGCGCCGGACGAGACGCCAATTATGTACGGGTCGGCCAGCGGATTGCCCAGCAGCCCCTGGTAACACGCTCCGGCGGCGCCGAGCGCTGCGCCCGCGGCGAAGCCAAGCATGATCCTCGGGAGCCTGACCTTCATTATTATCGCTTCGTACGCGGGGTCGGCGCCGGCTATGCCAAGGGCCGTACGTATGCTTCCGGGAAGGCAGCCCGCCACAGACCTCAGCGTCTCGGCGACAGGCACGCCCACCGTCCCCACCGAGGCCGAGACCATAAGGACGGCCACGGAAACGACCAGCACCGCTATTAGTGAGCCCGCGGCCCTTCTCCTTGGCATCTTCGACCACCTCGCGAGATTACTTGAACAACTCCGGATGTAGCAACCTGGCGAGCTCCTCCAGTCCGTCGACCAGCCTCGGCCCCGACCTCACCAGAAGGTCCGGGTTCGCCTCGACGACCCTTCCCGACCTTACTGCTGACAGGTCCGACCAGGCCTTCCTCGAGAGGACCTCAGCCTTGTTGTAGTTCGTGAGCACTATCAGGTAGGGGTCCTCCTTGATGACGGTCTCTTGGCTGAACACGGGCCAGCCCGTCACGCCCTCAGCTATGTTCCTGCCGCCGGCGAGTCTTACCAGCTCGTCCACGTACGTGCCCTTGCCAGCGGTCATAAGGGGTTCGTTCCATATCTCCACGAACACGGACGGCCTGCTCTTCGCCTTGGCCGCCAGGTCCTGGACCTTCCGGATCCTGGACGAGAGCGAAGCCGCGAGGGCATCCGCCTCGGCTTCCCTGCCGCCTACCTTGCCCAGCAGCTTGAGCGCTTCGAGCATCTCGGAGACGTTGTCGGCCTTTATGGCGAGCACTTTCACCCCGAGCTCTCTGATCTTCGATATGGTGTTGCCGCTCATGCTCGTGTCCGCCACCACCAGGTCCGGCCTCTTCGCGAGCACCGCCTCGATGTTTATGTTCACGTCCCCTACTTTGTCGACCTTCTTGGCCTCCTCCGGATAGGTGCACCATGCGGTCACCCCGACGAGCCTGTCGCCTAGGCCCACCGCGTAGAGCATCTCCGTCACGCTGGGAACTATGCTCACTATCCTCCTTGGTTCTTCCTTTATCGTCACTTCGGTCCCCGTGGCGTCCTTCACCGACAGGGGATAGCCCGCGCTCCTTGCGGCCCCGGACGCGAACGTCGACAGCAGCAGCACCGCTATCATCGCAAGTATAGTCGATCTTCTCATCTGCACTACCTCCTTAGTATAGGACGGTAGTGACTTGCAAGCCCTGAAAGATGAAAGCCCGCTCACCTTTCGGTGAACGGGCTCAGTAGACCAATTAGGCCTGCATCCCCCTTTTTCCACGAAGGCGGAACAGCTACTTGCACGGGCAGGTCTCCTGGCTTGCGACCTTTGTTGGCGCTGCCCTTGCCTTCCCGGCTTCTTGCCAGTGGCTCGGGCTTTTCCGGTCGCGTACAGTGGCGGGACCGCGGGCTTGCCGGAGACCGTTCTTCATATCTCCCCGGTGCCTCTTCCCTATTATCCCCACGCGGTGGGGCACCCATGCAGGTTATGCAGTTGTCACTGTGAGTGATTATATCACCGTAGGGGCGCTCTTTCCATACGGCGGTGGCGAAAAGCGAGCCCTGCCCTCAGGATCACCGTGCCTTCCCGCCGCCTTCCCTGAACCTTCTGAAATCCCCGCTCCTTTGCGTGAGTTCCAAAGCGTCCATCCACTCCAGGAGCGCTATGGCGTATTTCCTCGACGTCCCCAGGGCGTCTCTGAGCATCGCGGCCGTGAACTGCCCCTCGAAGCTTGAGGCCGCCTTTACGGCCATCCCTATCGCATCCTTGTGGAAGGTGATCTCTGAGGAGGCCTTTACCAATATGCCCTCTCCTACGAGGTAATCCGCGATCGGGCCTATGCCTTCTTTCGACGCCTTTATGACCTCTTCCAGGTCCGGCGGCGCCAGCAGGCCCTCCTTGAAGGAGGCCTCGAGCGCCCTTGCCGCGGCCAGTTGCTTCTCGCTTAGCCTTACCTCGTGCGAGGTAAGCCTTACTAGTTCGCCTGACTGCGTTATGCGCCCTTCTGCGGCCTCACGCTCCAACAGCGCTCCGGCCTGTTTCTTGTCGAGCCAGGGCATCGCCTTCTGCCTGGCCTCCTCTTTGGGCATCCCCTTCCTCAGAGGATGTTCCAGATGGTACGACGAAAGCGCCGCCTGGAGGCCGTCTGCCAAGAAGCCGTACGAGGCGGCGTCCATGAAGTGGCGCACGCCCTCTGCCTTAAGCTCCACAAGTGCGCCTTCCCCGACGGCCTTGGCCGACGCGGCAGCGAAGGCCTCCTCGCTCATGTAGGCTTGTCTCCTCAGGGCCCGCTCCTCCATGGGAAGGGCCTGCGCCCCCTTCGCCCTCGCGCCGGATCTTACAAGTTCTGCCAGCACGACGGCGATATCGGCCGAGGCGAGCTTTGCGATCGACACCGCCTCTTCTTCGGAGCCCACCTTGCGCCTCGGGGGGGACGCCATTACCACGCGCCCTCCTGCCAGAGTCGCCTGTGGCGAATAGGACCTGAGGATGAAACGGTCGCCCCGCGCGGGGCAGATCCTCTCCTCGACGTCCAGCTGGATGAAAGCGGTGTCCCCCTGCGGCTGCTTCGGCACCCTGGCCCTTGCTATAGCCTCGACGGTTCCTATGTGTAGCCTTAGCCTTTCGTTGTGCTCTATCGCAGGCGAGCCTTTCAGCATCCTTAGCTCGGCGTCAATCAGGGACGTGGGGGCAAGCCAGCCCTCCGACGCGAGGGCCATGCCCCTTTCGACCTCATCCCTGTCTATGCCAGCCAGGTTTAGGGCCACGCGCTGGCCGCGTACGGCCTGCGGCACCTGTTCGTCGTGCACTTCGACCTTCTTAACCCTGACCGTCCTACCGGGCGGGAGAAGCTCCAGCCTGTCGCCTTCCGCGACGGGCCCGCCCAGGAGCGTGCCGGTCACCACGGTACCCTGCCCCGTCATGGAGAATGACCTGTCGACGTAGAGGCGGGAGGCCGGCTCGGCGGACCTTTCGCGCGCCTTGGACGAGACTGCGTCCAGCTCGGCCGCAAGCTTAGCGACGCCTTCGCCCGTGACAGAGGATACCGGCACTATCGGCGCCGCTTCGAGGCTCGTTCCCTCAAGGCGCCCGCGGACTTCCTCTACGACCATCTCAAGCCAGTCCTTCTCCACCAGGTCCGCCTTCGTGACCGCCACCACGCCCTTGCTTATCCCGAGCAGCTCGAGGATCTCGAGGTGCTCTTCCGTCTGCCGCATTATCCCCTCGTCCGCCGCAACCACGAGCAGGGCCACGTCCACGCCGCCGGCGCCGGCCGCCATGTGCTTTATGAACTTCTCGTGCCCGGGCATGTCGACGACGCCGAGCACCAGTCCGGAAGGCAGGGCGAGGTGGGTGAAACCGAGCTCTATCGTCATGCCGCGCGCCTTCTCCTCGGGAAGGCGGTCCGTATCCGTTCCCGTAAGGGCCTTTATCAGCGAGGTCTTGCCGTGGTCGACGTGCCCCGCGGTGCCGAGTATGAGGTGTTTCATCTGTCAGTGTCCTTCATGAACGCGCGCGCTATAGCGTCCGCAAGGACAGCAAGCTCGGCGTCCCTGACTGTCCTGAGCGAGAAGAGCATCCCTCCCGCCCGCTCCAGCGCGACTACCGCAGGCCTTGCCTCCCTAAGGGCGCCGGAAGCTTCGGACGCCTTTACGTCAGACGAGCTCACATGCACTCCGGCGCCTTTGAGCTCGGCTCCGGGCAGTGAGCCCCCGCCTACCTCGTCAAGGGTCTCCACCGGCCGGAATGAGATGCGCCCGGCGGCGGAAGTACTACCGGTCCTCTCTTTTATCATCGAGCAGAGCATTACGGCCCTCGACATAATTTCCTCGAACGGCTCTCTGAGCATGGCAACCGTCGGGATGTCGCACGCCGAGTCCTCCGATTCGTACTGGGCCAGGGTGGCGGCCAGGGCCGCTATCCTCATCTTGTCGACCCTGAAGGCCCTAGCGAGCGGCGAGCGGGATATCTTCGACACTAGATCCGCCTTCCCCGCTATGATGCCGCATTGGGGCCCTCCGAGCAGCTTGTCCCCCGAGAAGGTCACCACGTCGGCGCCTTGCTCGATCGCGGCCTTCGGAGAAGGTTCCGGAGGCAGGCCGAACGCTTGAACGTTCGCAAGGCACCCGGAGCCCACGTCGAATATGAACGGGATCCTGTGCTTCCTGGCGATTTCGGACAGTTCCCTTACGCCGACTTCGGACGTGAAGCCCGTGATCTTGAAATTGGAGGGATGTACCTTAAGTATCGCGACTGCGCCCTCAGACGCCGCCTTCTCGTAGTCCGAGACCCTGGTCCTGTTCGTAGTCCCGACTTCCATAAGCACGGCGCCGGTCACCGACATTATGTCCGGCACCCTGAATGAGCCGCCTATCTCGACGAGCTCGCCCCTGGATACCGCAACTTTCCCGCCCTTGGCCAGCGCGTCCAGGCAAAGCAGCACCGCCGCCGCGTTATTGTTGACGACGATGGCGGATTCCGCACCAGTGATCGAAGCCGCGAGCCCGCCGATGTGGGCCTGCCTCGAGCCCCTCCTGCCTTGTACCAGGTCGTACTCGAGGTCGTTGTATCCTTCTGCCGCCTCGACCGCCGCTCTTATCGCAATGCTTGACAGGGGCGCCCTCCCCAGGTTCGTGTGGAGCACCACTCCGGTCGCGTTTATCACCCTCACGAGCCCCGGTACGCTGGATCCCAGTCTCTCTTCCGCCGCAGCCAGGGCGTATGATGCCGCAGCCTGCCTGTCGGGCTTGCCGGCGCCGGCGTCCCTTAAGGACGCTATGGCGGTACGCAGCTGCTTTACGGTAGCCGCCCTGCCGTACGTTAGGCAAAGTCTCCTGCCCTCGTCCGATCCGATCAGGGAATCTATCGACGGCAGGACGCTCGACGCATCCTTCTTCGAAGAAGCCATCTCCTCACCTCTCATGGCGCGATGCGCGGTAAAAAGGAATATCAGCCGCAGCCCGGCTGCCTCTGACGCGCTAAGGCCTTCTGAACCGTGCCCTTATCATGCGATCCGAGCGCGGGATCATCCTCCCTATGACGCTGTGCATGCATCCGCCGGCCTCCAGGCCCTGCACGAGCGCTCCCAGGGCCTGCTCGGGAATCGCGACAAGCAGGCCGCCCGACGTCTGGGGGTCGAACATCAGCGACGCCACCGACATCGGCACACCGGCGTCCACTTCGACCTTGTCCGCCAGCCAGGAGCGGTTCCTGGCTGCGCCGCCGGGAAGGAAGCCCTCCTCTGCGAGCCTTGCCGCCCCAGGCAGAAGCGGCACATCCTCCAGCCATACCTCGGCCGAGGTCCCAGAAGCTTCCGCCATCTCGAATAGGTGGCCGAAGAATCCGAATCCGGTGATGTCGGTGGCGGCCCTCGCCCCCGCTTCCACCATCGCCTCGGACGCTGCCCTGTTAAGCGCCAGCATGGAAAGCCTTGCCGCTTCTGCCGACTCCTCGGGGCACATCTCGTTCTTTATCGCGGTCGATATGACCCCCGTGCCTATCGCCTTCGTGAGCACCAGCATGTCATTCGGCCTCGCGTTGGAGTTCGCCGTTATCCTCGACTTTTCCACGATGCCTGTCACCGAGAGGCCGAACTTGAGGTCCTCGTCCTCTACTGTGTGCCCGCCGGCCACGACCGCGCCCGCTTCGTTCACCTTCTCGGCGCCGCCTTTCACTATCGCCCCGAGCACCTCCTCGCCCAGATCCCTGGGGAAGCAGGCTATGTTGAGCGCTATCACCGGCCTTGCGCCCATGGCGTATATGTCGGACAGCGCGTTGGACGCGGCGATGGCGCCGAAATCGTACGGATCGTCAACTATGGGCGTGAAGAAGTCCACCGTCTGGACTATGGCGATGTCCCCGCCCAGGCTGTACACGGCGGCATCGTCGTAGGTGGCCGTGCCCACGATGAGGTTCTCGGCTACCTGCGGCGGTATGTGGCTCATTATCCTATGAAGGTCCGCCGGACCCATCTTGGCCGCTCAGCCGGCCTTCGACGATATCGCGGTAAGCCTTTTCACGGTCTTGGTCCCATCCATGGGCACTCCTCCTTCCCGCCGCCTCGCGTCCTGCTATTGCTTTTTCTTCTCCGCCTTGGCCTTCTGGGCCTTTTTGGCGGGCGCCTTCTTGCCCTCAGCTTTCACCTCGGGTTCGGTCAGTATCTCCCTGATCAGCATCTTGGATGCCGACACCATGATGTTCGCCTCGAGCGCCAGCTTCGAAGCGAGCATGAACATCTGGGTGCTGTCGCACTGGTCCCCCATGTAGTCCATCGCCTCATGCACCTTCTCCGCCACGGATTCGCACGCTTCTTTCTGCAACTTGAGGTACACCCTGTACTTCTCCTCGGTGGAGATCTCTGCCCCCTTCGCGTTTAGGAGCTTGGATATGTCGGATATGGGCAGAACCTGCTTGGCGGTATCCAGCATGATGAGGTTGGCTATGTGGTCCTTGTTGTACTTCTTCTTTACGGGCCTTTGTATGGTCCCGTCCTTCACGTAGTTGTTGACCATGGACGCGGTGAGCGACCTGGCGTCGTCCTTTGCCCTGTAACCCGAGGACTGCCTTTCGAGCATCGTCAGCACCTGGTCCATGTACAGCTCGATTCCGGGCAGCTCGTCCCAACCCGGCGCGCTAGTGCCCTCGAGCCTCGTTAGCCACTGGATCACTTTGTCTCGGCATTCCTGCATGGCCACAACCTCCATGGGATCTTCTTAACATTAATTTATCACGCTGTGCACCTCGTGTAAAAACAGTATCGTTCGCTTGACATGGTAGGCGGCAAGCCTTAATCTAGTATTAATTACTAGATGTCGTGTCTCTGATGTGTCGGAAGGTGCGGTAAAGATGCCTAAAGATGTATGCGTGCTGGGTGATTCCGTAATACTGGGAGTGGTCTACGACGAGGCGCGAAGCAGGTACTCGATCCTCAGAGACGGTGCTGTGACTTCGCTCACAAGAGGGCTGGGCATGCGTGTGCACAACCTCGCCAGGATGGGCCAGACGTCCGTCGAGGCAAGGGAGCGGTTCGCCGAGGCCATCAAGGGGGGCCTCAAGGCGGACGCCCTGCTGATAGAGCTGGGCGGCAACGACTGCGACCTCAACTGGGCTGAAGTGGGGGCCGATCCCGATTCCGACCACAGCCCGCGCATACCGGTGCCGGTGTTCAAAGAGGCGATAGCCGACATAGCTCACATGGCGGACGCTAACGGGATGGCGCCGGTTTTCTTCACGCTTCCTCCCCTGGCGCCGCTCAAGTTCTTCGACTGGGTCACGAAAGACGGCATACCCAAGGACAACGTGATGCGCTTTCTGGGGGACCTGAGCAGGATATACAGGTGGCAGGAGCTTTATAGCCTCTCCATGATGAAGCTCGCCTCGGAGATAGGGGCCCCGCTGATCGACATAAGGGAGAGGTTCCTCGTGCAGAAGAACTACGAGGATCGCATATGCCTTGACGGGATCCACCCGAACGCGGGAGGGCACGCGCTCATGAAGAAAGCCATATCGGACTTCTTCGGCAGCCGGCCAGGCCGTCTCGGGTCGCTAGCCCCGGCCTAGACTTATCTTGCCGCAAACCGTAAACGGTGCCCGGCGGCACATCACCCTCCTTATTACTTTTCCTTGGAGGAATATTGCCATTGATGAATAATGTTTACTACGGCAGCTTTTCACGGCTGCCCACTTAAGTATCCGATACGGAGGGATGCAAATGCTGAGAGCAAGGATACCCGTTGTTCTTGTGCTTCTCGTCATAGCAGCCTCGGTCGCGGGATGTCTGGCCAGTTATACATTCGATTTCATCGACGAGGGAGACCTCGTGAACGAGCAGGGCGCCTGGTTCGCTGACGGTCCCACCCATTCGTTCACCGAGCAGGGGCTGTGGATGGCCGATTACATGGTAACGGCACCATACGGTTACAGCGGCAACTTCAAGTGCACGTTCGAATTCTACGTAAACTACGGCACCGACCCCGTTGAGTGGATGAGTTTCCTTCTCATCGACGACAAGTGGCAAGACGGCGTCTCCGTAGCCAAGTTCTTCGGGCTCACCATACATAACTACTCTTCATCTTTCGCTTTGGCATCTCCGGCTTACACCGGCCCCGAGTATTCGGTATGGCAGGGTTCGGATTTCGATTACTTCAACGAGAACGCAGAGCCGCCGGGAATGGTCAACAACGCGATCAACGTCGTCGAGATATCAAAGCGGGGCGAGTACTTCACCGTCCGCATGAACGGCACCGTCCTGGGCTCGACCATGCTCATCAAGCCGGCGAACAGGGCCGCATTCTGGTACCCAGGCGTAAGCGGCTCGTTCGGCTACCCCGCGCCGCACGGTTTCTTCCTCAGGAGGGTCACCGTCTCGTACTGGCCTGGGACGGAATTGGAGGCGAGCTGGGCATTCTAGGCGACAACAGACGACGGCCTCCGGCTTTTTAGGCGCCGGAGGCCGTCTTATTATGGCGGGAGTGTGTGGGAATCGAACCCACCGCGGACAACAAGTGCCCGCCACCGGTTTTGAAGACCGAGGGACCCACCGGGACCCAGCCACCCCCGAGTCCGCCTCAGGTTGCGTCAGCCTCCCATCCACATGATACCATCGTCGAGCGCCGGTGCAAATGACAAGCCGGCATGATCCCCGTCACGCCGGCCTGCCGGACGCACGCCTCATCCGCGGGCGTATACCCTGCTTGGGCATCAAGCATCGTACGTCCGTCATCCCTGTTCCGTGCCGTCGTCATCCTTCTTCTTGAACAGTCCCTTGAAGTACCTGAAGACCTCCGCAACCGTCTTGGCTATCTCGATGATGTTGCCCGCGGTCCCGCCGGCCCTAGAGGCCGCCCCCGTAACTACCCTGTCGACGTTGCCGACCATGTCCGCGGCCTTGTCGGTGATTCCTTTCACGCTTCCGATGACGCCTTCGGCGCCGTCGGCCACCGCTTTAATGCCCGTCATGGCTTCCTCTGCGCTCTTGATCGCCCCGGGGAGAGCGCCCAGCGTGTCGTCCACTTTCCCCCTGTTGGCGTCCACGAGGCCGTTGATCCTCCTTACGAGGCCCACGAGTTGCCAGAGCAGATAGGCCAGGAGGGCCATCGCCACGCCCGCCAGCGCGAGCAATACCGTACGTAGGAAACCGTCCAGAGTTATCTCCATACCTACTCCCCTTCCGAGATGGGTGGAACCTCAGTTCCTTCCGCTTCGTTCTCCTGTAGCACCGTCTTGGGTTCCTGTCCGCCCTCGCCCTTCTTCAGCAGTTCTTCGACCTTGGTCTTGACCTTCCCGGCGGCTTTTTTCGCCGCCTCGGCGATATCGGCGCGCGTCTGCTCCCCCGGTTTAGGAGCGAGCATTACGCCGGCCAGGACGCCCGCGGCAAGTCCAAGTCCCAAACCCAGGGCGAAGGACCCGAAGGAGCCGCAGTTATCGGAACAACACCTGGCTTCCTTCCTGCCGTTATCATCCGCCATCTTGATCACCCCCCGATGCATGGATTGGCATCATACTTCAAACTTAAGCTTGACCTGTCTTTCACTATCTATAACGTATCAGGCCGCCTTCTTCTTCCTCCTCTTTATCTCCCCGTATATCGGAAGCGCGAACGACATGGCCGACAGTATCAGCAGAACAAGGCTTATCGGCCTTTGGAACACGGCCCACGTCCCGCCTATCATCACGGCCCGCCTAAGGTTCACCTCGGCCATCGTGCCCAGCACCATGCCCAGCACCATCGGGGGCAGCGGGAACTTGAACTTCCTCAGTATCCAGCCCAGGATGCCGAAGCCGATGCAGATGGCCACGTCGACCATGGAAGAGCGCACCGCGTAGCTTCCTATGAGCGCGAAGCTGAATATGAACGGGAAGAGGATCTCCTTCCTCACCCTGGTCACGTTAACCCATATCCTGCTGCCCCACGTCCCTACGAACAACATGATTATATTCGCTACGAACATCGAGCTGTACAGGTTGAAGACGACGTCCGGGTGTTTTGTGAACAGTTCCGGGCCGGGCTGGAGGTCGTGTATCATGAGTGCGCCGATCAGTACAGCCGTCGTGGCGCTGCCGGGTATGCCAAGCGTCAGCATCGGGACCAGGGCCCCGCCCACCGATGCGCTGTCCGCCGCCTCGCCCGCGCACACGCCCTCCGGGATGCCTGTGCCGAACCTCTCCGGCGTCCTGCTGATGCGCCTTTCTATGTCATACGAGATGAACGCCGCGATCGTGGCGCCGGCGCCGGGGAATATGCCGACTATGGTGCCGATCACGGATGCGCGCAGCATGGTCCATTTCACCTTCCAGTAATCCCTTATACCGGGCCAGCTGGTCTTCAACGCGGCCGTGACGTTCTGTGTGACGAAATTGAATTCCGATATCTCGCTGAGGACCTCGCTTATCGCAAGCAGCCCTATCAGCGCCGGTATGAAAGTGAAGCCGTCATACAACGGCACGTAGTTGAAGTTGAACCTCTTCACGCCGAGTATCGGATCCATTCCCACGGTGCACAGCAGCAGCCCGATCAGGGTGGACACGAGCACCTTGAGCCAGTCCTTGCCGCCAAGGCTGGCAGTCGCGGAAAGGCCTAGCACGGCCAGCGAGAAGTACTCCTGCGGCCAGAACTTGAGCGCTACCTTGGCCAGGGGCCCGGCGAAGGCGATGAGTATGATCACGCTGAAGATGCCTCCTACGACCGAGGCCACAAGCGACATCCCGAGCCCCCATCCCGCCCTGCCCTGCTTGCACATCGGATATCCGTCGAAGCTCGTGACCGCGGCGGACGGGGTGCCCGGCGTGTTTATCGTAACGGCGGATATCAGCGCGTTGGAAGGGTCCATCTTGAACGTGAACGGGACCATAAGGGCCACTCCCATCGAAGGGGAGATGCCGGGCATCGCCCCCGCAAGGATCCCCACCACGACTCCGACCGTCATCACAAGGAGAGACTGGAGGTTCATTATCCTTACCAAGCCGTTTAAAAGGTTCGTCACAACCACTGGGATCACACCTCCCGAACCCGGCCTAGATGTCGAAAACGGCCCTTATGATGCTGCCCAGAGGCAGGCTTACGTACAACAGCCTGTAGAAGACGAGATACGAGAACGCCACCCATGAGCCTGAGATGAGCAGCGCCATGAGGAATTTCCTATAGCCGAGCGCGTACATGCACATGAAGATGAAAGCCGCGGAGCAGATGAAATAACCGAGGTAGTCCATAAGCGCCGCGCTGATGATAAGGGCGGACAGGACCGCTATTACCTTGTCGGTCCTTCCCGCCGGTTCCGCCCCCTCCTCCGATCCGGTCAGGGCCCTGTAGATCATGAACGCCGAAGATGGAATCAGGAGCCCCGCCCAAAGCCTCGGTATCATGGCCGCCTCGTTGCCGTTGAACATGGACGTCTGCAAGTTGGCGCTCAGCACCAGGACGAATATTCCCAGCGAGATGAAGGACGTGCTGATGGCGACCAACCCAGCCATCGTCTTCTTCCCCGTCCTAGACGTCACTATGTAGGCCAGCTGAGTCGCTATCACGAATGCCGCGAGCATGATGGCAAGGCCGGCGCCCTCCGTAAAATAAGTGATTGACATGTCAACGCCTCCTTCACGGGGGCAGGGCGCACCGATTCGAGTGCGCCCTGCCCGTCCTCGCCTATTTAATCAGGCCTTCCGCTTTCAGGTAGGCGGTCGAGTCGGCTATGTTCATCTTGATTATCTGGGTGAAGCGTTCCTCCCTGTAGTTCGTGACCTCTATCGCCTGGTCTTCGAAGAACTTGATCCATTCGGGGTCCGCGTACACCTTGTCGACGAGAGCCTGCAACCACTCGACGGCTTCTTTCGGGGTCCCCTTCTCCACGGCGAAGCCCCTCCACATGATCTCATCCTCGACTCCCGATATACCGAGCTCCTTGAACGTGGGGACGTCGGGGAACTGCTTCAGCCTATTGGGCGCGCACACGGCTGCGATCTTAAGGTCGGGCCTTCCTGTGATATCCGCGGGATTGCCCACGTAGGCCACGCCGACTCCTCCCATCAGGGCCGCCATCGCGGCTGGGCCGCTTTCGAACGGCACCCATTTCGCCTTGATACCCGCCCTGTCCCAGAGCTTCAGAGCCACAAGGTGGTCGTTGCCCCCCGTAGAGGGCCCGACCCAGATCTGGCTGCCTTTCTTCGCCACTGCGTCGCTCACTATGTCGACCCATGTGTTGATCGTGTTGTTCACCGACGTGATGACGCACTCGGGGTCTCTCATCAGCATCGATATCCACTGGAAGCTCCAGACGTACCTGTCCTGGTTGGACTGCGTCGAGACCACCGTGATTATGTTCGAGCTGGTCGCGGCGAATACCGTATAGCCGTCGTTGGGCGCTTCGATCACGTACTCCATGCCGGTCAGCCCGCCGGCGCCCGGCTTGTTCTCCACGACGAAGACGGCTTTCGTGTACTTCGATGCGATGTCCACGAACTTCCTGGTAGTAATGTCCATTACTCCGCCCGGCGCTACATAGTTCACTATCCTGATGGGCTTCTCAGGGAAGCTCGCCGCCCGCACGCCGATGGCAAGGCAGGCAATGATCAGGACTAACGCCGTGAGGACGGCAATTCTCCTGTTTCTCATCCCGGAACCCTCCTTCGAATTGCGTGAAGTCCGTCGCGCGCCTATCTTCTCGTCTTGCCGAGGTGGTACAACAGACCGTGCCTGAGCCCCCTGTCGCTTATCGTAAGTGCATGGACCGCCAGCTTGTTCATTATCGCCTTTACGATCAGGGCGCCGGCGAGTATGACGTCCGCCCTCTTGGGCTGCAGCCCCACGATGAGCTTCCTCTGCTCGATGGTGTTGGCCGAATAGAGGCCTATCTGCCTTTCCACCTCATCGAGGCTGAGGATGCTCCCCTGTATCTTGTCGGGGTCGTACTCGGGCATCTTGAACATGACCGCTCCCATGCTGGTGATGCCCCCGCCCATGCCTACGAGCCTGTCGACTTTCGTATGGACGCCGTTCTCCGACAGGAATCTCAGCACGTACTTGTATGCCGTATCGACCTCGGAATCTTTTACGGGGTCAGACCTTAGCATCTCCTCTGTGATCCTTACGGCGCCGAGGTCCAGGCTGAACCTCCTTCCGAGCGCGTCGCCCTCCCCGAATACGAACTCCGTGCTGCCGCCTCCGGTGTCGATGATCGCAAGCCTTCCTTTGCCGATGCCTATACCGGATACCACGGCAAGGTAGGAGTACTTGGCCTCCTCATCTCCCGTGAGTACCTTGACATCCAGCCCCGAGGCGCTTTTCACCATCCTTGTGAAATCGACCGCGTTCTTCGCGCTCCTTAGCGCCATCGTACCGACGGCGAGGATCTCGTTCGCCCCTTCGGCCCGGGCGATGTCCGCGAACTGTTTCACGGCCTCGCAGTTGCGGCTCATCGCGTCGGCCGCCAGCAGCCCCGTCTCTTTCAGGCCCTCGCCCAGCCTCGCTATGTTGTTCCTGTCCGTCACGGCTTCGAAAAGCCCTTCTTTTCCCATGTCTGCGAGTATGAACTTGATGGAGTTAGTGCCTATGTCAATGACTGCCTTCCTGTCCATGCCGGCTCCCTCCTCCCGTGCCTAAAAGCCGACCGTCTTCTTCATCGCCTTGATGTAGTTGATGTTGGGATAGCCCCCCAGCCCCAGCTCCCTGACTGTCTTCATGACCAGCTCAGGGTCTTCGTGCTCCACGCAGAAAGTCTTCAGCGGCATGCTGTTGAACCAGGTCCTTGCGAATTCCACCGCGGTCCCGTTTATCGTGTAGGCATACCTTTCCTTCCTGACCTCGACGACTTTAAGGTCCTTGTTGGTCCTTACCAGCTCGTCTAGGAACTGCTCTTTCGTGTACTCCTCCCTTTCGAAGCGCGGCGGCACGACCTTATAGACCGCGAAGATCCTCTTCAGCTTCTCGACGTCCAGCGGGAAGGCCTCCTTCATCACCGGTTTCCACTGCTCGAGCCTGTCGGCGTTGGTCGCCTGCAGCATCTTGATGTCCATGAGGCCTTCTCTGATCTTCGTATTCTCGTCGCTCATCCTTGAAAGCACATAGACCTCTTCGCTCCTCTTGGGGGCGGGTTCGCCGAACTTCCTGATATTCTTCTCGTCCTCCGGAAAATCGGGACCGAATGTCCTCCATTCCCAACGCGGGACTATCTTCTCGTCCATGAAAACACCCCCTTGTCGTAAGGTTCCGTGAACTTCTTCGCCAAGGGGGTCGCTTATTCCTACAATTGTATGGAAATGTTCATGTTCGGCACCATTCGCCGGCAGGTGATGCCGGGCCCGTCCGGCCGGGCGTCGCGCCTCCCTAGAGGACCACCTCAACGACGCCCCTGTCGATGCTCTCCATGCACGACTTGAGCTTGTAGGCGAGCAGCTCGTCCGCCCGGCCGGCCGACCTGAGCTGCCTCATTAGGTCTATCGTCCTCCTCAGGGAATGCACTATGTCGCCCTCAGCGTAGCCGGAAGCCTTGACCAGCTCGGGGAACTCCGTACCCGAGCTCCACTTGTAGGCTATGTCGGCCATCCCGGTGAAGAAGTTGATCTGGCTTGAGCCTATGTACCTCTCCTCCGCCTCCACGATCCTGCCGATAATCGAATACACCCCGGCGAGGTCGAAATGGACGGCCCTCACCGGCATCTCCCCGCGCCTGGGCTCGTAGTCCACGCACATAAGAAGCGACACTGCCTCAGGGACCGTAGCGCCGTGTACCATCCCGGAGAATACCAGCTCGGTGCTCAAGAGCTCCTGGGTGTGTATCTCCTTGGCCATGATCCCCCTGGGAAGAAGCCTTCGCCTTTCCATGAAGCCGAGTGATTCGAGCACCCTCGACTTCCTGTCGAACTCCCTTACGTACTTCTCGTCCGGGGCCATGCCGGCGAGCCTCGCCTGCAGCTCGTCCACCCTCGAGGAGAGCGCCTGGCGCCTTGCCAGCAGGGCCTTGCACTCCCGCCTTTTCTGCTTCGGGCAGTCCTTGTACCTGCCCTCCTTGAGGTTGGCCTTCAGCTCCTGGATCCTCGTCTGCAGCAGCGACTTCTTCTCCTTCTGGTGCTTCCTGGCGCGCTTTAGCCTCTTGATGTTGGAGGCCATCTCCTCTTTGAGCATCGCCTGGTAGACGGGGCACGAGGCTGTGCCGAAATCGCGGCACGCCGTGGCGGAGAATTCCTCGTCGGAAGCTCTCAGGTTCGCCAGCTGGGCCCTTAGCGAGGCCTTCTGGTTGTCGTTCTGGTAGCTGGCGAAGTTGTGCCTCAAGACTTTGTCTATCTCCTCGGGGCTCCTTCCTTCCACTAGGTTGAGCACCGTGTTGTAGGAGAGGGAGAACCTGCTCCGCAGGGGCTCCAGCCTTCTTTCGTCTATGGTCGGATAGTCGTCCAGCCTGAACGAAGCCGAGTCGGCCAGGACGTAGACGTAGCCTATCTTGTCTATCCCCCTGCGCCCGGCCCTGCCGGCCATCTGGAAGTATTCCTGCATGGTCATCGGCCTGAAATCCACGCCCGTGAACTTCCTCATGGAATCGAAGCATACCGTCCTGACGGGGAAATTTATCCCCACTGCGAAAGTCTCCGTCGCGTACAGGACCTTTACGAGCCTGGTCTCAAAGAGCTCCTCGACGATCTCCTTGAGCACCGGCAGCAGGCCCGCGTGGTGCCAGGCTATGCCGCGCCTGGCGGCCCTTCTCATTGCCGTTACGCTGGGCATAGAATCAAGGCCCATGCCCGCCAGCTTGCGCTCGAACACCCGGTCCACGAGAAGCCTCTCGTCCGATGTGAGCAGGTCCGTGTCCCTCACCAGCTCGACGGCCCTCTCCTCGCAGCCCTTCCTCGAGAACACGAAGTACAGGCACGGTATCCTGTCGTTCTTTATCAGGTGCTTTATGAGGTCGCGGTGCGTGGTGGGCTTCCTCCTGGACCTTACGCCGTCCTCGTAGCTATCCTTCTCGTCGGCTCCCAGGGCCAGCTCCTCCGCTTCCTGCCTCGCTCTGAAGTCGATGTATTCAGCGAGGTTGCCCTCGCCGAACTCCCTTTCGAATACCATGTGCTTGAGCGGTACGGCCCTCTTGTTGTGCCGCACCACCTTGACGTCGTGGCCCTTCACGGACCCTATCCACTCCGCCAGCTCCTCCGCGTTGGGTATGGTGGCGGAAAGCCCGAGCAGCCTCATGTCCTCGGGCATGAAGATTATCGACTCCTCCCAGACGGTGCCCCTTTCCTCATCGCCGAGGTAATGGATCTCGTCGAAGATCGCATGGGTCACGCCCGTCAGGTCCTGGGGGGAGAGATGGAGGATGTTGCGGAAGACCTCGGTCGTCATTATCAGCACCGGGGCGAGGGAGTTGATCACCACGTCCCCGGTTACGATGCCGACGTTCTCTGCACCCAGCAGCCTCTTGAACTCCTTGAACTTCTGGTTGGACAGGGCCTTTATGGGCGCTGTGTAGACGACCCTGTGGCCCAGCCTGAACATCTTCTCTATGAGGTAGTCCGCGATGAGCGTCTTGCCGACGCCCGTCGGCGCGGAGACGATCACCGAGCTTCCCCGGTCAATGTGCGAAATGGCCAGCTCCTGGAAGGGGTCCAGCGTGAAGCCCCTGTAGACCAGTCCGTGCTCTTCTTTTGTAAGGAGGGGCCCCGCGTCCTTGAAAGCTGCGCTTGCAGTCCCTCCGCCGATCCCGATACCCTTGGTTTCCATATCTTCCGTCAAATCATCCTCCGGAGACCGGTGTGAACAGCAACAGTTCCATCCCGTCTTCCAACGGCGTGTCCTTGGGGATGATCCTTCCTTTGCAGGCGACGTTCATTACCAGCTCGCTTTTTATTCCTGAATTCACTATGAGGTCCCTTACGCTCTCGCCCTGTCTTCCTTCGTACGTCCATGCCGACCTCTTGTCCTCGGGGAAGAACTCCACGGCATGGCCCATTACTTTGACGCCTACCCTCATGCCATGAGCCCTCCGGCCTTGAGCTCGTCGACGCATCCGGACAGGCCGAGCCCTTCCAGCGTCTCCTTCGTCGGATGCCCGTTCGCATCCCAGCCGCGCTCCTTGTAGTAGTCGTCGAGGAGCCTGTCGCAGGAGGCCTTGTCGATGAGCTTGCCCTTGGCCGGGCCCGAAAGGACGGGCTCTTCCATGAACCGCTTCGGCGGATAGTCGTCGTTCCTTCCGAACCCGGGTATTTCGAGCATCGCCCGCACCCTGTTCATGTTCCACAGCCTGTCGGCCGCGACGTAGATGTGCTTCCACGTGACCTTCTCTCCGAATACCGCTTCGAACATAGCCTCGTAGTTTTCCAGCTCGAAGCCGATCTCGACCCACTGCAGCCTGCAGCAGCCTATGAGGTCGAAGGCAGGCCTTATCCTCTGCAGCTCTACCGCCCTTTTCGCCTTGCCTTCCAGCGTGTCCCTTCCCTTGGCCACATCGAACGTGATCGCCCACGACCTGTTGTGGTGCGCGCCGATGTCCGCGGTCATGTAGGATATCATCATCGCCGGGGCCCACCTTGCGTCGTATCCGCTCCATTCGAGCCCTTTCACCTGGGTGGCGAAGCGTATGCTGTCATGTCCTAGCCTGTTGGCGGCGATCCTCGTGCCCATCGCCAGCAAGTCGCCCATGCCCTGCCTCTTTGCGATTATGTTGGCCAGGAACTCGAAGGAACCTATGTCGCCCCAGGAGACGTCCCTTCCCAGCTGCTCTTTAGTTATGATGCCCTTGTCGAAGCACTCCAGGGCGAACGCTATGACGGCCCCGCCGGATATCGTATCCAGCCCCAGGTCGTCGCACAGCCTGTTGGCGTAGGCGACGTCTTCGATCTCAGGCAGCATGCAATCGCCGCCGAGCATCGCGATGGTCTCGTACTCAGGCCCTTCCACGTAGACGTCCTTGCCCGCCCTCTTGAGCCTCGAGTACTTCCCGCACGGCGTGGGGCAGGCGAAGCAGCCCTTGTCGGTCACGATGATCTTGTCCTTCATCGCCTGGCCGCCGATCCTCTCGTGGCCTTCGAAGTAGGTCGTCTGGAAATTCTTGGTAGGAAAGGCGCCGACCTCGTTCACCCAGGGCGTCACGCCGGCGGTCCCGAGGGGCGTCCACTCGGCGAGGCCCGGTTTCTCGAAGCACTTCCTGTACAGGTCCATGCCCACCTTGAGAACCGCGTCGGGGTCGGCCACGGGGATGCTCTTGCTTCCTCTTACCGCGATCGCCTTCACCTTCTTCGAGCCGAGCACCGCGCCGATGCCGGTCCTTCCGGCCTGGCGCCCGAAGTCGTGGTTGATGCAGGCGAAATAGACCTTGTTCTCTCCGGCGGGGCCTATGCTCGCTATCTGGAAATCCGCGCCCAGCTGCTTTTTGAGCGTCTCTTCCGTTTCGAACGAGCCCTTGCCCCATATGTCGGAAGCGTCCCTGAATTCCACTTTGTCGTCATCGACTACAACGGTCACGGGCTTCTCGGAGATGCCCTCCACTATCAGCATGTCATATCCCGCGTACTTGATCTCAGGGCCGAAATGGCCGCCCATGTTCGAGTCGCCGATTATGCCGGTTGCGGGCGACAGCGTCCCGAACTGGACCTTGCCGGATGCGGGCGTGAATATCCCCGAAAGCGGGCCGGGGGCGACCGCCACTTTGTTGAGCGGGCCGAACGGGTCCGCCCCGACGGGCACCTCGTCGTAGATGGTCTTGTCGACGAAACCGCGGCCTCCGATGAAGTCCTTCGCGAGCTTCATATCCAGGGGCTCCTTCTTGAAGGTCCTGGCCCCTACGTCTATCCTCAGGACGTAGCCTGCATAGCCGTTCATCAGTAGCGGCCCCCCTTCGAAGTGTCCGAATCGTAGACTGCGGCCCTGGGGCATGCCGCGACGCACGCGCCGCATGCGTTGCACTTCTTCGCCTTCTCTCCGTCCAGAAGCAGCATGACGTCGAACGGGCAAGCGGCTACGCAGGCTCCGCACTGTATGCATAGCTCCTCGTCGATTTCGAATGTGTCGCCCTTCTTCGAGATGGCCCCCGTAGGGCAGACGTTCGCGCACTCGCCGCACTGGGTGCAGTACTTTATTACATAGTCCCCGGGTGCCGGGAACCTTCCCTCGGGCCTTATGAAAGACCTCTTGGGATTTACTTCCCCGCGCCGCGTCATCGAGCATGCCAGCTGGCACGCCTTGCATCCGGAGCATAGCTTGTCTATAGTCGCAAGGTGCAATCGTGTCGCCTCCAATCTATATCCGCTAATGAGATTATAAGGTAATAGGGGCGGCCCGGAACAGTTCGTATCGCTTCCGGGGCATATTTGGCTCCATGTATCCGGGCGGAGCCCTTTCATGAAGAAGCCGGCGGGATCACCGCCGGCTTCAGCGTCTGGCTGTGCGATTATGGCGTCTGGATCACCAGCACGCCCAGGTCGTAGGATTCTCCGCCTACCGTAAGGTCCACGTCATAATACGTATCGACGTAGGCCGGCGACTTGGAGAGCGTCACGGTGTAGTAGCCCGCTATCATGCTGGGTATCGTGAACTTGCCCTCCTCGTTGGTATACGTGATCCTGGTATAGCCCCAGTCGAACATGGGCTCGAATATCACCATGCAGCTCACTACCGGGGTATCGGTAGGATCGAACACCTTGCCGCTCACCGATATGGGTTCCGTGGTCGCGCCCGGTACGAGTATTACCGTATCCATGGTATACGTCGCGGCGAGCGTCGCGTCGAGGTTCATCTCCTGTTTGATGAATCCGGTCTTCTCCATGGTCACCGTATACGTGCCCAGGGGAAGGTCCGCGACCGACCAGTATCCCGCCACGTCGGTGTACGATATCGCTATCGGCAGCGTATCACCTTCTGGTATGAAGCTCACCTTCACGTCCGTGAGGCCCACCATGTCAGTCAGAGGATCGCCGTCGTTGTCCCAGATGACCTGCCCTTCGGCGTTCGCTGCCCCTGGTGCCACCGCGCCGGGAAGCAGGATGTCCGCGGTGATGCGGGTCGTTATCCTGGAATCCATCGCGTCGAGGTCCACGGTCTCTGTCACATACCCTGCCTTCTCCGCCTTGACCTTGTACCATCCGGCCTTCACGTCGTCCTTGGACCAGAATCCGAGGGCATCCGTGGTTGCATGAAGCACGGCGTAGGCCCCGTATACCGGCGTCAGCGTTATAGTCGCGCCGGGTATCGCGGTCACCCCGTCGTCCTCGTACACGTAGCCGCCCACATCTACCTTGTCCTGGACGAGCACCAGAGGCGGCACCGGCACTTCGGTTCCGGCCACCGCAACGTCCATGTAGGAGGCCGACGCGTAGCCGTCCTTCTCGCCGTAGACGTCATAGGTCCCAGGCAACAGGCCCAGCATCTTGTACGAGCCGGTCGCGTCGGTGTACGCCGTCCTCACCGTGGGCCCGTCCAGCGTTACCAGCGCTCCCATCAGCGGCAGCATCGCGGTCGCGGGGTTGCCGTCATGGTCCCACACGACGGTGCCGGAGACCTTGGACCCCTCCCCTTCGGAAGGTGTGTACGGCAACGTCTGCAGAGGCACTATATAGGTCTTGTAGGGCATGAGCACATCGTAGGTGATCGTAACCGGCGTGTCTGCAAGAGGATGCTCGAACTTGATCGTATACGCCTCCGGCCTTATCGCCCTTCCTGTAGTCCAAGCACCGGTCGCGTCTGCATATCCCATCCATGAAGTACCCGCGGCAGAAGCCGGCGTGAGGGTCACCTTCGCGTTCGAAGCAGGCGCCCCGCCCTCTAATTGGATAGTCCCTTGAAGCGTCGCAGCCGGCAGGATATTAATAGTGCATCCGGTAAGGCCTATCGCAAGCAACAGAACCGTCGCAATAAGCAATACTTTCCTCATATGATCCGCCTGCCTTCCATTCCTATTTGGCTTTGTATCATTAAAAAGTTCTATGCAGGGGGCCGTTTTCCTGCATTTGGCGCCCCATCGCTGGAAATATCTACCCAACCGGTTCGAACCTGGCCGTAAAGTGCCTCAGCACCTCGGTCTGCCATACTATCCGATACCCTCCTATGCCGGCCTTCCTGGCCGATATCTCCTCGAAGGCCCTCGCGACGACCATCATGTGCCTGTCGGTATACGTGCGCCTGGGTATGGCGAGTCGAAGCAGCTCCAGCTTGTGCGGCACTTCAGCCCCGGTGGCGGGGTCTTTGTGCCCGAACGCGCACGAACCCAGCTCCACTCCCCTTACGCCCGCTTCGACGTAGAGTTCCACCCCAAGGGCCTGCGCCGGGAATTCCAGCTGCGGTATGCTGGGCAGGTACTCCTTCGCGTCGATGAACACGCCGTGCCCTCCCGCGGGGGTGATGACCGGCACGCCCCTTTCAATCAGAAGGTCCGCAAGGTACGCGGCCTGGCCGAGCCTGTCTTCGAGGTATTCGTACTCGACCACCTCCCTCAGGCCCTGCGCCAGCGCGGCCATGTCCCTTCCTGCCATGCCGCCGTATGTGATGAAGCCCTCGAACGGGATCTCATACTCCCAGGCCTTCCTGTACAGGCTCTCGTCCTTGAAACAGAGAAGGCCACCTATGTTCACCAGGCCGTCCTTCTTCGAGCTCATCAGGCAGCCGTCGCCGAGGGCGAAAGTCTCCCTCGCTATCTCCTTGACCGACTTGTCCTTGTAGCCCTGCTCCCTCATCTTTATGAAGCAGGAGTTCTCCGCGAACCTCGCACAGTCGAAGAACATCGGCTTGTCGTATCTCCTGCAGATGTCGGATGCCATCTTCATGTTCCTCATGGACACCGGCTGGCCGCCGTTCGAGTTGCACGTGATCGTCATTATCACGAAGGGGACGCTCAGTTTACCGTCCGAGAGCGTCTCCTCGAGCCTTTCAAGGTCTATGTCCCCCTTGAACGGATCGTCGCTCGCTATCTCGTATCCTTTTTCAGCCACCAGGTCCAGGGGCCTGCCGCCCCTGAGGAGTATGTGCCCTATCGTCGTGTCGAAGTGCATGTTGCCCGGTATCGTATCGCCGGGCTTTACCATCATGGCCATGAACACTTTCTCGGCGCCCCTGCCCTGGTGCACGGGGAGCATGAAATCGTAACCGAACGTATCCTTGACTGCCTCTTTGAGCGCGACGTAGCTCCTGCTGCCGGCATAGGCCTCGTCACCGGTCATCATGGCGGCCCATTGGGCGTCGCTCATGGCTCCCGTGCCGGAATCGGTCAGAAGGTCGATATAGACATCGTCGGATGAAAGGTTGAAGAGGTTGTACCCGGCCTCCGAAATCATCTTCCGCCTGTGCTCGCGGTCGGTCATCCTGATGGGCTCGACGCTTTTGATCCTGAAAGGTTCGGCATAGGCATCCCTTCTGCGCATGACAAAACCTCCAAACGTCCTTTTGTGGATGATGGGAACTGGGGTCCGTGTGCCTTGTCGGATCTGTCGCCCTTTTCGTCCTGGGTCATAGGACAGCAGAAGGCGGCCTGCGCCTTCTGCAAGAATCATCCTGTCGGACCGGGCGCTTCCGTCAGCTAGAACCTGTATCCTCCGGAGATGCTAAGGAAGCCGTTCTTCCTCATGTACTCGAAGTCGGCCCTTATGAACCAGTTGGGGTTGAAATCGTATTCCATGCCGAAGGCGGCTATGAGGCCTTTGCTCATGAAGCCGTACCCCAGCTTGGTGTCCATCCTGAAGCTCTCAAGGAAATCGAAACGCGCGAATGCCCCGAGAAGCAGGTCGATGTTCCCGTCAGGCGCGTAGGCCGGGCCGTTGGCGAACGTGAGCCCTGCGATCGGTCCCAGCTTTAGCAGGTAGTCCTCGCTGATCTGCCAGTTCAGCAGCGAGAATACCGCATCGAGCTCGCCTGCGACGCCGAATTTCATCTCCGATGCGGGGTCGTACATGTCAGCTCTGACCATGCCCAGCTTCAGGGACATATGGGTCTCGAATATCTTGGAAATGTCCAGCTTGAGTCCAAGGTTGGCCTTGAAGTCGCTTCCCACGTCGGCAACCTCGTCCGCCGGTTTGGCCAGCCTGTAGGACAGACCGAAGATCACATCAGTGGCAGAGGCCATCGCGGGCGTCATGGCAATCAGGGAGATAACGAGCGCGGCTATCAGTCTTTTCTTCAAGTTGATCCCTCCGTCGGTTTCATTCACTAACCATTATAAACTTCTATGGAGCCATAGTCGTTCCTTCACGCCACTTAAATCTTTAATTGCTCAAGAAAGGTGCGGCGCGGGCATCGAAGCGCCCGCGCCGCACCTCCATGCCGTATGGGATTCCCGCTAGAACCTGATCAGCAGGCCGACCCTGTGCCTGTCGGGCATATGCACGAGGTAAGTCCACGAATAGTCCAGCCTGGCCCCCTTGAACAGGTCCAGTCCGGCGCCCAGCGAGAATGACAGAGGCCTGTCCATCCACCAGTTCACGCCCGTTCTGAGGCTGAGGACGGATATCTTGCCCTCTATGCCGGCAGACAGGCCCCTCGCCGAATCGACGTCCAGAGCCAGCAGCAGCCTCTCGTCGAAGAAATGGGCCGCTATGCCGCCGGCGTATGCGATGTCAAGGAATACCATCTCCGCTTCACCGGTCCCCGCTTCCGGCAACGCGCCTTCCGTAGGATACCAGATGATGCCGGGTGCGTTCCTCAGCACGAACGCCGCGCTGAGGCCCACTTTCCCGATGTTGTACCGCCCTATCGCGCCCACGTCCAGGGCAAGGCCGTAACCGTTGCTCTCAGGCATGAACTGCCCAAGGCCCTTTAGAGACGCGCCGATGGAGACGAAGCCCCTGTCGCCGAGCTTCAGGCTGTATCCTCCTATAAGGGCCACGTTGCCCTCATAGTAGTCCCCCACCCCTATGATCGCCCCGTATTCGTCCGTGATCTCGACATCGGTCGCACCGAGCACGTCAAGCGCGATGCCGACGTACTTGCATCCGAAGACGAGGCTGAACTTGCCGTTCGTGGCGTATACGGAAGTGTAGTTGGTATACAGGCCGAGACCTTCCGTCGTAGGCAGCGCCGCGGGGTTCAAGCCCGCCATGCTGAGGTCGCCGTCAAGGGCCAGGCCCGCTCCGCCCATGCCTTCCGATCTGACCGAGTATCCCAGCTTAAGGGAGGGCAGGGTGCCCCAATACTCGGCGGCAATGCTAGAACCCGCCAGAGCCACGGCCATGACCAGGGCCATGGCAGCCACTATCGTCGCCTTCTTACTCATCTGCTTATCGCACCTCCCTCGTTAGAAGTTGATCAACACTCGGCCGACCCTGGATGCTGAGCCGTCCTCATAGACTATGCGGAAGGCGTACAGCCCGCGGGCCACCCTCATGCCTTTGTACATCATATCCCATACTACTGTGCTTATCCCCCGTTCCACCTCGTGGGAGAAGATCAGCGTGCCGGACAGGTCGTATACGTACAGTGTGCCGGGCTTATGCGCGTTGACGTAGAAGTTCACCAGACCATTCGCCCTGTCCACGCCCGCCCCTGCCCCTTCCGCCGAGGAGACAGGCCAGAAGGCAAACGGCCCTTCGAAGTCGTACGACGCCCTGTACGGGCTCCATTCGTCGTAGACATGCAGCATCACCTGGTACTGTGTGCCTGCCGTCGCGGGAGGCGACATCCACGGGTATTCTAGGTCGTCCCCGGACGTGTACAAGGTCACCGGCTCCCACGGGGAGGATTCGTTCACCCTGTACCAGATGCTGGCTCCGTGGGTCGTATCCGGCACGTCCTGCAGGCTCCATTCGAAGTTGATGGCCGAATAAGTACCTCCGGTCTCGGGGTTGTCCAGCCATGCCACCAGCCTGTCGGGGCCGTCGCCGGTGAGGAAGAGCCAGCTGTTACCCATGAAATACCAGAAGTTGTACATATCCCCGTTGGAATCGATATCCTCATACCACCAATTGTAGTAGTCCTGGCCCTGCATCGCCTCCAAAGGAGCGGTGAGCAGCACCAGCCTGTAGTCGTCGCCGGCATAGCTCAGGCCGTACGCCGCCCTCGTGGGCTCGTCGATGGCCCCTCCGTAGGACGACAGGAGTATCGGGTAGGCCCCGGGACCGAACTCGGTGATGACATCACCGAAGTTCATGATCGCAGGGTACCAGACCTCGTACTCCAAGTCCAGCGTAAGCCCATCCTCCCATGCTATCGTGTCGCCTTCGACGGTGATCATCGGCTCATAGAGCGGCAAGTCCCCGGTCACGTTGTAGGTGTAGTCCGTTATGTAGTCGTTTATCTTCAGCAACTCGAGGAGCTCCGCCGCCGTTGCGGTCGACATGGCCGACTCGCCGTAATAGCCGTCGATCATGTTCAGCATCTCGTAGCTTGCCAGGAACAGCCTTCCTCCTCCGTACTTCAGGTAGTCTATTATCCACCTCGCGTCATCCTCGTTCAGGACGCCGGACGTGGTGTAGGAGGTCGTCCAGAAGACTATGTTTGGGATCGTGCTCGGTATGTCCATCGGCGGGAACGCGTAATGGTACGGTATATCGAACACCAGGAAGGGTATCTCGTCCAGCCAGGACATGTCCTCGTATCCGTACCACTGGTCGTCCAGGACGAGTACCACCGATTCCGGTTCCGCCACCAGGACGTGCTTGTACGACGTCGTGACCACGACGTCGTTGTCGGTGTCGTACATCTCGCACCTTATCTGGTAGTTGCCGTACTTTCCTTCCGGTACGGTCAGCACCGCCGACGGTCCGGTCGCGGTGACGCCCGTCTCCTGGGGCTGCCACCAGGCGTCTAACCTGGTCAGGTACCACCTGTATTCGATGTTCCCGATCTCTTCATAGAAGTCCTCTTCCAGCTCGACGCTTACTTCGATATCGACCGGCGCGACGCTGCTGAATGTCGGCGTCGCGGTTATCGATTCTATGCCGGGCAGCTGCTGCCATGTCAGCGCGCCGTACATGTTCAGCCTCCCGCCCGTGCTGACAAGCCCGTTGAGCTGCGATTTCTTCTCGGCGCTGTTCAGGATGATATTCTTGACCGTGCCCCATATCGAATAGCCGGTTTCATGGTACTGAGGCAGATCGTATCCGGGATTGTCCTTGTCCTGGGCGATCACCATCGCCGCTGCGGCGCTCACCTGCGGCGTAGCCATCGAAGTGCCCTTATACCATGAGTATGCATAGGCAAGCGTGCCTCCGGACCCCACCCTTGGTATCGGGGCGAGTATCCAGGTGCCGGGGGCTGCGATGTTCACTGACTGCTCCCCGTAGCAGGAATATGCCGACAGGTTGTCGTTCGCGTCCGTCGCCGCTACGGAGATCACGTTCTCGCAGTACATAGGCAATCCGGGATTCGCGTACGAAGACGGGTAATGACCGAAGAAGTCGTTGTTGTTGCCGTCGTTTCCGGCGGAAGTGATGAACAGCACGCCCGACGCCCTTATCGCTTCGGCCAACGCCATGCTAGGCTCGCCGCCTCCCCAGCTGTTGGACGTGAGGTCGGCCCCCATCATCGCCGCGTAGTCCAAAGCCCTTATGGCATCCTCTGTGTAGCCGCCTCCGGGACCCAGGAACTTCAGGCTCATTATCTTAGCGTTCCTGGCCGCCCCCGCGGTGCCCGACCCGTTCCAATCCGACGATATCGTTCCGGCCACGTGCGTGCCGTGCGGGTCTTCCATCCAGGGGAAGTATCCGCTTTCATAGTCGTTTATGCCGAGGTTGTGGTAGAAGTCGTAGCCGTAGACGTCGTCCATGAAGCCGTTATCGTCGTCGTCCACGCCTTCGGTACCGGCGAATTCGGCCTCGTTGACCCACATGTTGGGCGCAAGCTCAGGTATCCAGAAGCACACGCCCTGGTCGATGATTCCGATCACGACGCTTGAAGAATCCAGGTTGAAGCTCATGTTGGCGTACTCCCAAGCCGGCACCGCCCTTATGTCGGATCCCGGAGTACCCGCGTACTCATCTATGTATATGTAGGGCCTTCCGTCGTTGTAGAGGTAGTACTGGTAACCGTTGGCGAAGTACGTATCGGTGGGTGGTGTGGTGGCGTCCGGATAGAACATGTAGTTGGGTTCCGCGTACACGACTCCGGGCACCTTGCCAAGCTCTGCGACCAATGCCTCGATGTCCGCGTCCTCTGCGAATTTGAGGAAGGCGAACCGCAGCGGCGCCGCGGCCGCAGCCTTCGGTCCTTCCGACCGGTCCTTCATCTCGAGTTTCCTGTCTATGGTCCCTCCGAGCTTGGCGAGCGCCCCTTCCAGGGCGGCGTCCGCAGCCGTAGCCATGGCGCCGGTATCGAGCCTCACTATCACACTGCCGGGCTTCATGGCCTTGGGGCCCGTATAGTTGATCTGCTCGTTGATGTAAAGCTCGTCCGTGTTCACCTCGAGCTTCTCGGGACGCCCCAGTTCTGAGAGCTTCGACCGTACCTCGTCCGGGTTTACCTTCGGAAGCGAAGCCGAAGCCAGAGTCGCCGATAGCATGAGGATCGACGCCATTAATAACACCGAAACTCTTCTCGGACTCAAATGCCTGCACTCCTTTCCTGATTGAAGGTGGGAAGTATAACAAGGATTTCGACTTCCCGATGTGAACTCCTTTTAGAACATATAATGAAATGAATTGTTTTTACAGAAACTGTTATAGGACGGCGTTAGTGAACCATCCGACCTTCTGGAGGGCTTTTGCCTGTCTGCCTAGCCCGAATGACACTTCACCGTGAACACATGCCCGGCCTGCGCAAGGGCCTGCAATGGAAGGGACCGGGATGGATAAAACGGGGTTTAGTGCCGCAATCATACAGAAACGGGCGCAAAGGGCCGCGAAACGCCCCCTACTCTCTTTAGTACCCGTATTCACTTGCAGTATAATCAAGTTGTATTAGCGCACGAAATCTATATGAGGAGGGTGACCGATGCGAAACAGGAGATTATTGGTAGTCCTTATGTCGGTGTTAATCGTACTTTCCGCAGCCTTCATGGCGTCTGCGGCCGACGGTAAATTCACGATAGTGCACGTGAACGACGTGCACGGCAGGCTGGAACCCTGGATCCCCACGAACGAGAAAGTCGCCATCGGAGGCATGGGAAGGCTGTTCTCATATGTCGACGGGCTAAGGGACGAGGGCAAGGACGTACTTCTGCTAGCCTCGGGCGACATGGTGCACGGCACCAACATCGTCAACCTTTTCAACGGCGTTCCTATGGCCGAAGTGATGAGGGACATGGGCTTTGCGGCTACTTCCCTGGGGAATCACGAGTTCAACTACGGCCAGAAACAGCTTCTGAACCTCGAATCCATAGCCGGCTTCCCGTTCCTGGCAGCCAACATAGTCTATGAGGACGGAAGCTATTTCACAATGCCCTATGCCGTGAAGACCATAAACGGCATCAAGGTCGGCATGTTCGGGCTGTCGCCCGTCGACACCCCGATAGTGACGCACCCCAACAACGTAATAGGGCTGAAGTTCCTGGATCCGATCGATTCGGCCATGACCGTCATGGCAGAGCTAGAAGAGAGCGCGGACATCATCATATGCCTGTCCCACCTGGGCTATGAAGAGGACCTGAAGCTTGCCAAGGCGATGCCCGGGATAGACATCATAGTTGGTGGCCACTCCCACACCGTACTTGACAAGCCCGTGAAAGTCGGGCCCACGGTCATCGTATCCGCCGGTGAATGGGCCGCATACGCAGGGACCCTTGAAGTCACGGTGAAGAACAACGCTGTGACTGCGTTCGAAGGCAAGCTAGTAAGGCTGGACGAGAAGGTGGCAGACGCTCGTCTTTCGAGCAGGGTTGGCGCCCGTATAAAGGTATACGGCAATGCGCTGGCCAAGGAGATGAACGTAGTCATCGGCAAGGCCCTCGTCGACCTAGACGGGGAGCGCGCCAATGTCCGTACCAAGGAGACCAACATGGGCAACCTGGTGACAGACATCATGAAGGGCGCGACCAAGGCGGACATAGCCCTTACGAACGGCGGGGGCATCCGCGCTTCCATAAAGGCCGGGGACATCACTGTAGGCGGCGTGATATCGGTGCTGCCTTTCGACAACAGCCTCGTGGTGATACAGCTCAGGGGAGATGCCATCGTCAAGGCGCTGGAACTCTCGGTAGGTTCCTACCCGAACCAGCTCGGCGGATTCTTGCAGGTCAGCGGCCTTACATTCAAGTTCGACCCCGCCAAGCCGGCCGGAAGCCGCGTGGTCGAGGTCAAGGTCAACGGCCTTACCATCGACCCGTACAGGCTCTACAGCGTGGCGACGAACGACTTCACCGCGGCGGGCGGGGACGGCTATGCGATGTTCAAGGACGCCAAGGTGCTGTATATGTCGGGTGAGATGCTCCGCGACGTGGCCATAAAGTACATCAAGGGCCTTGAGATCGCCCCGAAGGTGGAAGGAAGGATCTCCGTAGTCAAGTAGGGCGGCATAAAGGCAAGGACACAAAGAAGACGCTCTTTTCACGGAGCGTCTTCTTTCATTGATGACGGTTTACGAAGCCGTTCCGGGCGGCAGGCGCGCACCTGCGGATGCTACCCGCCTTGGAAGCCTACTTCTCGGTCTTCTCGCCCTGGACGGTCGGCTTGGGTATGAGGGCTATTATCCTGTCTATCAGCCCCTGGTTCAGCTTGCCGTTTCCTTCCTTCATTATCCCTATGGCCATGGCAACCGTCTGGCCCGAGGGTGTGTTGCCGTACTCCCTTACGTACTTCTCCAACGATGCCATCACGCCCGGATTCAGCGTCCCGTCACTGTAGCTGAAGTTAGGCGTATTGTCGATGCCCAGTATGAACGCGGCGAGCTTAGCTACGTATTGCTGCATCGCGTACCGCTCGAACGCGGAGCCCGGGAAGCTTTGTAGGAAATACTCCCAGTCATGGAGCCTGTTGCCCACTTCTTCCTGCTGGATGTTGAGGGCCCCGTCCATCGCCCAGATGTCATACACCTCGACTTCCTCCAGCATCAAGTACTCGACGGCGTCACGCTGGATGTACTTCTCGAAGTTCTTCAGCTGGAACTTCGGGTCGGGTATCGCAAGCAGCTCGCCCTCGCCCGTGTAGAATATCCCCAGCCCGACCGGCGCAAGCTTGTCGGCCAGCTGGTATACCTTCTGCATAGCAGCCTGGTCGGCCGTGCCCGTTGAAGGCAGGGCCTCGTTTATCTTCTGGGCCACTGCCGAAGCATAGTCCCTGTAGACGAGGAACGCCTCATACCTCCAGTACGGGGACGCCGCCGAAAACGCAGCCACGTACTTGTCGAGAGCCTGCTTCATGGCTTCTGCGGGATCCGCTGCCTTGACGGAGGACAGGTAGCTTGCGTAATCCTCCGGAGTGAAAAGGGGCTTCACGGATACGAACCTCGGTTTGATGGCGTCCTGCTCCCAGCCCCAGACCGTCCTTGCCACCGCTACCGCGTTGGCGTGGTACACGGCCCATATGCTCCTGTATGTGACGAGCTCAGAGATGCCGTCATTGTTCACGTCCGTAAGCTCGGTCGAACCGACGGGGTCCATGACCGGCTTGAGCGTCCCCACTTTCCTTCCGTTCTCGTCGAAAATACCACCGTACGTGCCCTCATCGTCCTTGGCGGCCCCTCTGAGGAGGTCTATCGTAAAATCGATCCCCTCGTACTTCGCGACCATCTTGTAACCGTCGCTCACCAGCATGTCCACCGCCGGGCCGTCGTTTAGCGCATAGAGGTCGGCCATTATCCTCAGCGTGCCGCCTTCCATCGATACAGGCATTGCAGTGGTGATCCCTCCGGAGCCTCCAGAGGGGAGGTCTATCAGCATGTCGACTGAGCTGCCGATATCCAGCTTCCCGAAGGTTATCGTTCCAGGATAAGCCGCGCTCTCGGGTCCCAGCCAGTTAAGCAGCTGCTTGCCTTCTTTGCCTTCTATTACGAGCAGGCCGTGCTCGGACATGAAATCCGAATCCGCCTGCGCCCTCCTGGCGATCAGGTAGACCTCGTCTACCACACCGTCGCCCGTTACGTCGGCATAACCTCCGTATATGTACAAGGCGCCCTCCGGAAGCGGCGGCATCGCCGCCGTCGAGACGGCCGAAAGCGACAATGCGATCACCACGGCCGCGGTGATGGATATAATCATCTTCTTGGACAAAGGATTCACAACCTTTCGAAGAAATGCTCATTGGTACATTGATATTAACGCAGAGGCCTTTTGACGGGTTTCAGGCCCTACGGTGAATACCGTCCCCGGCGCAAGTACCGCCGGATATCCATGATTATCTCACAGCGGGGCGCGGCAGTCATACACAAGGCTTCCATTGTCCTTAGCGCGTCAAAGTTCTATTTTCAGAACAAGCCGTGATATTGGAGGATTTTTCCCGTTCGGGGGAGTAGGAGGTTTCATGCTTATTCTAGGAGGTGCTTAAATGAGGCGGGACAGAATACTTTGCGCCTTCGCCGCGATCGTACTTGTGGCAAGCCTTGCGGGCTGCGGGGGCAATTCCTGGTCCTTCGACTTCAAGAAGGAGGCCGACCTTGCCGCTTTCCCCAAGGTGATGATATGCTCGCCCTTCCGCTGGGACAGGAGCATATTGGGCATCGAGCTGGATGGCTATGCCTTCTTCGGTCCTTACTACTACATGGGCGACCTGACGATGACGGTCAAGTTCAACCTCTTGACTGACTCTGTGAACACGGCTGACGTCAAGCTGGGCCTGTTCTCGGAACCGAGCCCGCTCCCCGAGGACTTCGTCGGCGTCTATTGCCAGAAACTGGGTAACGACGGCGCGGTTGAAATCTACATGGCCGAAGGGGCGGACATGGACATCAGGTTAATCGCGGGCAATCAGCCCGGATACAACAAGAGCGGTGCGAATACCATAAAGATCGTCCGCAAGGGCAACAACTACAGCGCCACCTTGAACGGCTCGCTAATAGCCCGCTTCGACGCGAATTACTGCTCCCCGGAGCAACTGTATCCCTGGATGTTCTCGTCCTCGGAAGGCGGCAAGGTCTACATAACCAGCATAAAGGTGGATTACTGACCGAGATACGCAGTCTTGAAGACGCGCGGATGGCCCCTAGCGACGCAAGGGGCCATCCGCGCGAAATGCTATCGGGGCCGATCAGCCCGCCAGCTCTTTCACCAACTCCACGAACCTGTCAGGGTCTTCCACCATCAGCGAATGGCCTACGCCCTCAAGCGCCCTGACCTCGGCATCGGGGAACTCCGCCGCAGATTCCCTGGCCATGGCCTCGGTGATGAGCGTATCCTTCTTCCCTACCGCTATCAGCACCTTCCCCTTGAAATCCCTGCACCTTCCCGCATAGTCGAACCTCGCCAGCGCCCTCGGGTGCTCGGTGAAGCTCGCCGGGTTCATCCTGAACGCGCCGTCGACCAGCCTTGCGAGCCTCGCATCGTCCTTCATCGAAGGTGTCATGGCGCCCAAAGCCGCCTTCATCATGTCCCTCGACGTCTTGTACAGCTCTATGACGGGGTAGTGCTCTTCGGGTGTTACGAGCCCCTTGACCGGGCAGGGGTCGATGAGCAGCATCTTCATGACCCTCTCGGGATGGCGGCAGCCCATCGAGACCGCGACGGCCCCTCCCAGGGAGTGCGCCACGACGACGGCCTCCTTTATCCCGAGCGCGTCCATGAAGCCGAGCATGTAGTCCGCATACACGTCCATGTCTCCCGTGTCGACCCTGTCAGAAAGCCCGCAGTTGGGCAGGTCGGGGGCTATGCACCTTAAGCCCTCAATATCCATCACGTCCGCGAACCAATCCGAAGATCCGGTGTTCCCGTGGATCATAAGAACCGGGCTGCCCCCGCCGCTCTCCGTATAATGTATCCTCTTGCCTTTGACCTCGACGAATCGCGAACCCTGCCGCATACCGCCCACCAGCCTCCTCCTGGCCCATATGACCGGCCTTTGGGCCCATCTGTGCCAGAGCATCATGAGTCCGTAGGAAACCCCCTTGGGGAAGAACATCACGAATACGATCAGCATCACGCCGATTATCAGCGTGAGCCACTGCCCGAAGCCCCTCGACATGAAATAGGGGAGCCCGAAGATCAGGACGGCCCCGTACAGGGAGCCCTGCACGAAACCGAGCCCGCCTATCATTATCGCGGCCAGCAGGTTGACGGATATCGAAAGCCCGAAGCTGGAAGGGATAATGAAGCCTACCGTATGCGCGTACAGCGCTCCAGCTATGCCCCCGTACACCGCGCTTATCATGAACGCGTGCAGCTTCACCTTCGACACGTCCACGCCGTACGCCCTGGCAGCTATCTCGGAATCCCTTACCATCCTGTACTTCGTGCCCATGGGAGAGCCGATGAGCGAGAACGCCCCTACGGACAGCAGCAGGAAGAAGCCGAGGTTGACCGCGTAATTGAGTATCTCCGCCTTGAAGAACGGGACTATCTCCCTTATGCCGGTGTGGGCCCCGAGCCACGGCTGGCCCGCAATGAGCTGCTCGATTACGACACCGAAGGCCATCGTCGCTATCGCGAGGTAGAAACCCTTCATCCTAAGGGCCGGAAGGCCGATGATGTATCCGAAAAGGGCGGTGACAAGGACCACCGGGATCAGGTTCACCGCGAAGGGAAGCCCGTACCTCTGCGATAGGAACGCCGTGGTGTAGGCCCCCAGCGCCATGAACGCCGCGTGCCCGATCGAGACCTGGCCGGCCATGCCGGTCAGTATGTTCAGGCCTATCGCGGCTATGGCGAATATGAGAAGGCGCGAGAAGATGGCCAGTATGTAGGTCTGCGATCGGAAAACTAGCCCCAGCCCGGCCCCTATCGCCAGCGCTATGATTGTGTACCTCAACAAGCTGCTCTTCACCCCGGCTCACACCTTCCCCTTGAACCTGGAGGCGAAGAGCCCGTCGGGCTTCACCGCCAGCATGACGATTATGATTATCAGTATTATCGAGAACTGGTAGTCCACCGGATTGGCCGACGTTATGTTCAGCGCCGTGAACCCTGCGGACATCAAGGTGACCACCGTCTCTTGTATCAGGCCTAGCATCAGGCCTCCGACTATGGCGCCGAACAGGCTCGAGAAGCCTCCCAGCACCGCCGCCGTCAGCCCGTATATCTGCATCTCGACCATCATGGACGGCGTGACCGAGGACTTGTAGGCTATGAGCATGCCCACCAGGGCCGAGAGGGCTATCCCTATGCCCCAGGCCGCGGCGTCCACGCTCCTGGTGTTCACCCCGACCGCCTGGGCGCCGATTACATCCTGCGCCTTGGCCCTGACCGCGGTCCCGAACTTGGTGTACTTGAAGAAGAAAGCCAGCGCCACCGACACCCCGAGGGCGATCAACGCCCCGGCTAGGTCGTTTGCGGGCAGTATCAGTATCCCCTTGCTCATCCTTATGATCAGCGGGGCCTTGTCGAGGACCTTGGGGAATATCAGAGGCTCGGTTCCCCAGATGGCGAATGCCAGCGCCTCGATTATCATCAGAAGCCCCAGCGTGATTATCAGCATCGAACTGTGTGACAGGCCCTTGACCCTTTTCATCAGGAACTTGTCTATGAGCACGCCAAGGACGAGCCCGGCCGCCGCTCCGGCAAGGAGCGTCAGGACTACATTCCCGGTCAGCAGATAGACGGACAGAGCGACGAACGTCGAGAACATGCCCGAGTTTCCGTGGGCGAAGTTCATCACGTCCACCGTCCTGAATATCAACGATATGCCCAGGCCCATCAGCCCGTAAAGCGACCCCTTGGAAAGCCCGAAGAGGACGGCCTGCAACAACCTGGTACCCAAACTCATAGCCGCACCTCCTATATGCCCAGGTATGCCTTCTTGACGTCCTCCGACTCAAGAAGGTCCTCGGATCTTCCTTCGAGCGCGATCCTGCCGGTCTCCATTATGTACGCCCTCTGCGATATGCCCAGCGCCTTGAATGCGTTCTGCTCGATGAGCAGAATCGAAAGGCCGCGCTCCTCCCTTAGCCTTTCCAGGGATTCGAAGACCTGGTCGACCAGTATGGGCGCAAGGCCCAGTGAGGGTTCGTCCAGCATCAGCAGCTTCGGGTCCGCCATCAGCGCCCTTCCTATCGCCAGCATCTGCTGCTCCCCTCCTGAAAGGTACCCTGACACCTGGTCCTTCCTCTCCTTGAGTACCGGGAACAGGTCATGGACGAGGCCGAGCCCTTTCGAATAGCTGCCTCGCCTGTACGAGCCCATCCTTAGGTTCTCGTCCACGGTCAGCTCCGGGAAGATGTGCCTTCCCTCGGGGCACAGCACCAGGCCCTTCGACACCCTTGCGAAGTTCGTGGCCCTCGATATGTCCTCGCCGTCGAATTCCACGGTGCCGCCCGATTCAACGATGCCGGCGAGTCCCATCACGGTGGACGACTTGCCAGCGCCGTTGGCCCCGATTACGGCGACTATCTCGCCCTTCCCTACCTCGAATGATATCCCCTTCACGGCCTTTACGTGGCCGTAGCTCACGGTGAAGCCCTCAGCCCTAAGCACGCTTCCTCACCCCCATATCCGACTTGCCGAGGTATACGGCGATGACCTTCGGGTCGGACGCTATCATCGCAGGGGGACCTTCGGCCACCTTCTCGCCGAAGTTCATGACGGTGATCATGTCGGATACTTCCATCACCATGTTCATGTCGTGCTCCACCAGCAGCATCGTCACGCCCGCCGCCTTGACCTTCCTGAAGACCTGGTCCATCTCGCGGGTCTCGTCGTTGTTGAGCCCTGCCGCCGGCTCGTCCAGCAGCAGCAGCCTCGGTGCGGACACGAGCGCCCTTGCCAGCTCGACCCTCTTCAGTATCCCGTATGGCAGGGACTGGGGCATCGAATTGAGCCTGTCCTTTATCCCCATCATCTCGGCGACTTCGAGCACCCTGTCGCGGGTCCCCTCCGTGAATCGCCTACCCGCGCCGGGCAGGAAGGGGATTTCCCTGCTTCTATACTCGTGGATCAGGCCTGAGAGGATGTTCTCGTACACCGTGGTGTTCCTGAAAAGCTGCAGGTTCTGGAACGTCCTGCTTATGCCCCTGTACACCACCTTCTCGGAGGGGATGCCGTTCAGGCTGGCTCCGTCGAAGAGCACCTCGCCCGAGGTGGGCTCTATTATCCGCGATATGACGTTGAAAAGCGTCGTCTTGCCGGCGCCGTTCGGGCCTATCAGCGAATGGATGGTGCCGGGCGCCACCTTCATGGACATGTCCTTCACGGCGGTCAGGCCGCCGAAGCGGACAGTTACGTTTCGAGTCTCTAGCATCTGGGCGCTCCTTACGTGGAAGTAGGCCGCGGATCCCCTGACGGGGTCCGCGGCCCTGGTAACGCTCTTGTTATCTGAGGTAGATCCAGTCGCTTGCGACCTCGAGCCTGTCCTTCGTGAACCTCAGGACGTACATCGACTGCTTGCCTAGCCTGCATGTCCAGTCATTCGCATCGTACGCGCCGTAGCTGATGTCCACGGCCACCATGCCGGAGAACTTGTTGAATGACTCCATCGCCTTCACCAATCCCTCCCTGGTGAGGTTCCTGCCGGCCCTCTTGAGCCCTTCGACGAATATCTCGGCCGCGGTCAGGCCCGCCACGCCGAAGGCGTTGGGCAGCTGGCCGGGGAATGTCTGCTGGTACACCTTGAATATCGGCAGGTTCGCGTCGGTGAAATCGACGTTGACCCAGGCCATCGCCTCTACTCCGACCGCGTTGCCGGCGGCTCCCGCCGCGACTGTCAGGTCGGCGTTGGAATATGTCATCAAGTAGGTGGGCCTCGTGAGCTTGAAGTCACCCCTGGCCTGCTTGAGGAACGAGGCGCTCTGCGGGTTGAACAGGCCCACTACCACGGCGTCCGGATCGGCCGCGGTAAGCTGCAGGATCTGAGACGACATGTCGGAGGCAGTCGCCTCCACGGGTATGTCGGCCACTACCTTAAGGCCGCGCTTGGCCGCCTCGGCCTTTACGGAAGCCGCGATCTCCTTGCCGTCGTCGAGGTTCCTGTAGATGACGGCTATCGTCTTGGCCTTCTTGGTCTCGGCGAGGTACTTCACCATGAGGACGCCCTCGGTGGTGTAGTTGGGCTGCACGGGGAATATGTACCTGTTCGGCGGTATCGCTATGATGCCCGTGCCCGCGCCCTGGTAGATGTGGGGCACCTTGTTGGTCTCGAGGTACTTGTACGTCGCGACGACGCCGGGGGTGCCCAGCCCGCCCACTAGCGCGAACACCTTGTCCTGCTCGACGAGCTTCTTGACCGCCACCGTCGTGTTCGCGGCGTTCAACTGGTCGTCCTCGATGACGAACCTGATCTGGCGGCCGTTGACACCGCCGTTCTTGTTGATCCAGTTGAAATAGGCCTTTATGCCGTTGGCATAGGGGACGCCGATCGCGGCGTAAGGGCCTGACTGCGCTATGAAGCTGCCCACTAGGATTTCCTTCTCCGTCACTCCGGGTTCGGCCGCCATGACGGTCCCCGCCGCCAGGAGCGCGAGAGCAAGGGCGATGATAAGGATCTTCTTCATTTTACCCCTCCTATGTTCAATCTAAGCCTTCAATGCCTTTGGACCTGCGGCCGTGCCGTCCTTTGCGACGGCCGTCAGATCACCAATCCTCCGGATGCCCTGATCACCTGGCCTGTAACGTAGCTCGACTCGTCGCTCGCCAGGAACGCGACCACCTCGGCTATCTCGCTCGGCTCGCCGAGCCTCTTGAAATAGGTCTTCTCCTTGATGGGGTCAAGGACCTTGTCCGGTACCGTCGCCATCATCGGCGTGTTTATGTATCCCGGGGCCACCGCGTTAGCGCGCACGTTCGCGCCCTTCCTCGAGAATTCCCTCGCCCATGTCTTTGTCATGGACACCACCCCACCTTTCGTGGCGGCGTAGTTGGTCTGCCCTATGTTGCCGTCCAGCCCAACCACCGAGGATATGGTGACTATGGCGCCCTTGCCCTGCTCCATCATCATCGGGCCTATCGCCCTCGTCATGACGAAGGGGCCCTTCAAGTTCACGTCTATTACGAACTGCCAGTCCTCGTCGCTCATCTTGTGGATCAGGGCGTCCTTGGTCACACCCGCGTTGTTGACGAGCACGTCGATCCTGCCCTTCTCCTCCCTGACCTTGGCCGCAAAGCCGTTGACCGCGGCCGTGTCAGTCACGCTCAGCGCCACGCCCTTCACGTTCGCGTGCTCCGATTCGAGCTCCGCGAGCGCTTCCTGGTTGAGGTCCACTGCGTAGACGCACTCCGCGCCGTACTCCAGGAACTTCCCCACTATCGCCTTTCCTATGCCCCGTCCGCCGCCGGTTACGACGCAGACCTTTCCGGCCATCTTCATGCCGATCACCCTTCCGTGCTTAATCTCATCAGGTATCCCAGAAGGCTCACGCCTTGCTTCCCCATCTCATTACCGCCGAGGCCCATACGAACCCCAGGCCCGCCCCGACCATGCTGATTATGTCACCGTCTTTGACCTTCCCGGCCTTAAGGCCCAGGTCCAGCGACAACAGCTGGTCGTTCTGCCCCAGGTGGCCGTACTCGTCCAGGTAGGTCGTCTGCTCCGGCGTAAGGCCCAGCTCCAGGAGCACAGCGTCATGGGCGCTCTTCTTGAAGTGCAGTATCGCCAGGTAGTCCACGTCCTTCTCCGTAAGCCCGCCCGAGCGCCTCAAGGCTTCCCTTACCACCCAGTAGAAGTTGGGCATCGTCTTCTCCCCGAGCTTCCTCTTGAACTCCTCGGGGTCATCGATGCCGAAGTAGGCCTTCTGGTCGTCGCCGGGTTCGGGAGGCCATCTTTTGGAGCCCAGCACGGGCACCACGCAAAGCTCCGAGAACGACCCGTCCCCCTTGAAGGCCGTCCCCAGGAGCACGTTCTTACCGTATCCGCGCCTAAGCACGGCAGCCGCGCCGCCCGCTGCCAGGTCCGCCATGAACGTCGTCTCCGGCACCGCGAGGTCTATGAGGTCGGCGTTCCTGTAGCCCGACACGAGGAGCACGGTCCTGTTGGTCTCGCTGGCCATCATGAGGCCCTTCGCCACTTCCAGGGCGGCCATGAACGAGCCGCACATCGCCTCCATGTCGAAGCCCCACGCGTTCACCGCGCCGAGCCCGTCCGCCACCTTGAGGCTCGCGAGCCAGCAGGGGTAGTCCTTGTGCTGGGCGCCGAACCAGAGTACGACGTCTATCTCCCCCGGATCTATGCCAGCCGCCTCCACGGCCTTCCTCGCGGCCTTAAGGCCCATGTTCGAGGTCGTATCGCCGGGTCCCGGCACGGGCTTGCTCTTGATCCCGAACTTCAGGGCTATGACATTCTCGGGTATTCCCGTCTTCGCCGCTATCTCAGCGGCGTCCATGCGCGATTCGGGCACATAAAGCCCGTATCCCATCATACCTATGTCCAAGTCGCACACTCCTTGCTCGTGTTTTGCCTTGAATATGTTCTCAATAATATTTAATGATATTCCCCGCAGATTGGCAATATCCTTCTTGGTTTCGACAATTTCCTCATGATTTGGGGAAATATTTGTCCTCGGAGCTTAGCAGGATTCTGCGCCTCAGTGTAATATACTTATTGATGAATAGGTTCTCAAATAGGTAGGTGCGGTATGCGGAGAGGCGAGGCTAGGGAAAAGATAATATCGGCCGCGGAGAGGCTTTTCGCGAACAAATGGTACTCGACGGTGTCGGTGGCGGACATATGCCGCAGCGCGGGGGTCTCCAACGGGATCGCGTACCACTACTACAGGAACAAGGACGAGCTCCTGGCGGACATCATGGAGCGGACCATAGAAGTCGTCGGCGGCGGCCCTTCCCTCGAGGGCGCGGGACCGGACGGCATGCTGAGGAACTACGTGGCGGACCTGCTCGGGATAACGGTCGAGCGGAAGCACCTCATAAGGTCCTTCAGGCAGGGCCAGTACAGGATGCTCGGCTACGAGCGGAAGCTTCACGAGGTGTACACCAAGCACCTGGAGGCCGTGCTGAAAAGGAAGGTGTGCGAGCCCGAGTACGAGTTCATAATGTCGGGGCTGAGGTTCGTCAACATACGGCATGCCTTCGACGGGAGCCCCGCGGACATAGGCACGCTATATGAGGTGCTGACAAGGGGCGCCTTCCCGGGCATATCGATGCGGCCGCTTGGCGAGTTCCTGCCGAACAGGGTCCTCCCCCCGGCCGTCGACATCATACAGGACACTCGATCGAAGCTGCTCAAATCGGGCAAGGAGCTCATCGGCGAAAGTGATTTCGCATCCGTCGGGATAGCGGACGTCACAGGCAAGGCCGGGATATCGGTCGGGTCCTTCTACAGCCACTTCGAATCGAAGGAGCGGTTCCTTGCCGAGATGATAAGGCAGATATCGAAGGAGCTCAGGAGATTCATCAGGATCAACATGCCAAAGTGCGAGACAAGGCTCGAGGAGGAGCTGGCGGGCCTATACTTGTTCTGCCTGTACCTCACCTTCGACCCCGTCTGCTACGCTGTCGTAAGGCAGGGTGAATACGTGGTGCCGGACGTGGCCAGGGGCTACTACGACGGCTTCGTTGACGGGTACTTGAAGCGCATGGACTGGCTCCCTGAGGGCTGGGACAGGGGCACCGTCGCCAACTTCTGCATCGGCATAGCCCACTACCTTGGGATGGAGCTCACGTTCTCGGGAGCGAAGAAGGACATCAGGCAGTGCATCGCGGAGCTTGCCGGATATTACGGACGCGGCATAGGCCGCACGGAGGTGTGACATGCTACCGGTAAGGATATTGGGCACAGGGTTGTACGCCCCCGGGGAGCCCATCGACAACCTGGAGCTTATGAGGCTGACCGGGATAGAGTTCGACCCGGCCAGGACGGAAGAGAAGCTCGGCTACAAGACCAGGCACATGGCGAAACTAAGGGGCATCGACGAGAGCGCGCTCGATTTCGCGGAGAAGGCGGCGCTCGCGGCGATAGAGGATGCTGGAATCGACGCCGGGGACATAGGGCTGTTCATAGTGGGCACCGACACGCCCGAGTACATATCCCCGTCGACGGCGGTCATGCTGCAGGGCAGGATACAGGGGAAGCAGACTCCTGCTTCCGCTTTCGACATGGTCGCCTCGTGCGCCAGCTTCGCGTCGGCGTTTAGCACGGCCGCCAGGATCATGGCGGTCGATCCTTGTGTGGAGTATGCGCTCGTGACGGGCGTGTACAACATGCCCGCCTTCGTAAGGCCAATGGACGCCTTCGGCCTGATGGTGTTCGCGGACGGGGCCGGCTCGTTCGTGCTTGCAAGGGACGGCACGGGAAAATCGGGCTATCTCGAATCGGCCTTCGTGACGGACGGCACCCAGTGGGACTACATCGGCATCTATACCGGCGGGGCTAGGAGGCAGGCGACCCATGAGCTGCTCGACGAGGGCAGGTGGGGCCTGGAGAACCTGAAGAGGCTTCCGGCCGACAGGAACTTGAAGCTGTGGCCGGTCGTGGTGGAAGAGCTCGTGAAGAAGGCCGGCGTAGGCATTGACGAGCTGGACCATATAATATTCACGCAGATCAACAAGTCTTTGATAGTAGACATAATGTCCATGCTTGGCCTTCCCATGGAGAAGACCACGATGGTCATGGACAAGTACGCCTATACGGGCTCCGGCTGCATACCCATGGCCTTCCACCACGCGGTGCGGGAAGGAAGGGTGAGACGGGGCGACCTGGTGGCCTTCATGGCGTCAGGATCCGGCCTGTCGGTGGCCGCCAATCTGTTCAGGTACTGAGGGCGGCCCTTACGATATTCCGATGGAGGTGTTCCTATGATCGACTGGAAGGACGAGTACAAGAGAAGGTTGAGGTCAATTGACGAGGCCGTGGCGACGGTGAAGTCGAATGACGACATCGTAGTGGCAATGTGCGCGAGCGAGCCCCAGGGGCTGATGGGCGCGCTGCACAAGCGCGCAGGCAGCGTCGAGAACGTCAAGGTTTTCTCATGCCTTACTCTCAAGCCCTACGACTTCTTCATGAAGCCCGAGATGAAGGGGATATTCGAGCTCAATTCCTGGTTCCATACGGCAGGCATCAGGGAGGTCGTGAAGAAGGGCTACGGGACGGCCACTTACGTGCCGAACATGCTCCACAGGGCGGCGACCGACCGGATGTACGCCAGGAGGCCGGACGTCTTCATGGGGGCGTGTACGCCCCCCGACAGGCACGGGAACGTATACCTGGCGATGAGCCTCACATACGAGAAGGACGTGCTGGAAAACGCCGGCCGGGTGATCCTCGAGGTAAACGAGAAGATGCCCAGGGTCTTCGGGGACACGCTGGTAAACGTCAGGGATGTGGACATATTCGTCGAGAACACACAGGAAGTGCCCGAGATGCCAGGCGCTCAACCCGGCGAGGTCGACATGCTTATAGGCTCGCACATAGCCGAGCTGGTCGAGGACGGGTCTACCATACAGCTCGGCATAGGAGGGATACCCAACGCGGTGGCCCTGTCGCTTAAGGACAAGCGCGATTTGGGCGTACATACCGAGATGTTCGTCGATTCGATGATGGACCTGTACGAAATGGGGGTCTTGACCAACAGGAAGAAGGGCTTCATGAAGGACAGGGCGGTGACTACGTTCTGCATGGGTTCCAAGAGGCTGTACGACTGGATCGACGACAACCCCGTCGTGGAGTTCCACCGCGGCAAGTGGGTCAACGACCCTTGCGTGGTGAGGCAGAACACGAGGATGGTCTCCATCAACACTTGCCTTTCGGTAGACCTGACAGGGCAGGTGGCGTCCGAATCGCTGGGTCCGGTCCAGTATTCCGGCACCGGGGGCCAGACCGATACGGCGGTTGGCGCCGTGGAGGGCCTGGACGGGCTGGGCAAGTCGATCATAGCCTGCTACTCGACCGCAAAGGGCGGAACGATCTCCACAATCACCCCCTTGCTTGCGGAGGGCTCGGCCGTCACCCTGCATAGGTCGAACGTGGATTTCGTGGTCACCGAGAACGGCATCGCCTCGCTGAGGGGCAGGAGCGTCAGGGAGAGGGCCAAGGCCCTCATAGCCATCGCCCACCCCGACCACAGGAAGGACCTGGCGGAAAGGGCCAAGGCGCTCGACATTCTATAGTAGGCCAATCGCCCCTCCTTGAAGGGGCTTCGGAGGTGTTTCAATGCGTGATGTAGTGATAGTGGGGGCAAAACGCACCGCCATAGGCTCTTTCGGAGGGGCCTTCAAGGACATGCCGGCGGTGGACCTGGGGGCCGCGGCGGCCAAAGCGGCGCTTAAGCACGCCGGTATCGAGCCCGGACAGGTGGACGAGACGATAGTGGGCTGCATACTCCAGGCGGGCCTCGGGCAGGGCGTCGGAAGGCAGGTGGCGGTAAGGGCCGGCATACCGGTGGAGAAGCCGGCATACGCGGTCAACAAGCTGTGCGGTTCCGGGATGAAGGCGGTGGTCCTCGGGGCGCAGGCCATAATGCTAGGAGACGCGGAAGTCGTGCTAGCTGGCGGCGTGGAGAACATGAGCCGTTCGCCATACCTGGTGCCGTCCGCAAGGTACGGCGCGAGGATGGGCGACGCCCAGATGGTGGATTCAATGATTAACGACGCCCTGATGGACGCTTTCAACGGCTGCCACATGGGCGTGACGGCGGAGAACCTTGCGGACGAATGGTCTGTGACGAGGCAGGAGATGGACGAGTTCGCGGCCGCAAGCCAGCAGAAATGCGAGGCCGCCACGGCGGCCGGCAGGTTCAAGGACGAGATAGCCGCCGTTTCGATACCGCAGAGGAAGGGTGAGCCGCTTACGGTGGACGGCGACGAATTCCCCAGGAAGGGCGTCACGGCAGAATCCATCTCGAAGCTGAAGCCTGCTTTCAGGCAGGACGGCAGGGTGACCGCGGCCAATGCCTCCGGGATCAACGACGGGGCGGCCTTCGTGGTGCTGACCAGCGCCGAGAACGCCGACAGGCTGGGCCTTAAGGTGCTCGCCAGGTTGGTTTCCTACGGGACTGCCGGAGTGGACCCCAAGGTAATGGGCTACGGCCCAGTGCCGGCCATAGGGACGGCGCTGAGAAGGGCCGGCTGGAAGCTGTCGGACGTGGGGCTCATAGAGCTGAACGAAGCCTTCGCGGCGCAATCGATAGCCGTGCTTAAGGGGCTCGAGAAGGAACACGGGCCCATAGACCGCGCTATAGTCAACGTAAACGGCGGCGCAATCGCGCTCGGGCACCCCGTGGGCGCGTCGGGGGCGAGGATAATGATCACGCTGCTTTACGAGATGGAAAGGCGCGGGGTCAGGAAAGGCCTCGCAAGCTTGTGCATAGGCGGCGGTATGGGAATAGCCGTGCTTGTCGAGAAATAGCGGGCCAAAGGTACGGAAGAGGCAGCCGATGCCAGAATCGTATGCTCCCCCGGGGCGGACGGGAAACGACAGGACCGTCCGCCCCGGGGGAGCATATCGATTCGACCATGACGTCGGCCGCCGCCGGACCAAGGGTACACAGCGCCGTTAGAGCTCCTGCATCCCACCCGAGGAGACGGCCCTGAACTCCTCTATCACCATGCTCGCGGCGTCCGTGGCCAGTCCCAGCTGCCCTTTGATCTGTACGAAGAACCATGCCGCCAAGTATTGCTGCGCGTCGTACTCACCTAGTAAGGTACCGTTCAGGGTGAACTTGTAATGGTCACCCTTCTTCACCATCTCGAGGCTGTTCTCCCCTTCTTTGATTATCCCCGGGACCAGGCCGGTGATTATCTTGTGAAGCGTATAGTCGTCCCCCTTCTCTATCAGCGAGACACCCTGCACCGAAGGGTCCGCCACCGCGAATGTGAGCATGTGGAATGCGGAAGGGCTCCAGATCGGCTCATTCGAGACCAGGAGGAACAACTGGCCCACCTCATCACCCGTGAAGCCGAGCCCCAGCCTGATCCTTATCGTGACGTCGCCCTTGAACGCATATGGGCATAGAAGTGCCTTGTCGTCCAGCGATATGCCCGACGGGAGGAATTCGTACGATCCCTGACCTGATATGTCCCAGGCGACCTCGTCGTTGAAGAGCGCCTGCTCATTGCGGAAACTGAAGAAGAACACCTTGCCGCAGCCGGCAAGGAGCGCCAGCAGCACGAAAGCGCAAGATACCACCATCGCTTTGCTGGTACGCATCATACCACCCCCTCTTGGATAATTACCTCCGGAAACCATATCTCCTTCACTAGTTGAAATATTTTCTCGGCGAATTACGGAAGGCGCGCCCTACCACCCTTCCCCAAGGCGGCAAAGAGGCCTAGCTTTTGCACTTCTTTGCGAACTTGGTTCTCATATGCAGGCAAACGCCACGGACGCATTGAATACATTCGTCAGGGCGGCGGGATAACGATCGCGGGGCCGCCTCCAGGAATACATCGGAGGTGTTCGATGAAGGCGCTTATACTGTGCGCGGGCTACGGCAAAAGGATGATGCCGATAACGCTTACGACCCCGAAGCCGCTGCTGCCTGTGAACGGCAGGCCGCTGGTGCTCAACATAATCGACAACATCGCCGGGGCCGGGATAAGGGAGATCACTATCATCTCCAACCAGACCCACTACGAAGACTACATGCGTCTGCTGGAAGGATATCCCAACAAGGGCGTTCGTGTCATTTCGAACGGGGTGACGCGGCCCGAGGACGCCCTGGGCGCCATAGGCGACATGGCCCTTGCGATCTCAAGGATCGGGACGGACGACGACCTCCTGATAATTGCGGGCGACAGCCACCTGTCGTTCGGCCTCGGAGGCTTCATTAGGTCGTACGAGGAGAACGGTTTGGACAGCGTGATCGTCCAGAGGGTAGACGATCGGGAGTACCTTAAGAGGCTCGGGGTTGCCGAGCTCGACGGATCCGGCAGGATAGTAGGATTCGAAGAGAAGCCCGAGGAGCCGAGGTCGAACATGGCGGCCTACGCCGCCTACATTTTCAAAAGGGAAACCCTGCCCTTGGTGGACAAGTACCTCGAGCGAGGCAACCAGAAGGACGCCCTGGGCAAGATAATCGGATGGATCCTGGGACACACCACGGTGATGGGCTACATTCCGGAGGGCGCGTTCATCGACATAGGCACCCCCGAAACATACAGTAAGCTCTAGCTACCGCGAGCGGATAAGGAAGAAGGACAGGCATCGGCCTGTCCTTCCCATTGCTTTCATATGCAGCCGGTAGGCTTTATCCTGCCCTCCGGGTCCAACGCCACGGCCTTCAGCGCAGCCGACATCCCGTCGGGCGCTTTCAGATCCGGGGCTATCTCCGCAAGGGGCACCACGACGAAGGCCCTTTCCCACATGAGCGGGTGAGGTATCGTGAGCGCCTCTTCCCGCATCACTACGTCGCCCATGGTCAATATGTCTATGTCCACCGTCCTCGGGCCCCATTTGAAGCTCCTCTGCCTTCCCAATTCCTTCTCTATGGATGATATCGCCTCAAGCAGGTCCTCGGGTTCGATGCCACTGTCGAAGGCGGCGCACATGTTAATGAACGGCGGCTGGTCCTCATAGCCCCAGGGTTCGGTCTCGTAAAGCGACGACAGCCCCGACGCCTTCCCCAGCCTCTCTTCCAGGCTCAGCACGGCCTTCCTTATGTTCCCTTCCCTGTCCCCCATGTTCGAGCCCAGGGAGAGGTATATCCTTTTTTCCGCCATGTCAGATCTCTATCCTGTCGTAGCCCTTGTCGGCGAACGCCATGAGGGCGGTGAATGTGACAGCGGCAAGGAGCACGTTGAATGCAGCCACGATCCCCACCGGCAGCCAACCCTGCCAGCCTGCGACCATCATCTTGTAGACGGCATAGCCCTGCGCGAACGTAAGGCCGAAGCCCACGAACATGGGTATCACCGAATTCAGGTTCTGCTTCACGGCCCTTGTCGGATCGGTCCAGTTGAGGTAGGGCCTCGAAAGGTCCAGCAAAAGGCCCCCGAATATGCTCCACAGGCCGCTCACCTGGCCTACGGCTATCCCCACCACCATATAGACAAGGGGCAGCTTGAAGAGGTATACGAGCAGCGCGGTGATCGGGATAGACGATACGAGCTGGAACAGCAGCGCATACCTTATCTTGGCCTGGACCACCCTCTTGCCGCTTATGGGAAGGGCCTTGGTGATGGCAAGGGACTGCCCCTCTCGGGAAAACGCCGTCGAGGCTATCATCGAGCTAGTGATGAACTGGGTGAGCAGTATCCATCCTATGGTCTTAAGCCACGGCGTGTTGAACATCATAATGAACTGTATAAGCTGGTCCCCGGAAGGGTCCTGCACCATCTTGCTGCCGAACGTCGAGTAGAAGTAGATCAGTCCGGTCCATATCAGCGGCAGCGTACAGCAGTTCATCAGGTAGGAAGAAGTCCTCAGCACCACTTTGTTGTCCTTCGCCGCGATGGCCTTTAGCGGATCCCCCTCCACCAGCTTCTCCATCATGTCCCCGTTGACCGCCCTGTTCCTGCTCGTCGCGGTCTCTCCGCCGGACATGACCACGTTGTAGTAGAACCTGGAACCCAGGCCCATGATGGCAAGTATCCCCAGCGCGGAAGAACCGGCGAACAGAGCGAGGCTCTTCATCCCCGTCCAGTTGAAGCCCTCCGCCACGGCGTACGTGCCCCACAGGCTGGGAGGGAACCTCCTGGACGCGGCCTCGGCCAACCTGTAGTTCTGGCTCACCAGGTAGCCCATCAGGCTGGACGTGTCCTGCGGCACCATGAATAGCAGGAAATACTGGAATCCGAAGTACGCCACCAGGAATATAAGAACGCCCAGCACGTTCATATAGGTCTTGTTCCTGCCCTTCGCTATCACGCCGGCAAGGAGCATGGCAAGAAGCGACGCTATCGCGAGCGGGAGCAGCGGCGCCAGCAGGAACACCAGCACGCACATGACCCAGTAGCCTAATCCCGCTTTCGACATCACGCCGTACACGCCTATGAACGGGCCAAGTATGAAAAGCTGCGTGAGGTATTCGTTCATCAGCACGACCGTGAACTTGCCCATGAGGACCGTCACCGGGCTCATCGGCATCGCCATCAGCTGCGACGTGCCCTTCGAGTAGTAGAACGCGGCTATGACGTAGAACATGCCGAATATGAGCACCATTATCTGTGATGCCGATATGCCAAGCGTGAGCATCGAAGACTGCTGCCCAGCCGCCGCGAGCATGGGATACATGTCCCTTAGCAGCATTATGAAGATCACTTCGTAGACGCCGGCAACGCATGCGAGCAACAGGTACAGCAACGCCTGCCCCAGGAACTTGAAGCTCAGCTTCTTCTTGAAATTGACCTTCCAGTAGCTGAGGCTGAAGTTCACCTTCATCAAGGCCTTTACAAGGGCCAGATATTGGGTGAAAGATCTCATCCTCATCCCTCCGTCAGCTCCAGGAAGATCTTCTCGAGCGATTCGCCCGTGCTTCCCTGCATATTCGCCTTCAGCTCGTCCATGCTGCCCTCGGCTATCAGCTTTCCCTGTTTGATTATGCCGACCCTGTGGCACAGCCTTTCTGCGACATCGAGCACATGGGTGGAGAAGAACACCATCCCGCCGTTGGCGCAGTGTTCGTTCATCAGTTCCTTAAACAGGTGCGCGGATTTGGGGTCGAGCCCTACCATGGGCTCGTCTAGTATCATCACCCTCGGCATCGACAGCAGGGCGCCGGTCAGGGCCATCTTCTGCCTCATGCCGTGGGAATACGACGAAATCAGGTCCCCTGCGGCGGCTTCAAGCTCGAACATGCCGAGGAGCTTCTTCGCCCTCGCCCTCCTGTCGCCCGTGCTGACGCCGTAGATGTCGCCCATGAAGTTCAGGTAGTCGATGCCGGTGAGCTTGTCGAAAAGCTCGGGGTTGTCAGGTACGTACGCTATCGACGCCTTGGCCGCCACGGGCTCCTTCTGCACGTCATGGCCGTTTACGGTTATCGTCCCCGAATCCGGTCTGAGGAGGCCGGCTATCATCTTTATGGTGGTAGTCTTCCCCGCTCCGTTCGGCCCCAGGAAACCGTAGATCTCCCCCGCCTTCACTTCAAGGCTGAGGTTGTCCACGGCCTTTACCTTGTTTTTGCTGTAGCTCTTAGAAAGTCCGGCGATTCTAAGCAAGTCCACCCCTCCGTTTCGGTTCGGTTTGTCCTAATTCTCCCAAACAGATTCATTCTAGTGCAAACCGGGGCCCATGTCGAACCCTATATGCAGGCCCGCGTGTGCCGCCCGGTCAGCGCGGCAGCGAAGCCGCCGAACATTCCGCGTTCATATGCGTCGTAAGCAGTAATGGAACGGACAGCGAATTTAATTAGTGTCTATCAGGAAGGATATTAATAGTCGAAAGAAGAAAGGTTTATATGTTATCTTTAAGTCATGAAAGGCCATACCCCCAAAGACAATTAAGGAGGAGTACCATGAAAAGGACACTACTGATCGGTCTCGTAGTCATCATGTCCCTGACCATGATTGCATCCGCAGCGAAGTATGACCTAACCATGGGCACAGGCGGAGTCGCCGGTACATATTTCCCCTTCGGCGGGGCGATTGCTGGCGTCATCAACGCGAGCAATCCGGATATCAACATGAACGCAGTATCCTCCGGCGCTTCGGTCGCAAACCTTAATGGCATAAAGAACGGTGACTTCGACCTCGCGATCGTGCAGAACGACACCACGTTCTTCATGTACAACGGTACCGAGGGAAGCAACTTCGCAGGAGCGGCCTTCAAGGGTATCAGCACAGTCTGCAACCTCTATCCCGAGGCGGTGCACGTAATAGTAAGGTACGACTCGGCGATAAAGTCGATAGCCGACCTCAAGGGCAAGAAAGTGTCCGTCGGAGCGTCAGGGTCCGGCACCGAGGTCAATGCAAGGCAGCTGTTCGAGCTCTACGGCATGGACTACAAGAAGGATTGCCAGCCCGAATACCTCGACTTCGCAACCTCCGCCGCAAAGTTCAAGGACGGCGGGCTTGATGCGTTCTTCGTGACCGGCGGCATCCCGACCGCGGCTATCACCGAGACCGCCATAACCCACAAGATCAGGATCCTGGGCATCGAGGATGCGAAGATAAAGCAGCTGCAGGCCAAGTACCCCTTCTTCGCCGGCGTCACCGTCCCCGCCAAGGCGTACGGAGCGAACCAGCCCGACGCGACGAAGACCGTAGCCATCATGGCCGTCATGGTAGTAAGCAACGAGCTGCCTGAAAACGTGGTATATGCGATAACCAAGACCCTCTTCGAGAAGAAGGCCGACATCACGAAGGGCCATGCGAAGGGCGCATCCATAGACCTCGAGACCGCGATCGACGGGCTCGGCGCACCGCTGCATCCCGGCGCGGTCAAGTACTACAAGGAAGTCGGCATAATAAAGTAAAAGCCTGAGCGTCTCATAAAAAAGAGCATCCGGTTTCCGGGTGCTCTTTTTGTATTATAATCGGTTGTATGGCAAGATATACAAGTAATGAAGTAAAATATCTACTAGCTATGGCCTTTTTGGCCCTCATTCTTATTATTCTGATACCTCTCGCAAAGCCTAAGCAGCACTATCTTGTGATTTCAGCGGTAGACGACGGGGAGGTGGTCTTCAGAGCCAGGGTAGAGGCGGGCACGCGTTTCAGCACCACTTTCAAGCACTCGGTCCAGTTGAGCGACTGGACGGATTTCTACGAGATAACTGAAGACTTCGAGTTCAGGCTGTACGAAACACGCTTTTCGGACTTCGGTTGGGGTTTTCCCAGTGAGCCCGACCCCGGTGCCGACATGGAGGTAACCGATAAGTACGTTCGCTACTTCAACATGAACAGGGTATTGGCCAGTTTCAAAGTGTCCGTCACAACCGCAACGGATACGCACTTATTGGAGTTCGGCGCCACCGAGGTGGACCTTATCGAGAAGGCCGGGCCGGGAAGACTCCTTGAGTTCAGAATAGATGGCTAACAGTTTAAGGGGAGGTCGAATCAATGTCTCAGGAAAAAGCGAACCTGGAGGAAATGATGACCCTCGACGAAAGCGTGGATATCCAAGAGATAGTCGCAAAATACGACAAGGAATCCGCGACTAGGAAGCTAAGTCCCCTGCTAACGAAGTTGACCACCGTAATGCTCTTCGTATGGGGTGCCTGGCAGCTCTACACGGCTTTCTTCGGAGAATGGCCGTCCCAGCTGCAGAGGGTCACCCACCTGGGTTTCGTTCTGCCCTTGGTTTTCCTGCTGTATCCCGCATCCGACAAACTGAGAAAGACAAGCCTTGAAAGGCCGTCGGCCATGACGAAGACGGACGTGCTGAAATTCGGCATCCTCTGTCTGGCGGCCGTCGTGTCGGTTGTGATAAACAAGGTGTATTATGAGGGCTTCGTCGGGGACGTATCCCTCGCCGATTTCATAATCGCGGCTTTCACCGTGATAATCTTCACGTTGACGGTCCTTAAAGCCCTGAGGCTGCCCGTCTTCGTATTCGACGTGATCCTGGCCATCCTAGGCGCGGGAGTCGCCATCTATTACCACGTCAACTACGAAGGCCTCATGTTCAGGGACATGGCCTACTTCAAGTCCGACATCATAGTGGCCGCCATCGCCATACTGGTGGTCCTTGAGGCCGCCAGGAGGGTGCTGGGCCTGCCGATACTGATCGTAGTAGTGAGCTTCTTGCTCTATGCCTACTTCGGCAAGATGATGCCCGGGTTCCTCAGGCACAGGGGGGTGCGCTTCGAGCGCCTCACGTCCGCGATGTTCTTCACGACGGAGGGCATACTCGGAGTGCCGTTGGGAGTCTCGGCGACGTTCATCTTCCTGTTCATCACCTTCGGATCGTTCCTTGAGAAGACCGGCATCGGCAAGTTCTTCATCGACCTGGGCAACGCGATCGCAGGCAGCGCTTCTGGCGGACCTGCGAAGGTGGCCGTGATAACGTCCGCCTTCGAGGGCACCATATCCGGCAGCTCGGTCGCCAACACCGCAGGCTCTGGAAGCTTTACGATACCGATGATGAAAAGGCTCGGCTACAGGCCGGAGTTCGCCGGTGCCGTCGAGGCGAGCGCTTCCACGGGCGGCCAGATCATGCCCCCCGTAATGGGCGCGGCCGCCTTCCTGATGTGCGAGTTCCTCGGCGTCCCGTACGCGACCATCGCCAAGGCAGCCGTAATACCCGCCCTTCTCTACTTCATGGGCGTATTCCTCGGCGTGCATTTCGAGGCAAGAAAGCAGGGCCTTAAGGGCATGCCCAAGGAGATGCTGCCCCGCCTTTCGACCGTAATGCTGACCCAGGGCCAGCTCCTGGTGCCGATATTCGGTATAATCTTCTTCCTTTCGATGGGCATCTCCGCCATGAGGGCCGCCCTGTTGGGCGTGGTCCTCTCAGTCCTGGCAGGGTCGACGAACAGGGACTACAGGATCAACTGGAAGGAAGTGGGCAAGTGGGAGTCGCCTTCCTTCAGGCTGTTCACCGGCATGGTCATCGCGGTGGCCTCCGGTGTGTACGTAGCCAACGTATTCCTCAAGCTGCCCGTGCTCGAACTGGTCCTGGTTTCACTGCTGCCCCTTGCTGTATACTTCGGCGCCGTGTACCTGCTCGGCTCGACGAAGGCCCAAAGCAACCTTGCGGATTTCCTGATGAAGTACGCTTCGCTGCTGATGCCCCTGATCGAGTTCGTCGTAGTGTACCTCTGCTACGGAAACCTCGTTAACGCGGGCATAATGGCCGTCATAGCCTTCTTCTTCGTGCACGCGCTAAAAGGAGAGCCGCAGATCCACTTCACACAGCTGCTGCAGGCGGTCATCGACGGCGCCAAGGGCGCCCTCGGCGTAGGTGTCGCTTGCGCCGCAGCGGGCATGATCGTAGGCGTGGTCACCATGACCGGATTGGGCCTCAAGCTGGGGACCGGCCTTGTCGAGATGGCGAACAACGAACTTCTGCTCACCATGTTCTACACCATGATCACATCGATAATCCTCGGCATGGGAGTGCCAACGACCGCGAACTACGTCATCACGTCCACGATCGCCGCCCCTGCCATAATCACTCTGATCGGCTCAGGCCAGGCGCTTGCAGCCCACCTGTTCGTGTTCTACTTCGGCATCATCGCCGACGTGACGCCTCCTGTGGCGCTGGCTGCCTTCACAGGCGCCGGCATCGCTCACGCCAACCCGATGAAGACGGGAATGGAGGCCACCAAGCTCTCTATCGCCGCATGGCTGGTGCCTTATTGCTTCGTGTACAACACCAACCTCCTGATGGTGAACGAGGGCTTCTTCTCATTCATAACCATGTTCACGCTGTTCACTGCAGTTGCGGGTATGTTCTTCATTGCTATAGGTGTACAAGGCTGGTGGCGCACGCTGTCCCCGTGGTGGGAGAGGATCCTTGCGGTGATCGCCGGCCTTTCCCTCATAGGAGGCTCCCGCTTCTTCCATGGCCTGCTCGAGATATTCGGCAAGGTCGGCAATTTCGGGGCATTCGTCACTAGCAGCAAGGTGTTCCTCTACAGCATGACGGGAGAGTACGCCGTAAACGGCTTCGGCCTGCTGCTCGCCGCTTTCATCTGGTTCTGCCAGTCGCAGCGCTACAAGATATACGGAAAGATGTCCATATCCGAGATCATTGCTCATAAGCACGCGAAATAGAATGGAATAGCCCCCGGGAGCATGACCTCCCGGGGGCCCTCTAACGATCCACGGCGCCGTCTTCTGCCGGCAATAACATTCAGGGCGGTGTTCATTATATGGACAATCCCGGTTTGAAGGACCTGATGCTGATCAGGATAATATTGAAGGGCCTCAGCTTCGACACCTCCCCCCTATGGCACGGGCACCAGGGCAGCATGAACCTCGAGGCCTCGGTGAACGTGAAGGAAGTATCCAGGCCCTCCGACCAGAACGTCATCGTACACATGACCTACACGGTAAGGGAGAAGGGCGCGGGGACCGAGATAATGAGCGCCCACCTCGAAGGGCATTACCACTACAAGGGCGACATAGGCCTCCTGGGCAAGCCCCCTTATGCAGCACTGCTGGTGCAACCTGCCATGCAGCACGGGAACCTCTGGCTTTCCACCCTAACGGGTTGGTCGGGCCCGGTACCTTTGATGCTTATGCAGGAAAAACACGACCTCAAGCACTGAAGCGGCGCACTTTTTCAAGACCGCTCTCCTTTTTGCGGCGTCCTGCGCTGATATGTAAACATTCGGTATTGACATTTGGGCCCATATAATTCATTCTTTAATTCGATTCTTCTATGGGAATATGAAGGATCCCATGCGGATATACCGCCGAATGGAGGGGTACGATGGATTATGGAAAGGTACATCCTGGAGCTTAAGGACGTATCTATGAGATTCGAGGATGCCGAGGCACTTACCGGCATCAACCTCAAGATAAAACACAAGGAATTCGTAACACTCTTAGGGCCCTCCGGATGCGGGAAGTCGACCATGCTCCGCATACTAGGGGGCTTTCTCACGCCCACGTCGGGCAAGGTCCTCTTCGACGGTAAGGACATCACCGACCTGCCGGCATACCAGAGGAAGCTGAACACCGTATTCCAGAAATACGCGCTGTTCCCCCACCTCAATACGTTCGACAACATAGCGTTCGGGCTGAAGATAAAGAAGCTGCCCAACGACGTCATAAAGGAGAAGGTCAAGGCGATGCTCAAGCTCGTGAACCTCGAGGGCTTCGAGCGGCGCCGGGTGCAGTTCCTGTCGGGAGGCCAGCAGCAGAGGGTCGCCATCGCCAGGGCGCTTGTGAACGAGCCGGAGGTGCTCCTGCTGGACGAGCCCCTCGGGGCGCTCGACCTGCAGCTGAGGAAGGACATGCAGCTGGAGTTAAAGCGCATGCAGCAGCGGCTTGGCATCACCTTCCTGTACGTAACGCACGACCAGGAGGAGGCCCTGACGATGTCCGACAGGATAATCGTCATGAAAGAGGGCGTAATACAGCAGGACGACACTCCCATAAAGGTGTACAACGAGCCCATCAACCACTACGTGGCGGACTTCATCGGAGAGGCGAACATGCTCTACGGCGTGATGAGGGACGACTATGCGGTCGAATGCGAGAGCCTCATCTGGAGGTGCACCGACAGGGGTTACGAGAAGGACCAGTTCATAGAGCTCGTAATCAGGCCGGAGGACCTCGAGATGGTCCCCGAGGGCCAGGGCAAGGCCCACGGCATAGTGGAATCCGTCGTGTTCAAGGGCGTCCACTACGAGATCGTGGTACGCGACGACACTGGATACGACTGGATCGTTCAGAACACCAAGAACGCCGAGATAGGCTCCAGGATGGGCATCGACTTCTCGGACGATGCTATCCAGATCATGAAAGTGAGCCCCGAGTATATGCTGCCGGCCGTGATCGAGCAGGCGGGCAGGAAGATAGAAGGGGAGCTTTGGATAACACAGGACAGCGAGGATTACGTCAAGTCCGGTAGCGGGAAGCTGGATACCCGCTTCAGGCTGCACACGGATTCCCAGGGAAAGCACATCACGACGGTGTATGCAGAGGATATCAGGAGGACCTGGGTACTAAGGACGGACGAGCAGCTTTACGGGACGGACCCGATCATCATCCGCTACGGGTCAGGGGCTGATGCCCCGGACGATGCGGAGGTGAGGTAGATGGGAAAGAGGAAGCATCTTCTCGCCGTGCCTTATATATCCTGGACGATCATCTTCAGCATTGTCCCGCTGTTCATAATACTCGTATACAGCTTCTGCGAACGCACCCCCTACGGGGACATAGTGTTCAAGTTCACCACGGAGAACTACGTAAAGTTCTTCCAGCCCATATACCTGAAGGTCCTGTGGCGCTCGGTCGTACTCGCCGTCTCATCGACCATGGCATGCCTTCTCATAGGCTATCCCATGGCCTGGATCATCGCGAGGGCGGGAGAGAAGGCCAGGAACTTCATGGTGATGCTCTTCGTGCTGCCCCTCTGGACGAACTTCCTCCTTAGGACGTACGCCTGGATGGGCCTCCTGAGGGAGAATGGCTTCTTCAACCAGATGTTCATGGCCATAGGCATAATCCGCCAGCCGCTCAAGATGCTCTACACGGATGGTGCGGTGCTGGTCGGCATGGTGTACAACTTCCTGCCGTTCATGGTGCTTCCCATCTACTCCGTGCTGGTGAAGATGGACCAGGGCCACATAGACGCCGCCAACGACCTAGGCGCCGACCCAAAGCAGACCTTCCTTAAGGTAATACTGCCCTTGAGCTTCCCCGGCATAGTGAGCGGCATAATCATGGTGTTCATGCCCGCCCTGTCCACGTTCATCATCTCCGATCTGCTCGGCGGCGGACAGACCATGATGCTCGGCAACCTGATCCAGAACCAGTTCTTGTCTGCCAGGAACTGGCAGTTCGGCTCGGCCATCTCCTCGGTGATGATAGTCATGGTGCTCATCACCACCCTTATCTCGGGCAAGTACCGCGGAGAAGGGAGTGAGATGCTATGGTAAGGAAGCTCGGCAAGTGGGTGTACGCCGGACTGATATATGTGTTCATGTATCTGCCGATAGTGGTCCTAATAGTCTACTCCTTCAACGATTCCAGGTATCGCGGAAACTGGGAGGGCTTCACACTCAGATGGTACACGGAGCTGCTCAAGGACCGCAGCATCATGGACGCTCTTAAGAACACGATACTCATCGCCGTTCTTTCGTCCTTCGGGGCCACGGTGCTAGGCACAATGGCCGCTATAGGCATATTCGCCATGAAGCCCAAGGTAAGGAGCTTCATGGTCGACCTGACGTACCTGCCCGTCACATACCCGGAGATAGTCATCGGCGTATCGTTGTTGGCACTCTACGTCGGCATAGGATTGCCGCTGGGCTTCTGGAGCATAGTGCTGTCACACATCACCTTCTGCGTGCCGTTCGTGGTGATCGCCGTATTACCGAAGCTGTACCAGCTCAACCCCAACCTGGAAGAAGCCGCGATGGATTTGGGGGCCACTCCTGCGCAGGCGTTCTGGAAAGTCATACTGCCCGAGATAATGCCGGGAGTAATGACCGGTATGCTGCTTTCGTTCACGCTGTCGCTGGACGACTTCCTGATAAGCTTCTTCACTACCGGCTCGGGCGTCAATACGCTCGCGATAAAGATCTACTCCATGACAAAGGTCGGAGTGACACCGAAGATAAACGCGCTGACGACGATCATATTCGTTACGATCCTTACACTGCTGCTCGTGATACAGGGCAGAGAGAAGAAGGTGGAAAAGTAGGGCGGGTCATATTCTGCGCCCACATTTGAAGAAAAGGGGGTTGATGTCAGTGAAAAAGTATCTGCTGCTGACATTGGTTCTCGTCCTGGCGACAGCTCTTGCCGGCTGTGGAGGCGAGAAGCTGAACAAGCTGGGTTATTATCCCAAGCTGAACGTGTACAACTGGAGCGATTACATCGATCCTGAGGTACTCAAGGACTTCGAGGACGAATACGGTATCAGGGTGAACTACGAGAACTTCGCGACAAACGAGGAGATGCTCGCCAAGCTGAAGGCCGGCGGAACGAGCTATGACGTCCTCTTCCCGTCGGATTACATGGTCCAGGCTCTTATAGAGCTGGGGATGCTGCAGGAGCTGGATTTCGATAACCTGGACAACTTCAAGAACATAGACCCTATGTTCAAGAACCTCTTGTTCGATCCGGAAAACAAGTACTCTGTCCCGTACTTCTGGGGAACGATGGGCATAGTGTACGATTCGGCCAGGATACCCGAGGATATAACCAGCTGGAGGGCCCTGTGGGACGATAAGTACGCTGGCAAGATCGTGATGCTGGACTCCCCAAGGGACAGCATAGGCATCACTCTCAAGATGCTCGGCTATTCCGCCAACACGAGAGACATCGGCGAGTTGAATGAGGCGATGGCCGAGCTCATCAAGCAAAAGCCGATCGTGCGTTCCTACGAGATCGACGCCTTCAAGGACATGATGGCCTCCGGAGACGCGATAATGTCGCTCTGCTGGTCAGGGGATGCGATGCTACTAATAAGCGAGCACCCCAACCTCTCCTACGTCATCCCCGAGGAAGGCACGAACGTATGGGTCGACTGCATGGTAGTCCCCACCGTATCCAAGCACAAGCGCGAGGCGGAGCTGTTCATAAACTACATGCTAAGGCCGGACGTGAACGCGAAGTGCGCCATCGCCATCGGCTACTCGACGGCCAACACCGAGGCGATAAAGCTACTGCCCGAGGAAACCCAAAACGACGAGGTCGCCTACCCCAAGGGCAATGTCTGGGACAAAGGCGAGATATTCATCGACCTTGGCGAGTTCACGGTGGAGTACGACAGGGTCTGGACCGAGATAAAGTCGAAATAGATATCCTCGCAGCCAAAGTCGGAGACGTTCCGATAATAAGAAGAACCGTACATTGCAGCTACATAGTTTGCTGATGCATGGAGGAAGGTTGTCAAATGAAGACGAGGATGATGCTGGCTTTGGCTGTCCTTGCGCTTGCCGCCCTGCTTACCGCGGGCTGCGGCAAGCAGGCAGTCGTCAATGTCTACAACTGGGGAGATTACATGGACCCGGCGGTCCTTGAGGCTTTCGAGAAGGAAACCAAGATCAAGGTCATCTACGACGTCTACTCGACGAACGAGGAGCTTCTAGCCAAGCTCAAGGCAGGCGGCACCAACTATGACGTCGTGATTCCGAGCACGAACATGCTCGAGGTGTTCCTCGCCCAGGACCTGATCTCGGAGCTAGACCTCGGCAAGATACCCAATTTCAAGAACCTTGACCCCCAGTTCACGGACCTTGTGAGCGATCCCGGTAACAAGTACTCCGTACCCTACTTCTGGGGCACCATTGGAATACTTTATAACGCGAAGACGATCGGCTCCGACATCGACAGCTGGCGCGCGATGTTCGACCCCAAGTATTCGGGCAAGATCATCATGTTCGACTCGGTGAGGGACACGATAGGCGTGACCCTTAAGATGCTGGGCTATTCCCTCAACAGCACCGACCCCGAACAGCTCGCCGAAGTCGAGCGTCTGTTGATCGAGCAGAAGGAGCTAATACACTCCTACACGGTGGACGCGTACGAAGACCCACTGCTCGCAGGCGACGCATGGCTTTCGATGGCATGGTCCGGTGACGCTTTCAAGGTGATCGCCGAGAATCCCGACTTCAAATACGTCATCCCCAAGGAGGGGACGAACGTCTGGGTCGATTCGATGGCGATCCCCAAGTCCGCGAAGAACAAGGACGCCGCTTACAAGTTCATCGATTTCATACTCAAACCCGAGATAGGAGCCCAGCTGGCACAATATCTCGGCTACTCAACCCCCAACAAGGAAGCGCAGGCGCTGCTGCCTGAGGGCGTAAGGGACAACCCTGTAATCTATCCTACGGGCAACGTTTTCGAGATGAACGACGTCCAAGTCGACATCAAGGAAGCGACGGAGCTCTACGACAGGATATGGACCGAGATAAAATCCAACTGACGCAAGGCACGGGCGGCCCGACGGCCGCCCGATTTCATTTCATAAGGCCGAAATTCCGTGCCGTTGACTATCCAGGTCGCATTCCACTTTCTGTTATAATCTGAACATGGCGATGAACGGCACTTATCGTCGTTTCTCGATATAAATCATAACGGAAGGCGGTCGATCCCATTGAGATCCCGGTACCTGATAATACTCCTGGTCGTAATACTCGTGTTCGCTGCCCTGTTCGCCGCGTACAAACTCGGCTATTTCGGCAAGAAGGCGACTCTTAGCGTCTATAACTTCGGCGAGTACGTAGACCCTTCGGTGATAGAGGAATTCGAGAAGAAGTACGATATCAAGGTGGTCTATGAGACATATTCGACGAACGAGGAGATGCTGGCGAAGATGAAAGCCGGCGGCAACGCCTACGACGTGATCTTCCCGAGCGCATACATGCTCGAGGTCCTTATCGCTGAGGGCATGCTGTCCCCGCTGGACCATGACAAGATCCCGAACTACGCCAACATAGATCCCATGTTCAAGGGGCTTTCGTGCGACCCCGAGGACAAGTACTCCGCCCCCTATTTCTGGGGCACGGTCGGCATACTCTACAACTCGGACCTGGTTGACGATACTGTGGACAGCTGGTGGGCCCTGCACAACCTTAAGTACTTCGGAAAGGTCATCATGTTCGACAGCATGAGGGACACGATAGGCCTAACCCTGAAGATGCTGGGATACTCGATGAACAGCATAGACCCGGGCGAGATAGACCAGGCCAAGGAAGTGCTCATAAGGCAGAAGCCCATGGTCCGCTCCTACGAGATCGACGCATACAAGGATTCCCTGCTGTCCGGCGACGCGGTCATGTCGATGGCATGGTCCGGGGACGCGTTCATGATCATATCCGAGCATCCCGAGTTCAAATACGTTATCCCCAAGGAAGGCACGGGCGTCTGGGTGGACTACATGGCGATCCCGGCCGATTCCAAGAACAAGGAATATGCCCAGAAGTTCATAGATTTCATGCTCAGCCCCGAGATAGGCCTGAAGAACACACTCGCGGTTGGCTATTCTACCCCGAACGATGCGGTCAAGGGGCTCCTGCCCGAGGCGACAAGGGACAACAAGGCGGCCTATCCGGACGGGAACGTCTTCGAGGGAAGCGAGTTCGGCAAGGACCTGAAGGAGGCAACGGAGCTGTACGACCAGGCATGGACGGAGATAAAGTCCAAATAGGCCCACATCGACGAGGTTGGCGGCAAAGGGCGGGAGGAATCCCGCCCTTTGCCTTTGAATAACAATATGCAATGACGGACTCGATTCAATCGGGAGGTGAAACAATCATGCTTTCAGCATACAAGCTCGCCGATGGCAGATGGGTCCAATCCGCAGAGGAGGAGGCGCAGTGGATTAGGCTCATCAACCCATCCGAAGACGAGCTGCAGCTGGTATCGTCGAAACACGGCATCGGTATGGACGACCTTAAGGCGGGCCTGGACGATCTGGAACTTCCCCGGTACGAGGAGAACGACGGCTATGACATGCTCTATATCAACACCTCAAGGCTCGTGGAGGATGCCAGCTGGAAGATAGCGACCGTAGGGATCGCGGTCAAGCGGAATCTGACGGTTACGATATCGAACCATGAGACGGAGCTGATCGGGGAGTTCAAGGACGCCAGGTTCAAATGCTCCGACGATTGCGCCGGCAAGGACGTAGTGCTTCAATTGCTTCTCAGGTCGACGAACCTATGCATAAGAGACTTGCACATAATCGAACAAAAGAACGCCGAACTAGAGAAGAAGCTCGGATACGCAATGAAGAACTCCCTGATATTCAACTTCCTATCCCTGGAGAAGTCCCTCGTCTACCTCAGGACAGCCGTGACCGGTAACCAGACGATACTCGACAAGCCAGCTACCATGAAATGGTTGACGGACGACCCCAAGAGGGCGGCGCTGTTCGACGACGTCGTGATAGAGAACAGGCAGGCCTGCGACATGGCAGGCATATACACCGACATAATGAGCAACACCATGGATGCTTTCGCGTCGATCATAAACAACAACCTGAACGTCGTGATGAAGTTTTTGACGTCCGTAACGCTCGTCCTGGCCGTCCCATCGATAATCTCCGGCATATTCGGCATGAACGTACCGGGCCCGTGGACCAGCCATCCCTATTCGTTCATACTCATACTCGCCTTAGCCCTGGTGCTTACCGTAGCGGCGGTATTCGTCATGATCAAGAAGAGGCTGTTCTGACAAGGAAAAGGAGGCGCGCCCCTTTGGTTATGCGCATCCTTATGCTTTGGCCCTGTGACGCTAGGATCACGAACGGCTTCAGTTCATCGCTTTCCTTCCAGGTGGCACCATACCGAGCGCCCCTTGCCGTCCTCCGTCATGACGGGCTCCCTTTCTGAGCATACCGGCATCGCAAATCGGCACCTGGGATGGAAGCGGCACCCCGTGGGCGGATTGAGCGGGCTGGGCACTTCGCCGCCGAGCAGCGCCTTGGCCTTGCGCTTCTTCGGGTCGAAGCCCGGCACCGCGGCCATAAGTGCCTTGGTATAGGGGTGGCGCGGGTCTTCGAATATCACCTCGGAAGGTCCTATCTCCACCAGCTTGCCCAGGTACATCACAGCCACCCTGTCGCTTACGTGCCTGACCAGGGCGAGGTTGTGCGCTATGAAGAGGTACGTGAGCCCCAGCTTCGCCTGCAGGTCCATCAGAAGGTTGATTATATGGGCGTGTACCGACACGTCCAGCGAGGAGACGGGCTCGTCGCATACGATGAACTTGGGCTCCAGCGCCAGCGCCCTAGCTATGCCTATCCTCTGCCTCTGACCGCCCGAGAACTGTCCTGGCAGGCAGCCTGCGTCCATCTCGGTAAGGCCCACCATCTCCAGCAGCCCCATGGCCTTACGCCTTATCTCCTCCCTGCTGCCCCTCCTGTTTATGAGGAGCGGCTCCTCCACCACTTCCAGGGCGGTGAGCCTTGGCGAGAGCGAGGAATACGGGTCCTGGAATATCATCTGGGCCGCAAGCCTTGCCCTCCTGAGCTTACTTTGCTGCATGCCCACGAGCTCTTCACCATCGAATCTGATGCTCCCGGACGTGGGCTCGAGCATCCTAAGCAGCATGCTTGCGAGGGTCGTCTTCCCGCAGCCGCTCTCCCCCACCAGTCCGAGCGTCTCGCCCTTCTTGATCTCAAACGACACGTCGTCCACGGCGCTTACGTGTCCCGAAGGCCTGAAAAGGGCGCCGGCCCAGACCGGGAAGGACTTGCTCAGCTTCTCGACTACGAATAGGTCCTCAAGGCCCCTGGTCCTGTCCTCCATCTAGGCTCCCCCCTCCCCTTTGTACTTCAAGCAGCGCACCGTGCGCCCGCCCATCTCTATGAGCTCGGGGTGTACGTGCCTGCAGTCCTCGAACGCCTGGTCGCACCTCGGATGGAACCTGCAGCCAGCCGCCCTTTGAGTTGGGTGGGGCACCGTGCCGGGTATCTGGTAGAGCCTCTCTCCCCTGCCTACTTTGATGTCGGGCATGGCCCGCATCAGCCCCGATGTGTACGGGTGCAGCGGTTCTTCGTACAGGGCCTCCACCGGTGCTTCCTCCACGATCTCGCCGCAGTACATCACCATCACCCGCTTGGCCACCTCCGCCACGACGGCAAGGTCGTGCGTCACGAGCAGGAGCGCCATACCCATCTCCTTCTGGATCCTGTCGATCAGCTCCAGCACCTGGGCCTGTATCGTAACGTCCAGCGCCGTGGTGGGCTCGTCGGCGATCAGCAGCGCCGGCTTCAGCGCCACGGCCATTGCGATCAGGACCCTCTGCCTCATGCCCCCCGACAATTGGTGGGGGTATTCCCTCGAGCGCCTTTCCGGCTCGGGGATTCCCACCTTCGCCAGCATCTCGCAGGCCGCCCTCGCGGCGTCATCGTCTCTCATCCTCTTGTGTATCCTGTATACCTCTGCGATCTGGTCGCCTATCGTGAACACAGGGTTCAGCGCCGTCATCGGGTCCTGGAATATCATGCTGGCCCTGTCCCCCCTTATGCCCTGCATCTGGGAGTCCGTCATAAGCTGCAGTTCCTTTCCGTCGAACTCCAACTTGTCCGCCCCGTTGCATCCGGGAAGGTCCAGCAGCCTCATGATCGAAAGGGCCGTTATGCTCTTTCCGCACCCGCTCTCGCCCACGAGCGCCACTGAGTCGCCCTTGCTTATCCTCATGTCGACGCCGGTCACGACCGGCATGTAGCCGTTCTCGGTGGCGAAGCCGACGTGCAGGTTCTGTATGTCGAGGAGGACGCCGCCTACGCTGCTGTTTTCGTCACGCATCGGCCCGCCCCCCTTTCGGCCCCGCGGGCACGGGGCAGAAGCTCCTGTCCCCGACCAGCTTGCCGTAGAGCTTCTGCATAAGCCTCATCTGCCTGACCCTCGGGTTCACCAGCTCCTCCAGCGCGTATCCAACGAGCATGAAGCCTATTACGGTCACGAAGATGGTAAGGCCCGGAGGCAGCACCCACCACCATGCCTTAAGCAGCAGCCCGTGGTTGGCCTGGGCCTCGTACAGCATCTTTCCCCAGCTTATGGCCTTGGGATCTCCGAATCCGAGGAAGCTTAGGCCCGCCTCGGCCACCATCACGCCAGCCGCCGCGAGTACTCCAGATACGATGAGCAGCGGGGACACTTCCGGAAGTATGTGCCTGAACATGACATACGGCCTGCTCGCCCCAGCGAGTTCGGCGGCCGCGATGTACTTCTGGCTCTTCAGGCTGAGCACCTGGGCCCTTACCGTCCTTGCCATGCCCGTCCAGCCCAGGAGGGTGAATATTATTATTATCATGTAGAATTGGGTGCCTATGTACGTCGCTATCAGGATCATAAGCGGCAGCGACGGTATCGTCATCAGCACGTCGACCGCTCGCATGATCGCGGTGTCGAACCAGCCTCCCAGGTAGCCCGCCATCATCCCGAGCACGGCCCCCAGCAGGGTCGAGCTGATGCCAGTGGAAAGGCCGACTATCAAGGAGATCCTCGCTCCGTAGATCAGCTTCGAGAGTATGTCGTTGCCCACATGGTCCGTGCCGAGCAGGTGCTCCCCGGAAGGTGCCAGCCTTGGCATGTCCCTGTCGAACAGGTCGTACGGGTCATAGGGCGCGATCCATTTCGCCCCGAGGGCGACCAGCGCCATCAGCAGCACTATGACCAGGCCTATCCTGCCGGTGGGGTGTTTAGCTATCCCTTTGATAAATCTCATCCCCCCACCCTCCTATTCCAGCTTCACGCGCGGGTCCAGCTTCGCGTACACCAGGTCGGTGAGGAAGTTGGCCGTCACGGTAACGGTCGCAAGTATCAGCATCACGCCTTGCATCAGAGGATAATCGAAGCTCCTTGACGCTTCGATCATCAACAGCCCCATGCCGTCCCAGGAGAAGATCGTCTCGATCACCACAGCTCCCCCTATGACTCCCGCAAGGTTCATGCCGATGCTTGTCACCAAAGGTAGCGTGGCGTTCTTGAAAGCGTGCCTGTACAGCACCGACGCGGGCGAGGCCCCCTTGGCCTTGGCCGTCCTAATGAAGTCCTGGCCTATTATCCTCACCATGCTGTTCCTTACGAGCACGGCATAGCTTATCACGCCCGGGAACGCCATCGTGAACACCGGCATGACCGCGTGCTTGGCCACGCTCGCTATCATCTCGGGCGACATCATGGCAAGGCCTCTTTCCATCATGCCGAACGGGGGGAGCCATCTGAGGGTGAAGCCGAATATGAGGATGAGTATCATCGCGAACCAGAAACTGGGAACCGCCGTCATCACTATCGCCGCCGACAGGAGTGCCGAGTCCGCGAAGCGCCCGCGCTTCCAGGCGGCGTAGCATCCGTACAGTATGCCGCCGATTATCGATATGAGCTTGGCGGATACCGTCAGCACGAGTGTCCAGGGTATCTTGCTTGCGATGACTTCGATAACGGGCCTCCTATATGAGAACGACATGCCCAGATTGCCCTTGGACAGTTCTGCAAGGTATGTCACGAACTGTCCGAACAGGGGCTTGTCGAGCCCGTACTGCGCCCTTATCTCCTGCTTCATCTCCGGCGTGAGCCTGGGGTCCTCGACAAGGTGCCTGGCCGGATCGCCGGAGACCACCCTGGGCAGGAAGAAGTTCAGGGTGAGCACGACTGCCATTATGAGGATTATCTGCGCAAGCCTTTTAACAAAATAGGCGAAACTCATACCCTTTCCTTTCCCAGGTCCCCGAAGCTCGTCACTTGACGGGGGCCAGGTTCCTCATGGTGTGCGAATTGAGTATCGAAAGCCCCTGGACGCTTGTCCAGCCCTTGAACCTGTCGTCCCTGTACAGGGATATGTTGGAGGCCGAGTAGACCGGTACTTGGTAGTATGCGTCTGCGACTATCTCCTGCAGCCTCCTTAGCTGGGTGAACTGCTTCGTCTCGTCGTTTTCCGACCTCATCGCGGTCGACAGCTCGTCGAATTCCGCGTTGCTGAAGCCGCCGTAGTTGAAGCCCGATACCCTGCCTTCGCCCAGAAGCCCCCTGGAGCTGTGGAAGTAGTAGAAGTACATGTCGCGCGGCTCGGAAAAGCCGATCGACGTTATCCCCGCGTCGAACTGGCCGCCCTTGTACTCGTTCGTGAGGGCGTCGCCCGACATCGGGGTATGGACCGCGTTGATGCCCACTGCCCTCAAGCCGTAGGCGATGTACTCGGCGACGTTCATCGCGGTGCCCGCGCTGGGGCAGAGGATCGACATCTTCAGCTTCTTGCCGTCGGGCATCTCCAGGAACTTGTCGTTGTCCACGTCCTTGAACCCCGCCGCCGCAAGGAGCTTCTTAGCCGCATTTACGTCCGCCTTTATCGGCTTGATGTTCTTGTTGGCCCACTCCACGAAGGGCATGACGAGCGAGGGGCTCGCGACCGTGCCGTAGCCCATGAGTACCGTCTTGATGAGCTTTGCGGAATCTATCGTGAGGGCGACGGCCTTCCTGAAGCTCAGGTTGTCATAGGGCGCCTTCCTCATGTTGAACATCAGGGTGGTTATCGAAGTGGTGCTGTTCACGTCCACCTTCACGTTCCTGTACTGGTTGGGATTGTTCTTTATGTCCTCGGCTATCTGGGGTGGTATCCTGTCGTCGAAGAAATCGAAGGCCCCGTCCCTGAGTGACAGTATTCCCATGGTCTGGTCCCTTACTACTATCAGCTCCATGGCGTCGAAGTTGTACTTCCTCGTGGGATGGCCCTTCCTGACCTCGAGGACTATGTACTGGCCGTCGACCTTCTCCTTGAGGATCATCGGGCCGGAGCCTACCGGGTTCAGGTTGGCGAATGCCCTGGGCTGCCTCACCTGCGACCAGATGTGCTCGGGGATTATCAGTATCGCGGTGCCGGCGAATCTGAGGTTGCTGACCGCGGGCGTCGTGAAGGTCATCTCGAACGACTTGTCGTCGATCTTCTTGATGCCCTTGAAGGTTGCGAGTATCGCCATCTGGCCCGGGAACTTGTTCTTTATGATCATCTCGTAGGTGTAGACTACGTCATCCACCCTCAAAGGCTTACCGTCGGACCACGTAAAGCCCTGGTTTATAGTCATCTTCCAGGTATAGTTGTCCTTGGTCTCCCACTTGGACACTATGTTGCCCTTTAGCTTCCCTTCCACCTCGTCGTAGGTGAAGAGCGTGTCGTAGACCTCGCCCGTCACCGTCGTCTCGGTCCCCTGGAAGCCGAAATACGGGTTGAGGTTCTTCGCGTCACTGAGAACTCCTATCCTGAAGATGCGCGAATCGTCCTTGGCGGCCGAAGCGCCCAAGGACATCAGAGCTACGATCAAAAGCGCCGCTGCTAACAGCCGCTTCATGTGCGTCACCTCCGGGCGTTTTATTTCCTGAACGCTTCCATCTTCGTGCCGAAGCCGGTCTTGGTCGCCGAATTGTCGAAGATCTCCTCGATGTGCACTATGTACACGGGCCTGTTCGGCCAGCGTTCGGGGCCGGGCTTGTGGTATACGTCGTGCTGTGCGTTGACCAGCTGGTGCAGTAGCCCGTCGTGTACTATCTCGATCTTTCCCCTTACCTCGTAATGTATCACCGGCGGCTCGAAGAAGCTCAGTGTGACATCGTCGTTGGCGTTGAAGTTCTCCCAGCTGTGCTTCTTTGCCAGTTCCATGGAGCTCATGACGGTGAAGTCTATCCTCTCTTCGCAGCCTTCCCCATAGAGCAAGTCGACGAGCAGCCTGAGGCCGTCCTCGCTGTAGCCGTCCCTCCACCCCGTCGCTATATGCTTTAGGTATGCGTCCAGGGTCTCCTTGCGGTATTCCTCCTTGGGGAGCCATCCTATGCCCTTGACCGAACCGTTTAGGCCTGCGGGGCCCGATGATATGAATGTCGGGCAATGTGTCGTGAAGCTGAGGAACATCTTCGTAGGGTCCACTTTCTCCCCCGCGGCCAGCCTCCTGACCATGTCGGCCCTCTTCCCGTAGGCCCATCTGTAGAAGCTCGACGGCATGTCCATCATATCTGCTGCCTCCATCCTTGAGCGGTATCGACCGTCTCATATATTGCCGCCCCGTCGGCTCGTATGGCGTACCGGGGCGATTAAACCTTCGTTACGGTAAAGCTCCTGCTATTTGTATATTACTTTATTTTGACGGAATAGTCCCGCCAATATCCATTTCCGCCGCCGCTTGTCCTTCGAGGTGAGGGCCCGCACGGTGGCAATTCCGCTTCTGCGCCCCGTTCACACCCAATTCACAAGGCCGTCACGTTGTTGTAACATACATGCATTAGCATTCCTGATAAGAGCATCCGAAGAGCCCGTGCGCCACCGCAGGCGCGAAGGCTGGCGGGAGCACCGGCCGCGAGGATGGCGACGGTCTTGAAAAGGCGGCCGTGTTCTGCAGGTTTTGGCATCGCTTGGTTGAATCTGAGGATTGATGGGACAATCCGCGGACGCGGGAACGGGGTGTGCGAATTGGCAAAGGTCCTGGTGGCGGACGACGAGAGGAGGATCAGGGAACTGGTCCAGGACGCGCTGGAGAGCCAGGGGTATGAAGTCATGGCCGCGACCGACGGCGCCGAGGCCCTGGACATGTTCTCTGAGGCCGAGGATGTCTCCCTTGTGGTGCTCGACGTGATGATGCCCCAGTACGACGGCTGGACCGTCTGCCGCGAGATCAGAAAGAGGAGCTCCGTGCCTATCCTGATGCTGACAGCAAGAGGCGAGGAGTTCGACGAGCTGCACGGCTTCGAGCTCGGCGCCGATGATTACGTGACGAAGCCCTTCAGCCTTGCTCTCCTGCTTGCCAGGGTGGCGGCCCTTCTTAGGAGGACTTCGCCGATGGCCGAGGGCCAGGTGAGGGCTGGGTCCCTGGAGATTGATTCGGCGACCCATGAAGTAAAGTACAAGGGCAGGTTACTGGACCTTGCGCCGAAGGAGTTCGAAACGCTTTTGATGATGGCCGCAAACCTCGGCAGGGTATTCAGCAGGAGGCAGCTTCTGACGAGCGTGTGGGGCTATTCCTATTTCGGCGACGAGAGGACCGTCGACACGCACATGGCAAGGCTGAGGTCCAAGCTGGGAGACGACGGAGGAAGGATGATAAAGACCGTGCGCGGGTTCGGATACAAGCTGGAGGTGAACGACTGATGCACCCCAGCGTAAGAAGGCGCCTGCTGGTATCGATGGCGGGCATACTCATATTATTCGCGGCAACGCTCGTGGCCATGAACAGCACGCTTCTTGAAAGCTACTATACTTCCATGGAGAAGAGGATGCTCAAGAACCAAGCAGCGGCCATCGAGCAGATCATAGCAGGAACGACGGACGTCAGCGAGCTGGACGAGAGGTTCGAGCAGCTGGAAAGGCGCCATTCCCTGACCATCTCGATAATCGGCCCGGACGGCAATCCCAGGTATTTTACGAGGATGGGCCTTCTGGACGAGCCGATCCATCTGCAGCCGAGTTTCATCCCGCAGTCGACCCGACTGCAGCCAAAGAGCCCCAACCTTACCGTCCTGAGCACGGAGCAGCTCCAGGACGGCTCCGTGTTCGAGCTCCAGAACGACCAGCGCCTTGACATCAAGTACATGACGATCAGGAAAATCATGGATGACGGCAGCGCGCTAGACATCAGGGTCATGCTCAGCTCCATAGAAAGAGGTGCCGCCATCGCCAGCGTGTTCACGGCGTACGCCGCGGCGCTGGGGCTATTAGTCGCGGCGGTATGGGCGGTCCTGTTCTCCAAGAGGTTCACGGAACCTCTGGTGCAGATGAGCGACATTGCTGGCAGCATCGCCGAGCTGGACTTCTCCAGGAAGTGCAAGATCTTGCAGAAGGATGAGATCGGACATCTCGGGGAGAGCATAAACGACCTGTCCGAGAAACTGAGCGCTGCGTTGGAGGACCTCAAGGCGAAGAACGTACTGCTGCAAGAGGAGCTGGAACACGAACGGAAGCTGGACAAGATGCGCAAGGAGTTCGTCGCCAACGTGTCACATGAGCTAAGGACGCCCATTTCCATCATCCAGGGCTATGCGGACGGGCTGAAGATGAACATCGCCGCGAACGAGGAAAGGCGCAACTACTACAGCGACGTGATAATAAACGAGACGGATAGGATGAACAGGCTAGTAGGCGACCTGCTTGAGCTTTCGCAGTACGAGAGCGGGGGCATGAAGCTCGCAAAATCGCAGTTCGACCTAGTCGACCTCATAGTGAAGATCACGGGCCGGTGTTTCTGCGAGAAGGAGGCCGAAACGGTCGATCTGGACCTTCCCGAGCGTGCCGAGGCATTCGCCGATGAGAGGAGCATCGAGCAGGTGCTCATCAACTACGTGAACAACGCCAAGGAGCACCTAAAGGAGGGCGGCAGGATCCGCATATCGATAGGTGAGTCGGAAGACATGGCTTCCTGGGTGCTCAGGGTGGCCAATGACGGGGAGCCGATCCCCGAATCCTGCCTGCCTTTCATCTGGGACAGCTTCTATAGGGCCGACAAGGCGAGGAGCAGGGAGAACGGCAGGTACGGGCTGGGCCTTTCCATAGTCAGGGCCATACAGGCCATGCACGGGAGGCGCTATGGAGCGCTTAACCTGGATGGCAAGGTGGAGTTCTGGGCGGAGGTGGGAAAGTACGAGGAGGAGGCATAGCAGTCGATTTCCGGTAATAGGTATCGTAAGGCGCCCGGTCAATAAGCCCGGGCGCCGTTAATGTCATACGGGAAGCACATCAGCAGCCTTCCTGTCCTTCGTGTACACCATCACAAGGACGAGTGAGGTCAAGGCGCTAACAAGGCAGAGGATGAATGCGTTCCTGTATCCTCGCGCCGTCCCGTCGACGAACAGGCCCATGACCGTCTGGAAGATCGCGCCCCCTGCGAACGTCATCGTGCTGACGATGCCCATGACAGTTCCCCTTGCGCCCGGATCCACCCTCTGCCTTATGTAATCGTTGGTCATCAGCAGTATCATGATGTCCGCCCCGCCCATGACGCAAGCCGACGCATACAGCAGGGCAAGCGCTCCTGCGGATGCCGGCAGCAGCATGGGGATCCAACTGGACGCGAAAAGCGACGCGGCCGCTATGTCTATCGTCCTGGGCTTCAGCTTGAGCCTTCCCGTGAGGACGCCCACTCCCATACACGCGATAACCGTGCTCACCGACAAGAGCACCATCACCTCGCCTGCCTCCACCTTGCCCACTCCGTGCACGCCCATGAGGAAAGGCACGCCCCATAGCCCCTGGTACGCCACGAACGGGCCGTACTTGAAGAAGGATATGAAAGCCGGGAGCAGCGCCGAAGGCACCAGGCGCAGCAAGGAAGGGACATCGGCCGCCTCGCGTGGCTCGCATTCCCTGCCGTTTTCTCGACCGGGCATCGGTACGAAGCAGACGAGTCCTGCGGCAGCGCTTAACCCTGCGGCGAGGAAGAAAGCCGACCTCCATCCGAAGGCCTCGATAAGCATCGCCAGCGGGCTGGCAGCTACGATGGATCCCAGCGATCCTATGGCCATGAGCGCGCCGTTCGCCATCATGAACCTGTCGCCGAATGCCAAGCCCAGGACCTTGCAGGACGGGACCAGCACCCCCGACACGCCAATCCCGGTGAGGGCCCTCGCAAGCATGGCGTTGGTAAAATCCCTCGAGAATCCGAAAAGGACCGATCCGAGGCCTGCGAGGATGGTTCCGTATCCGACCATGCGCATGGGATTCATCCTGTCGGCCATGAAGCCTATCGGTATCTGCATGACCATATAGGAGTAGAAGTAGACCGATGATAGTATGCCTATGATGGCGGGGCTGCCGCCGAATTCAGCCATTAGCTCGTCTACCATCACGGCGGGTGTCACCTTGTGGAAGCACACCAGGAAATAGGCGGTGGAACATATGAGAAGCGCCGACCATCTGTTAGGCCTTCCGTCGCGGCCCGGCGGATCCGTAGGTCGCAAAACTGAGATCCCCTCCAATACTGCAAGGTGGACAGACCGCGGCAACGCCTTGTAGCCGGCATATCCGTTTCTCACGGACCATGCGCTATATGCCGTAGGTCCCTGTGATCGAATCCATGAACAGCGGGATATGAGGCGGGATATACGTGAATACGACCATCATCGCGACAATCGCTGCCATCATGGCGGCACCAAGGGGCCACAACCTGTCCGATGCGGGCCTTCCTTCGACTAACCTGAACGACGCTATCCCATGGGCCACGCCGACCATGAACGACCCTATATATCGTACCATGCCGAGTTCTCCGAACGCCTCGGGGAGCGCCGCATGGACCGAGAACATCACCATGTACGCGCTCCAGACCGCAATCGCCGCAGGCGTGAACCACTTCCTTGCGTCTTTCCTACCGCCATTCCTTACGAGCATCAACACCGCCCAGGCCAGCAAGGGCCATGCGCCGAGTTTCACGTGCTCCCAGGCGCTCTCGTTAACCGGCACGAACAAGGCCAGCCACCTGAGATAAGGTATGCTTGCGACCCGCGCCCACACGAAGTGCATGCCCGCGCCCATCGCGCTTATAAGCACTACGGCAAGGACATCCGCCCAGAATGTCCGCGCTTCGTATCCATCGACGTCTCTCATGCCATCCCTCCTCCGATAACGGTTAATTAATGTATAGCAGAATATCGGCCCCTTTTCATCCCGTCTGAAGGGCCGGCTCATAGTCCGTTATCCGGTTGTCGTCTATGTTCGATGGATCGTGGGAGCGAGCTGTTTCGTCCGGTCGCACACTCGGTCGTAAATTCCCCGCGGGTGTCGTCGGACGGTCCTACTTCCCTTCTATGAACCCGGAGAACATCTTGTCTGGCGTGGTGTCCAAGGCCTTCGCTAGCTTTACGGCCATCTCGTAGGAGAGCTTTATCTTGCCTTTCTCCAACAGGTACATGTATTGCTTGGTCCTTCCTATCAACCCTCCGTATACTGCAAGAGTCATGCCCCTGTCGAGCCTTGCCTTCCTTATGCAGTCGGGCAAATTCATCCGCCTTCTCCTTCCAATCATAACGTCGTTTTGCCTAAAGCATAGTCAAGCCGTACTTGACTGTCAAGTCTGGTCTAGTATTTCTTTACTTGCCAATGCCCGAGCTATAGCTCAGATTATTATCTTAGGAGGGATGCAGTATTGGATTTCTGTACTAGGCTCAGGCAGATAAGGACTTCCAAGGGCATGTCCCAAGCCGCGCTCGCCGGCAGGCTCGGCCTGTCCAAGCAGGCGATACACAACTATGAGTCCGGTGCCAACACGCCCACTCACGGCGTCCTCATCAGGATCGCCGACGAGATGGAAGTCAGCCTCGACTATCTGACCGGAAGGTCCGGCGCCGGCCGCGATTTGGTAGCGGAGCGCAAGCCCGAAGCCTATGAGGGCATGCTAGGAAGGATTGCGATGCTCACCGAGGAGGGTCGGCAGGAAGTCAGCGAGTACATAGACAGGGTCATGGAACGCGAAGCCTCCTACGACAAGAGATAGACAGCAAGGACAGGATATAGCAGGGCGCCGCGCCATCGTCGATGGAGCGGCGCCTCTTTTCGACCTTGTCCAAAGGTGCGCCTATCGATACCAGTCGGTATGGAAGCTGCCTTCTTCGTCCAGCCTTTCGTACGTATGGGCGCCGAAGTAGTCCCTCTGCCCCTGAATCAGGTTCGCCGGAAGGCTCGTGCACCTCATGCCGTCGTAGTAGCTGAGGCTCGACCCCATCGCCGGGACAGGTATGCCGGCCATCGACGCTATGGACACAACCCGCCTCAGGGCCGCCTGGCTGCTGTTCAGCCTCTTCGCGAAGGAAGGGTCCAGGATGAGGTTCTCCAGCCCGGGATCGTCCGTGAACGCCTTCTTTATGTCATCCAGGAACCCTGCCCTGATGATGCACCCTCCCCGCCACAGCAGCGCAACGGCGCCCAGGTCCAGGTCCCAGCCGTAGTGGTCCGACGCATCCTTCAGCAGCGCGAAACCCTGCGCGTAGGCAGATATCTTCGCTGCGAGCATCGCCTTTTCGATCGTGCCGGCCAGCATCGCGGCCATGTCCCTGGCCGGTTCCGCCTTCTCGGGCCCCGTCAGCGCTTCAGCCGCCTTAAGCCTCTGGTCCCTGCGGGCGGAGACGTTCCTTGCGAACACCGCTTCGGCAAGGCTGGGCGCGGGCGTGCCCAGCGAGAGCGCCTCCCTGGCGGTCCATAACCCCGTGCCCTTCTGTGCCGCCGCGTCTTTAATGACGTCCACTAGCGGCCTTGCGGTCTTTTCGTCCACCTTGTCGAGCACGTGGGACGTGATCTCTATCAGGTACGAGCCGAGCTCTCCTTTGTTCCACTCTCTGAAGTAATCCGCGGCCCGTCCCGCCCCGATGCCCAGAAGGTCCCTCATCATGTGGTATGCCTCGGCGATTATCTGCATGTCCACGTACTCTATGCCGTTGTGCACCATCTTGACGAAGTGCCCCGCACCGCCCGGCCCGAGGTAGGCGCAGCAGGGTGTGCCGTCTTCCGCCTTGGCAGATATGTCGGTGAGGATCCCTCCGGCAAGCTCCCACGCTTTCTTCGAGCCGCCCGGCATTATGCTGGGGCCCATCAGGGCGCCCTCCTCGCCGCCGGACACTCCGGCGCCCAAGAAGTGCATGCCCTTCTTCTCCAGTTCCCCATACCTTCTCTCCGAATCCTCGAAGAAGGAATTGCCGCCGTCGATTATTACGTCGCCCGCTTCGAAGACCTCGGCGAGCTGGGATATGACGGCGTCGACGGCGCGCCCGGCCTTGACCATGAGGATGACCTTCCTCGGGGCCGAAAGGCCCGCCGCCAGCTCCTTCAGGTCATAACAGGCCCTTATCGAAGGATTGCCCTTCGCGCCTCCTTCCATGAAGGCCTCGGTGACCGATCCCGTCCTGTTGTACACGCAAACCTTGTAGCCGTGCCGGGCCATGTTCAAAGCCAGGTTCTGGCCCATGACGCCAAGGCCTACCAATCCGATGTCGAATCCCATGCGTCCACCTTCCCGCACCTTCCCGTCAGGCCCTAAAATGCTCTGCCAGAGCCCAGAGGCCGAGGGAGGGATTGCTTATATAGAATACCTCTTCACCCGACTCCAGGAGGTTCATGCCGTCCTTCAGCCGGCTTACGTCATACTTCGCCAGGGCCTCGGAAAGGTCCATGTAGCCGAAGCCCGCGCCTTCTATCTCCTCTTTGCTCATCCTGCCGGGGCAGTACGTTATCTTGAACCTGCCCTCCGACGAGCCGTGTATGAGGTGCGCCGCGGCCGACAGCCCCCCCTTGAGGTCCTCGTTCCGGCTCACCGCGTCAAGGACGTAGTCGGTGCCCTTGTAGCCGTACTTCCTGATGAGCTTGTCGATGTCGCCGTCCTCGCCGAAGTGGCGCACCCCGGGGGCGATGACTATAAGTTCCCCGCCGTCCGCTATGGCCATCCTCGTCCTGTAGACGGACTTGTTGCCGAGCCAGGTGCTCTTGTAGTGCTCCGGGTCGAGGTATACGACCACTTTTTCGAGCGGCTCGTCCAGCAGGTCGAAATTCTCCGAGGTGCTCAGCTCTACTGCCTGCTCGAACAGGGCCCTGTCCCTTCCGGCGAAGAAGCCCTTCATGAGACCCCTGGCCCCTTCCTGCTTCATGACCGTAAGGATGTATTCGAGCGGCATCTTCGACAGGAACTTCTCCTCGGCGTAGTCGAACACTTTCCTGACCGGGGAATGGTCCCTGCCCATTAGCCTTTCCATACCGTAGACGGCGCCCAGGAAATGGGTCTTGTCGATCATCTCCTTGCCGCCGCAGCCTACCAGCACGTTCTTGGTGTAGTTGGCCATGCCGACGACCTCGTGCGGCACCACCTGCCCGACGGATATCACAAGCCCGTACGTACCGTCCGTAAGCCGCCTGTTCACCTGCACCTTTATCGGATAGTCCAGCTTGCCCTCCGATATCTCCCTTACGTACGAGGCGGGCACCTCGCCCAGGTCGACGACGTCGGTCCTCCAGTTGTGGTAGAGGAAGCGCTCCTTGGGTATTCCATCCCCGAACATCTTGGATATCTCGGGGTCGCTCATCCTCTCGTGCGTTCCCAGCGCCGGGAGTATGTCCACCTCGAAGCCGTCCTTTAGCTTCGCGTACAGCATGGCCGTTATCGACCCCGCCCCGGACATGCTCCTGGTGTAGTCGGGCGGGATTATAAGCACCCTTTCGACACCCCTTGTCTTCTCCCTCAGCCATCCTTCAAGGCTCTTGTCTATCTGCGCCGCGCCTATGTCGGCGCCTCTTAAGGCTATGTCGTGCATTGAAAATCCTCCAGTATCATTACTCCGGCCCAAGCCCGCCAATCGTTCGGCCGGCCTACGGCGCGGTGCTCGCGTACATCCCCAGGTACTTGCCGTACCTTTCCATGAGGGCTTCCCTGTTCTTGGCCACCGGCTCGTAAACGGCGGAGGGCTCCTCCTCCGGCAGCTCGACGGCGCTTTCGCCTTCGAGGCCCGATATCGCCACCAACGCCGCCCCCACGGTCGAGTCGTTGGCCGAGCCCGTCGTTTCCAGCTTAAGGCCGAAGATGTCCGCCGCCAGCTGCATCCATTCCGCAGAACGGGTGATGCCCCCCGAGACGACTATCCTCGAAGGGGGCCCTGTGAGGCCCTCGAGTATGCCGTAGCACTGGTACATGTTGAACAGAATCCCCTCGAGGACAGAATAGTACAGGCTTCCCCTGTCGTGCTTCGGGCCGATCCCGAAGAAGCCCCCCGCCCTTTCCTCCTGCCAGCCCGGACACCTCTCGCCGAATATGAAAGGCAGGAACACGGGCGCTTTGGACCGGTCCTTCCCGAAGGCGGCCTTCCCTAGCTCGTCGTAGGCCCCGGGGTCCCCGGGCGTCATCCCTACGTTGGCTATGAACCAGTCCACGCAGTTGGTCGCATTGTTGGTCGCAGCCCCCGCGATCCAGGCGTCCTCCGACACGTTGTAGCACCACGTGGAGGGCTTCGCGGCCACCTTGGGCACCTTGGTTATCCTCCTCATGGCGCCGCTCGTGCCGACGGACATCGACATCACGCCCGGGTCCGTGCCGCCTACGGCCAGCTGGTTCATGGCGCCGTCGGCGCCTCCTATGAACACGGGCAGCCCTTCGGGCAGCCCCGTAAGGGCGGATGCCTTCCTGGTCAGCCTCCCGTGGTACATAAGGTCCCTCAGCGGCGAGAGCATATTCCGGCCCGCGCCCGCAGCGGCTAGGGCCTTTTCGTCCCAGTCCAGCGTATGTACGTTCAGCAGCCCGCTTCCGGAGGCCAGGCACGTGGATACCGCCCTTTCCCCCGCAAGCGAGAGATACAGCCATTCCAGCTGAGTTATTATGTATGACGCGCCGGAAAGCCCCTTGTCCTCGGCGGTCATGCCGGCCAGCTTCCAGCACGGGTACATGCCGTGCAGCACGCACCCGGTCCTGGAGTAGTAATCCGCGGCCTCTCCCCCGGCCCTTGCCGCCGCGGCCGCCTTCGCACCCGTAAGGTCCGCCCAGGTCCTTATCCTGCCTATCGGCAGGAGGTCCCGGTCGAGCAGGAGCATGCTGTGCCACGTACCGCAAAGTCCCACGGCCGCGGGGTTGATGCCCCTGGCCGAAGATTCCCGGGCCACCTGGCCCAGCACTTCATACGCAGATACAAGGATCCCGCCCGGATCTTGTGTCAGCCCGTCTGATGCCTCCTTCGGGTACTGCCTGGACCTTGCGAGCACTACGCCTTCTTCTCTGGAATAGAGTATGCACTTCGCCGATGAGGTGCTCACCTCAAGGCTAAGGACATGCATCTTATCACCCCTTCCGGATTAGACGCCGCAGTATGCGTTGAACGCGCCGTCTACGGGTATCACGGCGCCGTTGACGAAGCTTGACGCATCGGATATCAGCCATACCAGCGTGCCGATGAGATCCTCGGGCACTCCGTACTTGCCCATGGGGGTATGGTCTATGATCCTCTCACCCCTGGGGGTGGCGTTTCCGGTCTGCTTGTCTACCAGCAGGTAGTAGTTCTGCTGCGTAAGGAAGAACCCGGGGGCTAGGGCGTTGACCCTTACGTCCTTCGAGTAGTTCTGGTTGATGTGCACCGCAAGCCACGCGGTGAAGTTGGAGACGGCTGCCTTGGCGGCCGAATATGCGAGGACTTTGGTGAGCGGCTTGAACGCGCTCATGGAGGACATGTTGATGATGGAGCCCTTGCCCTTCTCCACCATGATCTTGCCGAACACCTGCGACGGCAGCACGGTGCCCACGATGTTGAGGTTGAACACCCACTGGATGGCCTCCGCCGGCAGGTCGAAGAAGCTCATGGTGTCGCTCGTGGTCGCGTCCGGCTTGTTGCCGCCGGCGCCGTTTATGAGCACGTCCACGGTGCCGAAATCGGCGACTATCTCATCCTTGGCCTTCTCTACGGATGCTTTGTCCAGGACGTTGACCGCATAACCCTTGGCGGTCCCGCCCTTTTCGCATATCCTGGCTGCGACAGCGTCTGCAGCTTCGGCCCTCAGGTCCAGTATGGCCACCTTGACGCCCCTCTCCGCGAGCGACTCCGCCATCTGGCTGCACAGTATCCCGCCTCCGCCTGTGATGACGGCCACTTTACCCGATACGTCGAACAACTTGTCTTGCATTTGTGTACCTCCCCGTGAGTCTATTCTATATTATTTCCGGCCGATCCGATTTCATACGACATCGGCGCCGGTCCCTTCCCTTATGTCGGCGACGGAAGCCCTTTCTGCCATTGTGCAGTCGACCAGTATCGCCCTCTTCGCGTCCGTCGACCCCTCTATCCTGTCGATCAGCCTCCCTGCGCCTATCTCGCCCAGCTCAGGGTGGGGCAGCTCTACCGCCGTGAAGCCGGGGCCTGCCATCTCCGCCCAGACGGGATTTCCCACGATGACTACGGACGCGTCGCGCGGCACTTCCAGGCCCGCTTCCCTCATGCGTCTGACGACGTGCTCGCCGATTATGTGATGCCCTATGACCAGGGCCGTGCAGCTTCTGCCGGCAAGGAACTCCAAGACCATCCTCTCTCCTTCCTCCTCGGTCGGATAGCCCAGGTACAAAGGACAATCATTAGCCTTAAGGCCCAGCTTCTCAACGGTGGAGCTGAAGGAGCGCCTGCGGTCCGCGAACTCCGGCATCACGGGGCCTATGAAACCGATCCTCCTGTGCCCCTTGCCGTACAGGTGCCCGACCGCCATGGCGACCGCGCCGCCTCCGTCGAAAGCCACGCTGTCATACGGGTAGTCGGCCTCGTAAGGCCTGTCCAGGACAACGTAGGGTACGCCCATCCTCTCGATCTTGCCCACGTGGACCGCCCCCTTGGGCGATATCGCAAGCATGAACCCGTCTACTTGCTGGGCCAGGAGGCTCTGTATGTAGCCCTCCTCGCGCGCAGGGTCCCCCATGGTGCTGCATATGAGCATCAGGTATCCCCTGTCGTTGAACACGCGCTCGGCGCCCACCACCATCCTCATGTAGATGGTGTTGTAGAGCTCCGGGACGAGCATGGCTATCATCTTCCTGCTCTTGCCCTTCATGGACCTCGCGAGCAGGTTGGGCGTGTAGCCGAGGTCCGCGGCGGCTTCCAGCACCTTCTGCCGGAGCTTCTCGCTCACGTACTTGCCCTGCCTTCCGCTAATGACGTTGGAGGCCGTAGCGATGGATGTGCCTGCAAGGACGGCTACGTCCCTAAGGGTGGGGCGCAATGGCCTTCCCGATTCCAAGTGCAGCACCTCCTTAATAAGGGGGTTTGGATAAACGTTTATCTGGACAAAAATGTAGCACCTAATTTATAATTGTGTCAATCCAGCATACTTTGGAGGTTGTCATAATGCCGCTGCGTTTTGCCGTTATCGGTTGCGGAGCCATCGCAAGGATGCACCTCGAGGCGATATCCGGTATCCCGGAAGCCGAACTTTCCATCGTAGTGTGCCGTAACGAGGCTAAGGCAAGGGAAATAGAGAAGGAATTCGGCTGCCGCATCGTCAAGGACCCAATCGAAGCAGCCACAGACCCGGGAATAGACGCCGTAGACATAATCACACCTTCCGGCTCAAGGCGCGACATCGCCGTCGCCGCGGCCGGGGCGGGCAAGCACGTCATAATGGAAAAGCCCCTCGAGATAACCACCGACAGGGTGGACGACATGCTCAGGGCCTGCGAGGAGGCCGGCGTCAAGTGCGCCGGGATATTCCAGTTCAGGTACAAGCCAGCCTGGATCTTCGCGAAGAAGGCCGTAACCGAAGGCTACCTCGGCAGGGTGGTGCTCGGCGACGCCTACAACAAGTGGTGGCGCACGCAGGAGTACTATGACGGCTCGTCATGGCGCGGGACCTGGGAGCTGGACGGCGGGGGCGCGCTCATGAACCAGGGCATACACGCCGTCGACCTGCTGCAGTGGATCATGGGTGATGTGACCGAAGTGTACGCCAACACGGGAACGCTGGCCCACGAGAACATAGAGGTGGAAGACACCGCCGTCGCGACTCTGAGGTTCGGCAGCGGCGCCCTCGGCGTGATAGAGGGCACGACTTCCGTATACCCCGGCTATCCCATGAAGATCGAAATACACGGGACGAAGGGTTCACTCATCGTCTCGGGCGACCATATAGTCGACTTCCAGTCCGCCGTCGCGCCGGCTTACGCCTTCGAGGAGGCAGGAAGGCTCCATGCGCCCGTCGTCACCATGTCCACGGCCTCGGACCCGGCGCAGGTCGACTGCACCTGGCACAGGCTCCAGATCGAGGATTTCGTGAAGTCGGTCCTTGAAGGCACCGAGCCTCTCGTCTCGGGCAGGGAGGGCCGCAAGAGCGTCGAGATAATAAACGCCATATACAAGTCGGCCAGGACCGGCGCGCCCGTGAAGCTTCCTTTGTGAGGCCCAAGGCGTTTGATGCCGGATAAAATTAAAAGGCAACCCGAAACACGCTTCATCAATAACCTGAGAGGAGCTGGAAAGAAGTGAAGAAAGGCATCTTTCGCATCATCGCGACCCTCGTGTTGTTAGCGGTCTTCGCATCAGGAGCGATGGCGGCATGGAAACCGGCCAAGAACCTCAATATCATCGTACCGTGGAACCCGGGCGGAGCGTCCGACCTTACGGCCCGCATGGTGGCCTCCGAGATGGAAAAGCCCCTCGGCGTCCGCATCAGCATCACCAACACCCCCGGCGGCTCGGGCGCAATAGGGACCAAGAACATGTTCGACGCGCCGCACGACGGCTATACGCTAAGCGGCAACGCGACCAACTCCATCGTGACCTACCAGGCGATGGAGCTGCTGCCCAACAGCCACAAGGAGTACAACAGCTATCTTGCGGTATTCACGCCCAACGTGATCTGCGTCGGCGCGGATTCCAAGATTAAGGACATCCCGGACCTGCTGGCGGCCATGAAAGCAAGGAAGGTGACCGTAGGTTCCGCAGGCGTCGGCGCCGGCGGACACCAGGCTGCCGAGTTCTTCAAGGCAGCGACCGGCTTCGCCTACACACACGTCCCCTACGCAGGCGGCGCGCCCGCCGTCACGGCCACCGTGTCGGGCGAGGTCGAAGTCGTCATGCAGCTGTCCATGGAAGTAGTCGAGATGCTGAGGGCCAAGCAGCTCAGGGCCCTTGCCGTAATGGACAAGGAGCCTCTTGAGGTACAGGGCTACGGCACCATACCTCCCGTGACCAACTGGATACCCAACCTTCCCACCGTGGGTTCGTACTTCGGGCTCTTCGCGCCCAAGGACATCCCCGCCGAGGCCAACCAGGGCATAATCGAAGCCTTCAAGGTGGCGTGCGCCTCCAAGACGGTGAAGGATTTCGCGATCAGCAAGGGTGCAAAGCCCGTCTGCGTCTACGGGGCCGAGGCCGACAGGATCTCCGATGAGGCCGCGTCTCTCATCTGCTGGGTGCTCTACGACAACGGCGTGATCAAGACATCACCGGAGAAGTTCGCGATCCCCAGGGCGAAATAACCACAACATATCCGATCTCAGGGTGCGCGGCGAGGTTTAGGACCGCCGCGCACTTTTACAGGAGTGATACCATATGCGCCGTACAGATACTATCTTCGGAATGATAATCATAGCAGTGGCCGGGGCCTTCGCAGTGATGAGCCTGATGATGCCGTGGGACGGCTCGGAGTGGGGCGTCATCGCGGCCCCGGGGCTGGTGCCCCTGATACTCTCCACCCTGCTGATGATCACCGGGCTTACGCTCCTGCTTAGGGCCGTACTCTCGAAAGGGTTCTACAAATCCCTAGAAGAGCAGAAGGACGCTGAAGCTGACGACAACGGCTGCGAGAAGCAGGGCCAGAGCGAGAGGCTCAACAAGGAGCCCGCCTGGAAGCGGATCCTGATAACGATCGGCCTTTCGGCGGCATACATATTCGTCCTTCTAGGAAGGTTGCCCTACATGGTTTCCACCGGGCTTTTCGTGGCCGGTTTCATCTTCACGTTCAAGGGCGGCGGCGTAGTCAAGTCCGTCCTCATCGGGGCTTTCACCTCGGTGGGCGTATGGCTCGTGTTCGAGAAGGTATTCCTGGTAGCTCTACCATAGGCCGGAAAG
>MWDF01000004.1 GCA_002070415.1 Firmicutes bacterium ADurb.Bin153
AGGCGCGCCGAAGTCTTCCGTTGACACACCTACACCGGCCAAACTAGACTTAAGCCATAGTCGGTTACGACGGTATTAAAAGGGAACCCGGTGCAAATCCGGGACTGCCCCGCAGCGGTAAGGGGAAACGAAAGCCTCAAGTAAGGCACTGCCGTGCTCAACGGCGGGAAGCCGAGGCGAGTAGGATGGCATCCATCATCGACCTTGATGTCCCCGAGTCCGAAGACCTGCCGACTACCTGCGCACGATGCGCAGCGATGGCCTGCAACCTTCGCGGGAAAGGTTGGAAGGGTCTGTGGTCGGCGATGCTTCTTCGGCCGCAGCTTTATGCTCTTCCGTGGTTTTCCGATGACTGTTGTGGGCCTCGCCCGAGGGGAGCGAGGGTATATGGGCGCGTCCGGACGGTCCGGCCTTGTATCCGCATCGGTCCCCCGCCAGACAGACAAGAGGAGGTCGGGACATGGAAGGACGTAATCTGAAGGATACCGAAGCGGTAGTTTCCACCTTCGAGGTGGCCGTAATCAGGAAACGCGACGGCAGGATAGTGGCATTCGACCGGGCGAAGATAACCAGGGCCATAGCGTGCGCGGGAAGCGCGACAGGCGAATTCGGCGCCGAGGCGGCAAAAAGACTCACGGACGGCGTCTTGCTTGCTCTGTTTAGGGAGGCCGGCTACGCGGACCTGTCCGTGGAGCAGGTGCAGGACATCGTGGAGTACGAGCTGATGGCATCGGAGTTCAAGAAGGCCGCCAAGGCCTACGTGCTCTACAGGGACCAACACGCGAGGATCCGGGAGATGAGCCCGAGCAGAGGCATAGAACTCGTCGAGCGCTACCTCGAGAAGCTCGACTGGCGCGTCAGGGAGAACAGCAACATGGGCTACTCCCTGCAAGGGCTGAACAACTACATCGCAGGGCAGGTAAGCGAGGCCTACTGGCTCAACAGGATATACACCCCGGACGTCAGGAAGGCCCACACCGAAGGGGACCTCCACCTGCACGACCTCGGCATGCTGTCCGTATACTGCGTGGGATGGGACCTTGCGGACCTTCTGGCGAACGGCTTCAAGGGCGCCGCCGGCAAGGTCGAGAGCAGGCCCGCGAAGCACTTCAGGTCCGCACTGGGACAGGTAGTCAACTTCTTCTACACGCTGCAGGGCGAAGCGGCCGGCGCCCAGGCGTTCTCGAGCTTCGACACTCTCCTCTCCCCTTTCATAAGGCATGACAAACTGTCTTTCTGCGAGGTGAAGCAGGCCTTGCAGGAATTCGTCTTCAACATCAACGTCCCTACTAGGGTCGGGTTCCAGACGCCGTTCACGAACATATCGCTGGACATCGACCCTCCCGCATCGCTAAGGTCACGGCACGTAATAATCGGCGGGAGGCCGCAGGAGAGCCTCTACGGGGAGTACAAGGCGGAGATGGACCTGTTCAACCGCGCATTGCTGGAAGTGCTGACCGAAGGGGACGCGAAGGGGCGCGTTTTCACCTTCCCCATCCCGACCTACAACGTGACGAAGGACTTCGATTGGGACGAGCCGGTCTACGACTACCTGTGGAAGGCGGCCGCAAGGTACGGCATCCCCTATTTCGCCAATTTCGTAAGCTCCGACATGTCGCCTGAGGACGCGCGCTCGATGTGCTGCCGCCTCAGGCTGGACAAGAGGGAGCTCGCCAAGAAGGGCGGCGGACTCTTCGGGTCCAATCCACTGACGGGCTCCATCGGCGTGGTCACGATCAACATGCCACGCATAGGACACCTAGCACAGGACCGCGTAGGTTTCATGAAAAGGCTGGACGCGGTGATGGAGATCGCCTGCACGAGCCTCGAGACCAAAAGGCGCGCGCTGGAAGTGCTCACCGGGCGCGGACTATACCCTTATACCTGCTACTACCTGAGGGACGTGCACGCCCGGTCGGGGCGCTACTGGGACAACCACTTCTCGACGATAGGACTCGTAGGCATGAACGAAGCCTGCCTCAATCTGCTGGGCAAGGACATCGGCTCGGCCGATGGGAACGCCTTCGCCATCGAAGTGCTCGATTTCATGAGGGAGAAGATCAAGCGGCTTCAGGAAAGGACGGGCAACCTCTACAACCTGGAGGCTACCCCGCCGAGAGGCACGAGCTACCGGCTGGCAAGGCTGGATCTAGACCGATACCCTGACATCGCCTGCGCCGAAAAGGACGGGGGCGAGCCGTTCTACACGAATTCGACACAGCTGCCGGTGAACTACTCCGACGACCTGTTCGACGTGCTTGACCTGCAGGACGAGCTGCAGGCAAGGTACACCGGAGGCACCGTTTCTCACGCATTCATCGGGGAGAGCATGCCGGATGCCGGTTCCGTAAGGAGCCTTGTAAGGAAAGTGTGCGAAAACTACAAGCTGCCGTACTTCACGATCACACCGACGTTTTCGGTATGCGGCGACCACGGCTACATCGCGGGCGAGAAGGAGGTCTGCCCTACCTGCGGGAAGGCGACCGAGGTATATTCGCGGGTGGTAGGATATCTCAGGCCCGTAAGCCAATGGAACGCCGGCAAGCAGGAGGAGTTCAAGAGGCGCGTGTACTTCGACCTGGCGGGCGCAAGATGACCATCGGGGGCTACATGCCATTCAGCCTTAGCGACTACCCGGGGGCGGTGGCCGCCGTCGTGTTCCTAAGCGGCTGCAACTTCGACTGCCCATTCTGCCATAACTGGAAGCTGATCGACCCGGCCGGAGACCCCGCCGACCGGATCCCCTACGATGCCGTCATGGGAAGGATCGCCGCCAGGAAGGACAGGCTCGATGCGGTGGTCGTAAGCGGGGGCGAGCCCACCATAAGCGACGGCCTGCCCGGGCTGTTCCGCGATATACACGGCTTAGGGCTCATGAGCAAGCTGGACACGAACGGCAGCGACCCCGGCATGATATCCTCGCTCCTCGGAATGAAGGCCTTGGATTTCATCGCCATGGACATAAAGGCCCCGTTCGACAAGTACAGGGACCTTGCGGGTACCGAAGTGGATACGGGGGCGGTACGGGAAAGCATCGGCATAATATCCCGAAGCGGCGTGGGGCACGTGTTCAGGACCACCTACGTCCCTGGCCTTCTGGATGACGACGACATATCCGCAATCGAGCGCATGGTACCGCCCGGATCCCGTTTCGTCGTCCAGGAGTACAGGAAGCCCCCGCCGAGGTGACATCCCCGGTCCGCAAGCCAAAAGTACGGTCGGTGATGCCCACGTAGATCCGGTAAAGGCCGGCCCGACCGGTGAGCGTTCGGGTCCGCCCGCCTACCGTACTTGCGTTATCAGGGGTGCCTCCTAGAAAAAACCGTAAGGCAGGGCCGTTTTGTGGACGGTCCTGCCTTACGGCTATGGGAAAGAGTTGTTCATGAGGGCCTTCCGTTCCCCTTCTTTGACCTAGACCATCATCGAGAGGACTTTGTAATCGGTAAGGAACATCTGCCCGGGCCTCTGGGTTATCATCAACGGCAGCCTGCGCTCCTTGGCTATGGCCTGGGGGGTGACGCTGCATGCCCAGAACATGGGCATCTCGTCTTCTCCTATCTCCACCGGCATGCCGTAATCGGGCTTGCCGGTGTCGGTAATGCCCAGCAACGACGGGTCGCCCACATGTACCGGCGCCCCGTGCCCGAGCGGCAGCTTGCCGCTAAGGCACGATGCCAGGCCCACCTTCTCGTTCGGTACGGGCCTCATTGACACCACCATCGGCCCGTGGAAAGCCCCGGCCCTTTCGCACATTATCTTCGTGACGAACAATGGGTTGCCGTGCCCCTCCTTCAGGCCTTTCAGGGCGATTCCCGCTTCTTCGAGGAGGTATTCGAAACTGTAGCTGCATCCTATGGCGAACCAGACGAGGTCCTTTCCGTAGCTCATGCCGATGTCGTGCCCCTGGTCCACAAGCTCGCCGTCCCTGTAAAGGTTGTAGCCGGGGACGTCGGTCCTGAGGTCGCCGTCGGCGGCGCATTTACCGGTCCTCCCTGTCTCGGTGACTTCTATAAGCGGACAAGGCCCGGGGTTCTTCTGGCAGAAAGCCAGGAAGTCGTTGGCCAGGTCCTTCGGCAGCGCGACGACGCCGGCTTGCACGAAACCCCTTGCCAAACCCCTGGTAGTGGAGGATATTCTCCCCGCCCTCGCCGCCATCCTGATTTCCCTCGGGGTAGATGTTGCCGATACAGTGGAATTGCTCACGTCGTCCAATGCTATTCTCCCCTTCCAAGGAAGACGCTAGAGACCATCTTGTTTGCCTTCAGCTCGTCTGCGTTTCCCTGTAATGCGATCCTGCCGGTTTCGATTACATACGCTCGTTGACAGATGTCCAAGGCCATCGCGGCGTTCTGCTCCACCAACAGGATGCTCATCCCCTGGGACCAGATGCTCTTGACCACTTCGAATATCCTGTCCACCATGATCGGCGCAAGCCCCATCGAAGGCTCATCCAAAAGAAGCAGCCTCGGCCTTGCCATAAGGGCCCTTCCTATTGCCAGCATCTGCTGCTCACCGCCGCTTAGGACCCGGGCCGGCTGGTTGAGCCTTTCTCCCAGGACGGGAAAGAGCTCAAGTATGTGCTCTATATCGGAAAGCACGGGACCGGTCCTCACATAGGCCCCCATTTCCAGGTTCTCCCTTATGGTCATGTTGCCGAAGACGCGCCTTCCCTCGGGGCACAGGGAGATGCCCGACCTTACTATGTTGTTCACAGGTCGCCCCCCGATTTCGGCCCCGTCGAAGGAGATGCTGCCCGATGTAGGCCTGAGGAGTCCCATTATCGACTTGAGCACCGTGCTCTTCCCTGCGCCGTTGGCGCCTATGAGCGACACTATCTCGTTCTTGCCGACTTCGATGCTCAGGTTCTCGAGCACGAGCCTTTCCCCGTAGGAGGCGCACAAGCCTTCAATTCTTAGCATCTAGCCACTTCCTTCCCAGATACGCCTCGATTACAAGAGGGTCGGTGCGTATTTCCTGCGGAGTGCCTTCGGCTATCTTCTTCCCGAAGTTCAAGACGCTTATCCTATCCGATATGCTCATCACCATGTCCATCTTGTGCTCTATGAGCATGACCGTGATCCCCTTCTCCTTTATCCTGAGGATCAGGTCCAGCAACTGCCCGACCTCGCCCGTAGGAGTGCCGGCCGCCGGTTCGTCAAGCAGCAGCAGCTTCGGCTCCGTGGCCAACGCCCTTGCGATCTCAAGGCGCTTCTGGTCGGCGTACGGCAGGTTAGTGGGCATCTTGTCCTTGAATTCGAGAAGGCCGCAGAAATCGAGTATGTCCTCGCACCTCTTCTCATTGGCCTTCCGCTCGTCGACCACCCATCCGGGGGTGACGAACGCGTTCATCAGCTTCGCTTTCAGCCTCGGCGTCCTACCGACGAGTACGTTCTCGAGGACCGTCATGTGCTTGAATATGAGAAGGTTCTGGAAGGTCCTCGCCATGCCCATGGAAACAACCCTGGAGGGTTTCAACCCCGTTATGTTCCTTCCGCTGAGCACGACCTTCCCGGTCGTGGGTTCGGAGAACCTCGTCAGCACGTTGAACAGCGTCGTCTTGCCCGAGCCGTTGGGCCCCACTATCGAATGTATGCTGCCTTCCTGTACCCCAAGCTCTACGCCGTCCAGCGCGAGAAGGCCCCCGAACCTCTTGGATATCTTATCTGCTTGCAGTATCAAGCCCATCGGAAGACCTCCTTTCCACTTTCCGGGCAAGGTAACTGAAGAAGCCCGCTACGCCGCCGGGCACCTTGATTAGAAGGATTATCGTGAGTACCGCGTTGATTATCAGCCTGAAATCGGCGAAGGCCCTTAGGTATTCCGGCAGCAGTGTCATGATTATCGAGCCGATTATCGGCCCGGCCAGAGTGCCTATGCCCCCCACGACGAGCATGCCCAGAAGGGCGAACGATTCAGGTGATTGGAAGCTGTAAGGGCTTATGTAATTGAGCAGGTGCGCGAGCACCCCGCCGCCTATGCCTGCGTACATGGCGCTGATGCCGAAGGCGAACACCCTGTAGTAGGCGACGTTCACGCCGCAGGCCTCTGATGCTACCTCCCCGTCCATCACCGCCCTCAGAGCTAGGCCGACATGTGACTTGACGAGCTTCGATTTCAACCAGAGCAGGATCGCCACGACGGCTATCATGAAATAGTACTGCGACACGTCGGAAACGAGCTCGAAGCCGCCTATAGAGATGGGCGGTATCCCCCTCAGGCCCCCCGGGCCCCTGGTTAGCGACCTCATGTTTATGAGCGCCAGTATTATGACCTCGTTGAACCCGATCGTGACTATTGAAAGGTAATGCCCTTCGAGGCGCAGCGTAGGCAATCCGAGCAGCACCCCCATGAAGAACAGCGCTATGCCCGCCGCCAGTATGGAGACGAGCGCGGGCATTCCCAGCTTGATCGACAGAAGCGCCGACACGTACGCCCCGAGGCCGAAGAAGCCGGCGTGCCCTAGTGATAGTTTCCCCGTATATCCCGTGAGGATGTTCAGACCCATCGCCACTATGCCGTACACCAGTGCCATGACCATCAGGTGTATGAAATACGAGTTGCGGGTGAAGACCGGCAGCATAAGGGCCAATGCCACAACAAGGATGATAAACAGCGCTGTCCTCCCCTTATGCTGCACGTCTTTCACCCCTTCCCCCGAACAGCCCGCGAGGTTTGCATATCAGCACTACGATCAGGATTATGAACGAAATGGCATCTTTGTACCTCGTCGATATGAAGACCCCGGCGAGGCTTTCTATCACGCCTATGAGCAGGCCTCCGACCACGGCTCCCGGGATGCTGTCCGTCCCGCCGAGCACGAACGAGGAGAATGCCTTCTGGCCGAAAGAGCGGCCCATCTCAGTGAATGCGAAGAAGACCGGGGCTATGAGCACGCCGGCTATGGCGCCCATGGCAGAGCTGAGTGCGTAGGTCAGCTTCATATTCAGGTTCGTGTCTATGCCCATGAGCCTTGCCGTCTCCCTGTCCTCCGAGACCGCCCTCATCGCCTTGCCCATCTTCGTCCTCTTGAAGAACCACAGAAGGAGGGAGACCACGGCGACCGCGGCCAGGCTTATCCAGACATACTGGACGGATATGCCCACAGACCCTACCTTTATGACTTTGTCGCCGAGGTAGTTGGGGAAACTGAGGGGATCGGCGCCGAAGATGAGGCGCCCGACCTCCCTCAGTATTATCCCTACGGCGACCGTGCTTATCAGATAGCTCCTGGACGGTGATTCCAGGAGCGGGTGGAATACGACCGCCTCGGTCAGAACGCCCAACAGCGAGGTTATCAAGACGGCCAGGATGAGCCCTAGAGCTATCGGCAGCCTTAGATAGACTATCAACCATAGCCCTATGAAGCACCCGGACATCATGAAGTCACCCTGGGCGAAGTTGAACACGCCTACCGCCTTGAATATCATCACGTATCCAAGGGCGATCAGTGCATAGACAGAGCCTACAGCCAAGCCCTGTATCACCACTTGTACCAATAAACTACTCAGGCTCATCAACGACCACCTCAGAAGATATTTGTCACGCTCGCGCCGTTATTTAGGCCAGATTACCTCGTACGAGGGAGGGTTCACGCCTACGACCTTGACTATCTTCACGTTGCGCGACACATCCCCGGTCGGATCGAAGGTAAGCTCGCCGCCTATGCCCTGGAAGTCCTTGGTCTTGGCCAGTTCTTCGCGGATCTTCACCGGGTCGAGGGAACCGGCCCTCTTTATCGCATCGGCCGCCACCATCAAGGAGTCGTACGCCAGTGCGGCGTAGTAGTTGGGCGTGACGTTGTACTTGGCCTGGAAGGCCTTTATGAACGCCTTGTCGTCCTCGGTCTTGCCCTCGGGGACGTACATCTGCGTGTTGATGGTACCGAGCACGGCCTCCCCGCCGAGCTGGACCAGCCTTACGTCGGTCAGCGCGCCGAGGCCCATTATCTGCACCTTGCAGCCCATCTGGTGCAAGGTCTTGGCCCCGAGGGCCGCAGGGTCGTACATGGCCAGGAAGAAGAGGCCGTCGGCGCCCGAGTTCTTGACTTTTGTCATCTGGGAGCTGAAGTCGCGGTCCTTGGGTTGGAACGCCTCGATAACCACCGGCTTCGTGTTGTACTTCTCAGCTAGCCTCGCTACTACAGCTTCCATCGCATTGGTACCATAGTCGTCAGAGGAGTGCACTATGGCGTACTTCTTCAGCTTGAGCGTCGTTACGGCATAGTCGACGAGCGCCTTGGCCTGAGTACTGTTCGATGCGGTGACCCTGAAGATGAACTTGTTGCCCAGCTGTGTTATCTCGTCACTGGAGCTGGAAGGGGTGATTAGCGGCACTTTCGCCTTCTCCGCCTCGTCCATTGCGGCAAGCGTGCAGGAGCTCGCGTTTGAGCCGATGATCGTGACCGCCTTGTTGACGGATATCAGCTTCTTGACCGCGTTGACCGTCTTCACAGGATTGGATTCGTCGTCCTCGCTCAGGACCTTGATCATCATTCCGTTGATCCCGCCCTTGGCGTTGATACGCTCGGCAGCGAGTAAAGTGCCCTGCTGGAGTGCGATCCCGGGGCCTGCCGACCCTCCGGTCAGCGGTACCACCAGGCCGATCGTGATCTCCTGGGCCGCATAGACGATGCCGCCAAACAAGAGAGTCGCTGCTAACAAAGCAGCCAGGACGATTCTAGTAACTGCTCGCTTCATCGAATTTCCTCCATTCCTACTTTTCTGTGTCTAGTCCCAGGTGTTTTGCGGGTGTCTCCTTGAACACTTTCCTTAGCTCATCCTTGCTCGCCCCGTACGCCAGAAGCAGCCTTATCATCCACTCAGTGCCGTGTACGTGCGAGAGGTTGTGTATCTGTCCGTAGTCCGATCCATAGACGACGTTGTCCGCCCCGAGCTCCTTGATCATGCGCACTGCGTACACGGGGCCGGATTCGTGCATGGGGAAGCAGGTCGTGCCGAGGCCGGAGAGCATCAGCTTCGCGCCCATGCCCGCCAGCAGCTTCATCTCCTCCATGCTGTTCTTCGAATGGATGTGGGCCGGATGTATGATCTCGACCCTCTTGACGCCCTGTGCGAAGGCCTCCTCGGCGAGAACCTTGGTCTCCTTGTGAGGGTAATGGCCCGACGCCACTATCAGGTCGTTGTCCGCGGCGATCTTCAGTATCTCCTTAAGTCTGGGCAGGACCTGCCTGCCGTCGTCGGTGAGTATGCGCAATCCCGCGCCAGTCTGGTCGTCATACACGACCTTCCTGTGGTGGTAGGAATCCACCATGGGCATCCAGACGTACTTCATCCCCGGGAAACGCAAGCAACGGCGAACCGCTTCCGGATTCAGCCCTCCCATCGATTCCTGGAGCGTTATCCCGCCGAACACATCGACGGGCCGCTTGCCCGTGGCGTCAGCCCATCTCTTCAGGCTGTTCTCGATCAGCTGTATCCTGCTGACCGAAGGCGTGTACCAGGTCTTGATGACCATGGCCCTCATGCCTGCCTCGCTGGCCTCGATGGCCATGTCGTCCTCGAGGATGAGCCTCTCTATGGGGTCCGAACCTCCATGCGCATGGATGTCTATGGAACCTTCCATGAGCCGCCTTACGTCTTCGTTGGTGAATTTGATGCCTGCCTGGAAGCGCATGTATTGTATGTTCACATACTGCGCCTGCTGCCTTACAAGGTATTCGAGCACTTCCTCGCTCGCGTCCACATCGGGGTGAGTGAGCTCCATGAGCCTTTTTACGCGGTCGGGCGATACCTTGATGTCTAGGATGTCTTTGAGATCCAGTCCGTCACCCAAGTCTAATCTCTCCTCTCAGCACAGTTGGACTCCCGTCATTCCTCGAATTTCCTCACCGATTCCCTGACAACCAGGGAGGTCTTGAACAAGGCCTTGTACTCCGTCGCGCTGCCTGCCTTCATCCTCTCGACTAACACCTTGGCGGCCTCGTAGCCCATCTCGCGCATGGGGGTATGGACTGTCGTAAGGCCGGGGCTCAGGTATACGGCCGCCGGGAAGTCGCCGAAACCGACCACCGATAGGTCGTCCGGGATCTTCAGGCCCCTCTCATGGGCGGCCCTGTACACTCCCATCGCTATCAGATCGTTCGCGCAAGCGATTGCGCTCGGACGTTCCTTGTCATCTAGGAGCAAGTTCGCCCCCTCGAGCCCCCATTCCGCCACGAACTCCCCGCTCAACGCCTTTTCATAGATATCGTCTAGCTCGTTTTCCATCAGGGACCGCCTGTACGCGTCAAGGCAGGCCACGCTCTTGAACGAGCTGAGGGGGCCGTTCAGAAGGGCTATCCTCTTGTGGCCCATCTCCGCCAGGTAGTTGACCGCCTCGTACATCCCCTGGTAGTCGTCAGGCCTTACCGACGGCATCTCGACGGTCGGGTTGTAGCTGCCCACGATAACGGAAGGTATGCTACCTTCCTCCAGCTCCCTTATGTACGGGTCGCCCAGCCTCAGCGCGAACATGATTATCCCGTCCACGAGGTTTGTCCTGAACATCTTCCTGTGCTGCAAGGGGGACGTGGATAGGATGTAGTTGTAGCCCATGTCGTCGATCACGTCGCTGATGCCCAACAGTACCTGGGCGAAGAAGGGGTTGCTCATGACGAAGAAGAGTCCGCGCGGCACATAGAGGCCTATGTTGCCAGTGGTCCTCTTCACGAGGTTCCTTGCGCCCTGGTCAGGCATGTAGCCCATGTCACGGGCGGCTTTTACGATTTTCGCCCTGAGCTCGTCGCTCACGCCGGGCGCGTCGTTCAGTGCGCGAGAAACCGTAGAGGTTGATGTTCCCAGGGACTTTGCAAGGTCTATGATCTTCACTTTCATAGGTCTCATCCCCCAAGAGCTTTAATCGGCACTTGTTACGCAAACGTTTGCGCTGCTTCATTGTACCCTATCCCGGCCCGAAAATGCAGTCCAGTACATAGAAAATACAATCCGTGGCGGGCCGCCTCCTTGATCCGGCCCTTAACTGCTGCTAAACATCGTGTGGCAATATCTGTGATGTCCCCACCTTACGCGCTTATCACCCCACCAGTGGATTATTGGGCACGGGAATATTGGATGAATGATGCATTACGGGACGTATAACGTTATCGTAATCATCGGTGAGGTAATGCTTAAGGACTAGATGAACGAACATCGTTGACTACGCATCCCGGCGGCCTTAGAATCCGCCTTGAGGTGAGCATCCGTGTCCATCGGTCGAAGTAGGCGGATCATATGGTAAACATGCCAGGTACGGGGCCATCGACATCGCCTTGATGCCGGACTTATGAGTCGGGGCGCCCTCCTGGCAAGGGGGGCGTCTGCTATGCAGATACGTTTCTTCAAGAGGACCGAACCACAGGCTGCGGCCATGAAAGACCCCGTCATGACGCTGCCGCTTGAAAGCCTGATCAAAGAACTCAACACAAGGACGACAGGACTTTCCGACGAGGAGGCCGTGCTTCGTCTTTCCTATTACGGCCCAAACGAGTACCCTCGCAAGAAAGTGGTGCCGGCATGGGTCAGGTTCCTGAAGCTGTTCATCGAACCGCTCGTCCTGGTTCTCATGCTGGCGGCCGTCATATCCGTATTCCTGGGCGAGCCCCGCGGGGCTATCATCATCGGCACGATGGTGGTCTTGAGCGTCACGCTGGAGTTCACGCAGGAATACAGGTCCGAGAAGACAGCCGAGAAGCTCGCCGTGCAAGTCGCGCTGACTTCGGCTGTCGTGCGCGACGGGGCGGAGGCCGAGATCCCGGTCGTGGACATAGTCCCGGGCGACCTCATAAGGCTCGGCGTCGGCGACATCGTCCCCGCGGACTGCAGGGTCGTCTCGGCGAAGGACTTCTTCGTCCACCAGGCGGCGCTGACCGGAGAGCCCTACCCAGTGGAGAAGGCGCCTTGCGGCAATCCGGACAGGGACGATTCCCTTTCCGACATGGACTACGCCGTCTTCTACGGGACCAACGTGATATCGGGTACGGCCGAGGCCATAGTGGTCGGCACCAATGGTAACACGGAGTTCGGCCGAATGGCGAAATCGCTCGGGCACGAAAGGCCCGAGACCGAGTTCCAAAGGGGCATACGTGAGTTCACAAACCTCTTGGTCAAGGTGATCGCCTTCCTGGTAGTAGGCATATTCATCCTGAACATCTTCCAGGCCCACGGGTTCCTCGATTCTCTCCTGTTCGCAGTCGCGGTCTCCGTAGGCATAACGCCGGAGCTGCTGCCCATGATAATCACGATAAACCTGTCTACCGGGGCCGCCGCGATGGCGAAGCGCAAGGTCATAGTCAAGAGGCTGCAGTCCATACAGAACCTCGGCAGCATGGACCTTCTGTGCACCGACAAGACCGGCACCCTCACCGAGGGCAAGCTGGTCCTCTACAACCACGTCGACATCGCGGGGAACGACTCCGCCGACGCCTTCAGGCTGTCCTACCTCAACAGCGTATTCCAGGCGAGCATGAAAAACCCCATGGACCTGGCCGTAGTCGCACACGGCAAGTTCGGCACGGACGGATACGTGAAGGTGGACGAGGTGCCCTTCGACTTCACCAGGCGCCTTATGACGCTGGTCGTCTCAAAGGACGGAGCAAGGACCATGATAACGAAGGGCGCCCCCGAAAGCCTCATAGATAAGTGCACGAAGGCGGTGGTGGACAACAATGAGGTCGGAATCGACGACGACCTGAGGGCAAAGGCCGCCGCCACCTTCCATTCGCTCAGCAAGGACGGCTACAGGTCCCTCGGAGTGGCGTTTAGAAGGCTGGACCATGACGACAAGGAAGTGTACGGGACATCCGACGAGAAGGACCTCACCTTCGTCGGCTTCGTCTCCTTCATCGACCCTCCTAAGGAGAGCGCGAGGGAATCGATACTGGAGCTGGAAAGGCTTGGCATCGACGTCAAGATCCTTACCGGCGACAACGAGCTGGTCACTGCCAAGATATGCGAAAGGGTCGGCATAGAGGTCAAGGGCGTGCTGATGGGAGGCGAGATCGGAAAGCTCAGCTCATCTGAGCTACACGACAGGGTGCTGGCAAGCACCATCTGCGCAAGGCTTTCGCCCGACCAGAAGGAGCACATAATCAAGACCCTGAAGGGGGCGGGCCACGTAGTCGGCTACATGGGAGACGGCATAAACGACATGATGCCGCTAAGGAACGCCGACGTCGGCATATCCGTCAACAACGCGGTAGACGTCGCCAAGGAGGCCGCCGACATAGTGCTCCTCGAAGAGGGCCTTCACATACTAAAGGACGGCATACTCGAAGGGCGTCGCACGTTCGCGAACACGATGAAGTACATCATGATGGGCACCAGCTCCAACTTCGGCAACATGTTCAGCGTGCCCGCGGCGCTGTTCCTGGTACCGTTCCTTCCTATGCTCCCCGTCCAGATACTCCTGAACAACCTGCTGTACGACTTCTCGCAGGTGAGCATACCCACGGACAAGGTAGACGAGGACTACCTCGAAAGGCCCAAGCGGTGGGACATAGGGTTCATAAAGAGGTTCATGCTCATCTTCGGCCCCATAAGCAGCCTTTACGACATCACGACGTACCTCGTCATGATATTCGTCTTCAATGCGGGGGAATCTCTCTTCCAGACGGGCTGGTTCATAGAATCACTCGCCACCCAGACCCTCGTTATCCACGTGATAAGGTCCAGGTACAGCCCGTTCAGGAGCAGGGCGAGCAAGACCCTCATCGCCACCACGGTCCTGGGCATAGCGGCGGGCCTTGCGATCGTCTACAGCCCGCTCGGGAAATTCTTCAACTTCACGCCCCTCCCTCCCAGATTCTTCCTTCTGTTGGCCGCCATGACCGCCGCCTACCTGGTTATGGTGGAGTGCGTCAAGAGGTGGTTCTACAAGAGATACGGAAGCCGTCAGGAAGGCATCTGATAAAACAAGGCGGGTCTCATAACTTGGATGAGGCCCGCCCGTCGTTCCGCTGTGCTTCTTCAGTCCTTACCGCTCCTATATTCCTCCAGCTCACCGAAAAGGTAGTCGTCGGACGGCCTCCTGTCGCCTGTCGGCTCCGACAGCCAGGTGATGTTCACCATCTTCTCCCATGTGATGTTGTCGGACGAGATGTTGCCTCCCCACGTGCCACAGCCAAGGCTCAGAGTAACGGGCATGCCGTTGGTCCACGAGCCGCCGTTGGCAAGGCACTGCGCCTGCCTTACCATCACCCTGCTTGTCTTCGTCTTGAGCGCAAGTTCGAGTATGTGGTCTTCGTCGGTGCTGTGTATACCGCACGAGTGCCCCCGCCCCTGATACCCGGTTATCCGGTTAACCAGCTCTATGGCCTCTTCGAACTCCTTGAACCTATACACCGCCACGACCACCGAAAGCTTCTCCCCGGAGAACGGATGCCCGGGGCCCACCCCGTCCTCCTCTACCACGAGGAACCCGGTTTTCTCGGGGATTTCGATCCCGGCCATCGATGCGAGCTTTTCGGGAGCCTGCCCCACTATGTCCTTGTTCAGCTTCCCGTCCTGCCACATCACCGACATGAGCGCTTCCTTGTCCTCTGCCCCCAGCGCATGCCCTCCCGCACCATTTAGGGCTTCGAGCATCCTATCGTAGACTTCGTCCTGCACCACGAGCGAGTTCTCGGTGGAACAGCTCGTCGCGTAGTCGAACGTCTTGCTCGCTAGGATCTTTCCGGCGGCGTCTTCCAGGTCTGCGGTCTTGTCCACCACTATCACCGCATTGCCCTGGCCCACCCCGAACGCCGGCGTGCCGGACGAATACGCCGCCTTTACCAACGAGCCCGCCCCCGTGGCCACCACCAGGTCGCACTGCCTCATCAGCTCGTCCGTCATCCCGTGCGACGGCTCCTCTATCGCTATCAGCAGGTCCTCGCACGCTCCGTGCCCCCTGAGGGCCCTCCTCATCACGTCCACTATGAACCTGTTCGTCATCTTCGCCCTGGGATGGGGGGCGAATATCACGGCGTTTCCGCCCTTTATCGCCATCATCGCCTTAAGGACAGGAGTTGCCTCGGGATTCGTGCACGGAAGGATTGCGCCTATCACGCCGACCGGCTTTGCGATCTTCGTTATGCCCCTGCCCTTATCCGCCTCGATGACTCCCCTGGACTTCACGCCCTTCATGTCGCAAAGCGCGCCCCTCAGCTTCATCATCAGCTTCTCGTACTTGTCCTCGGCCCTGCCCATCCGGGTTTCTGCGACCGCCATCCTCGCGATCGCCCCCGCCGTCTCGGGTTTCACGACGCTCCAGCAAATAGCGGCCACTAGCTCGTCCACTTCCCCCTGGTTGTACCCCTCCAGTTCCGCCTGGGCCCGCCTGGCCCTTCCGATAAGGGCTTCCACCGCCCTGCACTCTTCTGTTCCCACTTCCTACCTCCGAGCCCATGCCCGTGCCGCCGCTTGCGTCGTGCAGCCGGTAAACTTACGCCTCGCGTCCTGCGATCTTACTTCTCGTCCGCTGCCCTTAGGCCAGGACCGTCGGCGTCCATGGGCGACGAACACTATTCTGCCACTATGTCCCATACGTATCAACCGGCGAAGCCTGCGGCGCCGCACCCGCTTTACGGACTGAAAGCAGGCAGCTTCTGCCGCTGCCTGCTTTCCTGCCATACCGGGCCATACTAGGAAGGAGGAATGAGATTTCCGACTGTCGCGCTTTCCGGTCGCCCGCCTTCGTCGCGCTACTTAGCGTGCACGTACCCGTAGAACCAGGTGTAGCCCTTCGCCGCGTTGACGTAGCTCACCTTGACGCGCTCGCCGGCCTTTACCGCCGCCTGGAGCTTGATTGCCAGATCCTGTCCGGCGTCGGCCCCCCACACGAGCTCGGCGAGCTTGGCCCCTGCCATGCTGCTTACCAGGAGCTTGTCTCCCGGTTTCTCCTCGAACGCCGTCTTGGCCCCGTCCACCGTAAGGAGCCCCTTGGCTGCATCGACCATGATACCGGGCGCTTCGGCGTACGCCACTTCGGGTATCATCGCCTTGCCGACATATTCCGGCATGCCCTTCATCTTCTCGTCGAACTCAGCCTTAACCGCCGCGAGCGCCTCGCCGTCGGTGAAAAGCTTCATGGCGAGTGCCGCAAGGACCTTGGAGCCGGCGACGGCGCCGCTGAAGCCGTATGCCGATACCGACTGCGCGGCCGCTTCGACCGAGTGTCCCGCCGTGCCCGGCACCCAGGTGGCTATGGTTACGGTCGTCGTGGGCGTCTTCCAGGTCACATCCCCGATCGGATTCGAGCCGAAGCTCTGGCTTCCCGTGGGCTCCTTGAACGATGCCGTCGGAACGGTGGCAAAGCCAAGCTTAGCCGAGGCCGCCTTGTCCTCCTCCGAGAAGGACGGCGCGCCCACCGCCTTGTAGACATCCATCGCCATCAGAGCAAGGGTCTTGTTCCCGACCTTGTTGTAGATGCCCGAGCTGAACCCTATCTCGAGTTCCACGCCAGCCATGAGGGCCGCCCCTTTGGCTATGTTGTCGATCTTCTCTCTTGCGTCGATGACGTCGGGATACTTGGGGCCGCGGATGAAGTAGCGGCTCGCCGCCGTGGCCGGCACTACGTTGGGGGCCGCGCCGCCGTCGGTGATCACGTAGTGTATCCTCATCTCCTGGATGAGATGCTCACGCAGGAAGTTGACGCCGATGTTCATCAGCTCCACCGCGTCCAGCGCGCTCTTGCCCTTCTGCGGGGCCGCCGAGGCGTGGGCTGCCACTCCCTTGAACTTGTACTCCACATGGTCCATCGCCATCGTGCTTCCGAACTCCGACACGTTGTCCGTCCCCGCATGTACGCTTATAAGGACGTCCAGGCCGTCATAGAAACCAGCGCCCGCCACCACCGGCGCCACGTCCCAGATCTCCTCGGCCGGCGTGACATAGAGCTTCAGAGTGCCTTTGATGCCGAGCGCTTGCATCGTGTCCTTAAGCGCGATCGCCGCCGTTACTCCGGCAGCGGTGTTCAAGTTGTGCCCGCAGCCGTGTCCGACGCCCGGGAGCGAGTCATAGTCCTCGTAGATTCCCACGACCGGCTTCCCCGACCCGTAGGTCGCGACCACCGCGGTGGGGATGTCAGCCGCCGACTGGTCCACCTTGAATCCGGCCGCCATCAGTATTTCCGTAACCTTTACGTACGATTTGTACTCGGCGAGGCCGACTTCATCGAACGCGCCCAGCGCCGACGCTATGTCTACCGTGAGAGCCTTGTTCTGCTCGGCCAGCTTCACGGCGTACTCCTGCGCCGGCGTAAGGGCCGCTTCCTCGGCCGAGATGCCGCCGGGCACCAGGGCGAAACATGCGATCAATGATGCGATGATGATAAGCTTCGCTGTCTTCTTGAATTTCGACATTAGACGCACTCCCTTTTCAAAATGTAAATTGGGATTAATATATTCCTCATAATCACCTCCTGTCAATAGCATATTTATAAATTCTTTACGGGGCACCTGAAATAGTCGTCGAACCAATAGCGATTCCAGTACGCTTTTACGTCAGTCGCGGCGCCGTTCTGCCTCCATGCAATATACGCAAATTATGCATGCAGGCCAAAAAAGCGGGAGGTTGCGCCCGCGCGCAACCCCCCGTCGGTACCGATATGCGGTTTTCGATCCCCGTCGCCGCCCGGCAAGAGCAGCCGCGCGGTCAAAACCTTGCTAGCACTCCTTCTCCCTGCCGGCCAGCTTCTCCGCCGACGCGGGCCTGCCGCGCCTTCCCGCCAGGACCTTCTCCACGTCCTTTAGGCTCATCCCGACTGACGCGAGGGCCACGGCCGAATGGTAAAGAAGGTCCGCCATCTCACCTGCGGCATCCTCCAGGTCCTCGTCCGACCCTCTCATCTTCGCCTTCATCGCCGCGACTATGAACTCGCCCGCTTCCTCGGCCACCTTCCTCAATATCCTCTCCGTGCCCGCCGAAAGCAACCTGCACGTGTACGAATCATCGATCGGCGCCGCCTTCCTGCCCTGCACGGCATCGTCCAGCTCGTCGATCACACAGCTTCCGAACCTCTTCACGGTACCCAGCAACGGCACGTTGCCCTCTGTCAGAAAGCAGGTATCCGATCCTGTGTGGCAGGCTGGGCCAGCAGGAACCACCTGCAGAAGGAGCGTGTCGCGGTCGCAGTCGAGCGACGCCGACAGCACCCTCATCGTGTTGCCACTCTCCTCCCCCTTGTGCCAGAGCTTCCTCCTGCTCCTGCTCCAAAACCAAGCCTGCTTGGTCTCCAGCGTAAGCTCCAATGCGCTCCTGTCCATGTAGGCAGACATTAGGAGCTCCCCGTTCCCGTGGTCTTGCACGACTACGGGAAGAAGGCCTTCCGGTCCGAACGTTATACCGTCAAGCGGTCCTTTCCCTTCCCCTGTCATCAGATGCCACCCCCGTCCTTACGGCCACTCCCTCGTTCGCCAGATAGTCCTTCACCTGTCCTATGCTTAGGCGCCCGCTGTGGAAGAGCGATGCTGCGAGCGCCGCGTCCGCGCTGCCCTTCGTGAGCACGTCCTTGAAATCCTCAAGGCGGCCCGCCCCTCCGGACGCTATCACGGGTACTTCGACCGCGTCGCTTACCGCCCTCGTAAGGGCCATGTCATAGCCTCTTTGCACGCCGTCGGAATCCATCGAAGTAAGGAGGATCTCCCCTGCTCCCAGTCCCGCCGCGGACTTCGCCCACCTGACCGCGTCAAGTCCGGTCCCGACCTTGCCCCCGAAGGTCATGACCTCCCATCCGTACCCAGCCTTGGTACAACCGGCCCCTTTTCCGGATGGGGACCTCCTTGCGTCTATCGCCACCACGACGCACTGGCTGCCATAGCGCGACGCGGCCTTCTCTATGAGCCTAGGGTCCGCCACCGCCGCCGTGTTGATCGAGACCTTGTCCGCGCCCGAAGCAAGTACCGCGCTTATGTCGTCAAGGCTCGAGATGCCCCCTCCCACCAGGAACGGGATGAAGACCTCCCCGGATACTTTCCTTGCGAGCTCCGATGCTGTCCTCCGCTTCTCGCCGGAAGCCGATATGTCCAGGAAGGCCAGCTCGTCCGCCCCTTCGGCGTAGTACCTCGCGGCCAGCTCGGCCGGGTCCCCGCAATCTTTAAGGTCCTCGAACCTGACCCCCTTGACCACCCTGCCGCCGGCGGTATCAAGGCACGGGATTATCCTCTTGCAGAGCATCGTCTACCTCCCCTTCTTGTCACGGCCGCAAACCCTCAAGGGACCGCCCTCTCGCTTCCGCCGCGGCCGATGATGCCGCCTCCTTCGCCTCGCCCAGGCTGAAGGCCTTCTCGTAGAGCGCCTTCCCTACTATGAGCCCCAGGGCCCGTCCGCCCTTCTCATGTATGAGCTCCATCGACGCCGCCTTCCTGGCGGCCTTCCTTATGTCGTCCAGGGTCCCCGTCCCTCCCGAGGCTATGGCGCAAAGCCCTTGGGCTATGAACGGTTCCAGTATCCCGACGGACACGCCCTTTAGCCCTCCGTCTTTGGAGACGTCGGTCACGATTGCGGTCCCGATGCCGAGCACCTTAAGGGTGCCTGCGAGGGCCTCCGCCCTGAGGTCTAGGCCTTCCGTCCAGCCCTCGGCCATGGCACGCCCCCCCTTTAGGTCCACGGACGCGATTATCCTGCCGGGATATCCCTTTACCAATCCTCCTGCGAAACCGGCGTCCTTGAGAAGGGCGGTCCCCAGGTCCACGAAGTCCGCACCCGCATCGAAGGCGCGCCCGGCACCTTCGACGTCCCTGATCCCGCCGCCGAAGTCCAAAAGCCCGGAAAACCTCGACCTTATCGCCTCAAGGGCCCGCCCGTTCACCGTCTCCCCCTTGAGGGCCCCGTCCAGGTCGACGACGTGAAGCCTTGCCGCCCCCTGGTCCTGCCAGTAAGAGGCCGCATCGCCCGCGTCCTTCCAGTAGACCTTCGCCGAGGAGTAGTCCCCGCCTACGAGCCTTACGGCGCTGCCCGCCATTATATCCACGGCCGGTATTATCTCAAACGGCACCCTGCCTTCCATATTATCCCAGCTTGCCTCCTTCGGCCGCCATCTCGGCGAAACGCCTTACGAGTCCGAGGCCTTCCTCGGCGCTCTTCTCCGGGTGGAACTGCACCCCGAGCACGTTTCCTTCGGCCACCGCCGACACTATCGCAGGTCCTGCGCCTTCTCCTCCGGGTCCCAGGAATGTGGTCGCGGCCGTGACCCGGGCGTCCCTTGGCACTACATGGTACGAATGCGTGAAGTAGTACTTGCCCCCGCCCGTACCGCCAAGCGGCCATGTGCTTTTGAATCTAACTTCGTTCCATCCCGTGTGCGGGACCTTGAACCCCGCCTTCCCCCTGATTCTTATATCGCATGCGCCGAAGCGCAGCTCGTCCGCACCGAGAAGGAAGCTTCCGCCCTTCATGAGGCCCAGTCCGCGTGAACCCGGACTCTCCTCGCTCGAATCGAAGAGCAGCTGCATTCCGAGGCATATGCCCAACACCGATGCGCCTGATTCCGCGAACTTCACGACGGCGTCCTTCATGCCCGATTCTTCCATCCTGAGCGAAGCTTCCCCGAACGCGCCGACGCCCGGGAGTATCAGGGAGCCGACACTTGTAAGGTCCTCGGGTCTTTCTACTAGGACGGGCACGGCGCCGGCTTTCTCCACGGCCCTTGCGACGCTGGTCACGTTGCCGACGCCGTAGAGCACTATCCCTATGCGCTCCTTTACGGGCTCGCCGTTTCTCATCCAATGACCCCCTTGCTGCTGGAAGAACCCTCCCTTTCGGGATCCGGCCTGGTCGCGGCCCTCAGCGCCAGGGCGAGCGCCTTGAAACAGGCCTCGGCGGCATGGTGAGAGTTGTCCCGCTTCAGCACGTCCATGTGCAAGCTCATGCCCGATTCTCTTGCGAAGGCCCTGACGAACTCCTCTATGTCCTCTTCCATGCCCGAAGCGTCCACCGCAGCCCCACCCCTTCCGCAGATGTCCAGCGCCACCCTCACCAGCGAGCCGTCCATGGGCACGGTCGCCCACCCGAACCTTGCGATCGCAAGGCCCGCGCCGCCGCCGATGGCCTTGGCCAACGCCCTTCCCAGGCAGATGCCCACGTCCTCGCACAGGTGGTGGTATCCGGTCTCGATGTCGCCGGCCGCCTTTACGAATATCGCGAACCGGCCGTGGAAGGCCAGCTCCTTGAGCATATGGTCGAAGAAGCCGTAACCGGTCGCACCTTCCATGAGGCCCGGGCCGTCAAGCCCGAACCCGACTTCTATGTCGGTCTCCTCCGTCTTCCGCGAACAGGTCCCGTACCTTGCCATCGAGCATCCCTCCTTAAGGTCCGTCTCAGTCGAACTCTGCCCTTACTTCTTCAGCAGTGCCACAAGTGCTTCCCGCGACTTCCCCTTCTGTCCTAAAGCCGCTTCCGCCGGCTTCTTCCTTCAGGCCCTCCAACACCTCGAGGAGGCGGGCGTTCTCGCCTTCTGCGCCCACCGTCACCCTGAGGATGTCGGGCCGGTCCTTGAAGGTCCTAGTGAGTATCCCCGCTTCGGCGAGCCTGCCGCCGATCCTCGACGCCAGGCCGCCCTTCGTGTTCACGGTCACGAAGTTGCAGTCGCCCTCGAAAACCTCAAGGCCGAGTGAGCGCAAGCTTCCGGCGAGCTTCCTTCTCATTTCCGCGTTCTCTCCCACATAGGACCTCAGCCGTCCTTCCTCGCTAAGCGCCGCCACGGCGATCTCCTCGCATATCGAAGGCACGTTGTAGGGCAGCTTGCCTGCGAGTATGAGCTTCGCCGCCTCGGGGCCGGATATGCTGTAGCCTACCCTGATGCCCGCAAGGCGCCTCGCCTTGGAGAACGTCCTAAGGACTATGGTCCGCCCCTCGGCCAGGCCGTTCAGGTCCGAGCCGCAGAATTCCGCATAGGCCTGGTCTATCACCACGTAGGCCCTTGATTTCGGGACAAGGCGCGAGGCCAAGTCCTGCCAGTTGGCGCCCGTCGGGTTGTTGGGCACGCAGAGGAACACGAGGTTCCTCCCGTTCGCAAGGGCCTCCTCCAGCTTCCCCTCGTCTAAGGAGCCGTCCTCTAGAAGGCCTATCTCCCTGTAGGGCAGCCCGCACATCCTGGCTATCCGCCTGTACATGGAAAACGTCGGCCCCGGGGCCACGACCTCGTCCACCAGGCCCCTTAGTCCCAGCATCACGGAAAGGATCAGCTCGTCCGAGCCTACGCCCACGACGAACCTGTCCTCGGAGATGCCGTAATAGGCCGAGAGGGCCCTTCTGAGCTCTGTGGAATCCTCGCTCGGATACCTGTTGAATGGCACCTGGGCGAGGGATGCCAGCATGAGGGCCTTCGTCCCCGGCGGCACGTCCTCATAGCACTCGTTCGCGTCGAGCTTGACCGCAGCGCCCTCCGGCACCTTGCCTGACGCCCTGCCTGAGGCGCTTTGGGGATCCTCCCCGCCGGAGCCTTCTTCAGCCGCGAGGACCTTTAGCCTTGCGGCGACCGAGGCCGCGTGCCCGTACAGGCCTTCGACCTTGGCGAGCCTCACCGCCGCGGGGCCCTCTTCGGCAAGGCCCGCCTTCGAGTACTCCACCGTATTTATCCTTTTAATGAAATCAGCTGACGACAATGTCCCGAAGCTTTGCGCGGTCCCCATCGTCGGGAGCACATGTGACGGGCCGGCGACGTAGTCCCCCATGGCCTCGGCCGAGCATCGCCCGACGAAAACCGTACCTGCGCTCCTAACCCTTAAGAGCATGCCGGAGGCGCCTTCGAAGCACAGCTCGAGGTGCTCGGGCGCGAAGCCGTTCGCCAGCACCAGCGCCTCGTCCATATCCTTTACCAGCACCGCAGCCCCGTAGTAGGATAGTGAATCCGACGCAATGTCCCTCCTGGGAGAGGTGGCGAGCAGGATGCCCAGCTGCTTCCTCACCTCGAGGCAGAGCCTTTCCGACGTAGTCACGAGCACCGTGCAGGCGAGGCTGTCATGCTCCGCCTGGGCGAGCAGGTCCGCGGCCACGAACGCGGGCTCAGCCGATTCGTCGGCTATGACCATCAGCTCGGACGGCCCGGCGAGCATGTCGATCCTGACGTCACCCATGACGGCCCTCTTCGCCGCTGTCACCCAAGCGTTGCCGGGCCCGACTATGATGTCGGCGCGCGGCACGGTCTTCGTCGAATAGGCCATGGCGGCCACCGCCTGGGCGCCGCCGGTCCTGAACACGCGGTCCGCTCCGCACAAGTACGCGGCGGCCAAGACCGCGTCGGATACCTTTCCGTCCCTGTCGGGAGGGGTGCATACGGTAACAGTCCTTACTCCCGCGGCCTTCGCGGCAAGGGCGCACATCATCAGCGTGGAAGGGTACGACGCCCTGCCCCCTGGGACGTATATGCCGGCGGTGTCCAGCGGGATAAGCATCTGGCCGAGCCTCGTGCCGTCCTCCTTGACGTAGGATACGGGAACCGGCCTTGCGGCCAGGTGGAACCTCGTGATGTTTCCGGCGGCGAGTTCCATGGCCTTCCTGTCTTCCTGTCCTATCCTCTTGAAGGCCAGCTCCTTCTCCTCGGGGTCCACCTCGATGTCCTTTGGCCCTCCCATCGCGGGCCAGTCGAACTTCCTGGTCAGCTCGACGAGGGCCTCATCACCCCTCAGCCTTACGTCCGCAATTATCTCCCTTACCATCGCATCGTATCCCGCGGTGGTTATGCCGGGTCTTACGGAACATAGGCCCTCTGAGCCCACCAGCTTCAGAATGTCTTTCATCTTTGGCCACCGCCTACCGTCCCGGACCGTCCCATCCGCGCCATCAGGTCCGCGATGGGCTTCGCCTTGATCCCGTAGCTGGACCTGTTGGCGATGAGCCTTGCGCTGGATTCCGAGATCTGCTCGACTATCCCGAGACCGTTTTCGGCGAGCGTCTTGCCGCTTTCGACTATGTCGACTATGGCGTCGGCAAGGCCTATGGCCGGCGCGAGCTCAACAGCCCCCTTAAGGACTATTATCTCGGGCCTTATGACCTTCCCGGCGGCGTACTCCCTTGTTATTGAGGGGAACTTGGTCGCTATTCTAAGCCTTGCGAGCATGCCACCGGCATCGAGGGCGCTTTTAAGGCCGGGGATGTCGTCCTTCGGGGCCGCGAGCACGAACCTGCACCTGCCGAAGCCAAGGTCCATTAGCTCGTACACCTCCTCGCCCGATTCGCTAAGGCCGTCCTTGCCGACGATGCCGACGTCCGCGGCACCTCTTGCTACGTACACCGGCACGTCCGACGGGCGCGCTATAAGGTACTTCATGCCGTCGCCGGTGAATATGAGTTTCCTGCTCGCACTGTCGTACGGGCAGTCGTAGCCGGCAAGTCCCATCGCCCTCGCCGCCTCTATAAGCATCCGTCCTGCCGGAAGTGCCACCGTGATCATGCCATTTCCTTCCTCCATCTTCCTATGCGGCCCCTTCCCCGATAAGCCCCAGTAGCACTCCGAGGTCCATCGCGAAGCCCGAGCCGCTCTCCTTGGATCCGATCGCCCGCATCAGCCCGTCGTACTGCCCGCCGCCCAGCACCGGGGATCCGACTCCCGCGGCGTAGGCTTCGAACACCGTGCCCGAATAGTAGCCTAGCGGCCTTATGAGCCCGAGCTCGAAAGCGACCGTAAACCTTTTGTCAGAAAGCGCGACCGCCTTATCAAGAAGCGCAGATACCTCAGAGGCCCTTCGCGCCAGCTCGGTGCCGTAAAATTCCTGCGCCAGCTTGTCCAGGAGCACCGTTGCGGGCTTCGCGGCGTTCGCCGGTATGAGCGAAAGCGCAGCCTTCGCTGCGCGGTTTTCCTCCCCGAAATCTTTGAGTGCGGAAGACGCCCGCAATATGTCCTTCGCCAGAAGGGCCTCCTTGAAGGACTCGGACTTGCTCTTGTCCATTCCGGCCGCCTTCGCCAGCCCGTCCAGGAGGGCTATGTCCCCGATCCTGAGCTGCAGGCTCGACTCCACCGTCTTGCAGGCCTCTATCGCGGCAGTCAATGCCATCATGCACGATCTAGAGGCATCCTCCGAGAAGACCTCGGCCCCCATGTGTATGTCCTGGCGGGCCAGGTACGATGATCCCTTGTTCCTCGCCTTGCGGAACACCTCCCCGGAGTAGAAGATCGCAAGGGGCCTCGCCAGGGCTGCAAGCTCCCTTGCCGAAAGCCCCGCCGCCTGGAGCGTCATATCCGCCCTAAGCGCCGCTATGCTGCCGTCGGGGGCGGCGAACTTTATCTTGCTGGCAGCGATCCCAACGTCCGCCCCCCTGCCGGCTAAACCTATGATCATTGGAAGGCGCACTTCCTTGAATCCGAGGCCTTCCATGACCGCGGCAAGCTTTGATTCCAGCCTCCGAAGAAGCGACGCCTCGGGCGGCAGCAGGCAGGAGATGCCTTCCAGGAACTCTGACAAGATCCACACCACTCTTTATCGCTTTATCTAAGTAAAGCGGTGAAGTATAACGGATATAAAGATACTCCCCCTTGCCGGGGGAGTCAACGCCTTTAGTGTATTAATACGCGTACATACGTGCCTGCAGCGAAGGCCGCCTCTTGGCGCGGTCGGTGCGGGACCGCTCGCGCGCCGGTCTACTCCCTACAGGAGCCCTTTCTCCTCGAGCCTTCCGATGGCGGTCCTGTAGCCGCCCGCCCCGAAGGACAGGAACCTCTTGACCCTGCTTACGGTGGCTGAGCTTGCGCCGGTCTCCTTGCCCACCTCGGCGTAGGTGCTGCCCTTGGACAGCATTACGGCTATCTCCAGCCTGTCGCCCAGCTCGCTGACCTCCGGTATGGTGCAGAGGTCCTCGAAGAAAGCATAGAGCTCGTCCACGTCCTTGAGCGTGAGTATCGCGTTGAAGAGCCTTTCCGTCTTCTCCCTGGATACGTTCTCCCTGAGGCCCATCAGGCCGACCTCCTTGAGCGGGCGTCATCGCCCGTTATTCGATTAGAGTATACTCCATAGGAGCATGATGCACGACCTGTGCCGGCGGCGGGCCGCGGTCAGGCCGCCTTGTCAGCGTGTTTGTCCCGGCCCGAGGATCCAGCCCCTGCCGACAAGGCCCTTATGTTCAGCGCCGGGACGGCGGCGATCACGGCTATGATGCCGAACGCTGCCGCGAAAGCCTGCGGCGAACTGCTCGTATCTCCCGACATTGCCTTTATGACGAAGCCGGTCAGCGACTGGCACAGGATTATAAGGGCGAAGCCTGTCATGTTGACCAGGCCGAACACAGAGCCGCCCTCTCCTTGGGGTGACAGCTCGTCAAGGACCGCGGAAAGGAGCGTGTGGCTGATGCCCGCCGTCATCCCGACCGCAAACGCGAGCGTTATGGTGAGCGCGTACGGGGCCTTGACGTACATCAGGACGCAAAGGGCCACCCAGACGGCGGCGTAGGAGGCCACACCGTACGAGACCGTCCTCCTCCTTCTTGCCCCCAGCGGCCTGAACAGGGCCGCGATCGTGTTCCCCGCCATCACGCCGATTCCTATCATCGTCGCCCATAGCCTGGCAGCGGAAAGATCTCCCGGATAGACCGCGTCGCACCACGACACCGCCCAGAGCCCCTGCAGCGCAAGCAGGGGTCCGATTATCGTGCCCCACATGATACAGGCGGCCGAAAGCTGCCTCGAGCCTCTTATCGCCCTTAAGGCGCCCGCCATCTTCCGCGACAGCATCACCTTTGCCGTACCTTTCCCGGCCCCTGGCGAAGACGGCCTGTCGTGCCTTCTTAAGGCGACTAGGACCAGCGCCAAAGCGGACGCGACTGCCGCCATGGCGATGAAGGATGCGCCCCTTCCCCACCTGTCCAACGCCATCCCCAGCGGGGTGACGGCCACCACCGCCCCGAGGTTGCCGACAAAGAAAGCAATCCCCGAGTAGAGGGCGTACTTGCTCCTGTCGAAATGGGCCCCCTGGAATACGAGCACTCCGGTCAGCATCGGGGAAAGCCCCAACCCAATTACGAGCCTTCCCAGCGCGAGCGCGAAGGGGCCACTGGCCAGGCCGAAGGCCACGGAACCGAGGCTTCCGAGCGCAAGGCCCGCCGCGACCACAACCGCCGGTCCGAACCTGTCGCTCAAAGCGCCGCTTATAGGCTGCATGAGGCCGTAGGAATAGAAATAGAGGGAGGATATGAAGCCGGCGAGGGCCGCGTCCATGCCCCATTCGGCCGAAAGGGCCGGCAATACCACAGAGGCGGATACCCTGAAGAAGAACGTTATGAAATATGCCAGGACGAGGCATGCGAACACGAGGTATTCACCTGTGCCGGGTTTCTTTCTTTCCTGCATGGGGGCTCCTTTAGGGCTCGTAGTGGGATCTTGTGCATCCCTTGCCCGGTCGGGTCCTCTACTAGGATTATATAGGCCGGGGGGCTACTTTGTCTTGCGGGCGTCCCGGACCGCGGCCGCCGCCTGCGTAGTCAAAATATTCGCTGCGAATACTATGTATTTACATATTATGTATAGGTATATAATATTATAAATACGAAATGTTCTTCGTAATCCGCCTACCTTTCATCATCTGCGACAAAGGCCGCGCAAGTGTCGTCATCGGCGGATTGAAAGGTCCTAAGGGAACCTCGCACTGATTTGAACGTGTCATTCGCACACTATTGAGGAGGCGATTTCATGAAGAGAATCACGCTGCGCCTGATAATGGTACTCCTTCTTATAACCCTTGTCCTGTCGATCCAGTCAGGGTGCTCGAAGCAGACGGCGGTCCTGGTATATGACGATTCCTACTCGTTCATGGGATTCTCTCAGGAGGCGCTCGACAGCCTGTCCATAGGCTATACATTGACCACCAATTACAACGACTTCCGTACGGCGTTTACGTCCGGTGCCTGGGACATGGTGGTATTCGACAATCCCTACTGGGGGCTCCCGGGCGACATACTGGACCTCCTGCAGGACTACGCCGCACGGGGCGGCAAACTGGTGATGTCCACATGGATGCCGGCCGTCAACAACACTCACGGGCTGTGGGCACAACTCGGGTATTCGTTCTCGACGGCCTTCGCAGACCTTACTGACGTGGACAAGCTCTTCGAGGACGAATGGCTGCTGAACAACCCGTACGCGACGCCCGACCTCGAATTCGGCTCCCTTAGCGACATGTATTACGGCGTCGACGGCTTCCCCGGTTCCGTGGTTGGCGACGGCAGGATAATAGCGTCCTTCGACGGGTCCGTAGCCTACAACATGGGGGCCGTCATTTGGGCCAACTCGGGAAGGACCATACTGAACGCGTTCCTGCTCGCCGACGGCTACGATTATGACGGCGGTGAGCCTATAGACGCCGACGGCGACGGTATGGCAGACGCGACGGAGTGGTGGGCAGACGAGATATCGTATCTGAGCACCAGGCCCGGCAGCAAGATACAGCCGAGCGCATCGTCCTTGAGCATATCGTCCTTCGAGGAACTTGGTAACAACGCGAAATGATAAGAAGATTCCGGTCCTGAGCAAGGACCGGCTACCTGTCCTCCCGAAGGGGGCCGTTCTCCGCTAATGGGGACGGCTCCTTTCCTATTCCTATGCGAATCAACCCGGCGGCAGCCTGTCGCCGGGCCTTCGCGGAGGCCTTCTGGCATCCTGCCGCCCGTATATACGGCCTTTTATTCACCATACGAATATTTACCTCGTACGAAATAATGCGCCATTGACCCATTTACTGTATATTATCTTTAAGCACAGCTTCTGCAGCATCATCCAGCTATGTCCCCTTATATCAGCTCCGGTTCGACATAGGGGGCCTTGCGGATTGCGCAGTCCTTCAGGAGTGTGCCCGGTAATCCCTAATTTACGTGGCTTTTCGCCGATCCGCGGATCATATTGCCGACGGCGGCGAAGAGGGATAGCGTGCGGTCATGAGGACAGGGCCCCTTAAGGCCAGCGGGCCGATCAGGCGGCCCGGACCTCTCCAATATCGGACAATCACGGCTTTATCAAGCGCTCATTTAAGGAGGGTTCAAGATGAAGAGAACGGCACAGCGACTGATCCTTGCTTTCGCACTGGTACTGCTAATAGCCCTTGCGCAGTCAGGCTGCGTCAACCAGATGCCAATCCTCGTATACGATGATTCAATGACGAACTTCGCACAGACCGCGCTGGACAACCTCATGTACTCCTACACGGTGACCACCGGCGAGGAGGAATTCCAAGAGGCGTTGACATCGAGGGCATGGGGCCTTGTCGTATTCGACAACCCCAATATGGGTATTAGTTGGAACGTCCTGAGCCTACTTGAGGATTACGCGGCAAACGGAGGAAGGCTTGTCGCATCGTCCTGGAACGTGGGCAACATGCCCAGCCACGGACTGTGGGCAGCGCTCGGCTACTCATATACCAGTACTTACTACAACCTCAACGACGTGAACAGGCTGTCCGACATAGAGCCGATCCTTGACAACCCCTTAGTGGCGCCCGACCTGCTGATCTCGTCCGTAAGTGACTGGTACGGGACGAACGGCTATCCCGGCTCCGCTATCGGCGACGGCATGATGATCGCCAGCTTCAACTCCTCGACCGCCGCCGACCAGGGGGCCGTGTTCGTGGCGAATGACGGCAGGACCATCTTCAACGCATTCCTTCCCTCCGACGCGTACGATTACTTCGGATCCGACGGCGCCATCGACAGCAACAGGAACGGCATGGCCGACGCGATGGAGTGGTGGCTCGACGAGATATCGTACGTAAGCGCCCAGCCCGGCAAGAACGTGAAGCCGAGCGCAGTCATCCCGATGGGCACTTCTAAAGGAATCATCGGAAACAACAGATAGCAAGGTGCGCTTGGGCGGGCTGCACGGGTCCGCTACAGACATCGGAATATAATCGATAGTGCGGCGGCCGGTCCTATCATTAAGGGCGGTTGCCGCACATTTTTGTCTGGCATCGTAATAGCTGACAACTTATTCCATATTGCCGATGAGGCACCATATTCACCAATATGTCGTATTTATAGGCTTATTGGTGAATCCACTAACTATTGAAATGAACAATACCGTCCTGTTATTATAGTATAATGGCTTTTGCTATAATAACATTTCCGGTTATAACAACTTAGGAGAATAACGATGATTAGAGGATTGCAAGGAGAATACAGGACGGTATCGACGAGGGATGAACCAGTAAAAGCTTTCATCCCTGTGCCGTTGCCTCCGAAGCCTTCGATAGATTGGTCCGCTCAACTAAGAGAGAAGTACGATAGGGCATTGTTATCGCTCGGCAGGTTGGATTGCATATCTACCTTCCTGCCTGAAGCATCGATCTTCCTTAACATGTATGTCCGAAAGGAAGCAGTCCTATCGTCCATGATTGAAGGGACACAGTCTTCGCTTTCTGATCTGCTTCTTTTTGAGATGGATCAAGTGCCAGGTGTGCCTTTGGATGATGTAAGGGAAGTAAGCAATTACATAGCCGCGTTGGACCACGGGATAGAACAACTTACCGACGGCTTCCCACTCTCGCTACGGCTCGTAAAGGACATCCATCGAATACTACTTAGAAACGGTAGGGGGAAACACCAGTCGCCGGGCGAGTTTAGGCGCAGTCAGGATTGGATCGGCGGAACGAGGCCGGGAAATGCGGTCTTTGCACCTCCGCCATCAGACCAAATCAATCCATGCCTATATGCGCTCGAGGATTTCATGCATGACAAGCACGAATATACGCCTCCTCTGTTGAAAGCGGCTTTGGTGCATGCCCAGTTCGAGACCATCCATCCATTCCTCGATGGGAACGGTCGCCTCGGACGGTTATTGATAACCTTGATGCTATACGAGCAGAAGATGCTACATAAACCGGTATTGTATCTCAGCCTTTACTTGAAGGCAAACAGGAAGCACTACTACGACCTGTTGAATGACGTACGGCTTACAGGCGATTGGGAAGCTTGGCTTTCCTTTTTCTGCGAGGTCGTGATAAAGACATCGGATCAGGCCGTCGATACTACAAGAAGGCTTTTCGAGCTTACAAACCAGGACAGGGAGAAACTGCACGGATTCGGAAGAGCTACCGCTTCTATGCTGAAAGTACACCAGGTATTGATCAAACGTCCCCTGGTCACATCAGGGATCCTTGTTAAAGAGATCGGTATCCTGCCTAATACTGCTAATAAGGCTCTGTTAAAACTTCAGGAACTGGGAATATTGAAAGAGATAACGGGAAAGAAGAGAAATCGGGTATACAGTTACCGGAGATACCTAAAAATCATGGATGAGGGCACTGAGCTGCCATAATCACGCTCACACAGATGCGGTATGCTATTTACACCAGGCTGTAGGGTAGGTTGGTCGATTTGGGACATTTGTCTTTGGCGGCGACCATCTTGTTGCAGAGGTAGTCGCCGCTTTTATCATGTTGCCTTCCGGTCACTGATGAATTGGTCGTCTTCTCGCCGTCCACCGGGCGCCATCTTACCTGTGTAGGCGCTCTCGATGTGCTTGGATACCAGTGCGCTGCTGTAACTGAATGCGTATTAGAATAACCTCGGTAGAGTACGTATTCATGTGAATGACAGACGTATGAACTGTTATATATCGCCGTTTATCGCGCCCTTGGATTGTCGTCTTCCCCGGTCAATCTGACAACGCTCTTCCCACTGTGGCAAGTCCAGGTATGAGGCCGGGAACGTTTGGCAATGCCGTCATACCGTTAATGACCTCGACTCATTCCGACGATAGTATCCCTGCAGATATCCCATGGCATCTAGGTCCTTAGCTATAGAAATCACCCGACTGGTGCATTAGCAGCTTAAAATTGGCATAGTCTGAATCGTCGCATTATCTGTAAAGTACGGTCTCCATTGCGCAATATCAGGAAAACAGATACGGAGTTGTGGCAGTACAGCCATTGAGCTCCAGCCGGTAAGATCGTCATTGTCGTTGAAAGCCGCGTGCCACGATTTCGTGCACACAACGAGAAGACCATGAGGACAATCAAGCGCGGGGATACGTTCAAGTACGCTCTGAACGGCGGTACGCTAGTTTTCGGTATGAAGCTGGTCAAGTACCCTTCGGATGAGTACATACCCTTCCTATATGGGTGCAAACGGCCGATTTCAATGAGGAGTACACGTTGGTGTTCAAGAAGATCAAGGTAGTATGCTCCGGGGATCAGGCGCCAAAATAGGTGGGTGTCTTTTCTGGACCAGGCGGATCTTACGATAGAGGGGCTTGTCCGACCACAGGACCTGGCAGTCCCCTATCCTTTCCCTGTTCCTGGCTAAACCACCCGGGTCGTTGCGGGTAGTCTACACGTCGAACAGTCTCCATCCGCCACAATTCAGCATCAGGCCAGGCAATCTTCTATCACTCTTTGTGCGTTCCTGTACGCCAGCTTCTCTATGGTGCCGTATACGACGCCGTCTTCCGCCAGCTTGTCGAATACCATGTACATCCTCGATATGTCCGGCACTTCCAGGTTGCCGCTTATCCCGTCGAGGTCGGATCCGAGCGCGATGACGTCGGTGCCCCCGACCTTGATCATATGCCTTATGTGCTCGGACATCATCTCGACCGTGCTGTCCTGGCATTTCGGATCCGGCCCGAGGAAGATCGGCGCGAAGTTCATCCCTATGACGCCGCCCTTGTCGGCCACCACCTTTATCATGTCGTCCGTCAGGTTCCTCCTGTGCGGGCATACGGCCCTGCAGTTAGAGTGCGACGCGACGAAAGGCCTTGTGGATATTCTGGCTACGTCCCAGAAGCCGCCGTCGGAAAGGTGCGATACGTCGATGAGCATCCCAGCCGAGTTCATGTACCCTATGGCTTCCCTGCCGAAATCGGTGAGGCCCTTTCCCATTATCTCGGCGTCGTCTGAGTTGGGCCAGCCGAAGCAATTGGCGTAGTTCCAAGTGAAGGAGATGAGCCTTACACCCATGCCGTAATATCTTGCGAGGTTGTCCATGCTGCCGTTTACGCTGCGCCCGTCCTCGATCGTGAGGAAGGCCGACATCTTGCCATCCTGCTCGTTTTTTAGCATCTCGTCGGCGTTACGCGCAAACGCTATGATATCCTCGTACATTGTGAGGTTTTTCGCGAGTGTTTCGCTGAGCCGCGCTATGTAATCCTCGTCCGAGACCTCGTCGAACTCCGCTTCCGGCTCGAAGCGCTTTACATCTGGCGAGAGCATGTACATCGCGAAGAACTGGGCGAGCTGCCCTGCGTCTTTCATGCGCTTGAAGTCCACCATGCCTTCCATCTCGTACATGTCGTCCTGCTTGTACAGGAAGGTGTTCATGAGCGTGTCGCAGTGAAGGTCGATGAATTTCATCTCTTCGCTCCTTACGGTAAGAATATGAAGACGGCGTCGGTGATTGCGCCGACGGCCGGCCCCCTTTGGATATATGTTATGCCATATGCTGCCGCCGTACCAACCTACCTTGCGTTTAGCAGGTATTCCGGAAGGCTTGCGACGAACTCCCTGATCTCGTCCCTGATCTTCCTGTATGCCTCGAGCTCCTCGTCCTGGTTCTCGGCGCCCAAGGCCAGCCTCATCGGGTGGACGAAGCGCCTATGGACCCTCTTTATCTGCCCGAGCTCCGCCGGCAGGTTCTCGCTCGCATAGCCGCACAGCGTGATGACGTAGTCGAAGTCTATGCCTTGAAGGTCCTCGACGGTTTTCGACCTGTTGCCGCTTATGTCTATGCCGACTTCCTTCATCACGGCCGCCGCGCTGGCATCTATGCCGTGCTTTTCTATGCCGGCCGAATAGGCGTCGATGACATCGCCCTTCAGCTTCTTGGTCCAGCCCTCTGCCATCTGGCTCCTGCACGAGTTGCCCGAGCACAGGAACAGGACCTTCATCCTCTTGTCCTTGTCCTCCATCCAGGCCACCCCCTCCGATCGGGTACTTCTAAAGAGGATTATAATCCTACGGGGGCCGTCATGGGTTCAAGTCCTTGCGCGCGCCTGACAAGCAGCTGACGACCTCCTCGCATGCCGGTCGCCATTTCACTTGAGTTCCGTGGTCGCACGGTTCCGTCGGGCGGGTCGTCCTATTTACAGGATATCCCATACCGAAGGCGAATAGTTCATTTGCACTTGCTTTTTAGCATAGGAGTAATAGAATCTATGAGGACTTGTGAAAGAAGTGCATCTAATGACTATAATCGATGCTTTCAAAAAGAGTCTGAGGGCGAAGATCCTTCTGGGATACTTCGTGGTGATAGGAATTCTCATGCTCGTCGGCTTATGGACCGTCCTTAGCTCCATAGCCATAAACAGGGCCGTAGAGGCCATCACGATAGACAGCTACAGAAGTCTTGCCGCCGTCCACGGCATGCTCAACTCCCTCGACAAGATGAACATGGCCCAATCAGAGATGCTCCTGGGCAACGATACCGCCGATAACGAGCATCTTTACTGGGAAGCCGACAAGGGTTTCAGGAAGAGCCTTTCCGATGCCCTATCCAATATCACATACCCCGGCGAGGAAGCCGCCCTTAATGCCATCACCGACCTCTACGACGCATACTTCAACGGAATGACCAACACGAGGGCCTTCATCCTTTCAGGTAACGAGGCCGAGGCCGGGACCAGGCACAATGAAGCCGTGGGCGCCTATAACCAGCTGATGCTGAAGCTGGAAGAGCTATACACGATAAACCAGGATTATATGGTGAAGTCCACGGACAACGCCAGGAGCATCACCTCCAGGGCTATTAACTCCGCGTCCCTCGTCAGTGTAATAGGCCTTGTCGTCGCCCTCTACCTTGGGTACAAGGTGTCGGATGTAATCATCGCCCCCACGAAGCTGCTTACAGAGAGCGCAAGGAGGGTCGAATCCCCGATGTTCCTGAACGCCCTGCTGAAACCGGATACGGACGCGCCTTGCGTTATGACGAGGGCTATGCCCTGGGAGATGCCCATCATGCCGAACGTCGCTATCCAGTGGTGGAAGCCCCAGCTCGACACCAGATATCCCGTGAAGGCGCCGCAAAGGGAGCCCGCGGCAAGTCCCGCCAGCACCGCTATCGGCAGCGGAAGGCCCGCTTTAAGCGCCAGGGCCGTCACGACCCCTGAGAGTGTCATTACCCCTCCGATCGAAAGGTCGATCATTCCCGACAGGATCGCAAGCGTCATGCCGAGCGAGGCTATGAAGAGGACGGAGCCCTGCAGGGCGATGTTCGCGAAGTTGGCGAGGGAGAAGAAGCCCCTTGCCGTGAACGAGAACACGCCGACTACGGCTATGATGGCGATGAGCACGCCCGATACCCTGAACTTCGGGCTGCCTGCGGATCTTGCTATGTCGTGCCGCTTCATCCGGCCACCTCCTTCCCCATCGCAAGGCCCAGGATGAGTTCCTGGTTCGCGTCGGCTTGCATTACCTCTCCTGTTATCCTTCCTTCGTGCATCACGTAGATGCGGTCGCACACGCTTATGATCTCGGGCAGCTCGGAGGATATCATGAGTATGCCGACGCCTTCTTCGACCAGGTCCCCCATTATCTTGTAGATCTCCTGCTTCGCGCCCACGTCTATGCCCCTGGTCGGCTCGTCGAATATGAGGACGCGCGAGCCGGAGGCCAGCCATTTCGCGATGACGACCTTCTGCTGAGTGCCGCCGGACAGGAACTTGGCGAGCTTCTGCACCGAAGGCGTCGCCACCCTGAGCTCGTCTACGTACTTCCTGGCGACCTTTCTCTCCTTGGAGCCGTTGATGAAGGGCCCCGTGGACACCTTGTCGAGGGATGCCTGCACTATGTTGTCCTTCACGGACATGATGAGGGCGAGGCCCTGTTCCTTCCTGTCCTCGGGGACGAAGCCGACGCCCTTCGCCACCATGGCGCCCGGGCTGCCCGCTTTGATCTCGCCGCCGAACAGGCTGACCTTACCCGAATCCTTCGGGTCGGCCCCGAATATCGCCCTGGCTACTTCGGTCCTGCCCGCGCCGACGAGGCCCGAGATGCCCACTATCTCGCCTTCCCTTACGTACAGCGAGACGTCCTCGAACTTGCCGTCGGAGCTGAGCCCTTCCACCCTCAGGACTTCCTTGCCGAGCTTGACGGGGGGCTTCTCGAAGCGTTTCTCGATGCGCCTCCCGACCATCATCGCCACCAGCTCGTCCATCGTTATGCCAGACGGGTCCTCGACGGTGGCGACGTACAGCCCGTCTCTTAGCACCGTTATCCTGTCGGCTATCCGGAAAATCTCCTCCATGCGGTGGGAGATGTAGACGATGGACACGCCCTTCTTCGTGAGGTTCGCTATCGTCGCGAAGAGCTGCTCGATCTCCCTTGTGGTGAGAGTCGCCGTCGGCTCGTCCATTATGAGCACCTTCGCGTTCATCGAAAGGGCCTTCGCCACCTCCACCATCTGGCGCTGCGCCACGCCGAGCTCCTTGACGGGAGTCCTCGTGTCCAGCACCATGCCCAGCGAGCGAAGCAGTTGCTTGGATTCTTCGTGCATGCGCTCCTCGTCGAGCACTTTAAGCGGGCCCTTCACGGGCTCCCTGCCGAGGAATATGTTCTGCGCCACGTTCCTGAACGGCAGGAGGTTGAATTCCTGGTGGATCATGCTGATGCCAAGGCCCTCGGCGTGCTTCGTGTCCCTGACTTCCACGTCCGTCCCGCAGAGGTTGATCCTGCCGCAGTCCTTCCCATAGACTCCGCAGAGGATCTTCATGAGGGTGGACTTGCCGGCGCCGTTCTCGCCCACCAGGACGTGCACCTCGCCCTCCCTGAGGTCGAAGCTGACCTTGTCGAGGGCGGTCATGCCCGGGAAGGTCTTCGTGATGTCACACATCCTTAGGATGTACTTTCCGTCCAATTGAACGCCTCCCATGACTACAGGCCGAATCTCCTGTAGAGATGTTCGCGGATGTTCTCGATGTGCTCCGCCATGGCCGCTTCCGCGGCGTCCGGGTCCTTGGATGAGATGGCCCGGAATATGCGCCTGTGGTGTCCCAGGGATTCCCTCGCCTGGTCCGCGTCTCCCACGGAGAGGTAGGTGAGCCTGCTGATCTGCTCTCCCAGGGATTTCAGTATCGCCTCGAGCCTAAGGTTTCCGCAGCAGGACAGTATTATGGAGTGCATCCCGAGGTCGTTTTCGAGATATCCCAGGTAGTCGGACCTATCGAGGCATCCTTCCATCGCGGCTATCCTCTCTTCGACCCTATCTATGTCGTCCGCGGTGGCGTTGTCCGTGCAAAGCCTCGCCGCCAGTGTCTCGAGCCGCGACCTGATCTGGATTATCTCCTTTACGTCCATGATGCTTATGTCGGCGACTTCGGCCTCCCTGTTGGGCACAAGCTTCACCAGGCCGTCCATTGCGAGGAGCTTGAAGGCCTCCCTGACCGGTGTCCTGCTTACGCCGAGGCTCTCCGCGAGCTGCCTTTCGAGCAGGGGCTCGCCCGGTTTCAGAGTGTTGTCCATTATCGCCTTCTTGATCGTCTGGTAGACCTGCGCGCTAAGGTTGGGTTTGCGCTGGGGCATGTCGTTTTTGAGATTCATGGTTAACACGTCCTTAATCGCCCTCGGGCGCGGCGCTTTTAGGGCGCCGCGCAATCGGGGCGTCGGCTATCAATAGGGGGGCCAGGCTATCACGTAGATGTGCTTCCCGCCCTTGAGGGGGCCTCTGAGGTAGTCTTCGAGCTCCTCTGCGGTGAAGCGGTTGGTAGTCATGTCCGCCGGGGGCAGCGTGCCCGCCGGGAATTTCTCGAGTATGTCGTTGACAAGCTTCTCGGTGTAGTCAAGCAGAGCGTTGACCGCTGGGCGGACCTTCTCGGCGTCGGCTAGCGTGGCCTTTCCGACCACTCCTTCGGGGTTGCCCTTTATCTCGATCGTGCCTCCTCCGACGTGCGCGTACCAGGGTATTGGCCTCTGGTAGATGTTGCCGGCGGAGTCGATGTGGCCCTTGGGCAGGAAGCCGTGGAACTTAGTGTCGACAGCGTCTTCCATCTTGATCATCTCGGGGAACAGCGCCAGGGACATCGAGGTCTCGGCCTCGTCGGCGTGCACGAAAGGTGTCTCGAGGACGCCGCCGTGCTCCTTGTCCTTGAGGTAGTCCGGTATGGCGTAGTACCAGTTGAGGTTGACGAGCACGCTCGGGACCTGGAAGCGGCGCGCGAAACGGTGTAGGGCCGTCGGGATGACGTATTCCTGCCCATGCCCGTTGAGGAGTATCTGCTTCCTGAACCCCATGTTCCAGAATCCGGCGATTATGGAGCTGAGGTATGCCGTGAAGGTATCCTCGTCCACCGGTACGGTACCCGGCATCCCTATGTGGTGGTAGGGGTGGGTCCCGAACCAGACGGGCTGCGAGACGGTGCATCCGGTCCTCTTGGCCACCTGCTCTGCCATCCTTGTCACGAGGAAGGTGTCCTCTCCGTAGCACGCGTGGGGGCCGTGGGCTTCGGTGCTTCCGACCGGGATTATTATGACGTCGTTCTTCTTGAGCCTTTCCTGGACTTCCTTGCCGGTCATGTTCTGGAAGTAGATTCCGTCGGCAAGGTCGAGATGTCCTCCGGCCGGTGGTATCTGCCACTTAGACAAATCCGATTCCTCCTTGTATGTTAGATTTGAATGCTCGTTTCAGTTGGTGCTCCGATGGTATACACTTGGTATACCAATGATTAGATTCTATACCTCCTCGGGAAATCCTTCAAGACACCAGGAAAAAAGAAAGAATTATCATGCATTAGAAAAATGTTCGGTTTATCGATAAGATATAGTAAGCAAACTACGGAGGTAGCAACATGACGGATTTCATCGACATCACAGAAGCCTTGGGTGCATACCCGGGCATCGAGGACGCGAATGCGTTCGCGTCCTACGTCAAAGGCCGCAACGTCTACAAAGAATCGTTGTACCTTGCCGACGGGATCTTGTTCATGGTCAACAAGACCGACCCTTTCACTAAGGAGCTCGTGGCGGTGACCGCCGAGCCGCACCTGCTGGCCGGCCTCACCACGAACACCTCCATCCACACGGGCAGGTACATGATGGCAAGGTGCCCGATGAACGTGGCGAACGCCTACTGGTTCATGGCAAGGTACAAGAATCTGGGGCCGAAATCCATGAAGGACAGCAAGGTGAGCATAGGGCTCGGCGACAGGCTCGGGCTCGTCACAGCGGGGCATGTCTCTTCGATAAGGAAGGCGTCCGTCTTCCCCGTCTTCGCGCAGCAGTCGATAAGGGAGCTCAACCTCACGGGAAGGACGTTCAAGGATGTGCTCGCCGACGCGTTCTGGGGGGCCTTCAGGGCCGGCTGGCGAGAGGGCTTCGGCGCCGACGGCGACCACCTGAAGACGGCCGAGGAAGTAAGGTACGCCCTGGACAGCGGTTTTTCCATGATCACGCTGGACTGTTCGAACCACATAGGCCTTGAGCGGGAAGGCGGCGCGAACGCGAAGCCGCCCTCGGTAAGGGCGCAGGTTTCTTACAGACTGGCGGACGGCACGGCGGTATCCTTCAGCGAGGACGAGATCGAGCGCTGCACCGCTACATACCAGAGGGCGATCGAGTTCACGTCCTCGATCTACCACGACCTGCTGGTCGGATGCGGCAGGAAGGTGGACTTCGAGCTTTCCATAGACGAGACCGGCACGCCTACGGACCCGAAGGCGCACTACTTCGTGGCGAAGCAGCTAGCTGACACGGGCGTGCCGCTGACGAGCCTGGCGCCTAGGTTCATAGGAGAGTTCCAGAAGGGCATAGACTACATTGGCGACATCGCGAAGTTCAGGGAGGACTTCGTCCTGCACCAGGCGATAGCCGACACCTTCGGCTACAAGCTCTCGGTGCATTCGGGAAGCGACAAGTTCTCGATCTACCCGTCGGTGGCGGAGCTCTCCAAGGGGCATTTCCATCTGAAGACGGCGGGCACGAACTGGCTCGAGGCGCTAAGGGTGGTCCTTGCGGCCAATCCCGAGCTGTTCGGGCAGATGTACTCGTACGCAAAGGAGCACCTGGACGAGGCGAAGGCCTACTACAAGGTCGACGTCGAGAAGGAGTCGGTGCCGGATTCGGTAGATGCCGCCTTGTTCGAAAGGCCCGACGTGCGCCAAGTGATGCACATAACGTACGGCCTTCTCCTAAACGCCAAGACCGAAACGGGCGAGCCGCTCTTTCGCACCAGGCTGTACCGCTGCCTGAGGGAGAACGAGGACCTTCTCAGGAGCACGGTCGAAAGACACATCGACAACCACCTGAAGGCGCTGGGGCTGATATGGTCCTGAGCCTTTGGGCATTTTCACGGCATTAACGATAGGGGGCGCAGTGATGGTGCCCCCTATTATTTGGCCGATGAGTCAGACGGGGGGCCTATAGAAGCTCATGTGCTGGGGACGGCGTCTCCTTTGTACCTTACTTCCACGCTCTTGAACACCACGTTGTCCATGTCCGATCCGATCTCGTAGAAGGTCGTCATCTGTGGGCACAGCCAGTCGAGGTAGTAGCCCTCTATCAGAATGCCGTCGCCCAAGGCGATGTCGTTAAGCTTAAACGTGAGGAGGTCTCCCCTCTTCTTTATCTCCATGGTGTTCAAGCCGGGATATTCCAGTATGTCGCCCACCGGTTCCGGCGGCGTAATTACAGTCGTGTAACCGTCTTTGATCTGGGACAGCTGAAAATCGCCGGGATCATGCTGGTCGTCGCTTATGACTATCATCCCCGACCATTCGGCTAACAGGAAATTGGTCCCTGAAGCCAGGATGAATGCCGCCGTACGGTTGTAGGAGATATCCTCCAGCAGCTGGAATTTGAAAGATACCGTAAAGTCCCCGTTGTACAGGTGAGGCGCGGCCACCCATGCATTCTGGAGGGCGATGCCGTCCGGCGAGAGCACGTAGTCCATGCCCCCTGCGGTCCATGTTCCGTCCTCACGGGACAGGTCTGTCTCGGTCGTGAAGTCGAACAGGTATATCTTCTCGCCGCAGCCGGCCGCAAGCGACAGCGCCAATACCAAGGCCGCCATCATCAATATCCTCAAATACCTCATATAAACACCTCCTGGGTTAGTATTATATGGAAGGTGTGCGATTCCTTCATGAAATGAATTATCCTGCTGATTTACCTTTCTGCCTGATGCGGGGGAATAAGAGTGCTCCCCCGAAGTGGGCCTTCTTGGCGCCTACCGCAAGGGAGCACGTAGATCAGATCCTTATATGTTTGTACTTTGTATGCAGGACTGGGTCCTGCCGGCGCTACTTCACCTCGTACTTCGCCCTTCCCTCGATGTAGGCGTCCTTCCCGTACATGTCGTTCACCACGATGAGGGGGAAATCCTCGACGTAAAGCTCCACTATCGCCTCGGGGCCCAGGTCCTCGTATGCCACGGGCCTTGCCGACTTGACGCACTTCGCGGCCAGCGCGCCGGCGCCTCCAAGGGCCGCGAAATAGACCGCCTTGTGCTTCATGATCGCATCCTTGACCGTATCTGACCTCTTGCCCTTGCCTATCATTCCCTTGAGGCCCTCTTCCATCAGCCTCGGAGCGTAGGTGTCCATCCTGCCGCTCGTTGTCGGACCGGCCGACCCGATCACATGCCCCGGCTTTGCGGGAGCGGGACCTACGTAGAATATGGTGGCCCCCTTCACGTCGAAGGGAAGTTTCTTGCCCTCGTCGAGGAGCGCCATCATCCTCTTGTGCGCCGCGTCCCTGGCTGTGTAGATGTATCCCGTAAGCAGGACGCTGTCCCCGGTCATCAGGCCCGCCACCGACTCGTCGGTCAGCGGAGTCGTTACCTTCTTGACCATACCGGCACCCTCCTCCCTATATTACCGAGCTCTCGTGGGGAGAGACGTGGCAATTTATGTTCACCGCGACCGGCATGCTCGCTATGTGGCACGCGTAGGTCTCGATATGGACAGCGAGTGCCGTAGTGCTGCCGCCGAAGCCCTGGGGCCCGATGCCGAGCTTGTTGATCCCCGCGAGCAGCTCGTCTTCCATAGCGGCGTAGCGCGAATCCGGGTTGTGGCTCCCCATGGCCCTGGTTAGGGCCTTCTTCGCGAGGAGCGTCACCTTGTCGAACGTGCCGCCTATGCCGACTCCGACCACTATGGGCGGGCACGGGTTGGGCCCGGCCTTGCTCACGGTGTCTATCACGAAACGCTTCACTCCCTCGGCTCCTGCGGCCGGCGTGAGCATGGCAACGGCGCTCATGTTCTCGGCTCCCCCGCCCTTGGGGGCCACGGTTATCGATATCCTGTCCCCGTCCACGATCCTCGCGTGGATTATCGCGGGCGTGTTGTCCCCTGAGTTCTTCCTGTCCAGCACCGGGTCGAACACTGCGGACTTCCTGAGGTAGCCGTTCTTGTAGCCCCTCCTTACGCCCTCGTTGATGGCATCTTCCAGCCCGCCGTTGATTATGTGCACGTCCTGTCCGACCTCTATGAACACCACCGCGAGCCCGGTGTCCTGGCAGGCGGGCACCTGCTCCTCCCTGGCCAGCCTGTGGTTTTCGAGTAGGTTCTCCAGTATCTGCCTGCCCAGCGGGGACTTCTCCTTGCCCATGGCCTCTTCGATCACCTTGAGGTTATGCTCAGGCAGGTTGCAGTTGGCGCTGATGCAAAGCCTTTCGACCTCGGCTGTCACTAGGGATGCGTCTATCTCCCTTACCCTATGCTCCATCTGCGACGCCTCCTTCTTCCGTCCGGGCCATCAGAGCTCGGGCGGAGGGGCTATCACGCCGTTGTCCATCGCGAGCTTCGTGGCCTTCCTCGCCCTAAGGATCAGGTCGGTGGCGGACTTCACGAGCTCCTCGCGGGTCAGCTTCACCCTCGCCACTCCCTGCTCTATAGCCTTGAGTCCTACCGCCGCGGCCTCCATAGGGTAGACTTCCCACTCCTCCATGCTCGGGATTATGTAGTCCTCCCTCAGCCCCTTGCGTTCGGCGTACTTAGCGAGCTCGAGCGCCGCAGCTATGCACATCTCGTCTGTGATCGTGGTGGCCCTTACGTCTAGGGCGCCCCTGAAGATCGCAGGGAAGCCCAGCGAGTTGTTGACCTGGTTGGGGAAGTCCGACCTTCCCGTCGCGACGACCCTGGCCCCGGCCTCCTTGGCTACCCACGGCCATACTTCCGGCACGGGGTTCGCGCATGCGAACACGATCGCGTCCTTGGCCATGCCCTGGATCCATTCCTTCTTGAGCACGTCCGGCCCGGACTGGGCGAGGGCTATCACCACGTCGGCGCCCTTCAAGGCGGCCTCGATGTCGCCCACAAGGCCCATCGCGTTGGTCTTCTCGCACATCTCCCACTTCTCCTTGGCCTTGCCGATGAGCTCGGTGCGGCCCTTGTGGAGCGTGCCCTTCGTGTCGCACATGATGATGTTGCCCGGTGTAGCGCCCGCTTTCATGACCATCCTGGCGGTGCAGATGTTGGCGGCGCCGGCGCCTATGTGCGTTATCCTCACGTCCGAGAGCTTCTTGCCCACCAGCTTCAAGGCGTTGACGAGCCCCGCTACCGTGACAGCCGCGGTGCCCTGCTGGTCGTCGTGCCATACCGGTATGTGGCACTCCGCCCTTAGCCTTTCAAGCAGGTAGAAGCATTTCGGCTGCTCGAAGTCCTCGAGGTTCACCCCTCCGAAGGATGGCTGCAGCCACTTAACGGCGTTTATGATCTCCTCGGGGTCCTTCGTGTCCAGACAGATCGGGAACGCGTCCACGCCGCCCAGGTACTTGAACAGCATGGCCTTGCCCTCCATGACGGGAAGCCCCGCCTCAGGCCCGATGTCCCCCAGGCCCAGCACGCGGGTGCCGTCGGAGACCACGGCCACCGTGTTCCACTTCAGCGTGTGCTCGTAGGCGAGGTCCTTGTCGGCCTGTATCGCCTTGCACGACGCCGCGACTCCCGGCGTGTACCATATCGCGAAATCGCTCATGTCCCTCACTACCGCCTTGGGCATGACCTCTATCTTCCCGCGGTAGTACGGGTGCATCTTCATGGCGTCAGCGGCGGGCTTGGCCGCCTTTGAGATGAGCTCCTTGGTATCTTTTTCCATGCTACATCTTCTCCTTCTCTAGGCTGGGAAAATCGTGTTTATATCCTCCGTGCCTGCTATGCCTAGGATCCTTCCGGTGAGCGCGCTTAATTCCTCCTCGGGGAGCACCCCGTCGGCCAGATCCATGAATTTCTCCGTCAGCTCGTCTCTTGTGACCGGTTTCTCCGGGTCCCCCTTCGCGTAGAGGGTGGATGCCTTATAGACTTTCCCGTCGTCCGTCCTGGCCTCTATTACGGCACCCCACTTCGCAGGATACTCAGCCTCCAGACTTTCGTCTACCGATATTGTAGTCTTTTCCCATAGTTTCTTCACATCCGACGCGGACTCGATGTTCCCGGGCTCGAAGTCCTCCACGCGAACTTTGCCCCTGGCCAGGGCCGTGGCCACGCAGTAGGCGGAATCGAACTTCGCCTCATGCGGCTCTTTCGGATAGCGCCCGGACCCACCGGCAACATCCTTCGCCGTCCTGTACGTGCTGATGTGCACCGAAGCTATACCTTGCAGGTTGAAGCCGGCCTCTCTCGCGACTTCGAGGGCCACGTCTATCTGAGGATGGGAATGCCTGCACGAAGCGTAGGGCTTTATGGACACGTCAAGCAGCTGCCATGCGTCACCCAGCCCTTCCGTAAGCGCGCCCGGCTCTGCGTCAAGGGAGGTCGCGGCAAGGAAGCCCTTCCGGCCCTCCAGTATGTTGTTCGGACCGGTAAATCCGTTCTTCGCTGCAAGGGCAGCAAGAAGACCGTTCATGGCGGCCTTGCCCGGATGCAGCGGCTTCGTCATGGCCCCGTCGTCGAGGAACTGCCAGAGCCCCGCCGCCTGCGAGCCGGCATTGCCTAAGGCCCACGTCATCTGCAAGGGGGTGAGCCCGAGCAGGTACCCCGCGGCCGCGCTTGCGCCGAAGGTCGCGCATGTGCCCGTTGTGTGCCACTTCATGTAGTGGGAGGGCCCCGCAGCAATCCCCACCCTTATGCTCACCTCATAGCCGACGGCTATGGACGTAAGCAGCTTGCGCCCGTCCACTCCCAGTTTTTGGCCGATCGCCAGTGCGGCAGGTATGATGACGGTGCCCGGATGGAACACCGCTTTCCTGTGGACGTCGTCCATCTCCATGACGTGGCCGTTGAACCCGTTCTGGAATGCCGCCCATAGCTCGGACGTCCTGTCCATATGCGCGTTCAGCACAGTGCAGGGGCCGCTTTGAGGTGCGTTTCCACGCACTATCCCGTAGAGCATCCCCGCCGGAGGCTGTGCGGAACCGGCAAGGGCCGCCCCCGCCCAGTCGAGCACGAACTCCGCTGCTTTTTCCAGGACCTCGTCATTAATGCAGAAGCCGTCGATCCCCGTCGCCCATCTGGCTAGCGTCTCTGTATAGTTCATCCAAACCCTCCTGACTTCCGCCTGTCGGATCTTCTCCATCCTGGTCAGTCCGCCCGGACTCAATGATCAGCAAGCCGCGCGCATCCTAATGACGGCCCCGATGCTTTACGCGCCGTCACGAAACGGCCCTCGGACGTTATTGTCATCCGGCAAGGCGGTTTGTCCTTCGTGGCCTAGTAGCCGAGGGCTTTCCGTGCCCTTTCGGCGATGATGTCATATATGCTGTTCCCGTGGCTGTCCATGGCGACCACCAACGGGCCCCAGTCCTCGACCCTGAAGTCCCATACCGCCTCTGGCATGCCCATGTCGAGCCAGTCGACTGATTTCACTTCCTTGAAGGCCTGGGCATGCTTGACGGCGCAACCGGGGGCGGCGGCCAGGTAAACGGCGCCCCATTCCTTGAACATCGCCAAGGAAGATCCTCCCATGCCGCCTTTGCCCACTACCGCCCTTACGCCAAGCTTCGGTATGAGCCCGCTGTGCGGTTCCATCCTCATGCTCGTCGTGGGGCCTATGGCCATGAGCTTCCAGGCGTTTTCCTCTTTTACCATCACGGGCCCCGCGTGGAAAAGGACCCCTCCCTCGCGCATGGGAGGCCCGGGAACCAGCTCCCCCTTATCCAGAAGCGACCTGACCCTAAGATGGGCCATGTCCCTTGCGGTGAAGACCTCCCCTGTGAGGTATACGATGTCGCCTATCCTAAGCTTCCTTGCGTCCTCTTCGGTCAACGGGACCGTGAGCTTGTATTCGGCCATGATTACTCGCACCTCCAGAAGAGCATCTCCACCCTGCCGTCGTCGTGGACCCTTACGCCGGCCCTCCTGGCCACCCAGCAGTGGAAGTTCACGGCGACCGGCGCTATCGCGGTATGCGTGTATGCCATCAGGGCCTTCACGGCCAGGGCGGTCGTCCTCCCACCGGTACCGCCTGGGCCGATTCCCGTGCCGTTGATGGTCTCCAGCAGCTCCGCCTCGAGGTCCGCCAGCATGGGGTCCGGATTGATGTCGTCCCATTCCCTTACGCTGACGGCCCTCCTGCTGAGCCTTGCCGCCACGTCCATCTGGCCGCCGATGCCTATGCCTATCGCGCCCGGCGGGCAGGGGATGCCCTTCGCCTCCACCACCTGGCTCACTACGAACCTCTTGAGGCCCTTGAGGCCGTTTCCCAGGGTGCTGGAGGTGAACGTCTTGTACGCGTTCATGAGCTCGGCGCCGCATGCTTTGAAGCTAACTATGAGCTCCACATAGCCGGCCTCGGGCCTGTAGTCGTACTCGAAGTTCGGCACGCCAGGGCCTGTGCTGTCGCCCGTGTTCTTCCTGGTGAGGGGATGGACTATGCTGGGCCTTATGAAGCCCTTACCTACCATCTCGGGGATGACTTGCCCGAAGATGCCGGCGAAGTCCGGCATCCGGGCGTTTCTTCCGAACGTTATGTACACCGCCGGGAAGCCCGGCGATTGGCATACCGGCTTGTCCAGCCTTCCTGCCATCCCGATGTTCTCTATCATCGAACCGAGCACGCTCTTCGCCGCAGGCTCATCCTCCGCGCCTTCCGCCTCCCTTAGGAGCCTTTCGGCATCTGGTGCGATGCCTGTGCAGGAGTGGTGCACCACCCGCCTCACGAGCTCCTCCCAGTCGATGCCTTTATAGACGTCTCCCAATCCCTTCCCTCCTTCACGCCTGCGCCGCCTTCCTGTAGATTGAAAAGCTTCCGGCACATTGCGTACTGTATACCGAACCGGAGCATGCCCTCTAACGTCCTTTCGGCGTCCGACGAGAATGCCTTCGGATCCCTCTCTTCTGCTGGGCCTTGGTGTATCCGCGCCGGCCGGAGGCCTTGCGCGACTTGAGGGGCCTACGCCGTCATCCTGCCTATCACGGCGGGTATGACGAGCTTGCAGCCGGTGGCCTCCTGTACCTGCTCTAATGTGAACTCGTCGTTGATCTCCTTGAGCAGCAGTCCTTCCGGCGTGACCTCGAAGACCCCCATCTCGGTGATGATAAGGTCCACGCACTTCTCCGCGGTCAGCGGCAGCGAGCATCTCTCCAGTATCTTGGGCGTGCCCTTGTTCGTGTGCTCCATGACCACTATCACCCGCCGGGCCCCCGCGGCCAGGTCCATGGCGCCGCCCATACCGGGCACCTTCTTGCCGGGGATGATCCAGTTGGCGAGGTTTCCTTCCCTGTCCACCTCTATGGCACCGAGGAAGGAGGCGTCCACGTGGCCGCCCCTAATGATTCCGAACGAGGTCGAGCTGTCGATGAAGGCGCCGCCCGCCATGCACGCCGCCGGCTTGCCTCCGGCGTCCACCACGTAACCGGGCGGGTCGTCGCCGCCTTCCTGCGCCGGGCCCATGCCTATGATGCCGTTCTCCGAGTGGAGTATGACCTTGACGCCGGGGGGAAGGAAGCCCGGGATGAGGGTTGGGAGCCCTATGCCGAGATTGACCACGTCCCCGTCCTTTAGCTCCTTGGCCGCCCTTCCGGCGATCATGTTCTTCAGCTGCTCCTTGTCCATCACAAAGCGCCACCTTTGACTATGAAGTCGATGAATATGCCGGGTGTGACGACGTCCTCGGGCGCGATGCTGCCGTCTTCCACGAGCGTGTCGGCCTCGACTATCACCTTGTCGGCGGCAGTTGCCATCAGAGGGTTGAAATTCCTGGCGCTGCCCTTGTACCATATGTTCCCCGACCGGTCCACCCTGTATCCGCTTATCAGGGCGAAATCCGCCCTCATCGGCCTCTCCAGGAGGAACCTCCTGCCGTCGAGTTCTATTACCTGCCTGCCTTCGGCCGCCATCGTGCCCATGCCGGTGGGCGTGAGCACCCCGCCGGTCCCGTTGCCGCCGGCCCTTATCTGCTCCGCCATGGTGCCCTGCGGGATGAGGCGCACTTCAAGCTCCCCGGATGCCATCTTGGCCGCCACTTCCGGATTGAGCCCTACGTGGGTCGCGTTGAGCGCTTTCACCAGCCCCGCGCTGATGAGCTTCGCGACCCCGTAGCCGGGCGAGCCGGCGTCGTTGCAGTATACCGTAAGCCCTTTTGTGCCTTTGGCCACGATCGCGTCGATGAGCCGGTGGGGACTTCCGCACCCCATGAACCCGCCGACCATCACCGAAGCGCCGTCTGGTATCATCCCCGCCGCCTGTTCCAAGGATACGAGCTTTGCCATGGGAACACCCCCGAAGACGGTACTAGTCTACGAAACCCCTGAGGCATCCGAGCCCATCTACTTCCATCTCGACGCAGTCGCCCCCCTTAAGCCACGGGATGCTCCCCGGCTCGTACTCGAGGATGCAGCCTCCGCCTATCGTGCCGGAGCCTAGCAGCTCCCCCGGGTAGAGGGTAACGTCCTCGGAAGCGCGCTCTATCATCGAGGCGAAATCGTGGTGTATCACTTTGAGGTTGTTCTCCCTCAGCTTCTTGCCGTTCAGCGTAAGCGCCGTCTTCCTGTCGTACCTTAGGCCCTCGCCCGCAAGATACGGGTCCCATTCGTCCTTCGTGACGAGCAAAGGCCCCATCGAGGTCGCGAAGTCCTTGCCCTTCGCCGGGCCGAGCATGACTTTCATCTCCTCGCCCTGCAGGTCCCTGGCGGACCAGTCGTTTATTATCGTATAGCCGAAGATGTGCTCGAGAGCCTTCTCCCTTGGGATGTCGCGCCCGGCCTTCCCGACGACGAAGCCGACCTCGAACTCGAAGTCCAGCTTCTCGCACCTCTTTGGCGCCTTTATCCTAGAATCGGGGCCCACCATGACGTTGGCGTTTGAGAAATAGAAGACCGGGATCCGGTAGTAGACCGGGTCGACCGTCTGGTTCTTGTTCCTCCTGCAGCTTTCGTGGTGCTCGGAGAAACCCATGAAGTCCCTGAAGCTCACAGGGTTGGGAAGAGGGGCGAGAAGCTTCACGTCCGAAAGGCCATAGAAACGCATGGCCTTCTTGGGCGCCCGTGCGGCGCGGGCGAGAAGCTGGTCCGACATGCGGACGAAATCCAGGGCGTTGTCAGGTATCGAGGCGTCTGCCTCGTTGAGGTCGACCAACCCCTCTTCGGTCAACAGCCCGAAACGGGGCTTTGCGCCGTCCTTTACGAAAGTGGCGAACTTCATCTGGCTACCTCCCTCGCATAGGGCCGCGGCCGCTTACGAGGCGGGGGAGGCAGTGTCCGCCCCCGCCCCGCCGGGCCGATGGTACCTAATCCTCGGTTACCGCTTCCTATTTCACCCTGCCGACTTCCTTGTAGTACTTCAGCGCGCCGGGATGTATCGGTATCTTGGCGCCGTCCACCGAGCGCTCGAGCGTGATGTCGGCGGCGTTGGGATGTATCGCCTTGAGCGCGGGGTTATTCTCCATGACCACCTTGACCAGGCGGTATACGATTTCGTCCGGCACGTCGGCGTTGCAGCAGAGCACTGTCCACTGTGCGAACGTGGTCACGACGTAGTCCACGCCGGGGTAGGTGTTGGCAGGGATCTTGACCATGTGCTTGTAGGGGTACTTCTCGAGGATCTTCGCTACCGCCGCCTCGCCTATGTCGAGGAGCCTGAAGCCCTTGGTGACGGCCAGGTCGGTGAAGTTGGTGGCCGGAGCCGGCGTGCCGTACGCTATGGCGTCGAGCGTGCCGTCGGAAAGGCCGTTGCAGAGGTCTGCGAGGCTGAGCTTGACTATCTTCATGTCGGCATCGGTGAGCCCGTAGGGGGCTATGCCCTGGAGGAAGTAGTCGGTCATGACGCCGGTGCCTACGCCGACTTTCTTGCCCTTGAGGTCGGCCACCGTCTTGATGCCGGAGTTCTTGGGCACCGCGATATGAAGAGCGGCACCCATGCCGCCGTGGCAGAACACGAAGTTGATCTTCTTGGCGGGCATGCCCGTAAAGTCGCCCGTCGCGTTGTATGCCGCTATGGTAACGTCGTTGCCGGCCGGGCCGAAGTCCGCGTTGCCGAGGACCAAAGCCCTGGCGTTTTCGGTGCTCCCGGTGGAGTTTTCGACCGCGAAGCTGTATGCGCCGGGATATGCCTTGTTCATCAGGTCCGCTACGCCGTTGTAGAGGGTCTGGTTGTATGCGCCCAGAGGACCCGTGGTGAACCTGATGACGGTCTTGGTATAGCCTACTGTGGACATGACGCCGATTATAAGCAGTACGCTCAGGACCTTGAACAGCTTCATTTACAACACCTCACTCAATATTTGGCTTGGCTGCTACTTTATGCTGCTGTAATGCTGGGCCGGATTTGTACGAGCGGTAGGCGAATATCGAGACCATGATTACTATCCCGGCTATGTCCGAGTAGATCTCGGGTATTATGCATCCTATGGCGCCGGCGAAGAGGAGTATGCGCTCAAGCGCGCTGACCCTCCAGCGCACGAAGTAGCCTTCCCATCCGGAGGCGAGCATGTAGACGCCGAGAAGTGCCGTGAACACGGAGCCGAGTATCGCATACCAGGGGCCCCTGAACAGGAGGACCTGGTTGTAGGCGAACATGTAGGGCAGGAGGAAGGCGCTGAACGCTATCCTGCACGCGACGTAGCCCGTCTTGGTCGCGTTGCAGCCCGCAAGCCCCGCAGCGGCGTACGAGGCGAGGGCGACGGGCGGTGTTATCGAGGATATGCAGCCGAAGTAGAAGATGAACAGGTGGGCGGCGGTGCGGTCGATGCCCATCTTGATGAGCGCGGGGGCCACGAGAACGGCGAGTACCAGGTAGGCCGCCGTGGTCGGCACGCCCATGCCCATTATCAGCGAGACTATCATCGTGAGCACCAGGAGTATTATCGTATGCCCGTTCGACACTTCTATGAGAAGCGACGAGAGCCTATAGCCGAGGCCGGTGCCCATGATGACGCCGCTTATGATGCCGGCGATGGCGCAGGCGATGGTGACGGAGGACATGGACCTTGCGGCGCTGACAGGTATCTTCACAAGCCTGTCGAGGTTTATCCTCGTCCTCTTGTTGACCATGCTTATCGCGAGCGACAGCAGGCACGAGTAGAGGCCGGCCCTGGAGATGGTAAGCTTCAGGACGCCTAGGGCTATGACCAGGAAGACGATGGGGGCCATGAAGTATATCTGCTTGAGAAGGCTCTTGAAGGAGGGAAGGTGTGAGATGTCGGCCCCCTTGAGGTCGTACTTCCTGGCGTAGATGTCGACTGCGAACATCAGCGACATGTAGTAGAGCACGGCGGGTATGAGCGCGGCCTTGGCAATCTGGAAGTAGGGGACCCCAAGGAACTCCGCTATGATGAACGCGGTCGAGCCCATGATGGGCGGCATCAGCGCGCCTCCCGTTGAGGCCGAAGCTTCAACCGCCGCCGCGAACTCGGGTTCGTAGCCGGTCTTCTTCATCATCGGGATCGTGAACGTGCCCGTGCCGATGACGTTGGCCGTGGGACTGCCGCTGATCGAGCCGAACAGGCCGCTGGCTACGACCGCCACCTTCGCCGGGCCGCCGCGCATCTTGCCGAAGATGCTGGTCGCTATCTCAGTGAAGTAGTCGCCCACGCCCGTGACTTCCAGGATCGCCCCCAGCAGGACGAACAGGTAGACGTACGTTGTGCAGGCATAGAGCGGGGTGCCGAAGATGCCGTCGGTCGTAAGGTAGAGGAGGCTGATGAACTTCCTGAAGGTTATCCCGGGATGGTTGAGGAAGCCCGGGAAGTACTGCCCGAAGAAACCGTAGATGATGAAGGCCGACGTAACAATGACCAGGGCGCTTCCCATCTTCCTCCAGGTTGCGGCTATTATGGCTACGACGAGCATCGCCCCGAACACCTTGTCCGAGGTGTACACAAGGCCGATCCGGTGCTGCAGGCCGCTGTCTATCGCCGTGACGTACACGATGCCAGCCATCGAAAGGCCCAGCATAAGCCACATGAGCATCTTCTCGGCGGTCGTCTTCGAGCTGAGTATCGCCTGCAGGAAGAATATCGCCATGACGAAGCCGAGGTGGACGGATTTCTGGCCGATGCCCTGGATCACGCCGAACGAGGCTGTGTAGAGATGGAACAACGCAAGGCAGACCGAAAGCGCTATGATGGCGATCTTAATCGGGTTAGCTTTGACATTCTCTGTCATTACCGGATCCCCCAATCGTCTTGTGTTAATCCTCGAATATGCAGAAGATGCCCAGTTCCTTCCTTGTATCCACGTACAGCTTGCCGTCCTTGGCGAACGAGTTGAGGCCTGCGTCTTCGGCCGCCTCGGCGACGTATTCGAGGTCGCACCCTCCGAAGGTGGCGGCGACCGCCGGGAAATGCTGGGTATCCCTGGGCTCCGCCCCGAATTCGGCCCTGTAGGCCTCGGCGTCCACCAGCTTGACCTCGCTGATGTTCCTGCCGTGGTCCTCCACGTTCTTCATCGCGGCGTCGAGTCTTTCGATACAGTCTACAGCAACCTTGAAAACTTCGTCACTCTCACAGTAGAAAGTAATGCTCTTGACTTTCTTCGCCTGGTTCGTATGTATGTACTTGCTGTCCAAGTTGACGATCAGATGCTTGCTCAGCTGGGTGGTGACGCCGAAGAGTATGTCCGTGAAGGGCTCGAGCCCGCGTATGAAGATTGTCTGGTAGGACGCGGTCCCGCATACCTTCCCGTATTTGACCCTCTGGCTCGTGGGCCTGTTGACCTGCCCCACCCCGGGTATGCCGGCTTCAGTAAGGGCCGCCCTCGCCTTTTCGGCATCCAGCCCGGCGTTGCTAAGGCGCATGGAGTGCACCCTTGGCAGCACGCCCGCGGGGATGGAGTTGTCCAGCCATACTATGGGCTTGCCCTCCTCCCTGAAATTCACCTCGACGAGTGTGTTCTCGAGCACGAAGTGCGTGGAGCGGTCCTTCGACGTGTCCCCGGTCACGAATCCCAGGTCCTTCAGGACTTGCGAAGCTTCCATGCGCCTGGGTGTGCCGATGCTGAAATGGTCCAGGCAGAACTTGAGCGTCTTTTCCATCTCGGTCCTCCTTAGAATCCTCAGTATCTTCGATAAGGCTGATCAGGCAAGGCCCTTGGCCTTGGCCGCGGCATAGAGCCTGTCCAAAGCGTCGGACAGCAGCTTCCTGGGGCATGCGAGGTTGATCCGCTGGAAACATTCGCCCTTTACTCCGAACGCCGTGTCGGGGTCGAGGTACAGCATGGCATCGTCCGTGAGGAACGTATCGAGCTCCTTGGGCCCTAGGCCAAGCGGGCCCATGTCGAACCAGGCAAGGTAGGTGCCCTCCATGTCATACACCTTCACCTTGGGGAACTTCTCCGCCATGAAGGTCTTGAAGAACTCGTAGTTGCCCTTCACGTACTCGATGAGCTCGTCCAGCCAGGCGTCGCCTTTCTTGTAGGCGGCCTCGGCGGCGACTACGCCCAGCCTGTTGATGTGCAGGAAGCCCAGCACGTTCATCTGCTTGGTGAACCTGTTCCTGAGTTCGGGGTCGGGGATTATTATGCTGGCAAAGCAGAGGCCGGCAAGGTTGAAGGTCTTGGAGAGCGAGGTCGTGACTATGCAGTTCTTGGCGTACTTCTCGCCCAGCGAGGCGAAGACTTTATGCACGAAGGGCTTCTGGATGAGGTCGTGGTGTATCTCGTCGGCTATCACAAGCACGCCGTTTTCGATGCAGATGTCGCCCAGCTCCTTGAGCTCCTCTTCGGTCCAGACCCTTCCGACGGGGTTGTAGGGGCTGCAGAGCATGAGCATCTTGGCGGACTTGGCCTTCTCCCTCAGGTCGTCGAAGTCGAAGTAGTACTTGCCGTCGACCAGCTTGAGGGGGTTTTCTACGACGGTCCTGCCACAATGCTGCGTCACGTGGAAGAAGTGGTGGTATGCCGGCTTCTGCACTATTATGCCGTCGCCGGGCTCGGTGAACGCGTAGACCGCGTTGTACAGCGCGGGCACCACCTGTTCGAAGGGGATGATCCACTCGGGGCTTATCTGCCAGTCGTGCCTACGCTTCATCCAGTCGCAGCAGGCCTGCCTGAAACCGTCGGTCAGCCTGTGGTAGCCGAACACGCCGAAATCGGCCTCGGCCTTTATGGCCTCTATTATCTCCGGCGCGGTCTTGAACTCCATGTCGGCGACGGAGAACGGGACTATTCCCTTGGGGGGCTTGTTGCCTTTGGAATCCTTCATGATCCTGTACTTGCCGGTGCCTCTTATTGCGGGGTCCCTGTCCACCAAGGTATCGAAATCGTATGCCATCTGCTGATCGCAACCCCCTGTCGAAGGATAATCTAGGATTGGAATATGTTTGGGACAAGTATAATGGCGGGTTATCACAATATCTAACACTATTTGTCTGGGGTGAGCTACAATATCGGTGTTGTAGGCAGTCGAAGGCGATCCGAGGAGCCTTTACGGGACTGGAGGGGGATTCATGAATTTCACGAACCTGAGATATTTCCTGGAGGTGGCCAAGGACATGAGCTTCACATCCGCGGCCAGGACGCTTTGCGTATCCCAGCAGAGCCTGAGCGGCCACATCTCCAGGCTGGAGGAGGAGTTCGGGGTGAAGCTCTTCGAGAGGTCCCCGAAGCTGAAGCTGACCTACGCGGGCGTAAACGCCATGAGGATGGCGAAGGAGATCGTGGACCTGGAGAGCCAGTTCGTGACCCAGCTGTCCGACATCTCTGGGCAGAGGAAAGGATGCCTCAGGATAGGCATCTCTCACATGAGGAGCCTGGTCTTCCTCCCCGAAGTGCTGCCGGAGTACAACAGGCTGTATCCTGAAGTCGAGGTGAAGCTGTACATAGACGTCACGAAAAGGCTTTCGGAGAAGCTGCTGGACGGGGACCTGGACATAGTGATAGGCTTCAACCCCTTCTACAAGGAGATCGTGGAGAAGGTCGAGTTCAGGGAGATCCTCAAGGAGAACCTCTGCTTGGTGGTGCCCAACAGGATCATGGCCGAGAAATACGGTGAGGATTCCGCGAAGAGGGCGGAGCAGTTCGGCAGGGGCGTCGACCTCAAGGAGTTCGCCGACGAGCCGTTCCTGCTGGTGGAAAAAGGCAACAGGATAAGGGACCTGTCCGACCGCCTGTTCAAGAAGCACGGCATAGACCCAAGGATAATCCTCGAATGCTCGGATCTGGAGACGCTATTGCTATTGTGCATCAAGGGCATGGGGGTCGCCTTCGGCTTCGAATCGGTTGCCCGGATGTACGGCGCCGGTTTCGTCATATCCATGGACAGCAGCGCCGTCATATTCCCCCTCAAGGACGAGGAGGTGCAGGGGAAGATCGTAATCGTCCACAACAAGGACCGTTACCTGAGCCTTGCGGCAAGGAACTTCATCGACCTTGCCGAAAGCAGGTACATGACGGAAGGACAGGCACGGTAGGCGCAAGGTGCGCGCACTTGTAGCCGGTCAAATCCCTGCGATGAAAAGGGGAAGGAACCTTAGCGTCCTTCCCCTCGCCATATTATCCTTCAAGATTAGATCGCCCGGCACCGGGCCTTCCTTATCTGCCCTTCCTTCCGGTCCCGATGTCGCTTCTCGTGAAGAGGTTGGCGCACTGCACCTTGTCGACCGCGCCGTATGCCTTGTCCGTGGCCTCATCGACGTCCTTTCCCAGCGCGCTCACGGCCAGCACCCTGCCGCCGTCGGTCGTCGTCCTGCACGAGCAGTCCTGCTTGGTGCCGGCGTGGAATATGACGACGCCCTCATCGAGCTCGCCGTCCTTGGGCAGGTCGATTCTGAAGCCCTTGTCGTACATGTCCGGATAGCCCTTGCTCGCCATCACCACGCAGACCGAGGCCCCTTCCTTGAAGCGGATGCTCGACCTTTCCATGCGGCCTTCGCAGGCTTCCAGCATTATCTCCGCGAGGTCGTCCTCCATCAGGGGAAGCACTACCTGGGTCTCGGGGTCGCCGAACCTGCAGTTGTACTCCAGCACCTTGGGACCCCCGTCAGTGAGCATGAGCCCGGCGTAGAGGACGCCCCTGTAGTGGAGGCCCTTCTCCGCCAGCTTCTTGAGGATAGGCACGACGGTCAGCTCGGTGAGCTCCTCGGCCTGCTCCATGCTGACGAACGGCGACGGCGCCACCGAGCCCATGCCCCCCGTGTTGGGGCCCTTGTCCCCGTCGAGCGCCCTTTTGTAGTCCTTCGCCGGCATCAGAGGCAGCGCCCTTATTCCGTCGCATATGCAAAGCAGGGAGGTCTCGACGCCCTCGAGCCTCTCCTCCAGGATGATCCTTCCTCCGGGCTGCAGTTTCTCCAGCCTCGAAAGGGCCAGGGCGGCTTCCTCGGGCGTTTCGGTCACCACCACGCCCTTGCCGGCGGCCAGCCCGTCGAGCTTCACGACCATCGGGCCCTCGGCCTTTTTGAGCGCTTCCATGGCCTGTTTCGCATCTTCGAATATGGCGGCTCTGCCCGTCGGCACGCCGGATTCCACCATCATCTGCTTCGAGAACGCCTTGGACGATTCGAGCCTTGCACACTCCTTGCAGGGGCCGAACACCTTCCTGCCGTCCTGCGCCAGCCTGTCGGTGATGCCGAGCGCAAGGGGCACCTCTGGGCCCACCACGACCAAGTCTGCGTCCACTTGTCCCGCAAGGCGGGCCAGCCCTTCGATGTCGTCCGCCCTAACGTCGAAGCATTCCGCGAGCTTTCCCATCCCGGGGTTTCCCGGGGCCGCGTATACCTTGCCGACGAGACCGCTCTGGGCTATCTTCCAGACAAGGGCATGCTCCCTTCCGCCGGAGCCTATTATCAGAACCTTCAAACCTTCCATTCGCCTTAACCTCCCGGATGCGTCAATCGCCGAGCCTTGTCCTTCGGGTAGCCGGTAAGAGTCCTTTAGTAGCAGGTAAATGCGGGGCGCGGCCCGTCCTCAGTGCTTGAAATGCCTGACTCCTGTGAACACCATCGCGATGCCGTGCTTGTCGCACTCCTCGATGCTCTCCTTGTCCCTGATGCTCCCGCCGGGCTGGATGATCGCCTTCACGCCCGCTTTTGCCGCCTCTTCCACCGTATCCTTGAACGGGAAGAACGCGTCGGACGCCATTACCGAACCCTCCGCCTTCTCGCCCGCCATCCCTATCGCGATCCTGGCGGCGCCGACCCTGTTGGTCTGCCCTCCGCCCACGCCGACGGTCGACGAGCCCTTCCATAGGAGTATGGCGTTGGACTTAACGTGCTTGACCACCTTCCAGGCGCAAAGGAGCTGCTTCGTCTCCTCTTCGGTGGGGCATACTCTAGTAACGCATTTCAAGTCCCCGGGGTTCACCTGCCTGGTGTCCGTTTCCTGCATGAGGAAGCCTCCGGGCAGCGATTTCATCTCCACTTCCTTGGGCCTCATCATCTCTTCCAAGGGAAGTTCCACGAACCTTACGGCCGGTTTCTTGGAGAACAGGTTGACGGCCTCCCCCGAGAAGCTAGGAGCCACGACGACTTCGAGGAATATCTCGGCCATCTTCGCGACTGCCTTCTCGTCCAGCTGCCTGTTGGAGGCCACTATCCCGCCGAAGGCGGAGACCGGATCGGCCTCGAAGGCCAGCCTGTAGGCCTCGCCTATGTCGTCGGCGACGCCCACGCCGCAGGGCGTCGCATGCTTCACTATGCAGACGCAGGGCCTGTCGGGGCCGAACTCCCTGACGACGGCTATGGCCGTTTCCATGTCGCCCAGGTTATTGTACGACAGCTCCTTGCCGGAGAGCTTCTTCATGGCGAGCATGCCCTTGGGGGAAAGCCCGCTGCTCTTGAGCAGGACCGCCTTCTGGTGCGGGTTCTCCCCGTACCTTAGCGTAAGCTCCGGCGTGCCGCCTATCGCGATGGGTCCTGCCGCCATGTCCATCATGTGCCTGCCGGCCCGCTCGTTCATCTGCTGCGATATCGCGGCGTCGTAAGCGGCCGTATGCGAGAACGCCTTGGCCGAGAGCTCAAGCCTGGTAAGCTTGCTGACCTTGCCGTTCAGCCTGAGCTCCTTCAGGACCCTGGCGTAGTCGGAAGGGTCTGTGACGACGGTCACGCGCTCGAAGTTCTTGGCAGCGGACCTTAGCATGGAGGGCCCTCCGATGTCGATGTTCTCGACTATCGTCTCGAAGTCGGCCCCCTTGTCCACGGTGGCCTGGAACGGGTAGAGGTTGACGCACACTACGTCGATCAGCTTGCAGCCGAGCTTTGCGACCTGCCTTAGGTGCTCGTCAGTGGGCCTGGCGAGGATCCCGGCGTGAACCATGGGATGGAGGGTCTTGACCCTTCCGTCCAGGCACTCCGGGAAGTTGGTGAGCTGCGATATATCGGTGACGGCAAGGCCCGCCTTCCTCAGGGCCGCCGCCGTCCCTCCTGTCGAGACGACCTCGAAGCCCAGCGCCACGAGCTCTTTTGCGAAATCTACCGCGCCTGTCTTGTCAGAAAGGCTTATCAGTGCCAGCTTTGCCATGCAAAACCCTCCTAGATGCTAATCTTGTCCTTTACCGCCGTCTTTTGCGGCGTCCTGCCAGAGTCCTCGTATCCCGCCGGTCCCGCGGCGCACCTGTTCTCCGCGCTCCCTTAAGCCGTCCAGGAAGAGCCTGATACGGGTCCTGAAATAGGTCACCCACGCCTTGTGGTTCATCAACAGTTGAAATAGGAGTGCCCTCATTCCCTTTTTTCGTCCACCCTCGTTTTCCTGCCCTCTATGCCCACCCTGCCTTCGCCTATGAGCCTGAGGGCCTTTATGTACAGCGAATGTTCCTTCTCCAGTATCCTGGCCGAAAGGCTGTCCTCGTCGTCGCCTTCGAGAACGGGGACGGCCTCCTGGAGTATTATCGGGCCGGTGTCGGTACCTTCGTCCACGAAGTGCACCGTACACCCGCTCACCTTGACCCCGTACTCCAGTGCCTGCTTCTGGGCGTCGAGCCCTGGGAAGCTGGGCAGAAGCGCGGGATGGATGTTGACCACCCTTCCGGGGAACCTGCCGACGAACTCCGGCCCCAGCACCCTCATGAAGCCGGCGAGCGCTATTATGTCGGGGTCGTAGCCTGCGGCCAGCTCAGCGAGGGCCCTGTCGTAATCGGCCCTTGTGGCGAAGCCCTTCCTTGTGAGCACCGCGATGTCGATGTCGCCGTAGGTAAGCGCCCTGTCTATGACCGCGGCTTTGGGCCTGTCACAGATGAGGGCCGCGATCTTCGCGTCCAGGGCCCCTTCTCTTATCGCGTCCGCTATAGCCGAGAAGTTCGATCCCCTCCCGGATGCCATGACGACCAACCTCAGCGTCCTTCCCACCGCTACTCCGCCTTTCCGTCCCGCCGATAGTCAAGCCCAGCTTGACTCCTGAGCCCGGCCTGTCCTCGCGCATCTTTAGAAAATTCCCAATAACGCCTGCTACGTCGGCAATTACCATGATCTCCGCCGTTCATTTCCATGCGGCCCGAAGCGTCAAGCACTGCTTGTCATCCCCAGCACACCGGCATGTTCTGCCCATAGGCGTCCAGATATGCTGTACTTTTCTCGGGGGCCTGCTTCGGGACCGGCCGTCTACTCAAGGACGAAGGCCCGAACGCGGCATGCCTCCTGGTCCGGGCGCTTCTGTGCTTCTTTGGGTTCCGCCTTCCGCGAGGCTCCCTCAGGAGAGGCCCTTGAACCTTACCTCGGCCTTTCCTGCGGTGATCCTGCCGACCACGATGGGCTTCTCGCCAAAAGCCTCAAGGGAGCTCACCGCGCGCTTTACATCCTCGGGCCTTACTATCACAAGGAAGCCGAGTCCCATGTTGAACACCCTTAGCATCTCCATCGGCTCCACCTTGCCGAGCCTTGCTATCATCTTGAAGACGGGCGGTATCGGCCAGCTGCCGTAGTCAAGCTCCATGCCCGTTCCTTCGGGCAGGCACCTTACGGGGTTCTCCACAAGGCCGCCGCCTGTTATGTGCGCCATGCCCAGTACTTCGACCTCGTCGAGCAGTGCCATCACGGGCCTTGCGTATATCTTCGTGGGTTTCAGCATCTCCTCGCCCACCGTGCAGCCCAGCTCCTCGAAGTGCTCGTGGAAGTACAGGCCGCTGTCGGCTAGAAGGACGCGCCTTGCCAGGGAGTAGCCGTTCGAGTGCAGCCCGCTGGACGAAAGCCCGATCACCGCATCCCCCGGCTCTATCTTCGACCCGTCTATTATCTTGCTCTTCTCGACCGCCCCGACGGCGAAGCCCGCTATATCGTACTCGCCGTATGGGTAGAAGCCCGGCATCTCGGCGGTCTCGCCGCCCACGAGGGCGCAGTCCGCCATGACGCACCCGTCGGCGACCCCCTTGACGATGTCGGCCACCAGCTCGGGTATGAGCTTGCCGAGGGCTATGTAGTCCAGGAAATATATGGGTTTTGCGCCGGACACGAGGCAGTCGTTCACGCACATCGCGACGCAGTCTATGCCGATGGTGTCGTTCTTGTCCATGCCCATCGCTATCCTGAGCTTGGTCCCCACGCCGTCGGTCCCCGAGACCAGCACCGGTTCCTTCATGCCCAGGGAGCTTACGTCGTACAGGGCCCCGAAGCCGCCTATGCCGCCGATGACGCCCTTCCTTGTCGTCCTCATCACGTGAGGTTTAATAAGGTCCACCGAGCGGTTGCCGGCGTCGATGTCCACCCCGGCGCCCCTGTAAGTGGAGCTCGGGCCGGAGGCCTTGCCGGTCTTTTCGAGGATGTGCCTTCCTTCCTCGGCGTCTATCGCGGTCGGGTACTTGCCGTCGAAGCACGCGGTGCAGAAGCCCCTGCTTCCCGAGCCGGTGGAGCGCCTCGCCCTCTCGACGGCCTCGACGAGTCCCTTGATCGAAAGGAAGCTGAGCGTATCGGCCTGGATCATCGACCTTATCTGCTCTTTGTCCTTCACCGTGGCTATGAGCTCGCCGCGGCCGGTCGTGTCGATGCCGTAATGGCAGCCGAACTTGACCGGAGGGGAGGAGACGACGAAATGCACTTCGGTCGCGCCGGCCCTCTTCATGAGGTCGACGAGCTTGCGACTCGTCGTCCCCCTTACTATCGAATCGTCCACGAGGATGACCCTCTTGCCTTTTATGAGCGAAGCCACGGCGTTGAGCTTGAGCCTTACGCCAAGCTCCCTTATGTTCTGCGAGGGCTGTATGAACGTGCGGCCCATGTAGCGGTTCTTTATCATGCCCATCACGTATGGAAGCCCGCTCTCCTGGGCGTAGCCCTGGGCGGCGCCTATGCCGGATTCGGGGACCGGGACCACTATGTCTGCCTCGATGTCCCTGTTCTCCCTGGCAAGCTGCCTGCCGAGTTCGAAACGCGCCTCGGCCACGCCTATGCCGTCTATCATGGAGTCCGGCCTCGCCAGGTATACGTGCTCGAATATGCAGGAGGTGTGGCGCACGCCGTTCATTATCCCGGCGGAGTGTATGCCCTCCTTGGTCATGTATATGATCTCGCCGGGCTCCACGTCCCTTATCCTGACGGCGCCGATCGTATCGAGCGCGCAGGATTCGGAGGCCACGAAATAGCCGGTCCCGTCGGCCGCCTCGCCCACCACGAGCGGCCTGAAGCCGTGCGGGTCCCTTGCGGCGTAGACCGTGTCGCCCTGCAGGACCACGAAAGTGTACGCTCCGTCGAGCGTCTCCATGGCCTTCCTTATGGCCCCAAGCATGCCAAGGTCGTAGTGCCTCGCTATCGTGCACCCTATCAGCTCGGAGTCCGACGTGGTCTGGAAGACCGCGCCCGTCTTGCCGAGCCTCCTTCTTAGCTGGGCGGCGTTAGTTATGTTGCCGTTGTGAGAAAGCGCCATCATGCCGTCTATGTACCTGAACGTCATGGGCTGGGCGTTCATGATGGCGGAGTTGCCCGTCGTGGAATACCTCACGTGCCCTATGCCGGTGTGCCCCTTGAGGGATGTGATCGGCTGCCTTGAGAACACCTCGGTCACGAGGCCCATGTCCTTGACAACCTTGATCTCGGCCCCCTCGTAGGTCGCTATGCCCGCGCTCTCCTGCCCCCTGTGCTGGAGGGCGACGAGCCCCATGAATATGCTCTCGGACGCGGGCCCTTCAAGGGCCGCCCCGAACACGCCGCATTCGTCCCGTACGGAATCGTCCTCACGGTAGTCACAAAGATGCAGGTCCAACGAATCCATCAGATCACCTTCCAGCCAAGGCGCGCTCAAGCGCCGTCTCGTAAGATTCCCCCGCCTTGCCGAGGTCGAGTTCGACCGAACTTCCCGACATCCTGACCGCAAGCTTGCTTCCTCCGGTCTTGCCTATGTAGAAGGCCTTCACGCCGTTGTTTCGCGCCAACGCCTTGACGGCCGCGGCCTTTCCGGGTTCCACCTCTACGATCGCCCTTGCCGCGCTCTCGGAGAACAGCATCTTCCAAAGCGGCAGGCCGTTGGTGTTTGCGTCCGAAAGGTCGATGTCGGCGCCTATGCCGTTACCGAGGGCATCTTCCAGGAGCGCCATGGCAAGGCCACCTTCGGCGCAGTCGTGGGCCGAAAGCATGAGGCCTTCTCCGGCCGCTTCCGTGAGGAAGGATATGAGGCCCTTCTCCGCGGCGGCGTCGAACCTGGGAGGCCTTCCGGCCTCGATTCCGTGCACCGTCGACAGGTATTCGGACCCTCCGAGCTCGTCTTTGGTCTCGCCTATGAGCACTACTGAGCTCCCCGCGCGCTTGAAGCCGGCCGAGACTGCCTTCTCGACGTCGTCCATCGAGCCGACCATGCCTATGGTGGGAGTCGGGTAGATCGCGGTCTCGCCGTCTTCGTTGTAGAAGCTCACGTTGCCGCCGGTGACCGGCGTGCCGAACGCCTCGCACCCTTCCGCGAGGCCCAGCACGGATTCCCTGAAGCTCCAGTACACCTCGGGCTTCATGGGGTTGCCGTGGTTCTGGCAGTTCGTTACGGCAAGAGGCTTCGCCCCGGTGAGCGCGATCTTCCTTGCCGCTTCGGCCACCGCGAGCTTGGCGCCCTCCCTGGGGTACAAGTAGCAGTAGCGCGGGTTCACGTCGGTGGTGACGGCGATGCCCTTGTCGGTCCCGGGGATCCTCACTACGGCGGCGTCGCCGCCGGGCTTGATCACCGTGCCGCTTCCCACCTGGTGGTCGTACTGCGAATAGATCCAGTGCTTCGAGCAGAGGTTCGCCGAGGCGGCCATCTTCTCGATGATGCCGGCGAGCTCGCCGTCTTCCGGCGCGGGAAGCGTGTCGGGGTCGAACGCTCCCAGCTCGTCTATGTATGCCGGCTTCGTATACTCCCTGTCGTATGCGGGGGCGCTTTCGGCCAGCTGGTCGGCCGGCACTTCGGCGACGACGTCGCCGTGCATCGTTATGGTCAGAAGGCCACCGTCGGTGACCTCGCCTATCACGGCTGCGTCAAGGTCCCACTTCCTCAGGATGTCGGTCACTTCGCCCTCCTTGCCGGGCACGGGGACCATTAGCATCCTCTCCTGGGATTCCGAGAGCATTATCTCGTACGGGCTCATGCCCGTCTCGCGCTTCGGGACGAGGTCGAGCTCGACTCTCATGCCCGAACCGCCGCGGCTTGCCATCTCCGATGTCGCGCACGTCAGCCCCGCGGCGCCTAGGTCTTGTATCCCTAGGACCAGGTCCTTGGCTACCAGCTCAAGGCACGCCTCGAGGAGCAGCTTCTCGCGGAAGGGGTCTCCCACCTGGACGGCCGACTTCCTCTCCTGGGCCTCCTCGGTGAGGTCCGCCGACGCGAACGTCGCCCCGTGTATGCCGTCGCGCCCGGTCGTGGAGCCTATCAGCATCACCTTGTTGCCGGCTCCTGTCGCCTTGCCGCGCCTTATCTCGTCGTGTTTCAGATATCCCACGCACATGACGTTGACGAGCGGGTTCACCGAGTAGCACTTGCCGAACCAGCTCATGCCGCCCACCGTGGGTATGCCGACCGCGTTGCCGTAGCCTGCCACCCCGGACACCACGCCGTCGATTATGTGGCGGTTCCTGGCGTCGTCGGTCGGGCCGAAGAACAGCGGGTCGAGTACGGCAATCGGCCTTGCGCCCATGGTGAATATGTCGCGGATGATGCCGCCCGAACCTGTCGCGGCGCCCTGGTAGGGCTCCACGGCGGAGGGGTGGTTGTGGCTTTCTATCTTGAACGCCACCGCCAGGCCGTCGCCGACGTCTACTATGCCGGCGTTCTCCCCGGGGCCCTGAAGCACGCATTCGCCCTTGGTGGGAAGCAGCTTCAGCACCTTCCTGGAGTTCTTGTAGCTGCAGTGCTCGCTCCACATGACGGAGAACATCGCGACTTCCAGGAAGTTTGGATGCTTGCCTATCCTGTGGCAGATCATGTCGTATTCCTCGTCGGTTAGGCCCATCGCGCGCCAGTCCTCGGGCGCCACCGTCCGTTCGCCTTCTATCTTGGCGTCGATCCTGTCTAGTTCCATCTCTTTCACGTCCTTTTCGGCCATCAGCGGACGCCCCCTTTCCCGCACCAGCTCATGACCGACTTGAACACCCTTAAGCCGTCGGTGCCGCCGAGTACGGATTCGACCACGCGTTCGGGATGCGGCATGAGGCCCACGACGTTGCCGGCCTTGTTCGTGATGCCCGCTATGTTGTTCATGCTCCCGTTGGGGTTGCACCCTTCCGTTAGCGAGCCGTCCGGCTCGGCGTAGCGGAAGACGACCCTTCCTTCGTCCTCGAGCATCTTGATGGTGTCGGTGTCGGCGTAGAAGTTGCCCTCCGCGTGCGCTATGGGGAAGTCTACGACCTCACCTTTCGAATAGAGGTGCGTGAAGGGTGTGTTGACGTTGTCGATCCTGAGCTTCTGGGGGCGGCAGATGAACCTCAGCCCCGTGTTCCTAAGCGTCGCGCCGGTAAGGAGCCCCGATTCGAGCAGTGTCTGGAAGCCGTTGCAGATGCCCAGTACCGGCCCGCCCGCTTGGGCGAACTCGGCCACGGCGTCCATCACCGGCGAGAAGCGCGCGATCGCGCCGCAGCGCAGGTAGTCCCCGTGCGCGAAGCCTCCGGGAAGGACTATGGCGTCATAGCCGCCGACATCCGTGTCCTTGTGCCAGATGAATCCGGATTCGGATCCCACTACCTCGGCAGCCCTTTCGATGTCCCGGTCGCAGTTGGAGCCGGGGAAGACCACTATCCCTATCTTCATTTCGCCACTTCCTCGGCCAGGGTGAACTCGTACCGTTCCATGACCAGGTTGGCAAGGAGCTTCTTGGACACCTCGTCCACCATCGCGCGGGCGGCGGCCTCGTCTTCCGCCTTCAGGCGCACTTCGATGAACTTGCCCAGGCGCACGCCGTCGATGTCGGAATATCCCATGCTGTGAAGCCCTGTCCTGACGGCGACGCCCTGTGGGTCGAGTATGGACGGCTTGAGGGTAACCACGACCTTAGCAAGATAGCTCTTCACTTATTCACACCTCCGGAGATCCTTCTCAGTACTTCTTCGTATGCTTCCTCGACTCCGCCGAGGTCGCGTCGGAAACGGTCCTTGTCCAGCTTCTCGTTGGTCTGGCTGTCCCAGAAACGGCACGTGTCGGGCGAGATCTCGTCGGCGAGTATTATCTCCCCTTTGAAGAGACCGAACTCGAGCTTGAAGTCCACGAGCGTAAGCCCGCGCGCCGCCATGAACGGCTTCATCAGGGAGTTGATCTTCGTCGCCATCTCCCTTAGCGTGTCGACGGTCCTCTGGTCGGCCTTGCCCAGAAGCCTTATGTGGTCGTCGTTGACCAGCGGGTCGTGCAGCTCGTCGTCCTTGTAGTAGATCTCGCGTACAGGCTCGTCCAGCACCACGCCCTCTGGGATGCCCAGCCTCTTGGAAAGGCTGCCGGCGACCACGTTCCTCACGACGACTTCGAAGGGGATGATCTGTACGTGCTTCACTATCATCTCAGTCTGGGAGACCAGCCTGACGAAATGGGTGGGTATGCCCTTCTGTTCCAGGTATCCGAACATCGCGGCCGACATTAGGTTGTTAACCTTGCCCTTGCCTACGATGGTCCCTTTCTTCTGGCCGTCGAACGCGGTGGCGCTGTCCTTGTAGCTGATCAATACCTCGTCCGGGTTATCAGTGGCGAAGACCCTCTTGGCCTTGCCCTCGTAGAGCAGCTTGCTTTCCATTCCCTTTTCCTCCATTCGGAATCGAAGTATGTGTCGCGCAGGATCTATTTCCCCTGGTTCCTTACCTCTTCGTCGGCCTCGAAGGCCTTGGCCTTCAGAGCCTCCTTGTGTTCTGCGAGCTTCGCCGCAAGCTCCTTGTCCGATATTGCCAGCATCTGGACCGCAAGGAGGGCGGCGTTGGCGGAGCCGTCTATGGCGACAGTCGCGACGGGCACGCCCGTCGGCATCTGTACCGTGGCATACAGGGCGTCCAGGCCGTTAAGGGATCCGGAGGCGAGGGGTATGCCGATGACGGGAAGCGTGGTGTTCGCGGCCATCGCGCCGGCCAGGTGCGCCGCGGCCCCGGCTCCTGCGATGATGACCTTAAGGCCGCGGCCCGAAGCATCCTTCGCGTACTGGGAGGCGGTATCGGGCGTGCGGTGGGCCGATATTACGCGCATCTCGCTTTCGATGCCGAACTGCTGGAGCATCGTCGACGCCGTCTTCATAACGTTGAGGTCCGACTTGCTGCCCATCACTATTCCGACCACAGGACCTTTGGTTTTCATGCAATCTCCTCCTAGAAAATGCGCATAGCCCCGCGAACAGGGTTACGAAACCTGCCCGCCGGGGCTTTTATCCCTTAGGTGTAGCCTTGCCTCGCCGGGCGAGGGGGCCTGCGCCGCTCGGTCCAGGCAAGCTCGGCATTCATCCTCGCTACGGAACCCTAGGCGCACTTTCGTCATATTCGGTTGTCGATTCAGACCCTACAAAATCCAAAGCCGCAAGGCCCTTTGAGGGCGTCGCGGCGGTAACGCTTTCTCTATTCGGCTCCGTCAGGGCGCCCTTCCGCATAACGGCGGAAGAAATCCTTTATAGCAACCCTGAAGGGCCAACGCATGTCCTTTTCGTCCTCCTCAAAGCGGGCCTCTCTGTGCCCCCTTATTTGATTCGACCACATAAGAATATTAAGCGAATTATCGAAAATCTTCAAGCGCTACGATGTTGCCGTAGCTACCTATCTATGTCCTTTACAAAACAGACCAGGCGATTGGCCTCCCTGAAGCCCGTCCTCTCATGGAAGGCGATGCTGGTCTCGTTGCTCAGCTCGCAGTCGCTGGCCAGTTCGGTTATGCCCTTCGACCTTGCCCAGCCCTCGCACGCTTCGAGCAGCTTTCCTGCGATGCCTTCATGCCTGTGGCCTTCAACGACGTAAATGCCCTCCAGGTAGCCCGCCGGGCTTGAGCGCGTGCCCTCGACATAATCGGAACGGATCTGGCAGTGGGCGAAACCCAGGGGAGTAATGCCTTCGGTAGCAAGCAGCATGGCAGATCCTTCGTCATTGAGCGCCTTTTCTAGTTCAACGGCAAGCTCTTCGCGTAAATTATCTGGCCATAAGAGAAGGGCGAGATCAATGATTCCATGTAGGTGTTCACGACCTGCGATCCTGATTTCCAAATCATCGGCCTCCGATCTGATGAATCCACAAATCTCAAAGTACAGGCAATTATGCTTTGTACCGGCGGATTTCTAGTCATACCTAGGTCCACCGAAGCACCTCATTATCCCAGCTGAGCGCGAACCCCTCTTTTTTTTTAATGATCGAGCGATATACTGGTTGGATCAGCTTGCCTATGTCTCCCATAACGATTTCAAGGCTCGTCCCGTTCTCGTCGTTGATTGATTCCATGAAGGCTTCCCATCTCGTTATTCTGTCTTTTTCTAGCCCGAACTGATTTTCGAAAACGGCTGGGCATGGTTCAAACTTCGTCCCCCTGGCTTTAAAGGTTGTCAATATGGCCTGTTGAAGCGTGCCGCCTCGTATCCTTTCCCTTTTTGGTACTGGTGAATATCGTAGAAATCCTTCATACGGCTATTCATAACCCCTAATGAAACCATTGCATCGAATTTTCCAGAGATTACAGTTTCTATCGAATATGCAGCAATTTTTAGGCTAGCAAAACCTTCCAGCTAGACGGGAAGGTCAATCATCTGAGGTTCAGGGACGACGATGTCTCTTACACCTACGTCAAGAATGGTTGATCCAGAGGCATTCAGGCCGACGAACCTCCACGGGATGTCGATCCTCACTGGGGCCCCCATGCGATTGCTTTCCCTGCCGTGTGGCTTTATCAGATCCGCAATGAACGTTATCCCGTCGGGATGAACTATCTTGGCGATTTCCCTTATCATATCGATATCGGGACCTCTTTCATCAAGATCGCCAGAAAACAGCACATCGATGTCCACTGTCGGCCTAATGGAGAAGCCGTAGCGGCCATATAGGAGAAGGCCTCCCTTCAGCATGAACCTGTCCGCGAACCCAGATATAGAAACACGATAAAGGAATCTCTCTTGTGCATATAATCTTAGGATGCTCATGGGCTCTCTTCAAAGCTCATGAGCCAGCTTCGTAAGTCTTGCCTTTACCGACGCTCCTATGTTGACCTTCATAGCAACATGGCAATCCTTATCTCCAGCTTTTTTACGACTCCACATATTTTCGCATATCTCATCAGCAGGTCGAAGTTCCTGGAACTACCGTTTACATAGGTGCGAACCGCCTCTATCGCCGCATTGCTCCCAATGTACTTCTCGAACTTAGTTACGTCACATATGGTCTTTTCCTTGTCGTAGATCCTGAATCCGCCCTTACCTTCTCCGATTACATCAATACCTGTGCCATACATCCTCTCATTGAATGCGTACGTCCTGATTGGAGGATAATCTGCGAGCTTGACGGCATAGTTTCTAGGTACTGCCATGCTAATCTCCCATGGATTATCCGTAGTAAGTCTATGATAAGCAAGAGCAGTACCGAGGCATATTATCCCTTTGGGCACTATCAGCGAAGCTATGCGATATATTATATCTTTACCTTCAGTAAGCTCTTGCCAGTTGTAAAGACCGTTCTTTATCCTGATTATCTTGCCTGCCTTTATGAGCTCTGTTATCTGCCTCATCTGGGCACCGCTGTCAAGGAGCTCGGATGTCCTCGCGAAGCCGTTACCGTCTTCGAAGACCTTCCTGATCCTTTTTGCGGTACTATCTCGCATAATTTCACCCCTATATTGATATATTGTATTAATTTTTATGTAATAGTTACCTGCTGCTTGAGCCACGATAACATGCTAATATTACACATATTATAACATTATATTTCAAATAGTATTATAAATTATGCTTATTCATATCTGACATGACTCATCACTGATGAACAGATGATGAGTCATGCAGTTGATATTATTTGCATGTCTTTGCTGAAATATTAAACGGCCAGCATGTCGCCCGAACAAAAGCCCTGAGAGATTTTACGTATTTGTGTGGACGATCATGTCAGCATGGATACCATCAGTTCGAGCTTCTGTCCGACCCCGCATATATTCGCGTATTCCGTGAGGCGGGCAAGGTCCTTGCCTTCTCTCTTTAGATATGTCCGTATCGCTTCCTTGATGACGTCCCTGCCCATGTATTTTTCGAATTTTACCGCGTCACAGATCGATTTCTCCTCGTCGAATATCATGAAACTGGATTTGCCCTTCTCTATCGTCTTCGCTCCCGCCTCGTACATCGCCTCGTTGTAGGCGTACATATAGATCGGAGGGAAGAGCGGCAGCTTGACCTTGTAATTCCTGGGCACGGCCATGCCTATCTCCCATGGTGTCTCTTCGATGAGGCCGTGGTAGGAGAGCGCGGATTTCAAGCAGATGATCCCTTTGGGTACCACCTTGGAGGCGGTTATGTATTGCAGGTCCGCCTCGGGCGTAAGCCCCGGCCACATATAAAGGCCCTTCTTGATCCTTTGTATGACTCCGTTCTCGACCAGATAGGTGATCTGCGACATATGGATCCCGTTGGTGAACAGCTCCGCCGACTTGGCGAATCCTTCGTTCTTCTCGAATATCTCCCGCATCTTGTCCATTCTTTCTTGTCTCATTCAATCAAACATCCTTTATTATTATCTGACCGCCGGAAGCGGTCCGTTATCGCCGCACTGAGCATGTCATATAAATCATAACACATATTTCTGTTTTGTATCTTGTTCTGGCATGTGCAGCCATCATACGTACATAAAAGATGCAGCCAACACCGTTGGCCTATGAACCCTATGCGTCGCTTTTCACGACGAATACGCCGGATCTGTCTGTTTGCACGGTAATCACGTTCTGGTGGCTTATTTGACGGGTTCCTAACAATTTGAAGTACCGATTATTCTATCATGGAAGGTATTCATCCTGTCGACCTAGAAATCGTCCACGGAAGGAGGATGCCACATGAGAAGAATTAGAGTAATAGCTGTGGTTCTAATCCTGTCAGCTCTGTTGACGCTGCAAGGATGCAGCAAGACTTGGTATGTGGACTTCACGAAAGTCAGCGATGTAGACGATTGGAAGAAACAGGACTGGAGCACTCCCCCGCACGTGGTCAGCGTATCCGCGTCGGGGCTTTACGTCGACAGTGTATTATTGACGGCGCCGTTCGGCTTCGACGGGGATTTTACGATGACCGTCCAGTTCAGCCTAAACGTGTCCGCATCCGACTTCGTCCTCGGCCTGCAATTGATGCTCACGGGCGGAGGGGACGCTGTGTACTCGGAATATATATCGTCGGATTTCTATTCCCTGGGCTTGCCGCCTTCTGATCAGTATCCAGAAGGATACAGTATATATGAGGGGAGTCCCGGCAGGACACTTGCCGAAGGGGACGAGATCCCCGGGTTGAACAGGGCGGGGCTCAACACCTACAGGTTCATCAAGAAAGGCAACAGCATAAAGATGTTCATGAACGACGATATGCTCTGTGACGATATCTGTTCCTCCTATTCCGAGGCCTGGTTCTTCCCCGTCATCTACGTTGTATACGGGCTCGGCACCGGTGAATTGTATATAAAGAACATAAAGGTGGTGTACTCCGGGGATATAACTACATTGCCGTAGAACCTCCACAATAGCTCCTGACGCCCCCCCGTCCATCGGCACCAAGGTGCCGGCACGTACGGATGTGGCGGGCATCTGACAACCTAGGCGGGATACGTACATCCGCTGATCGATGGCAAATTCCTAGTCAACCATCGGTCATTATCGAAGCCGGCTGTTCAGCGTTCCTCTCTTTGCAGCGGATGCGCTTATCGCCAGCATCGGATGGCATCTGAACTACAACCGTTCGCTGTTCTGGCAAGCTTTTTGTCCCAGTTTAGGAACAAGTCCATATATAAGAGGATATGCAGACAATCAGCACAGTTTCTACGTATCACACTGGTAATCGTTCTCGTTTTTACGTAGTTGGCCAATAAAAGAATGAAGGAGGCGGATCCATTTAACGGCGTAGCGGCAGGATGGAGGCGACCTGCCGCTACGGCCTTTTCTGTTCAGTACTCGGGAGGTCCTGCGATGCTTACGTAATCGATCAAGTCCATGGGGGTAAGGACTCCCAGCGGGCGCTCGTATTCCCTCCCGCTTTCCGTGATTATCAGGGCCGGATAGCCCTGGTCCGATTCTTGGAAGAACGTCAGCGCCTCATACACCGTGGCGTCCTTGGCGATGTGGCATCTGTGCCCCGGTTCCTCCCTCATCAGCTCGCCTATCGTGGCCTCGGAAGGAGACGGCACCCTGCCTTCCTGTACCATCCTCTCGAGCCATACGGCGGTGTCCTCGCGGCGAAGGAAACCGTACCGGCCGCCCTTTTCGACTACAATCTGCGAGAAGTCCTGCTCCCTCATGTATCTTAGTGCCTTCGACAGTGGCTCAAGATAGTTGAATATGAAGGGGGCCGTCCTGCTCCTCCTGTCGTAAACCGTCATCGGCCTGGCGAGGGCTTCGAATATCTCGTCGAGCTTCTCTAGAACGTCTTCTCGCGGGTCGGCCATCGGCCTCCCGTCAAGGAACCGCTCGTGGGCAACGACGTTCCTGAGCCTGTTTATTGTCTCGAGGTCGTCATCGTACCTCCTTATGGTGTACTTGACCCTCCTGTCTGCCCTGAGTTTGTCCTTCTTCTCTATGAAGCTTCCCTTAAAGCCCCCGAGAAGGTACTCGAGATAGTGGTCTAGCTTGTTGTACTTCTCTATGAAGATCTCCGCGTTAGGCATGCCATTCCCCTCCTGACAGCGATATCTTCCGGGGCTCGCTTCGAAGCATCATGGAGACGGGGCGAACCGGACCTTTCGCCTATGGCAAGGGCCGCCCTGCTACGATTGCAAAGCGGCCCTTCGTCATCCCTTTGGTCATTCTTCGTGGTACGGTCCTTCTGCCAGGTTCTCGTACCTTGTGAACTCCTTCTTCCAGAACAAGTCGAAATCCCCGACGGGGCCGTTCCTCTGCTTGGCGATGATTATCTTGACCAGGTTCCTCAGGTTCGGCTCCTTCTTGAGTTTAGCCTCGTCCTGCTCCCTATGGATGAACATGACGACGTCCGCAGTCTGCTCAATCTCGCCCGATTCCTTCAGGTGGGAGAGCTTGGGCAGCTTGTCGGCCGCGCTTTCGACGGACCTTGAAAGCTGCGCGAGGCAGAGTACCGGCACTTCCATCTCCCTTGCGATCGACTTGAGGTCCCTTGTGATCTCCGCCACTTCTTGCTGCCTGTTCTCCACCCTTCCCCTTCCGGATATGAGCTGGAGGTAGTCGATTATTATCAAGGAGAGCCTGTTTTCGGCCTTGAGCCTCCTCGCCCTCGCCCTTATGTCCAAGGTCGTCATGTTCGACGTGTCGTCGATATACACGGGCGCTTCAGAGAGCTTGCCGACCGCGTCGCTTAGGCTGTACCAATCGGTGTCCAGCAGGTTTCCCTTCCTGAGCTTCTGGCCGTCTATTTCGGCTATTGAGCTTATCATCCTCATCGCGAGCTGCTCGGCCGCCATCTCCAAAGAGCATATGAAGACGGACTTGCCCCTGTCCAGCGCCACGTTCTCGGCTATGTTGAGGGCGAGGGCGGTCTTTCCCACTGACGGGCGGGCCGCAATGATTATAAGCTCTGAGGGCTGAAGGCCGGAGAGGTAGTCGTCCATCTTGACGAAGCCGGTCTCAAGGCCCGTTATCCTCTGCTTTGATTCGTAGACCCTCTCGATGTTCTGGTAGGCCGTGTTCATGACCATCTTCAGCTCTTTAACGTCGCCTACCCGCTGCTTCCTCGCGAGGCTTAGCACGGCCTGTTCGGCCTTGTCCATGGATTCCTCCACGGACAGCTCCTCCGAGAAGCCTATGCCGGTGATCTGCATCCCCGCCTTGACGAGGTTCCTCATAGAGGACTTGTCCTTCACTATCCTGGCGTAATGGGACGCGTTCGCCGGAGTCGGCACGGTGTTCGCAAGGTGCGAGATATAGGAGGCGCCGCCGATCGATTCGAGCTTGCCGATGTTCCTGAGGTGCTCGGTCACGGTGACCAAATCGACGGGCGCGCCCTTGTCGAAGAGGCTCTTTATGGCGTCGAACAGGAAGCGGTGGTTCTCATGGTAGAAATCCGCCGCCTCGAGGTTGTCTATGACTTTGTCTATCGCGTCCCTGTCGAGGAGCATGGCCCCCAGGGCCGACTGCTCCGCCTCCAGGTTCTGTGGAGGGACCCTGTCCGTCAGGTTCCTGTTTTCATAGGACATGGAGCTCACCTTCCGTCGTCAGATTCTATGCCTGCGGGTCCCAGCCTGTAGCCTTCGAAGATATGCTCGAAGCATTCCTTTATGTCATCCACGGGCACTATCTCCACGCCGGTTATATCGGAGGGTACGTCCTTCTTGTTCCCCTCGGGTATCAGCACCTTCCTTATCCCGGCCTGCTTCGCGCCGTAGACCTTCTCGAAGACGCCGCCTACCTCCTTGACCTTGCCCTGTATGGATATCTCCCCGGTCACGGCCACGTCCTGGCGCACCCTTATGCCCCTCGACGCGCTGAGCATGGCAAGGAGTATCGCGGTGCCGGCGGACGGCCCTTCGATGTTGCCTCCTCCTACCACGTTCACGTGGAAGTCATATTTTCCCAGCTCGTCGCCGGTTATCGAACGGAAGACGGCCCCTGCGTTGAACACTGAGTCCTTCGCCATCGACCCCGCGGTCTCGTTGAACCTGATGTTTCCGCCCTTCTCATCCTTCCTGGGGAACGATACGGCCTCTATCTCGATCACAGAACCTAGGAAGCCCGACACCCCAAGGCCGAATATCTTGCCGACCTCGGCCGTCCCTGACGCTTTGATGTTCACGTAGGGCGTCATCCTTCCGGCCCTTATGGCGTCCTCCAGGTGGGTCTTCTTTATCAGCACGTCCTTCGAGCCCTGGCTTTCGTACAGGGCGAACGAGTACGCGTCTATAAGGAGGCTCGTCGCTTTCCTTCCTTCTATCGTGTAGTCGGATATCATCTCGGGCACGCCGTCTTCTATCCTCACGCCCAGCCTCGTCGCCGCGCTCGTGGCGATCTCCTGAACCGAGTGCTGCGTCAAGGGCTCGAAGAACACTTCTGCGCACCTGCTCCTTAGGGCCGGCGACAACGTCTCGGGCTCTCTTGTCGTGGCGCCGATCAGTATGAAGTCGGCGGGGGCGCCCTTATCGAAGAGCTGCTTTATATACTCCGGCACGCTCTTGTCCTCGGGGTCGTAGTAGGAGGATTCGAAGCTCACCCTCTTGTCCTCCATGACCTTGAGCAGCTTGTTAAGAAGCAGCGGGTCCATCTCGCCTATCTCGTCGATGAAAAGCACGCCACCGTGGGCTTCAGTCACGAGGCCCAGCTTGGGCTCGGGAACGCCGCCCTCCGCCAGGTCGCGCCTCGCTCCCTGGTAGATAGGATCGTGCACGCTTCCCATCAATGGATTGACTATGTCCCTGGGATCCCATCTGAGCGTAGTGCCGTCCACCTCTATGAACTTGGCGTCGGACCCGAACGGGGTGTATTTCGCCTTCTTTGCCTCTTCAAGCACGAGCCTCGCAGCCGACGTCTTGCCCACTCCGGGAGGCCCGTAGAGTATCACGTGCTGCGGGAACGGGCTCGATATCTTGGCCATGAGGGCCCGTATCGCCCTGTCCTGCCCGACTATCTGGGCGAGGTCGGACGGCCTTACGGCCTCCATCGCGGAGGTCAGCAGCTTCCTCTCCTCTAGCAGTTTCAGATCCTCCAGCTTCTTCTGCGTCTCGGGGGTCTCGGGACCCGTCTCTTCGCTCAGGAGCTGTTTTTTTACGTCCTTTACGTACTCCTCGTGCTTCTGCTGGAGCTTGTCGGTCACTTTCTTCTCTATGCTCTCGTCCAGGCGCTTCCTTGCGAGCATCTCCGCGAGCTCGTCCTCGAGCTCGTCCATGACGGACGGCAGCTCGTCGAAGCTGGGCGGTACCGTTATGGTCGGATCCTGGAAAACGATCCTCTGCAATGCCATGACCCTCTGTTCGAGGTCCTCGGACCTCATGAGGGTGAGTGATTCCAATTTGCCCGCCTTCAGTATCAGGCGGTCGGCCCCCAGCATGTCCGACAGCATGGAGAACATCGAGGAGATCCTCCTGGACATCTCGTCTATCGCTCCCGGGTGTTCCCACCACAGCAGCTTGGGCCCCTTGTTCCTTTCTCTTTCCTCGCCTTTCTTGAACAATCCCATACCTATCCTACTCCATCGGTTGTATCGTAAGCCGCAGCTTGGTGGCTATCCCTGACATGAGCCTCACTTCGGCCTCGTATTCGCCCACAGTTTTGATGTGATCCGGAATCTCTATCTTCTTCTTGTCCACTTCTATGTCCATGGTCTCCTTGAGGGCCTTCGCCACGTCGGCGCCGGTCACCGTGCCGTATAGCCTTCCTCCCTCGCCGCATTTGACCTTGAGGACTATCCCGCCCTCTTTAAGTTGGCGGGCGACCTGCCTTGCCTGGTGCTCCTCCCTTTCGAGCCTGTCCTGGGCGGCGCGCCTCATCTCGTCCACCCTTTTCAACTCGGCCGGGGTCGCTTCCGTAGCCAGCTTCCTTGGTATGAGGTAGTTCCTGGCGTAGCCGTCGGAGACTTCCAGGACCTGGTCCTTCTTACCTATCGCCTTTACGTCCTGCAGAAGTATCACTTTCATATCATGCCCGCCGCGGCTCTGTGCATGGCCATGGCCGCGACTCCCTCCTTTTCATCTATTTGTTCATATCCGCGCCGCCATTCCCTTACACGGCCGTGCGGATGGTGCAAGAGGCGGGACTTGGACCCGCCTTTATATTTCCCTTCGCCGGGCTTTTTATCCTTCGCCCGTCAGCGCAGTTTGCGGAAATCGTAGAAGCTGTCGACCACCCCGGCATAGGGCAGTAGTCCCGAAGTCAGCGGTGTGATGTAAAGGAACCCGCATATTATAAAACGAAGCAACTTGGGCACACCTTTCTGGCTGAGGTAGAACCACAGAAGCGACATCGCATGCACCATATAGAGCATCATCGCGCCCGTGAACATGTTGTTGCCCAATGTTGTGATCCAGTCCATCTTCACGTACCCGCCGATGAAGGGAAGAGCCAGGCCCAGAATCGGAAACCAGCTGAACCACACCGGCATCTGCCATCTCTCGAACTGCGTGATCGGGGCCGCCTTGCCTTTCATGCGGATGATGACAGCCCTGGTTATGGCATACGCGATAAGCGCCGTTACAAGGCTGCTTATCACGACCATCGCGGGGAGGAGCTTCGACACGACGAAGGCCATCTGCTCTGCCATCGCGTCCATCTGCTTCATCACTTCCGCGCCGGCGTTTATCTTGGCGTAGAAATTCTTTGTCGTCTCCAGCGAGGCCATCATGGCCGTCCTAAGGTCCTCGAGCGATTTCTGCGGCGTTATGCCTATCGCGACGGCGCCGAGCACGAAATCAACCACCGTGGTGAACGTAAGCACTGCTCCGGTTATCAAGGTGGAGCTGACCCAGCTGAGCCCCTTCTTCATGCACATACCGAGCGCTACGCCCGGGACGCCGATTATCATAAGGGATATCACCCCGTGTATTGGCCCGAGCGTCATACCTATCCCCAATGCGGCCACGAAAGAGGCCATCAGGCCCGCCTTGAAGCCGTGCCTCTGCGCGATCAGGGCCGCAGGTACAGGATAGGCCAGGATTATGACTATCTGCGTGGCATTTCCGAGAAGGTAGAGGGCGATGGCTATAGCTGCGAAGATGGCCCCTTCTACGATGGCTTTAGTGCTCATGGTGCGGGAACGTTCTCTCATTTGGCACCCCGATGCTTCAAGCCGGCCTTTCGGCCGGCGGTTTTCTCTGTTGGTGATGTCCTGCGCCTTCTAAACATCAAGGACCCCCCGGTAGGCCCGGAGAGTCCCGATTGGAATGCCAACCCCGCTTACTCCGCGGTGAAGGGCAGAAGGGCTATGTGCCTCGCCCTCTTTATCGCCTCGGTCACCAGGCGCTGGTGTTTCGCGCAACATCCGTTGATCCTGCGGGGGGTTATCTTGCCGCGCTCGTTTATGTACCTTCTCAGCTTTCCAAGGTCCTTGTAGTCTATCTCGGTGGCCTTGTCCACGCAGAACGTGCATACGCGCCTGCGGGCCTTGCGGCCTCCTTTTTCACGCCTCATCATCAGTGATCGTCCTCCTAAATCTGGTTTACCGAAGGGCATCAAAACGGCGGTTCATCCGCCAGGTCCTCGACGCCCACATCTTCATCGGCATCCTCCGGTGCACCCTCCTGCGGTTGAGGTCCACGGGAGTATCCCCCTTCGCCCCTCTTCTCGAGGAATACTACCCTGTTTGCCACTACTTCCCAGGCCCTACGCTTCTGCCCGTCCTGGGTCTCGTAGGAACGTACCTGCAGACGGCCTTCCACCGCTGTAAGATGCCCCTTCTTGACGTAGTTGCTGACGTTTTCCGCCTGTTTGTCCCAGACGACTATGTCGATGAAGTCCGCTTGGCTCCTGCCGCTCTGGTCCCTGATTCCCTTGTCCACGGCAAGCGTGAACTTGGCGACCGCCTTACCGCTTTGCGTGTAGCTCAGCACGGGGTCTTGGGTTAGCCTGCCGATCAGTATGACCCTGTTTAACATCTAAGACACCACCTTAGCTGGTATTCGGTCCGGCATTGAGCCAAATCAGCCGTCTTTCCTTACGATAAGATGGCGGATGACGCCTTCCGTGATTAGGAAGACGCGGTCAAGCTCGGCTACGAGACCCGGTTCGGCGTTGAAATAGAGGATTGTGTAATAACCCTCCATGTTACCGTCGATCTCGTATGCCAGCCTGCGCCTACCCATCCTGTCCGTCTTCGTGACCTCGCCACCCTGATCGGTAATCAACTTATCGAACTTGGCGACCACGGCCTCGGTATTCTCCTCATCTAGCTGGGGAGAGATGATGAACATGCATTCATAGGCTCTCACTGACTTACACCTCCCTTCGGACAAATGGCCCCGCAACTAGTGCGGAGCAGGGCAACATATATCTTAGCATCACGGGCCGAAGTTAGCAAACGCCCACTTGGGTGGGAAGCATCGGCCGAACGGACCTGACGCGAGGCGCTTTCAGGATATCTTGTCGAGTATCCTGGCCACGTCTTCTTTCGTGAGCACCTTGCCGTACGATACCACCTTGTCGTCGACCACGAGCGCGGGCATCGACATGACACCGTACGATACTATCTGCTCTATGTCCGTTACCTTGATGATCTCCGCGGCGAGCCCCTTCTCGCTTACGGCCTTCCTGACGTTATCCTCCAGGGTCGCACAGCTCCTGCATCCTGTGCCTAGAACTTTGATTACCATATCCATACCTCCTTGGCATCGGTCGGGTCGATGAAACGGCCTGCCGCTACGGAAAGGCCACTATTCGCAGTCGCAGTCGCAGTCGCATCCACAGCCGTCCGCGGCGCACCCGCAGCCACTGTCAGCTTCCTTTACGTCTCCTACGTATGCGATCGCCGAGGCCGGGCACAGACTGCCGCAGCCATGGCAGCCCTGGACGCAACCTTCCGGATACACCACCACGGGAACGGGGGCTTTAGCCCTGTCATATACGCCGTGGCGGCAGAGGCTCGTGCAATTCCCGCACTCCGTGCACCTGGAGTAGTCTATCACCGGATACCATCCTTTGGACATGACGGTCCTCTCCTTTATACTCTCATATTGCCGTCAAAACAGAAGATGCCCGAAAGCATTGAAAGCATTCCCTATTATGATTATCCCGGATACGACGATGGGTACGGACATCGAAGCCTTCGCCTTTACCGTCCTTCTCGGTATCACTATAGAAGGAAGCGTAGGCGCGGTGACGCCGATCATGGACGACTGGGCCGCTTTCTGCCCGGCGCCGTTCACGGCACCCATGTCCATTCAATATCCGGCGATATTCCCGATATAAATCGACGGCCATCAATATTATATCGCGGACGCGAAACGTTCGACCCGGGCGGGTAGTAATGTACTATAACCGATGCATCCGGCACTTTCCGCTGTACTTTACGATGACTGCCATAGGCCTAATTACGTGCGATTCGACGCCATTTACATTAGTTGGTACAGGAATTATTATGAAGGTGTTCATTCAAGCAGAAAGGAGATGAGAAGATGGTTTCTAAGAAGCCGCTGATAGCACTGCTTATAGTCGTCGCGGTCGTAGCCCTGGGGGCGTTCGCGTTGCAGACGGGAGCGGATGAGACTAGCAGCTGCATCGGCTGCCACGCGAATGCGGACACCATGAAGGCCATGGTAGTCGTGCCCGAACTTGGCGGCGGCGAGGGCGAAGGCTGAGCGGGCCCTCCTCCCCCTGTAAGGGCGGAAGATTACTACCTGGGTTTCGTGGTCAGCAAGGACGCCTTGGAGAATGAGCCGCACCTTGCTATGCTCTCCTGTTCTGATTGCCACGCCGGCAACCCCGGAGGCAAGGACAAGGCAGAATCTCATGCCGACCTTGTAGAAAGGCCTTCGGACGACATATCGACATGTGCCGGATGCCATCCGGATGAGGCAGAGTACTATGCTACTTCCCTGCACTACACCACGGCAGGTTTCAGGAACGGCGTCATGGGGCGCTTCAGTGAGCAGGAGCTGGCAAAGTACGACGAGCTGGTCTTCGAGCAAAGCTGCAGGAGCTGTCACGCCGCGTGCGGCGACTGCCATGTCAAGACTCCGATAGTCTCCGGAGTGAACCTTGGATTGATATCCGGACATGATTTCGTTAGGAAGGACGAGACGAAAACCTGCGCGCTCTGCCACGGCGGCAGGGTATATTCAGAATTCACGGGAGATTACGGCGGAACGCCGGATGTGCACTATCAGAAAGGTATGCTGTGCGCGGACTGCCATACGGCCGAAGAGATGCACGGTGACGGTACGCTGTATGAAGGACGCCGGGACGTCTCGACACGGCCTCAATGCGTCAACTGCCATCCTATCGAGGCAAGCAGCGCTAACTCGAATGACGCGCACGAGGCGCATGTGGGCGTACTTTCTTGTTCGGCCTGCCACACTTCCGCAGAGTACAGGAACTGTCAGAACTGCCACGTAGGAGAAGGCTCTACCTCGTTCCCCGCATTGGTCCTGGGTAACAACCCAAGGATAGAAGGGCAGGTAACGACACTGAGGCTGGTGCCTACCGTCCGCAGTACGTTCGAGAAGGCAGGCATCAAGCAGGAAAACTTCGATTCCTTGCCCAACTGGTGGGATACGGTGCCCCACATGACCAAGAAACGCACCGACCGCACAAAGGACTGTGCCGTGTGCCATAGCGAGGGCCGGTACTTCATTACGGAGGAAATGTTCCCCAAGGACGGTTCGAAGGCGAACGAAGGACTTTTAAAGTAGAGCTGGATAATTTTTTAGCGGAGGTGTGAACGTGAAGAGGTTTTTGGTAATAGCGATGGCCGTAGCGCTTGTAGCCGCGATGGGCGGCGCATCTTCGGCTGCAGGTTTCAATCCTTTGGTGACGACCTCGTGGCTCTCGACCAACCTGAAGACTCCCGGCCTGGTAATACTGGACATCCGTTCAGTGGCGGATTATAAGGCGGGGCATATTCCCGGAGCGGTGAATATGCTCTACGGCGCTCTCTCGGTTAAGCGCGGCAGCCTGGCAAATGAGATACCGGATCTGCTTGACCTCCAGGATATGCTGCAGGAGATCGGCATAAACGAGAACTCCACCGTCGTAATCTACAGCTCGAAGTACTCCAAGGCCGATTCTTTCGCTGGGATATATGACTCGCTGAGGATCTGGTTTACGCTCAAGTACGCAGGTGTAAAGAGCGTCGGAGTTCTTGACGGCGGCCTCGACAAGTGGGTGCTCGAGAAGAAGGAAGTTTCGACCGAGATAGTGACCGCAAAGGCCGGCACCTTCAAGGTTACGCCCAACGAGGCGATCATGGCCACTGCGGACGAGGTAATCGCCGCCGTAGGCAAGAACGTAGTGATCGTGGACGTCAGGGATACGGCGACTTATGACGCGAAGCACATCAAAGGCGCCGTCAGCGTGCCTTCGTCGTTCGTGTTCAACGATGACGGGACGATAAAGACCGCCTCCGAGCTAAGTCTGTATTCGGTCCCGAAGATCGGCACCGACCTCAACAAGCAGATAATTGTCCACTGCGTAAGCGGACGTACCGCCAATGCGTGGTCATTCGTTCTGCTCGAGATGATGGGCTACAAGAACGTCTCGACTTATGACGGATCTTCGCAGGAATTCCCTGCGCTGCCCAATCTGCCTATGGAGCCGTAAGGCTCATTCAGGAGCAAGGAAGGCACCCCCGCGGGTGCCTTCCTTTTTTATCCATTTAACCGACTGGGCCTATGCGAGGTCATACGTTGAACTTGATAAGTACGACGTCCCCGTCCTTTATCTCATATTCCTTTCCCTCTGACCTTACCCTACCGCGTTCCTTGGCTTCGGCATAGGAGCCTATCTTCTCGAGCTCGTTGTAGTTAATGACATCGGCCCTTATGAAGCCCCTTTCCATGTCCGAGTGGATCTTGCCGGCTGCCTTGGCGGCATGGGTGCCCTTCTTCACGGACCAGGCGCGAGTCTCGGTCCCTTTCATGGTGAAGAAGGATATCAGGTCCAGCGCCTGGAAGCATTTCTCCACAAGGTGGTCGGCAAGCGGCCTGTCCAGCCCGAATTGCGACAGGTACTCCTTCGCCTCTTCCGCCGAGAGCTCCCCGAGGTCGTTATCCAGTTCGGCACATATGGCGACTACGGGACTGGCCGGGTCAATCGCCCTTATCTTGGCCGCCGCCCCTGATATCATCCCTATCCTGTCGGGAAGCTGTTCGCTGAACAGCTCGGGCATCACGCGGGGAAGCTCTGCGATCTGCTCCTCGTCCACGTTGAGCACTACGACCGCTGGCTTGGCCGTAAGGAGGAACAGCCTTTCCACGGCCTCGGCCTCTTCCTCATCGAGTTCGATCGACCTCAGCAACTTGCCCCCGGATATGTGGGCTTTGATCCTCTTGAGGGTCTCGAGCTCGTCCTTGTACTTCCTGTCCCCCGTTTTCAACATGGGCTCCGTCTTCTGTATGGCTTTGTCCACCGTCTGCAAGTCGGCGAGCAACAGCTCGGTGTTAACGATATCAAGGTCCCTGGCTGGGTCGATGCTTCCTTCGACGTGCACGACGTCCTTGTTCTCGAAGCACCTTAGGACGTGCGCTATGGCGTCACATTCCCTTATATGCCCAAGGAACTTGTTGCCCAGGCCCTCTCCCTTCCATGCGCCCTTCACTAGTCCCGCTATGTCGAAATACTCAACGGTAGCCGGCGTCGCCTTATCGGCTTTCGCTAGTTCGGCTATCTTGCCCAGCCTCCTGTCGGGTATCTCCACCACTCCGATATTCGGCTCTACCGTAGTGAAAGGGTAGCTTCCAACTTGGGCGCCTGCTTTGGTAAGGGCATTGAACAGAGTGCTTTTGCCTGCGTTGGGAAGCCCTACTATCCCTACTCTTAGCAAAGGCCACACCCCCCGTCATTGCTTGTTTACGATAGCCCTGGCCTGCCTTTCGAAGTCTCCCCTCGCCATGACGACCTGCCTACCACAACCCATGCACTTTATCCTGTAATCCACACCCGTTCCGAGCACCTGCCACTCGGACGAACCGCAGGGGTGCTTCTTCTTCATCCTCACAACGTCCCCGGGATTGTACGGGAAGTAGGACTTCTCCTCAACCACGGGCATTCCCTTCTTCCTCGGCCGGGTACTTGTCGGTCTCTATCGTTATGTTCCTGTGCGGGCTTGCCAGCCTAATTCCTTTCTCGTCGCATACGGTCTTGATCGCCTTGTTGATCTGCCTTGCGATGTTCCAGTGCTTCAGCGGGATGCCCTTGGCCCAGATCCTTATCCTGGAGCCCAGCTCATTCACCTCTTCGACTCCCAGTATCGTAGGCCCTTCTATCAGCCCGTCGAACTCTCCTCTCATCCCGTCGAGCGATGTTTGGATTCCTTCTATCGCCTTCTCCAGGTCCTCACGGATATCAAGCGTGACCGCGATCCATATCCTGAGGCCCTCGCTGCTGTAGTTCGTGACCTTGCTTATGTTCCCGTTGGGGATTATGTGCAGCTCCCCGCCGAAATCACGTATCTTGGTGATTCTCAGCTGGATATCCTCCACTATGCCCTCGCAGCCCTCGACCTTGACGTAGTCTCCCACCGCGTACTGGTCCTCGAACAGCATGAAGAAACCCGACATGACGTCCTTGATCAGCGCCTGCGCGCCGAAGCCGAATATGAGGCCGGCGAAGCCGGCGCCGGCAAGCAGGCTGGTTGGATTCAAACCCAGGATCTCCAGAGCTATGAGAGATGCGAAGAAGTACAACGCGTACTTGCTTATGCTCCTGAGTATCGTACCGCTTGTTTGTATGCGCCTTTGCTCGCTAACCTTGTGATGGTCCCTCCTGAGGCGCCTCCTTATGCTCGCGTCTATTATCTTTGCTAGTATTGTGTTCAGAAGGGACGCTATGGCGAACACCAGGGCGACGGAGACGATCCTTGCGCCTACACGCACGTAAGGCAGTATTTCCTCTACTGGTGTGCCGCGTAGCTTCGAAATCCACTCGGCGGCTCTATCTGTAAGTTTCATGATCCCACCTCCGGGAAGGTTGTTTCACGTGAAACATCATATCCTGATTATCGCACCGGCGACGGCCGTTATCATTAGGAGAAGTATCGGGTCCACATTAAGCAGCGCCACCGCCGCCAAGGCCGCGGCGAATATGACTATGCTTACCGTACTTCCCAGCGCGGCGGCCCCCATCGTATACGCCGCCGAAGCTATGAGCCCTATCACGACCGCCCTGAGCATGGTCTTGATGGCCTTCATCTTCTTGTTGTCCTTCAGCTTGTTAACGAAATACGTCAGTACGAGCATTATCAGCACGGGGAAGAAGATTACCCCTGTCGTGCCGACTATCGCGCCGGGTATGCCCGATAGCTTGTAGCCTATGAACGTAGATGCGTTCAGCGCTATCGGACCTGGTGTGACCTCGGCGATCGCCACAACGTCGAGGAATTCCTCCATAGTGAGCCAGGCCTTGCCGATTATTATCTCCGATTGGATGAGCCTCAGCGCCGCATAGCCGCCGCCGAACGTAAACAGGCCCACCTTGGCGAAACTGATGAATATGTCTATGAGCAATGCCATATCACAGCGCCTCCTCAGGCAATACCAGCGCAAGGAGCGCGAATGCCACAATAATCGGGAAGGGGCTCAGCTTGAGAAAGCAGTTCGCTACGAACGCGACTGCGGCTATCGCAAGATGCAGGGGCTTGGCGACGCATGTCTTCGACAGTCTTATCACAGCGGCGGCGATGAGCGCGACAACGGCCGGCCTCGCGGCCCTGAAAGCGCTCTGGAAGGCGCTGTATTTCATGAATGACGGGAAAATCGCCGCTATCACGGTTATCACAAGGAGCGAGGGGAGCGTGCAGCCTAGCACCGCTGCAGCGGCGCCCGACTTCCTTCTTAGCGTATAGCCCACGTAGGTCGCGGTGTTTATGGCAATAGGACCCGGCGCCGCCTGCGTCACGCCTAGCATGTCGGTGAATTCCTCCCTGCTCATCCACTTCCTCTTCTCGGATATCTCCTTCTGCATGACGGGCACCATCACGTATCCTCCGCCTATCGTGAACATGCCTATCTTGAAGAAGAGAGTGAAGATCTCCCTCAGTGACGGTTTCTTTGTCCCCGTCATCGCTGCTGCTTCCAATCTCCCACCCCTTATTAACCATTGCCCCGCCGTTAAGGCGGGGCTTCAGGTGATATTCCTATCTTGACTGCCGCTATCTTAGCTTGAAAGCTAGAATACCGGCGTGCACCACTTCATGTACTTCTTGTCCTTGCCCCTGACAACATCATAGTACAAGGACTGCAGTTTCTTGGCTATCGGCCCTACCTTGCCGTCGCCCACGGGGACCCTGTCGACAGATACTATCGGTGCGAGCTCCGCGCCGGTGCCGCAGATGAAGGCCTCTTCGCATATGTACAGCTCGGAGCGGTCGACTACTCTTTCGACGCACTCGATGCCCATCTCATCCTTTGCCAGCTGCATCAGCGTCGCCCTCGTTATTCCCTCGAGTATGTGGGAGCTGACGCTCGGCGTTATGAGCTTTCCGCCCCTTACCATGAAGAAGTTCTCCGCGCTGCCTTCGGAAACGTGCCCGTCCCTGTTCATGAATATAGCCTCGTCGTATCCGTTGTCAACGGCCTCGCTCTTCGCGTAAGCTGCATTGATGTATGCGCCGTTAACCTTGGCCCTCATCGGAATGCAGTTGTCCTCGACGTGCGCCCATGAGCTCACCGCCACATTAAGGCCCTTCGAGGTATCGATGTACTTGCCGTACGCGGTAGCGAAGCAGCAGAAGTTGTTCTCTATGCCCGTAAGTTTCACTCCTATGCCAAGGCCGCTCTTATACGCCACCGGCCTTATGTATACGTCGTTGCCGCGGAAATCGCTCTTCCTCAGCAACTCCAGTGTTATCTCACTGAGTTCCTCTGCGCTCTGGTTGAGGAATATCCTCGTTATCTTGGTTGAGTTCTTCATGCGCTGGAAGTGTTCGAGCAACCTGAAAACGTAGAGCTGTTTGTCGTCCTCGTTCCAATAGGCCCTGATACCTTCGAAGCATGCTGTCCCATACAAGAAGGCATGCGTCATGATACTGATCTTCGCATCCTCCAGGGGAACGAACTTACCCTCCAAATAGGCCACGGGCTTTGACATCGACAAAACCTCCTTAAATTGTTACTTCAACCTGCTTAGTAGCATCGCTACGGCGCCTATTACGAATGCCACTAGTACCCAAGAATATCTCCACGCCGTCTGTTTCCTCTTCCCCCTCTTGATGTCCCCCTTGCCCAGCTCGAGTTGCTTTCCGGTCTTTATCAAGGGGATGCCCTTATCGTATCTCCTTAGGCCGTTATAGAGTACGCCGAGATTGTGATAGGCATTGGGGTAGGTGGGATCTGCCTGGATAGCCCTTTCGTAGTACTCGATCGCCTTCTCCACATCACCGCGTTCCTTGAAGATGTTGCCCAGGTTGGTGTATGCCGGGCTACACTCGCAGTCCAGTGTAATGGCCGCCCTGAACTCTGTTTCCGCTTCTTGCGTCCTTCCCAAGGAAATGTAGCAGACCCCGATCTTGTTCCTGATAATCGGGTTGGCCATCCCTTCGTCCCCTGACGACATGAGCAATTGGAGGGCCTTGTCGGGCGCTCCTTCCATTATCAACGCTTGTGCCTCTCCGATTATCTCTTCTACCATCGAATCTGCTATTCCTCCATGTGCGGCGCCTTATCTTGAGTATTTGCTACCCGCCTTCGAGATCGCCTCGATCTCCTCGGGGCTTAGGTTGTACTTCGAGGATCCATCCTCGATGGGTTTTGCGTATACCCTGGTCTCTGAATGCCCGAATATCCCCGTTATGGTTACCCCGTTCCTTCTGTCGTCCAGCAGCGCCATGGAGAAGCTCTGCTCTCCTCCCACGCCCTCGAACGCGTTGTACCTTACCATCCCGATGTTCTGAAGGTGCGTGCCTGCCTCCAGCTCCGCCGTGCCCATCCTCACTTCAAGGGCCTTCGTCCTGGACTCGAGCTCCTTAGTCGATGTGAGGTAGTCGATCAGCACTTCCTCCACGTTCTGTTCCGACACTCCCGAAAGGAGCCTCTCGTACTGCTTCTTGATCTTCTGGACCTTGAGGAGCAGCACCAGGGTGAGAGCTGCCACCACCAACAGCAAGAACATTAGGGTCGCCGTTATGATGTAGCTGTTATCCTGGAGTAATGACATAAATGATTCCATCTGTCGCGAACCGCCTTTCGATTGCTTCTATGAACCGATGGTGCGTTCGATTATCCCATCCAGCTCTTCCAGGCTGAAGTAGTATATCTCGATCTTGCCCGATCCGGTCCCGCCGACTATCCTGACTTTCGTGCCTAGTCCTTGTCTTAGTCTCCCTTCCAGGGCGACAATGTCCGCATCCCTCTGTTTGGCAGACCTCTTCTTCGACCTCACACTTCCCAGCCTGCTTACCGCCTCTTCCAACTGCCTTACCGACAGCTTCCTGCGGACGGCCTCTTTTGCCAGCTTAGACTGGGCTTCCGGTGACTTCGTGCCCAGAAGCGCCCTCGCGTGCCCCTCGCTTAATGTTTCACGTGAAACAAGCTCGAGCACATCTATCGGCAGTCTCATGATCCTTAGCGTATTCGCGACCGCAGACCGGCTCTTGCCCACCATGCCGGCGACATCCTCCTGCGTCATCTCAAACTCGTCCATCAGCCTCTGGTAGGCCCCTGCCTCCTCTACCGGGTTCAGGTCCTGCCTTTGTATGTTCTCTACTACTGCAAGCTGCATCATCTCGGCGTCGGTGGCGTCCTTCACGAGGGCCGGGACCTGTTCCAGCCCCGCCATCCTCGCGGCCCTCACACGCCTCTCGCCGGCGATTATGTGGTATCCGTCAGAGGACTTCCTCACTATGATAGGCTGTATGAGCCCGTGCTCCTTTATCGACTCCGCCAATTCGGCGAGCTTCTCCTGGTCGAAGTCCCTCCTTGGCTGATAGGGGTTCGAGCTGATGAGAGAAAGCTCTATTTCCGATACGCCGGCGCTTTCCACAAGGTTGTCGCTGAGGAGGGCTTCAAGGCCCTTTCCGAGGCCTTTCCTGGCCGCTGCGGTCATCTGCCATCACCTCTTCTTATGATTTCCCTGGTAAGCGCCATGTATGATTCTGCCCCCTTCGACCTTCCGTCGTACAGGCAGATCGGGAGCCCGTGGCTGGGAGCCTCGCTCAGCCTTATGTTCCTCGGTATCACCGCGCTGAACACCTTGTCCCCGAAGTACGACTTCACCTCTGTCTCGACTTGCTGTGTGAGGTTGAGCCTCGGGTCGTACATGGTCAGCACGACACCGAATATGTTGAGGGACGGATTGATGTGCCTCTTCACCAGGTTTATGGAATTTATCAGTTGGCTGAGCCCCTCCAGCGCATAGTACTCGCACTGCATAGGGACTATTATCCCGTCCGCGGCCGCGAACGCGTTCACCGTGAGCAGCCCGAGGGAGGGGGGGCAGTCAACGAATATGTAATCGTACGTACTCCTCGCCGCGGCAAGACCGTCTTTAAGACGGTTCTCCCTTGCCATCTCGTTGACGAGCTCCAGTTCCGCTCCGACCAAAGACATGTTTGACGGCAACAGGTCCAGCCCCTGCACTCTCGTGCGGCATACCGCCTTCATCGCGGGTGTCGAATTGGTAAGTACATCATATACGCTGGCCTTCAGCGCGTGCTTGCCCACGCCGAGCCCGCTCGTGGCATTACCTTGGGGATCAAGGTCCACAAGCAGCACGGATTTATTCGCATTCGCAGCATATGCAGCCACGTTGACGGCGGTGGTCGTCTTGCCGGTGCCGCCTTTCTGGTTGGCGAAAGCCAGTACGATTGCCAAATGGACACTCTCCGTTCAAAGAATGGGACTTGTTACGTCAATAATCATTCTACCTTATTACCGCTGCTTCGTGAAATCGGCCTCTTGTGCGGTTCTCCGGCTTTCCTCGGATATCTCCCCGGTGTCGGGGACGTCTTCGTCGCGACGACCAATATCCTCTCACCCTGATCGTACGGCAGCGAAAGCTTCTCAACACAGGTGATCTTCGCCCCCAGCGCGAACACGGCGGCCTTGCCGTCGTCCATCTCTGTTTCCACCCCGGGTCCTTTCATCGAGACGAACAGGCCGCCCTTCTTAAGGAACGGCACGCAGTATTCCGCGGATTCCGAAATCGAGGATACCCCTCTTATGACCGCAAGCCCGTATTTCTCCCTGTGGCGCGGTTCTCTGGCAAGGTCCTCGGCCCTTGCGGTTATCGCGGTGACGTTCGTAAGGCCTAGCTCCGCCGCGGCCTGGGTTACGAAATTGACCTTCTTCCCTACGGAATCCACAAGCACTCCATTGGCCCCGGGCAACATCATCGCCAGCACTAGGCCCGGAAAACCCGCCCCTGTGCCGATATCTATGAATGAGCCACAATCCTTCAATCCTTCGATCTTTAACAGGGTCAGCGAATCGGCGAAATGCTTTACGGCGATACCGAGATCGTCCTTGATGCCGGTGAGGTTGACTTTCTCGCTCTCCTGCACGAGGAAGTCCTTCAAGCGCTGCATGAGGGCCATTCGCCTCTCGTCCACATCTATGCCCAGCTCGGCCGATGCTATTTCCAGTATCTGCCTAAATGTCGTCTCCATCGGGCTTGCCCTCCTGCCTTAGGTGAATTATCAGGGCCGCGATATCGGAAGGGGACATCCCGGGTATCCTCGATGCCTCACCGATGCTTGCGGGCCTCCTCTCGGAAAGCTTATCCTTCGCCTCGGTCGACAGCCTGTACATCCTCGAGTAATCGGCGTCGGCCGGTATCCTTTTCTCTTCCATCTTCCTGAAAGAGGCCGCCATCCTGCGCTCCTTCTCTATGTACCCGCCGTAGGCCCTGTCCATTGCAAGGTTCTCCCTCGCGCATTCAAGCAGCCAGGCCCCCTCATCGAACGAGGCGGACAATTCCTTTGCCTCATTCTCCATTCCCGAAGCAAGCAGGTCCTTCATCCGGACTTTCCTCTCGAAGGCCCTGATCCTGCCGTCGCCGGCAAGGCCGGTCCTTATAGCCTCCCTAGTGAGCCTGAAGTCCGCGTTTTCCTGCCTTAGGGCAAGCCTGTACTCCGCCCTTGCTGTAAGCATCCTGTACGGCTCGTCCGTGCCCTTCATGACGAGGTCGTCGATCAGCACGCCTATGTACGCCTGGTCCCTGCCGACGACTAGCGGCGGCTCCCCCTTTATGGAAAGGGCGGCATTTGCGCCGGCCACCAGCCCCTGCACCGCGGCCTCCTCGTAGCCCGAAGACCCGTTTGCCTGCCCTGCCGAGAAGAAGCCCTCTATATTCCTGAACTCCAGCCTGTGGTCAAGCTGCGAAGGCTCTATGCAATCGTACTCTATCGCATACCCGTACTTCGTGATGCGGGCCTTCTCCAGGCCCGGTACGGTCCTTAGGATGCCCTCCTGGACGTCCTTCGGAAGGCTCGTCGCAAGGCCGGCTAAGTACATCTCCGCCCCGCCCCTGGTTATCGGCTCCACGAACAGCTGGTGCCTCTGCTTCCCCTTGAACCTGACCACCTTAGCCTCTATCGACGGGCAATACCTGGGCCCGATGCCTTTTATGAGGCCGGAGAATATGGGGGCCCTTTCGATGTTGTCCTCCACGATCTTGTGGCTTGCGACATTCGTGTAGGTGATCCAGCAGTCCTCCTGCTTCCTCAAAGCGGGCTTCTTTATGTTGGAGAAACAATACAGCAGGTCCTCGCCCGGCTGCAGCTCCATCTTTCCATAATCTATTGTGGACGCGTCCACCCTGGGAGATGTCCCCGTCTTGAACCGCATCAGCTTTATGCCCGCGTCCCTCAACGAAGGTGTAAGCTTCGAGGCGGGGAATCCTTCCGGGCCCTCCCGGTGTACTTCCTCCCCTATATACACCGTCCCTCCCAGGTACGTGCCCGAGGCGAGCACCAAGGCCCTGCACGCTACCTTCTCCCCTGAGACGACCGCCCCCGTTACCTTGCCTGAGCGGATCTCAAGGCCTTCAAGCTCGGCTTCGGCTATGTCGAGCCCTTCTTGTCCCCTTAGAGCCGCGGCCATCCTCCTCGAATAGAGGTCCTTGTCTATCTGCGCCCTTACGGCCCTCACAGCCGGGCCTTTCGCGGAGTTCAGCATCCTGGCGTGGATGAAGCATTCGTCCGCGGCCGAACCCATCTCCCCGCCGAGCGCGTCCAGCTCCCTTACCAGTTGCGACTTCCCGGGCCCGCCTATCGACGGGTTGCATGACATCCTTGCTATAGAATCGAAATCCAGCGTAAGGCCCAGCACATTAAGGCCGAGGCGCGACGCCGCCAGCGCCGCTTCGCATCCGGCGTGACCGAGCCCCACTACGATTACATCGTACGATCCTAGCAAGGTGCCCTCCTTGTCATTTTCCCACGCAGAATCTCTCGAACACGACGTCCATGACATCCTCCGTCATTACGTCTCCAGTCAGCTCCCCCAGCGCATATAGCGCATCGCGCAGCTCCACGCATGCGAGCTCTGCGGAGGATTTCGCCTCCAGCACCGCCCTTGCCCTGGAGAGCGCGGCGCGGCAGCTGCCAAAGCAGGCGATCCATCTCGACGAGGAACCGTCCTCGACTTCGAATTCGGATATCGCAAGGGCCTTCTCCGCGATCGCCCTCTTCAGCGCCTCCATGCCCTCTCCCGTCCTGGCGGAGACTTCCACTATGCTGTATCCCGGGATTCCGTATACAACTTCCCCTTGCTTCTGTACCCGCGCTGGGGAGGCCTTCTTCAGATCCGTCTTGTTTACCACGACTACCACGGGCTTGTCAGACAGCTTCGATATCTCGGATTCGTCTTCTTTTGTGATCCCGGCGGGATAATCCGCGACATAGACCACCACCGCCGAGGCGAGGGCCGCCTTCTTCGCCCTTTGTACACCCGCCTTGACGAGAGGGTCCTCCGTCTCTCCTATGCCGGCCGTATCCGCGAACCTGATCGGCATGCCGTCTATGTTCGCCGTCTCTTCCACAGTATCCCTGGTGGTGCCCGGTATATCAGACACGAGCGCCCTTTCCATCCCGAGGATCCTGTTCAGAAGGCTCGACTTGCCCATGTTGGGCCTGCCTATGATGGCGACCTTTATCCCGTCTATGAGCAGCCTTCCTTTTGATTCCTCTTCTATCATGGAATCCAGCTCTTCTTCCAGCTTCAGGATCTGTGATGCCTGCACTGCGACACCCTGATCGTCGGCGGTCTCGTCCGGCCAGTCGAGCCCCGCTTCTATCCCGGCAAGCAGCTCGGTTATCCCAACTTTCAAGTCCAGGGCCCTTTTCTGCGACGAGCCCTCCAGCATGCCCGATACCATCTGCCTCGCCTTCTCGGTCCTGGCCTTTATCATGGCGAGCGTCGCTTCGGCCTTTATGAGGGACATCTTGCCGTTAATGAAGGCCCTCCGGGTGAACTCTCCCGCCCTCGCCTGCCTGGCTCCGGCCGATATCACCTCCGCCAGCACCGCCCTGGCCGCGGCCGTGCCGCCGTGGCACTGTATCTCGGCCACGTCCTCTCCGGTGTAGCTTTTCGGCCCTTCGAAATAGAGCGCGACGGCCTCGTCCACGAAGCTTCCATCCCCGGACTGCACCTTCCCGAACGAGAGGTCCCTCGGCGAGGAGGGGAAGTTCCTCTTTGCGGGCCTGAAACAAGAAGAAAGGATCCGGCAGGCGTCCGGTCCGGATATCTTTATGATCGCTATGCCGCCGGTGCCCTGCGGCGTCGATATCGCCGCGATCGTGTCCGTCCTTTCCATGCCTGTCCCTCCTCAGGTTAAAAGAGCGTGCCTTCCGGCACGCTCCGTTGCCATATAAAATTCTACATCATGCTGGGTGCCGCGTCATTCGGGCGATACTACGACCTTCCTGTTCGGCTCGTTGCCCTCGCTGTAGCTGGTCACACCCTCGATGCCTAAGATCACCATGTGGATTATGCGCCTTTCGGACGCCGGCATCGGCTGCAGGACCATCTCCTTCTGTTCCCTTACGGCCTTCTCAGCCACTTTCACCGCCAGGGCCTTCAGCTGCTCCTCGCGCCTTAGCCTGTACCCTTCGATGTCGAGTATGTAGCGCGTACGCTTGCCGGTCCCGCTGTGCCTGTCGTATCTCATCCCGATGATGTTCAGTATGTACTGCAGCGCCTCGAGCGTCTCGCCGTGGCGTCCTATGAGGGCTGCCAGCTCTTCTCCTTTGACATCGAGCTTGGTGCCTTCCTCGGTCTCCAGGACCTTCACTTCTGCTTCGAGTCCCATCTTGGAAAGGAGCGTCTCGAGGAATTCCTTCGGCTCTACCGGTTCGCCCTGCTCCTCGTAGGATCCCTCGCCTTCAGACATGGCGAGGTCGTATTCGTCGTCCATGCCCGCCTTGGGCACCACATTCACTACGACCTTGTTCTCCCCCAATAGCTTGATGGTCCGGTGGGGGGTATCCTGGACCACTTCAACGTTGACGTCGTCGATCGTGCAGTTGAGCTGCTTAAGAGCCCTCTCAATCGCCTCTTCGACGGTCTTTCCGGAGTATTTCATGATGACCTCCCCGTTTGGAACTGTCTATTTCGTTGCGGGCCTTACTATGAACTTCATGATGACCCACTGCTGTATGAGGTTTATGACGTTGAACGTTACCCAGTATATCACCAGGCTCTGTGCCGATACGATTGCGAAGTAGCCGAACATCAAGGGCCACAGCCACTTGAACATCGCCATCGAATTGCCCGATTCTGAGCTTGTGGGCTGTCCGGTCTGGGCGAACGTCATGTACGTCGTCACCGCGGTGATTATGGGCATCAGCATCTCCCTTATGAGCACGAGCCATGCGCCTATGTCCGCGATGTTCGCCGGTATGGCGATGAGGGGCTTCTTCATTATGTCCGCTATCCACAGGAACTTCATGCTGATGCCCTCGCTCGCGAGAAGGTTCATGAAGTTCATGTCCTGCATGCCCTTGTAGAATACGAGCATTATGGGCAGGGTGAGAAGCGCCGGGAGGCATCCCGCCAGGATGTTGAAGTTATTCTGCTTGTACACTTCCATGACCCTGCGGTTGATCTCCTCGCTCTGGCCTTTGTACTTCTTCTGTATCTCGTCCACCAGGGGCTGTATCTTCTTCTGCTTCTCCATAGTCCTCGTCTGGGAGACGGAAAGCGGTGACATCGCGAGCCTTAGCAGGACGGTGAATATTATTATGCTGTATGCATAATTTCCCGTCATCTCTGCGAAATAGCGAAGTATGGTCTGTACAATGCCCGTCATCGTCTGCAATCGTCCTTTCACGGTCATTCAGGGGACCGGGTCGTAACCGCCCTTGCCCCAGGGATGACATCTTAGGATTCTCCTTATAGCCATGTATGAGCCCCTGACCGCCCCGTAGCGGCCGATCGCCTCTAGCGCATATTCTGAACAAGTGGGCCTGAACCTGCAAGTAGGGTACCTCTTAAAAGGCGATATCGCCTTTCTGTAGAACCTTATCAGGGCCATGAGCACGCTCTTCATCGTGCGCCCCTTCCTTTTGCCGAAAGCAGCCTGCCGAGTTCGGCGGCCACGTCCTGTGCCTTGATGCCTTCGGCGAGCATCCCGGTCCGCGGTACCAACACCATGTCCGTCGAGGCGGGCAGGGTTTCCTGCAGCCTCGCCGCCGCCCTGAACAATCTCTTTATCCTGTTCCTCCTGACGGCGTTGCCGTTCCTTTTGCTTACCGCATAGCCGATCCTAGTAATACCTTCAAGGCCGGGCGCCAACCGGATCAGAAGCATTGATCCTTTCAGCAACCGGCCTTCATTCATGATCCTTGTGAAATCAGAGCTCCTTCTGAGCCTCTCATATCCTGCCATCCATACAATCGCCACACCTTATAATAAATGAAGCCGTCGCTAAGACGGCCTGTGGCGCTTCAAGCTGAATCAGAGAGATATGCGTGCGCGCCCCTTCGCGCGCCTCCTCTTAAGGACGTTACGTCCTCCGGGAGTGCTCATCCTCACTAGGAAGCCGCTTGTGCGGGCCTTTTTCCTTTTATTCGGCTGATATGTCCTTTTCATCGCAAGTCCTCCATCGCTTCTATGGCAAATATGTTTGTCAACAGCAAATTAAATTCTACCGATTTGTTTGTACTATTGTCAATAAAAAGGGGCGCTCTTCAGCGGACCTACAGGCAAACAGCTGTTCCTTGTACTTTTGATGTATTTTCCGCCTCCTTGCACAAACCCAGCCAGAGGCATGTTATTCACAACTTGTTGATAATATTGTTGATAACGTCTCCTTTCCGCTGTTAGAATCATGTTGAACGGAACGGCATGGCTGCTCTTTTCCCACGGCGGCTTCTAGCTGGGGATTTCATTTCTACACAATCCCTGCCGATTCCTCTTTGCCCATTGTAATGACGCTTTGGTGTGTGCTTGGCTCTGGATCCGGACCTGGCTGCTTTGAGAAATGGAGACACGGCGGGGAAGAAAAGATTTCAACCATTTGTTGATATCTCTGTTGAAAACTCCGGTTACTTCGACAACCTGCGAAGATGACGGCTAAGGCGCAGCGCAAGTGCATTTCACGGAAAACTACCAATGCGCGTCCGGTAATTGCAATAGCCAATTTGCTGGTGTTAACATTATCAACACAGCATTGTTGACAGAGAAAGGCCTGAAATCATTTCTGATAGGACGGCCTTTTGTATAAGATTTGCGATGTCGAAAATACTTATTCATATATGATGAAGACCATGCAAGAAGGGACGGGCCCATGGCAAGAAAAGGACTACTATCGAGGATCCTTTCCGGATCGGAACCGCGTACTACCGAGCCCGTAGCGGATGAACGGCGCCCGGCGGCACAGGGGCCCGGACCCGGCGAAGGGACCGTATCCAGTTATTCAGCCCGGATTGCCGTATATGATTCGTTCACGGCGAGCCCTTTCATCGTCGACATCGGATCGGACGATTTTCTGAGGGTGGTCGATGAAATATCCGCGAAAGCCTATAACCTGGGCAGGGAGCGGGGAGGGCGCATACCCTACATAGTAATAAGGGAAGTCGTCGAAAATCTCGTCCACGCCGGTTTCAAGGACGTGATAATAACTGTCGAACCCGACGGTAACGTCATCAGGATATCGGACCACGGCCCGGGGATCCCGGATAAGGAGAAAGCTTTCAAGCCGGGTTTCACGACAGCGACCAAAGAGCTGAAACGGATGATAAAAGGCGTCGGTTCAGGGCTTCCGATAGTCAAGGAGTCTTTGGAGCTTATGGGCGGATGTGTTATTCTAGAAGATAACCTCTCATCCGGACTTGTCATCACCCTGAAGGGGAGCCCGGACGAAAAGACGACGTCAAGCGCGGGGAAGACGGAAGGCGCCGCCGAAGGGGTGGACGCTTCCCACAACCAGGAGCCCTCGAAGACCATACAAAGCGACGAGGAGATAGAAAGGCAAGTCTCGTCCCGCCAGAAGAAAGTCCTTATGCTCCTCGCAGAGGCAGGTCCGGCAGGACCTTCTTCCGTCGCAAAGGAACTAAGGCTCAGCGCAGCGACCGCATACAGGGATCTCGAACTACTGGAGCGGCTCGAGCTGATCAGATCCAACGAAGGCAAAAGGGAGATCACCGCTAGAGGTCAGCAATTCATCTCTTTCGCCATGAAGCGCCCGTAGCTTCTTTTTCTCAACGGGGAGGAGAAAGGAATGTCCACAGCTGATATGGATCTCGCCGATATATGGGAATTGACCCTGAAGATCGTACAGCCCGATGTCAAAAGGCTGTCCTTCGACACGATATTGAAGAACAGCAGCCTTGAGGAACTGAACGGCAACACTGCGGTCGTCAAGGTGCAGAACGATTTCGCCAGGGAATGGCTAGCGGCGAGGTACACCGACAAAATCGAGGATGCCCTAAGGGGCATAGTGGGATCGTACTGCAAGGTGCAGTACACGGTGGGCGATTCCCCCCAACCATCGGAACAGGGCGGACCCGCCGTGAAGGCGCGCCACAGGGCTTCCAAGCCCAAGCAGGAGGCGGAACTTAAGGTAGAGCACGAGGCGGTGCCCAAACACCCCAAGGGGCCGCTGCTCATAGGACGGCAGCTGCAGAAGAGGTACATATTCGAAAGGTACCACGTCGGGGCATACAACGACATCCCTGTGTCTTTCATAAACGCCATGCTCGAGAACAGGAGCCATTCGCCCTTGTTCATTTACAGCTCGGTGGGGATGGGCAAGACCCATCTGCTGCAGGCGACGGCGCGAAGGATGATGGAGGCAAGGCCCGATGCCAAGGTGGGCTACCTTACCAGCGAGGATTTCACGAACGAGCTCATAAAATCGATTAACGCGGCCTCCATGCAGGCGTTCAGGGACCAGTACAGGCAACTGGACCTCCTGTTGGTCGATGACATACAGTTCTTCGCGGGGAAGGAGAAGACCCAGGAGGAGTTCTTCTTCACCTTCAATACGATAACCGAGGAAGGCAAGCTCGTTATAATCTCATCGGACAGGCACCCCAAGGAGCTTACGACCCTCCACGACAGGCTACATTCCAGGGTGAAATCGGCGCAGATAGCATCCATATCCGCGACCACCTACGAGGACAGGATCGGTATACAGCAGAAATGGATGGGCTACGACGGGATAGCCCTGCCCAACTTCGTGTACGAGAAGGTGGCCTCAAGGGTGACTAACAGCATTAGAGAGCTGGAAGGCGCCCTCACCAACATAATCACGAGGATGAACATCATAGGGAAGAACAAGGTTTCACCAGATTTCATAGACGACCTTCTCGACGAGATATCCCCCGGCTCGAGGCCCCAGACGGTGACCGTCGCTTTCATACAGAAGGCGGTAGCCGAGAAGTTCAACGTCAACCTGGAGGACATGAACAGCTCGTCAAGGGTCAAGGCCATAACCGAAGCGAGGCAGTCCGCGATGTTCATCTGCAGGGAGATCCTCAACATGCCCTTGGAATCCATAGGCAGGGAGTTCGGCGGGAGGAACCACGCCACGGTCCTTCACGCGTGCAGGAAGGTGCGGGATGCCATGGACAAGGACATAGCCTCCAAGGACAAGATCGGGGATCTTCTGAGGGATCTGAAGAGGATATGAAACGGTTGAAAAGTGATGCCTTCGGCTGTTGAAGGATTGTTGAAAAGCTTTTCGTCCCAGAAGGGATGTAGACGGTTGTTGAAACAGAGGGCCAGAATTAACTAGTCCCAACAGAGTAATCAACATATTAAAAGGTGAGCCTAGCTTAGCCTTAACGGGTTAGCAACAAAATCCACAGTGCATACTACTAGGACGTCTTATATTATTAGATTATATAGAAGTAAGATAGGCGGGGAGGTTGTTCATAGTGAAGGTTTCTTGCAGCAAGACTGCTCTTGTTTCCGGGGTCAGGACGGTTTACAAGGCGGTGTCTCAGAAAGCCACCAACCTGGTTCTCTCCGGCATCCTCGTCGAGACCACGGCGGACGGCCTGCGTCTCGTGGCTTATGACCTCGACCTCGGGATAGAGACTTTCATTCCGGTGCAGGTGGAAAGGGAAGGGTCCTTCGTATTCCCCGCCAAGCAGTTCGCGGACATAACCGGGAACCTGCCCCATTCGGAAGTCATACTGGACTATTCCGAAAGTGCCGGTTCGGTGGACGTCATCTCGGGAAGGACCCACTTCTCGGTCAAGACGATGCCGGCCAAGAACTTCCCAGAGCTGCCCGAGCTGGTGGCGGGGAAGACATGGTCCATGCCGGAGCCGGAGCTGAGGAAGATGATCAGGAAGACCGCGATAGCCACGTCGACCGACACCAACAGGTCATACCTGATGGGCATCTCGGTGGAGGCCGACGAAGAGGGAGTCTCGATGGTAGCGACGGATTCCTTCAGGCTCGCGTACAGGAACGTGGAGTATTCGACCGGCCTTACAGGGAAGATAGTGTCCATAGTGCCGGCCAGGATGCTAAGGGAAGTGGAGAGGAACCTCTCCGCCGACGGTACGAGGGAAGTGGAGATTTGCATAACCGACAGGCACTCCTTCGTGAAGTTCGGCAACACCAGGTACATCACGAGGCTCCTGGAGGGGCAGTTCCCAGACTACAGGAAGATTTTCCCAGAGAACCTGTCCACGAGGATCACTACGGACACGAACAGCTTCCTGTCGGCGATCGGCAGGGTATCCGTCATGTGCAAGGACGACCTGTCGGCGATCAAGATGTCATATACGGGCGGCGAGCTGGACAGCCCCGGTTTTCTCACCATAAAGGTCGTGACTCCCGAGTTGGGCGAGGCCGTGGAGGACCTTCCGGTGTCCCTGCAGGGCAATGCGGAGATGGTCGTCTCGATAAGGGCCAAGTACCTCAAGGAGGTGCTGCAAGTCCTCGAGTCGGATGATGTGGAGATCGGATTCAACAGCGGCAGGAGCCCGGTTTGCGTCAAGGAGACGGATAAGGAAGACTATCTGTACCTGGTGATGCCGATTACGGGATGATGCATGCCTAGGCCGGGTAAGGAGGTTGCGCTCATGGGCGCAAAGCAGGTATACATCTCCACCGAATACATAACACTCGACCAGCTCCTCAAATGGGCTGGTCTTGTTATGACGGGGGGAGAGGGCAAGTTGGCGATAGCGGATGGGCTCGTGAAGGTGAACGGCCAGACGGAGACCAGGAGGGGACGCAAGCTCAGAGAGGGCGACACGGTCTCGTTCGGCGGCCGGGAAGTCGCGGTAACGAAAGGCAAGGAGTCGTAAGGTTGGTCCTAAGGAGGCTCTCCCTGAGGGGTTTCAGGAACTATAAGGTGCTAGACGTGGACCTTTCGGAGGGGGTCACGCTCTTTTCCGGCAGCAACGCCCAGGGGAAGACGAACCTCCTCGAGGGTATATACGCACTTTCGGCGGGCAGGAGCTTCAGGGCGGCGAAGGATTCCGAGATGGTGGGCTGGGGAGAGGAGGCCGCATGGGCGAAGGGCTGGGTCTCAGGCGGATATTCCGAGTTCACGGTCTCCCTTTCGGTAAGCTCCGCGGGGAGGAAGACCGCAAGGCTTAACGACGTGGAGAAGATAAGGCCCTCAGAGCTGTCGGACAGGCTCAACGCCGTGGCCTTCATACCTGACGACCTGGACCTCGTAAAGGGCTCTCCCGCTGCGAGGAGAAAGTTCCTCGACCTCCAGATATCCCAGCTTTCTCCCGTATACAGGCAGACACTCAGCGTCTATTCGAGGACCGTGCTGCAGAAGAACGCGCTCCTAAAGAACTACCACGAGATGCCCGACGCGCCGCGCCTGCTGGACATATTCAACGAGGGCCTCGTAAAGGAAGGCTCGTTGCTAGTGAAGATGAGATCCGACGCCGTCGACGCCTTCGCCCCGCTCGCGGCCGACACCTATGCCTACATAGCGGATTCGGGCGAAGGGCTGGAAGTCACCTACGTCCCCTCTGTAGAAGTCGGACATAGGCCTGACCTCGGATCTGTGAGAGAGGCCTTCGCAAGGAAGCTCGCCACCCACAGGGCCGCCGAAATAGCAAGGGGAGCGTGCCTTGTCGGACCGCAAAGGGACGACCTTGGCCTTTCGGTAGGGGGAAGGACGGCCTCGAACTTCGGCTCCCAGGGCCAGCAGCGCACGGCTGTGATATCACTGAAGCTGGCCGAGGCGGAAGTGATAACGGCATCGAGGGGAGAAGCTCCGGTCGTGCTGCTGGACGACGTCCTGTCCGAGCTCGACGAGGGGCGCAGGCAAAGGCTCATACGCCGGTTCCTGGGCAGGTGCCAGACCGTCATAACGGCGACTGACGCGGAGTATGCGTTCTCCATGCCGGGTTGTCTTTCGTACCGCGTGACTCAAGGCGAGGTGGGACCCGCATGAAGAAGGGCTTCAAGAGCATCGGCGGCGTCCTTGCGTCCCGGGGCGGAAGGGCTGGACTTTCTAGGTCCATAGGGCTAGCTTCGATCGCGACTGCCTGGGACGAGCACATGAGGGGCATGTTCGCGGCGGGCAGCGCGGTCAATTCCATAAGGGAGGGCGTCATACACGTTTCGGTGGACGAGCCCGTATGGGCCCAGCAGATGAGCATGCTCGGCAAGGAGATACTAGAGGAGCTTGGGAAGCATTGCGACCTCGTCGGAGTCAAGGACATAAGGTTCATGAGCTTCGGCAGCACCCGGCGTCCGAAACACTCGAAGTCGAGGACTCGCAACAGGACGGACGAATGGCCAGTAGTAAGGGAGCTGGACGCGGTATCGCTGTCCGGCGAGGACCTGGCCAAGTTCGAAAGGATGGCAAAAAGGCTTCCCAGGGAACTTCGCAGGGCACTGGAGCTGCACGTAAAGACGGAGGCCATAGCAAGGCTCAAGAATTCGAAGATATGCCCCATCTGCGGCGTTTGGTTGCCGACGGAAAGCCGCTACTGCCAGGTCTGCGCGTTGAGGGACGAGAAAAGGAAGACCGAGCAGGCGATCTCCTTCCTCATGGAAAGCCCCGTAGCTTCGGACGCGGACATCATCGAGGTCTCGGGACTTTCGGACCTGGACGAGGAGTTTGTGCAGGAGACAGTCGCCTTCGTGAGGAGGACGGCGGGAAAGAGGCTCACCGACGAGGCCGTCAAGGAAAAGGCCGCCTCCGAAGGGCGAGACGACAGGAAGGCCTGGTCGTTGCTGGTGGCGGGCGTGTGCGCGTCGACGGGGGAACCCTACGATGCCGTCATGTCGCAAGGCCTTGGCCGATATGTGCCTGAGAGCGTGCTAGAGGAGCTCGGACTGTCGGATATGTGAGGATCTGGCACGGATACGCAAAGGAGGGTTCGGCATGGTAGTGACCACGACGCCCGGAGTGGAGGGCAGGAAGATAACGGAGTACAAGGGGCTGGTCTTCGGGGAAGTAGTGTCGGGGGTGAACTTCATCAAGGATTTCGCGGCCGGCATCACCAACATCCTCGGGGGAAGGTCGGGAGAATACGAGAACGAACTCATCGACGCGAGGATGAACGCCGTCCACGAGATGATGGAAAGAGCCAGGAAACTGGGAGCCAATGCTGTCGTGGGCGTGGACGTGGACTATGAGGTGCTGGGAGAGCACGGCAACATGCTGATGGTGACCGCATCGGGCACGGCGGTGGTCGTAGAATAGGCGTAGAAAAGGCATCGAAATCCGCTTCATGCCTTCCAGCCAGAAGGCATGATTTTTTCGTCGAAGCAGGAGTATAAAGCCACATAGAACGCCAATTGGGAAGCTCTTTGTGGTATAATAAACTGTGTGTAATTAGGCAATACTTTTCCCGGGAGGAGACCGCTTTGGAGAAAGAACTGAATAAGGCTGCGATAACGGAGGAGCACTACAGCTCCGCAGACATAGATGTGCTCGAAGGGCTCGAGGGAGTCAGGGCACGCCCCGCTATGTACATAGGCAGCACGGATACGAGGGGCCTGCACCATCTGGTGTACGAGATAGTCGACAACAGCGTCGACGAGGCGTTGGCGGGAATCGCCGATACGATAACCGTGACCCTGGGCAAGGACGGCTCGGCCACGATCTGCGACAACGGCAGGGGGATACCTGTCGACATACACCCCAAGGTAGGCAAGTCGGCCCTCGAGGTCGTGCTTACCATGCTCCATGCCGGCGGTAAGTTCAGGAAGAGCAGCTACATGATATCGACGGGACTGCACGGAGTGGGAGCTTCGGTAGTCAACGCTTTGTCCGAGATAATGGAAGTATGGGTGAAGAAGGACGGCAAGGAGTACTACCAGGCGTTTTCGAAGGGCAAGTCCCTCGGGCAGATCCGGGTGATAGGAGACGCCAGCACGAGCGGCACGACGGTACGGTTCAAGCCGGATCCTGCCATCTTCAAGGAGACGCAGGACTTCTGCTTCGAGACGCTGAGCCACCGCTTCGAGGAGGTGGCGTACCTGACCGCGGGGCTCAAGCTCGAGCTCGTGGACGAAAGGGACGGCCAGCGCGAGTCGTTCCATTTCGAGGGCGGCATAAAGTCGATGGTGGAGCACATGAACGTCGCCCGCGAGAAGATACACGAGGACATCATCTACCTGAGGAAGGAGACCCCGGAGAAGGTCCAGGTAGAAGTCGCGATGCAATATACCGACAATTATTCGGAGAGCATATACTCGTTCGCGAACAACGTGAACACCGCCGACGGCGGCACCCATATGTCGGGGCTCAAGTCGGCCCTCACGAAGACGATCAACGATTATGCCAGGAACAGGAAGGACCAGTTCAAGGAATTCGACGAGAACTTCATGGGCGACGACGTCCGCGAGGGCCTCACCGCCGTGATATCCGTCAAGCTGCCCGAACCTCAGTTCGAAGGCCAGACCAAGGCTAAGCTTGGGAACAGCGAGATAAAAGGGATAGTGGAGAGCTCCGTCACCGAGCTTCTGGCCGAATACCTCGAGGAGAACCCGCGCACGGCGAAGGCGATAATCATGAAGTGCCTCGCCACCTCAAGGGCGAGGAAGGCGGCCCAGAAGGCGAAGGACCTCGTACGCAGGAAGAGCGAGCTTGAGATCTCGGCCCTTCCCGGCAAGCTGGCGGACTGCTCGGACAAGGACCCGGCCAGGTGCGAGATATTCCTCGTGGAGGGAGACTCTGCCGGAGGAAGCGCCAAATCGGGCAGGGACCGCCGCTTCCAGGCGATAATGCCGCTCAGGGGCAAGGTCATAAACGTATACAAGGCCGACATCAAAAGGGTGTTGGAGAACAACGAGATAAGGTCGATCATAACTGCCCTGGACGCGGGCTTCGACGAGGAGGGCCCCAACGCGGTCCCCACTGACGACGAAGATAACGGAAACGGCAACAAGAAGAGCTTCAACCTCGATTCTCTGAGGTACCACAAGGTGGTCATCATGACGGACGCCGACATCGACGGCGCCCACATCAGGACCCTCCTGCTGACGTTCTTCTACCGCTACATGCCGGACCTGATAAGGGAGGGGCACATCTACATAGCCCAGCCCCCGCTCTACAAGATCAAGGCCGGGAAGATCGAGAAGTACGTATACTCCGACGAGGAGCTGCAGAAGGCCCTGGACCAGATAGGCCGGGACAACTACAACATCCAGAGGTACAAGGGCTTAGGAGAGATGAACGCCGAACAGCTCTGGGATACGACGATGAACCCTGAAACCAGGACGATGTTCAGGGTCGCCATGGAAGACGCGAGGAAGGCTGACGAGCTGTTCTCGATACTCATGGGAGACGCCGTCGAGCCGAGGCGCAAATTCATAGAGACCCATGCGATATACGCGAAGAACATAGACATCTAGGCAAGAATTCGACCCAAGAGGTGAACATATGTCTGAAGAAATGGAGCTCCTGCAGGGAGCCACTTACCACGACAGGGACATCGAGCAAGAGCTGAAGTGGTCGTACCTGCAATATTCGATGAGCGTCATCGTGGGAAGGGCGCTTCCCGACGTGCGCGACGGGCTGAAGCCCATCCACAGAAGGATCCTGTACGCCATGGACACGTTGGGGCTTACGGGAGACAAGCCGTACAGGAAGTCGGCCACCGTGGTGGGCGAGGTCATAGGTAAGTACCATCCCCACGGAGAATCGTCTGTATATGACGCCATGGTGAGGATGGCACAGGATTTCTCGTTCAGGAACATGCTTGTAGACGGCCACGGCAACTTCGGCTCCGTGGACGGCGACCCGCCGGCGGCGCAGAGGTACACAGAGGTGAGGATGGCAAAGCTCTCCGCCTTCATGCTCGCCGACATAGACAAAGAAACCGTGGACATGGTGCCCAACTTCGATGAATCCCTGAAGGAGCCGCAGGTTCTGCCTGCGCGTTTCCCGCAGCTGCTGGTGAACGGCTCCTCCGGTATCGCGGTCGGCATGGCTACGAACATACCCCCGCACAACCTGGGTGAAGTGATCGACGGCACCGTCGCGCTGATCGACAACCCCGACCTTACGCCAGACGAGCTGAACCAGTACATCCTCGGGCCCGACTTCCCGACGGGGGCCCAGATACTTGGCACCCAGGGCATCAGGGACGCTTACAACACGGGGCGGGGAAGCATAAAGACGAGGGCCAAGGTGCACTTCGAGCCCATGAGCGGCGGCAAGACCAGGATAGTCGTGGACGAGATCCCCTACATGGTCAACAAGGCCGACATGGTGAGGAAGATTGCAGACCTCCACAAGGACAAGAAGATAAACGGCATAACCGACCTGAGGGACGAGTCGGACAGGAACGGCCTCAGGGTCGTGGTCGAGCTGAAGAAGGACGCGAACCCGAACGTGGTCCTGAACCAGCTGTACAAGCATACGCCGCTCGAGACCAACTTCGGCGTCATAATGCTCACTCTTGTGAACAACATACCCAGGGTCCTGACGCTGTCCGAGGTCCTGACGGAGTACGTCAAGCACCAGAAGGAAGTCGTCACCAGGCGCACGAGGTTCGAGCTGGGCAAGGCCGAAGAGCGCGCCCATATCCTGGAAGGGCTGCTCGTGGCCCTCGACCACATAGACGAGGTAATCGCCCTCATCAGGGCATCGAAGGACGACAACGAGGCGAGGACCGGGCTAATGGAAAGCTTCGGCCTCTCGGAGAAGCAGGCGCAGGCGATACTCGACATGAGGCTGAAGCGCCTGACCGGCCTGGAGCGCGGCAAGATCGAGGAGGAGTACAGGACCCTCAAGGAGACCATCGATAGGCTAAAGGCCATCCTTGCGGACGAAGGGCTGCTCAAGCAGCTTATAAAGGACGAGATGCTCGACATCAAGGCGAAGTTCGCAGATCCCAGGCGCACCGACTTGGTGCCGGACGAGGGAGAGATCGTAGACGAGGACCTGATCCCCGTCGAGGAGATAATCATCTCGATGAGCAGCTTCGGCTACATCAAGCGCATGCCGGCGACCACCTACAAGTCCCAGAGGAGGGGCGGCAGGGGAGTATCCGGCGCCACCCTCAAGGACGAGGACGTGGTCGAGAGCGTCATATGCACAAGCACGCACTCCACCATCCTGTTCTTCACCAACAAGGGGAAGGTCTACAGCCTCAAGGGCTATAACATCCCGGAGGCGAGCAGGCAGGCGCGTGGTACGGCAGTCGTGAATCTGATACAGATCGACAGCAACGAGAAGGTCACGGCAGTGCTTCCCGTCAACGAGTTCGCCGAGGACATCAAGGTATTCTTCGTGACCCAGAACGGCACGGTGAAGAAGACCTCCCTGGACCATTTCGCCAACATCAGGAAAGTAGGGCTCATAGCCCTGAACCTCAGCGATGACGACGAGCTGATCGTTGTGAGGCAGGTCACCGAAAGCGACGAGATAATAATGGTCAGCAAGAGGGGCTTGAGCATAAGGTTCAAGGAAAGCGACGTCAGGACCATGGGACGCACCGCGGCCGGAGTGCGCGGGATGCGCCTTAAGGAAGGTGACATCGTAGTCGGCGCCGATATCGCAAAGGACGAGCACGAAGTCCTGGTCATAACCGAGAACGGCTACGGCAAGCGCACCGAGTTCTCCCAGTACAGGTGCCAGACCAGGGGAGGCAGCGGCGTGAAGGCCATGAACCTGACTAAGAAGACGGGCAAGATCGCAAGCGTCAAGTTCGTATCCGAGAAGGACGACCTTCTCGTGATGACCGAAGGCGGACAGGTGATAAGGATGGGAGTGGCGGACATATCGGTCATGGGCAGGGCCACCCAGGGTGTAAGGCTCATGAACCTAAGGGATGACGATCTTGTCATAGCCGCCGCGCTCATACCCGCAGAGGAGGACGAGCAGCAGGAAACCCCGGAGACGATTTCGGAAGAGGGGACCTTGTTCAACCAACAGCAGGAGTAGCCTGACTAGGGAAGAAAACGAAGGGACGGCTGAAAAAGGCGGATGCCGTACGAAGTAGACGCTGTCCGGAGGCAACGGAGTAAAGCAGGGCGCCTCGCGTAAGGAACGGGGCGCCCTTTCATAACCGAGCATCATATCACGAGGGAAGGCGGATGAAGGTATGGACAAAACGATCGGCTCCCATTCAGTGGTGAAAGCGCTAAGAGCGGCCATTGTCACAGCGCTCATCATTCTGGTGTCGCTGGCCGCATCAGCTGATGCGGCGAACCCCGTCCCCGGATTGACCGGCATCCCAGTCATCGAGGATGAGTTCGACGGCGCCCTTTCTTCCTTGTGGACCGGCATCGGGTATTCGGGCGGTGACTTCCAGAAATTCGCGAAGCTGGAGGGCGGCGCGCTCAGGATCGTCGTCCCCCAGGGAAGCGGGCTGGGCAGGACCGGAATAGTGAGCGCCGCGCCTTTGTTTACCGTAAGCCAGGCGATGAAGTTTGACCCCGTACGAATACTGGTCGAATTCGACCAGTCCGCGACCGACAATATCGTCCTGGCCCTGGGTGCCGTAAAGGACCCGAATGCCTGGAAGCTTCCCAACCTGTGGGTCTTCTGGAACAGGATCGCCGGCACGGACAGCTCGCATTTCGGCATCAGCAGCATACAAGGTGAGGGCGACTACAGGACCAATTCGCAGAAGAAGGGCAGGCCGGTGCCGCATTACCTCCTCCTTACGGTATGGCCGGGCAAGGCGGAGCTTAAGGACCCGGACACGAACGAGTCCTTCGACGGCAGCTACACATGGCTGAAGGAGGGAGCCTCCGTCTACTTCTACGTCTTCGCGAACCCGATAATGCAGGGAAGCCCGGCGAAGATGGCCGTCAAGTCGATAAGGGTATACGGGGCGGTCAGGTAGGTACCGAAAACGGCCGACAAGTCCTTGAGATCATGATATTGAAAGTAAAGGCCGGGGACAGTTGATGGCCCCGGCCTTTTCTTTTCGCTATGGAAAAGAGGCAGGGCGGCATGTATTGCTAAGCCAGTCCAAATATGTAATACAGGAAGGACTTTGTGATTGTCGTGTCAAACTATTCCGTATCAAAGCGGCAAGAGCGGTGGATCTACTCCGGATCAAAGGGGGAGGTTCGTGTGCGTATGAGGACCGTCGTCGTCATTATCCTGGCCGTCGGTCTTATTCTCTCGTTGACAGTGCTGCCCGGATGCAGGAGGAACCTGGCAGTGCTGTACTTCACGGATTCAGACAACGACTTCGCGGGAAAGGCCCTGGACAGGATGGGATTCGCATACACGAGGACATATTCGCTCACCGATTTCGCAGGGTCTTTCGTCGCAAACGCCTGGGACATCGTCATACTGGACAACAGGCATCCAGCCATCCCGGAGGACATGTTCATGGCGGTGGCCACGCTTATGTTCTATTACCAGCAGGCCGGAGGAAAGATACTGCTGTCCACGTGCTATCTTGACGATGACGATTATGAGGACTTCTGGGCCACGTTCGGCTACCAGCACCAATACTCGAGCCTGTTCCCGATCAATGTGTACAGGATCGATGCGGCAGCTGACCTGTGGACGGACCCGAACGATGTCCCGGACCTCGATTTCACGGGGGCGACGGATACATATGGCGGCGCCGTGAACGCGTTCAAGGGCTGCGCCGTGATGTCGGGATCGAAGGTGGCGACGTTCAACGAGGCTGTGCCGGGAGATCCCAACTCGGGCGCGGTCTTCAAGGCGAACTCTGGAAGGACGATCCTTAACGCGTTCTGCCTGGACGACGCGGTGGTAGGAGGCGTGCCGGTCGATTCCGACGCGGACGGCATACCCGACGCCGTCGAATGGTACATGAACGAGATAAGGGCCTTGGAGAAAGCACCCGGGGAGAAAGCGAAGCCGGCGCCTCCGTAATCCGTCATACGAGGATGCGGCCATGAAGATGAGGACAGGCCCGGACCGCTTCCCGGGCCTGTTTCTTTGCAGGACCACCGGAACGGCCATTACGTATATATGCTGCATCAATATATCGGAGAGGGAGCGGGTTTCGGTATCTGACGAAGCCTTCAAAGGCTTGACTTGCACTTCCTGCCGCGATATATTAGTTAAGCCACCCTCATTAAACGGCGAGGGCGGCGGCTCTTTGAAAACCGGGAATAAGGAAGTAAAGCAGAAGGAAAAACGAGAGAGAAAGAAAAGAGACTCAATAGCGAGCGGGCGAAGAGGATCTTTTGAGTAATGTCAGCGGATAGCTTTAAGAAGCTAGGTAGAAAGACCTCTGACGAGGTATGAACTTTTGTCGGAGAGTTTGATCCTGGCTCAGGACGAACGCTGGCGGCGTGCCTAACACATGCAAGTCGAGCGGGGCGACCGGAGGCGGTAGAGATACCGAGGAAGGGCGCCTAGCGGCGAACGGGTGAGTAACGCGTGGGCAATCTGCCCCCGGGAGCGGGATAACAGACCGAAAGGCCTGCTAATACCGCATGAAGCCGTCATATCACATGGTAAGACGGTAAAAGGGGAAACCCGCCTGGGGAGGAGCCCGCGTCCCATTAGCTAGTTGGTGGTGTAACGGACCACCAAGGCGATGATGGGTAGCCGGCCTGAGAGGGTGAACGGCCACATTGGGACTGAGACACGGCCCAGAC
>MWDF01000005.1 GCA_002070415.1 Firmicutes bacterium ADurb.Bin153
GGCCAGAGTCTTGTGGGGGTCCGACGCGTCGGAAGATCGCAGAGATGGTCGATGACAGATGACATTTGGCACATGGATACAAAAAGCGACCCCCGTTGCATGGCAACGGGGGTCGTGTGGTATTCCACTACAAAGAGAACGCGCGCAGTGGGGCTTGTGCCAGGGTGATCCGCCTGACCGTGATCGGCTCGGTGGGCAGGTGAGTTACCTGACCGACAGCTCCGACGTGCAGTGAGGGCACCTGACGGCCTTGATCGGGATAGCCGACAGACAGTAGGGGCACTCTTTCGTGGTCGGGGCAGCGGGTTCTTCCTTCACTGGCTTGGCAGCGACTGCCTTTGCACGGTTGATCGTCCTGACCACCAGGAACAGTGCAAACGCCACTATCAGGAAGTCGATCACGGTGTTAACAAACAGGCCAATGTTGACGGTCGCTGCACCGGCAGCCTTGGCGTCAGCGAGTGACGCGAAGCCCTGCCTCGACAGGTCTATGAATATGTTCGAGAAGTCGACTTTGCCCAAGAGCATGCCAAGGGGCGGCATGAGTATGTCGCCGACGAACGACGTGATTATCTTGCCGAATGAAGCGCCTATCACTATTCCGATGGCCATGTCGAGCACGTTGCCCTTCATGGCGAAGTCGCGAAACTCCTTTAGCATGGATATCAGCCCTCCTAACATGATCGTGCGTCAACTCCGCTACCGGCAGTGCGACAGCAGACCTCCCGCTGCTTCGAATAGTGATTCGCCGTGGCGGGGCGTTACCCTTCAACCGCGAGCTTGTGGAGTGGAGGCTGGGCAGGCAGAAACGGCAAGATGGACACTGAATGGACATCGCCATTCAGTATCCATCTCAGAATACCTACTAGACACCTGTTTCAAAGGTTATTGGTGCGAGAGGAGGGACTCGAACCCTCACGGGTCGCCCCGTCAGATCCTAAGTCTGATGCGTCTGCCATTCCGCCACTCTCGCTTGCACAGACGTAAAAATGGTCGAGGTGCCGGGACTTGAACCCGGGGCCTCTTGGTCCCGAACCAAGCGCGCTACCAAACTGCGCTACACCTCGACTGCTGTTTAGACAAATAATATGATATAACAGAAGCTATGTAAGTGCAATTACTTTCTAGGAGTGAGCCCATTGAACAATGATGAGCAACTGAGTCTGTTTTTAGGAAGACAGCAGCATGAGGATATTGAGCCCACTAATAGGAGTATGTACGACAAGAATGTGCTGATGCATGCCGTGACCGATGATGTGGCCAGGTGCCATTCATGTAAACTAGGCTCGACAAGGCTGAATACCGTCCCCGGTGAAGGCAACCTTGATGCGAGGGTCATGTTCGTCGGGGAAGGACCAGGTGCCGATGAGGATTTAAAGGGGCGGCCCTTCGTCGGGGCAGCCGGAAAGCTCCTGGATGCGATAATCAACGCTATGGGCATGAAGAGAGAGGAAGTATTCATTGGGAACGTAGTTAAGTGCAGACCGCCGAGCAATAGGGTGCCGGAGAAAGATGAGATAGATACTTGCATTGTATATTTAAAAAGACAAATTGAAATAATTAAACCGAAAGTAATCGTGTTGTTGGGTTCCACAGCATATAAAGCCATGATTCCCGGATCAAAGGATGGGATTACAAAGGCAAGGGGGAATTTCATACAGGTCGACGGTACTGAATTCATGCCTACGTTCCATCCCGCAGCCCTGCTCAGGGACCCATCCAGGAAGACTGACGTATGGCATGACATGAAGAAAGTAATGTCTTTACTTAGAGAGGAAATGTGATAGATTATCGTATAATAGATATAGGGTCGTCAGAATAATAGGAAAGGTGTGAGTAACATGCACCTCATATCAAGCGAGGATATACTGCGGGGGCTCGAGAGCTTCAGGGCCATCGCGAAACAGGATCTCCTCGCTGCGCAGCTCACAGAGAACCCCGATTTCTGGGAAAAGCAAGCTTCGACGAGAAGGAACACCTATGACAGACTTATAAGTGTAATAAACAACGAAGGTGTAGAGAGCGCGATATTCATGGCAAAACAATGGTATCAGCAGCTTCCGAACTTCTATGACAAGCTTGAAAACAGCAATCCGGAAGATAGGGGAACAAAACAGGCTTTGGAGATCTTCTTCAGGGCATGTGGAGTAGAGAAGAAAGAAATAAAGGATACATCATCATCCATAAGGGCATAAAGGTGTTCGTATCCAGATGAATATGAAATAGCCCCGCTTAATGCGGGGCATTATATTTTCCTAAGAAGTCCAATTACCTTGCCTATTACTTTGGTATCAGGGGAGACTATTACTTGGTATGCCGGGTTCTCCGGATGCAGCTCGATGGTTTCCTTTGTTTTGTAGATACGCTTAACCGTTGCTTCATCTTCTATCATGGCTACTACGATCTCGCCGTTTTGAGCATCGGACTGGCTTCTTACTATCAGCATGTCGCTTTCGTTTATCCCGGCGCCTATCATGCTGTCTCCCTTTACTTTGAGCATGAAGACCTGATCGTCGCCTACCCAGTCCTTAGGTATCGGTATATAGTCTGTAATATTCTCAGTGGCCAATATCGGCATTCCGGCGGTGACGGCACCTACCAGAGGCACACCTTTGGCTATCTTCCTTACATTTATCGAATCCCCAGTATCCTGGATTACATCTATAGCCCGGGGTTTAGTGAGATCACGCCTTATAAAACCCTTCTTTTCCAGGGAGTTCAGATAGCCGTGCACTGTAGAAGTGGACTTCAGTCCTACCGCTGCGCATATCTCCCTTACGGAAGGGGGAAAGCCCTTTTCTGCGGCTTCCTTTGATATGAAGCTTAGTATCTGTGACTCTCTATCATTCAGGTTAGGCATAATAACACCTCAATTCATGATTAACACTAATATATCAGACATCAATAAAGTATACAAACGTTTGTTCGATTGCCGTTGACATGCATCCTTGATGCCTATATACTGAAACCAGAACATATGTTCGATAAGGAGCGGATAACTAATGATAGGTACCATCTACAGGGCAAAGAGGATAAAAGGTGATTCTACCCTTAGATTGATCCTAACCGTTACTGGCATATCCGTATTCATATTGGCATTCGGCATCATATTCAGTTCCTGCGTCATGGGCCGGAATGATGCTACCGGAGTAGAAGAAGTTATCGTTTGTGTAGGTGATACCGTTTGGGGATGCGTCAGGAGCGTTTACGGGGATGAAGCCGATATAAGATCAGTCGTAGAGAGGACTATAGAGATTAACAACATCGAAAGCGGCATCATATACCCGGGGCACGTATTAGCAATCCCGAAGCCATATAGCGCACAATAGGGCACTGTAATTGATTAAAGAGGTACCGAAGGTTAAGCTCAGGTACCTCTTTACATTGTAATGTCTTGATAATGGTTGGTTAAGGGCTCAATATCTTAGCCACGTAGTAACCTATAGGCGGATTGCTATCATGAGGGCGGAAACCTTCTGTTGCAGGGCAGAGGCAATAACCCAAGGCATACCACATGTTTATCGCCTTGATTTTGTCGTCGCTACTCCATGCTCTGATTTGCCGATATCCGCGCTCCTTAGCCCAATGCTCGGACAATTCTATCATCTTGCTAGCTATACCACGGCGCTGGTAATAGGTGTCCACCTCGATTGCATCAATATATGCGTCAGTCTTGTCAGCGAGAGGGGGAATAAGCGCTTTAGTGTAAATTGAGATGAAACCAACAGGTTCGCTACCGTCATACGCGGCTAGGGAATAGCAATCCTCACCGAAATGAAAGCAGTTGTAGTACTCTATGTATTTCCCGAACTTCCTTACGAATATCTTTACTTCATCAGGTTCGACTTCGCGAAAAATGATCTCAGCCATTCAATTTCCTCCGTAGTTAGTGATGCCATTGGGTTCTAATCCAGGAGCGGTAATGATGCTCTTATTCTTTATGAGGGGAGAGTTCCCTCTAGCTACAGGCAAATAAAAATGGAACCGCTCCCCTCAGAGAGGGAGCCGTTTGGCCGAGATTGTTAATGTCGCATAATACACATTATGTAAATCTATATTATTATCTTAGGGCCGGACCGGCCCTAATGGCTATGACTTCATGTAGGGCTGCATGATGTGCTACTGCATCCGCTGCAATCGCTTGATCCTACCGAGGGCTTGAAACTAGATCCACATGAGAAACCGAATTTGGAAAGAAGTTTCTTCGTTCTGTCGGAATTGCACTTCGGGCAGACCACACGCTCGTCCTTCTTTGCCAGGGTTTCGAAATTGTGTCCGCAGTCTTCGCACTTGAACTCAAACATCGGCATTTGGATATCACCTCAGAAAAGGCTCTTGGATATGCTAAAGAAGTATTCGATATATCCGTCAGTAATCGCAAGATTAGCTGGGCAAGTTGAGAAAAGCCCAGCTCCTGACACTTTGCTGTCAAGGAACGCCGGCGAGAAGGAACTCAACTTGCAGGAAAATATGTCGCCGTCCATAATAAAACTCTCTCTTTCGACTCTATAGGAGCACCGCCAGATGAAATTTCCGCCAGTCATGCCCGTTTCCTCAAGAAGTTCCCTTTCTGCGCAGTCCAAGGGAGTTTCCCCGGTCTCTCTTTTTCCTCCGGGAAACTCCCAACCTTTGCGGTCTGTATTGAAGACCAAAAGCAACTTATCAATGAAAATCGGCACTACAAGCGATGAGCCTCCATCATATGTTCGCGGACGGACGAAATCCAGTACGGTTGTTGTCCGCTGATCCTTGAGTATGACTCTCTCGCCTTCATCTTGATTCATACAAGGACGTAGACTAACTCGCCGTTCTTCAGTCCGCAGGCATTGGCCTCGTCCGTGTCTATGTGCATCTCAAGTACAAATGTCGGATGTACCCTTATAAGGACCTCTTCGAATACAAGGCCGCGGTTTCCCTTGACGCTGACCTTGACGATCTGCTTGTCCTTCAGTCCGAGCTTGGCGGCATCTTCATCATTCATGTGGACATGCCTCTTTGCTACGATGCATCCCTCGGTAAGATTCAGCTCTCCTTTGGGCCCTACGATCTTGATAGGAGTGCTCTCTTTCAGGTCGCCGCTATCGCGCACAGGGGGCTCAAGGCCCAAAGCCCTGGCATCGGTATTGGACACTTCAATCTGTGTCTGTTTCCTTGTCGGCCCTAAGACCCTTACATTGTTCAGGCTACCCTTGGGTCCTATAAGATTTACGACCTCTTCGCAAGCGAACTGCCCTTTCTGAGAAAGGTCCTTCTTAACAGTTAGTTTCGCGCCTTCCCCAAAAAGCTTATGAAGATCCGCTTCGCTCAGATGAAGATGTCTGTTTGAGATCCCTACCGGTACTTTAAAGTCTGACATTTGTCTGCCTCCTTACGGTAATCTACTTTTTAATCAATTGACAACAATGCCCTATGCACGTAAAATACTTATTGCATATGAATACGCCATCGCAGGGGAGTAGCTCAATTGGCAGAGCATCGGTCTCCAAAACCGAGGGTTGCGGGTTCAAGTCCTGTCTCCCCTGCCACTATTCTACACTCAAAGGTTTACATATTATATATTATAGCAACCGATGGCCCCCGCCGCTGTTCCTCAATTTCGTCAGTAATGCATAGTCCGTGACATCGAACTTGATCGGCGTTATGGATATCAAGCCTTTCTTCACCGCTACAGTGTCATAATCCGCTTCTGTGTCCATGTCCATCGGATTGCCCGACATCCAGATATACTCCCTACCCCGGGGATCATGCCTGATGTCGAATATATCGACGTATTTCATAGTCCCTGCCCTGGTAAACATATACGGCATACCTGAGCCCTGCTCCTGGGAATCGGCAGGTACATTAACGTTGAGCATGGTCCCGCATGGCAGCTCATTCATGAATATGTCAGTTATATGTCCTGAGACGAATTTAGAGGCCGTCTGATAGTTTGGATTACGTTTATCGGTACAAGACACGGCAATCGACGGAATGCCCGCAAAACACCCTTCGGCGGCCGCTGCGACGGTGCCTGAATACAGGATGTCCGTACCTAGGTTAGGTCCTCTGTTGACTCCCGAGATAACATAATCCGGTGGATCCGCCTTCATGAGCAGCTCCAATGCGATTTTCACGCAGTCAGCCGGCGTACCGTCAGCGGACCAGGCCCTGAAGGCGTCAAAACCCGGATTCTCAACCTCGATGAGCCTTAACGGGCTGTACATCGTCAATGCATGGCTGGCCGCGCTTCTTTCCCTATCCGGTGCGCACACGAATACTTGGAAGCCCGCCTCGGTCAGGCAGTTGCAAAGAGAAGCCAATCCTTCGGCATGTATGCCGTCGTCGTTTGAAACCAAGATCTTCATAATGCTCCTATTCCCGGACCTCGTAGTTCCGGATGCCCTGTATCTTTGACAGTTCATGGATCACATCACATACCCGGGTATCCTTAATGACCTTCCTCAATTCAAGGTCAATCATCACTATGCCCGTATCAAGATCGCTGTTAATCTCGCTCTTCAGTATATTAATCGAATACCTGCCCAACAGAGCGGCAACGTCACCGAGAAGACCCGGCCTGTCGGTAGCCGTGATCTTTAGCATCGAGGATGCCCTAACCGAAAGCATGCGCTCAACTTTACTGAACTGGCTCAGTACTATGACAACAAGCAATGTCCCTAGCGCCGCATACTGCACAAGGCCCGCACCTACGGATATGCCTATCATGCAAGTCGCCCAGAGGCTTGCTGCGGTCGTAAGCCCTTTAATGCTTAGTCCGTCCCTCAATATAGTACCCGCGCCCAGAAAACCGATGCCTGCGACCATCTGCCCTACTATCCGGCCCGGATCTCTAAGCCCGCCTTCCCAAGCGCCAAAGCCCCTCATGGAGACTATGGTCAGAAGAGATGCTCCTACACAGACAAGCGCATGCGTTCTAAGGCCGGCGGACTTGCCATGAACCTCCCTTTCATACCCTACCAGAGATCCAAACAAGACCGATAGCACCAAAAGGCCCAGGTCTATTGCGAACTCTTTCCATGCGACCATTAGGAACATGTAATCCCCCCTGAATCATTTTTTCTTTAACGATGTATCAGGCTTAAGCCTGTATGATATCTTGTTCTCCTTCCCTGCCAAAAGCCTCTTGATGTTGTCCTTATGTCTGTAGATGGCCATGCAGCAGATAACTACCGTCAGTATCACTATCTCCCAAGGCGCTTTGAGCACCAATGAGAGAGGGATTAGCAAGAATGCGGAAGTCATCGATGCTAAAGACTTAATCCGCGTCGACAACACGATTATAGCAAAAATGGGCACTATTAGTAGGAATCGCGGCTCTAGCACAACCAGGGCTCCGAAACTAGTCGCTATGCCCTTACCTCCTTTGAACATCGTATATATAGGCCAGTTGTGGCCTATCACCGCTGCCAGGGAGGCACCGCACTGCCAAGCCAGACCCAAGCCAAGCGACCTAGCTATGAGCACGGGCACTATCCCCTTGGAGATATCCAGGATTGCGTTTACGATGCCGTATCCGACTCCGAGCGCCCTGGTAACATTGGAAGTCCCCGTGTTGCCGGAACCTACTTTCCTAATATCTATACCCAGCACGAGCTTGGTAATAACTATGCCAAAGGGTAGAGCTCCGATCAGGTAGCCTATTGCCAATGCCAAAATCCCCATGCCCGTTCAACTCCTCTTTCTTAGGTGGATGGTCATCGGTGTACCGGAAAAATCGTATGCATTACGAATAAGATTTTCCAGATACCTGACATAAGAGAAATGGACCAGATCCGGCGAGTTGGTGAACAGCACGAACGTAGGCGGCTGTACCCTGACTTGCGAAATATAAAGGAGCTTTGGCTGCCTTCCCTTCTCACCGGGCGGCGGGAAGCGAAGGACCGCCTCCTCCAGAAGCTTGTTCAGCTCGGCGGTGGCAATGCGTCTCCTGTTTGCCTCGAATGCATCCACGATCGCCTTGAGCAATTTATCAAGATGCCTTCCCTGCTTGGCCGATACGAAGATGATTTTCACGTAGTCCATATAGGAGAGTTTTTCTTTGATCTCCTTGATTTTCTCTTCGTGGTATCCTTCTTCCCTATCCATGGCATCCCATTTATTGACAGCTATTACGACAGCCTTTCCTGCCTCGTGGGCAAAACCCGCTATCCTTACGTCCTGTTCAGAAACCGTTTCTGTACCGTCGAGTACGATGACGGCGACATCGCTTCTTTCTATCGCTGACATGCTCCTTACCACGGAATAGAACTCGACTGACGTATCGATTCTAGGCTTGCGCCTTATGCCGGCCGTATCAATCAGGACGAACGGCCTGCCATCGATGTCTATATCCATGTCGATTGCATCTCTCGTGGTCCCCGGCAGTTCGCTTACTATGCTTCTTTCGTAGCCGATGTATTTGTTCACGATGGATGACTTGCCCACGTTGGGCTTGCCTACGAACGCCACCTTGATAGGCGCGCCATCGGCTGCCTCACCATCCTGCTCATTTTCCTTGTAACCGATCTCCTTGAGTTTTTCGACTATCGCATCCAACAGCTCAGCTACCCCTGTCCCGTGGGCCGCAGTCACCGGTAACGGCTCCCCAAGCCCTAACGACCAGAATGAATAGTCCATGTGCCTCGGATCATCCACCTTATTCACACAGAGCACGCAAGGCTTCTTACTGTGCCTGATTATGTTTGCCACATCCTCGTCCTCTGACATGAGTCCCGTCTTCGCATCCAAGACAAGGACCACGACGGCCGCCTGCTCAACGGCAATTTCCGCCTGGTCGCGCACCTTTTCGTTCAAAGGGTCGTGTTTTCCGGTGGTTATGCCGCCTGTGTCAATGATTACGAAATCCATCCCCTGCCACTTGGTATCGGCATATATCCTGTCCCTAGTGACGCCGGGCTGGCTTTCCACGATGGATACCCTGCTCCTGATTATCCTGTTAAAAAGGGCGGATTTACCCACGTTGGGCCTGCCCACTATAGCCACCATCGGTCTTGTAGTCATCCTATACCGCCTTCCTATGCATGCCGGCCGCCTCAAGCAGGCCTGATGCATCAGTGCTGACCACTCGGAGTTCCATATCGCAGCGTCTTGCTACTTCTGCCACCTTCATGCCGTCAAGGAACACATCCTCCCCGTCCCTCAGCATGACATCCGGTATGACAAGCCTTCCCCCTGCCGTAGGACGGCCATCCATCCGCTCTACAGCGGTTATGATATCGCTTCCTACGACAAGTCCAGTTACTGTCACTCCGCCTCCGAAGTAGATGCTTGGTACAGAAATCAAGTCAGTCTTCGATCCCGAAAGCACTTCAATCTTATCCAGCAAAGGGCCTATGACCCTAGCTCCGTCTGTTCCGGTCACCAAGCATGTGTTGCTGGCCTGCGGATCGCTAACCCAAGTACCTTCGGAAAGCAATGATTCGACATCGCCGGAAAGAGACCTTGCCAGACCTATCCCATTCTCAAGCTGGACGTATCCCTCATAGGACTTATCATCGGGGAAATTCCGCCCGGCTACCAGGTAGTACTCATCCGATGCCCAGACTAACCTGGTCCCGAAATGCGAAAGGAAACTGGACTGCAGATCGCCTATCATATCCAGGGTATCCTTCGCCTCGGTTTCGTTCACGGACCGGATCTGTTCGTTTATCCGCCTATGCCTCGTCAACCCTACCGGCACAACACCTATCGACAGCAAGCCGGGACGTAGTGTCGAGAGCTCCTCGACGCTCCTTTTTAAAACGGCCCCGTCATTCATACCGGGTACTACGACTATCTGGGTGTGCATCTCTATGCCGTTATCCTTCAGATAGCCCAGCACTTCCATGATCGGCCTTGTCGATTTCCTGCCGAGCAGGCTGTTTCGTATCACAGGATCAGTCGCATGCACCGATATGTAGAGCGGGGACATCCTGAATTCGACTATCCTGTCCAGCGTCCTCTTGGAGCAATTCGTAAGGGTGACGAAATTGCCCTGCAGGAAGGAAAGCCTGTAATCGTCATCCTTTATGCATAGGCTGTCCCTTACGCCGTCCGGCAGCTGGTCTACGAAGCAGAATACGCACCTGTTGGCGCACTCCCTTATGCCGTCGAACAGTATGTCCTCGAACTCAACCCCGAGGTCTGCCATCTCGTCGCGGTAGACACACAGTTCCAGCTCCTTGCCTTCGCGCTCCGCATAAACAGTGAAGGAGTAGTCGGAAGTAAGGAGGCGCCAGTCGATTATGTCGACCATCTCGTAACCGTCGACTCCCAATATGGTATCCCCGGCCATGAGCCCGGCTTTCGCTGCGGGAGAACCCACGGCGACATTCTTCACTTTTGCCACAGTCTTTACCAATTCCACCCCACCTAATTAAAAAACGGAGAAAAGCCCCTCCAAGAAGGCTTTTCTCCGCAAAGAGGGCTCGACTTTACTCGTGTGTGACGTTCAGCGATTCGTACTTGCTGTCGGTCACGGTAACAGTCGATTTATCCTTGACCTCGAGCAGCAGCGTGTCTATGTTCTTCGCCTGCTCGCCCTTGATCTTCTCCACTACCAGGTCGTGCGCTTCCTCTAGAGTGGGCATCTTCTCGGCCTTCTTGTCGGTGCAAAGGATCACATGGAAGCCGTATTCGGTCTCGACTATGGGCGAAAGCTGGCCGACGTTAAGCTTGAACGCGGCGGTCTCGAAAGCCTCTGTCATAGCGCCCGAACCGAAGAAGCCGAGGTCTCCGCCGTTAGCAGCGGTTCCGGTGTCGATCGACTTCGCCTTGGCAAGCTCCACGAAATCTGCGCCCTTCTTGAGCTCGTTGAGGACCTCCTGGGCTTCTTCCTTGGTCCTGACCAGTATATGGCTCGCCCTTACCTGGGCGGGTTCGAGGTAGTAATCGGGATTGGCCTTGTAATCGGCCGCTATCTGGTCCTCGGTGACCACTATGTCCTTAGTCGATATCTCATAGGCAAGGAGGTTCTGCTGTAAAGTCATACGCAGGCTATCCTCGGTCATGCCATACATGCTAAGCACATATTCATACTGGTCGCCCAGGTTGGTCTTGACCTTTGCCAGCTCCTCATCCACGCGCTCCTGCGTGATGGAAACGCCAGCCTTCTTGGCTTCCTGGGCCAGAAGGGTCTCGTTGATCATCTCCTGGAGTATCTGTGCGCCAGCCTGGCTCTCAAGCTTGTCAAGGAAGGCCTTCCTGGTTATCCTCTCTCCGTTGACCATCGCTACGGCGGTCTTTCTGCTGAAAATGACCCACGCCGATGCGGCGATTACTACTACCGCAACTACCGAGGCCAACAAGATATAGGATTTCTTAACTCGATTGTCCATAGGTCAAGCCCCTTTCACTACCACATGTACTGGATAAACATAGATATTATACTTTATCGGCGGTGATAAGTATACTTTAGCGCTTGCCGCTCTGCTGCTTTATCCTTATCCTGTCGGCAATCGTGATCTTAAAGTCTTCTTCGGAGGACTTCATATAATCTTCGTACTTCTCCCTCTCAGCCCTGTCAGCCGCTTCCTTTATCGACAGGCTGATCCTTCCATTCTCGTGGTTCACCGAAAGCACCTTTACCTTGACTTCCTGGCCCACCGAGAGTACGTCTTCAGGAGACTGGACACGGCTGTCGGAGATCTGGGAGACGTGCACGAGCCCCTCAGCGCCGCCCTCAAGCCTTATGAAAGCGCCGAAGCTCATTAGTTTGACCACCGTCCCCGAGTATATTCCGCCTTCATCGAGGTCCACCGCCATAGTCTTAAAACGAGGTTTCTCGGCAAGCTGTTTCATGCTGAGAGAAATCTTTCCCCTGGCATCGTCTATCGCTATGACTTTGATCTCAACGTTCATGCCTTCGTTGAGGACCTCGGACGGGTTCCCGACCCTCTGCCAGGATATCTCGGATACGTGCAATAGGCCGTCTACTCCGGGGAACAGGTTGATGAAGGCGCCGAACGGCATGATCTTCCTGACTACGCCCTGCAAGACCGAGCCGACTTGCACCTTGGAGAAGTTCTCCTCCCTCTGTCTGGCCGCTTCTTCCTCAAGGAGCGCCCTTGCGGATACGACCGCGCCCTTCCTGTTCTCCTCGAGCTCGACTACCTTAACCCGTACTTTCGTACCCACTATCGTGCTTAGGTCCTCGATGCGCTTCCCGATCTGGGAAGCGGGCATGAAAGCCCGTAATCCGAGGTCGACCACTACGCCGGCCTTGACCGCCTCAACTATGACACCTTCCAGAGGGCTTCCGGATTCGAATGCGCCCTTCGCCCTCTCCCACGAAGTGATGGCGTCCGCCTTCACCTTAGACGCGTATTGCACGTCCTTCTGTGCGTCAAAGTCCTCCAACGCAACCGTGATCTCATCCCCGGGCTGGAACAACTGCCCCGGCAGTACAGACTTAGAGAAGGTAAGCTGGTCCTTGGGTACATGAACATCCGCTCCTTGCCCTACGTCCGCCAGCACCTCGTCATCTGTGACAAGAGTCACTTTGCCCGTGACTACCTGCAGCTCCTTCTTGACGGGCGCTGCCTCCTTCTTTTCGGGATAGAGCTGCTCCAGCTCTGCCATTGTCATTTCCTTCTCCGCGCCTAGATCTGCCATCGCCTTGACTACCTCCTTGATAATGCCATCTGGGGTCGATGCCCCCGCTGTGATGCCCAACTTATCGTAACCTGCATCTTTGATGCCCTTGACATCCAGCTCAGACAAGTTTGCAACCCTGTAAGTAGGCTTGCCGGAAGCTCCCGCTATCTCTTCGAGCCTCCTGGTGTTCGCGCTCTTCGGTCCTCCGATTACGATCATCGCGTCCACCTTGCAGGAAAGGCGCCTGGTTTCCTCCTGGCGCTCCTTCGTGGCAGGGCAGACGGTGTTCTTATAGATAACGTCATGACCGGCCGCTCTAAGGGCTTCGAATACACCGATTACGAATTCCGCCACTTGCGTCGTCTGAGCAAGGACCAAAAACCTCTCACCGCGCCTGGACGCTGCTCCCTTCAGAATCTCCTCTTGGTCATCCGATATTATCGGATCCCTCAGGTAGGAAGCCACTCCCGATATCTCGGGATGTCTCCTGTCTCCTACTATGACGACGGTCCCGCCTCCGGCCTCCCAGTCGACCGCCTTTTTCTTGAGGCGGTTCACGTGAGGGCATGTGGCGTCCACTACCCTGAGCCCCATGGACGCGGCCTCTTTCAGCACTCCGGATGACGTCCCGTGCGACGGGACGACTATGTCCCTGCCGGCCGTTTCCGACAATTCGCTTACGGAGGGAAGGCCTTGCCTTTCGAGGCTCCTTATCATGTCGTCGTTGTGTATCAAGGGCCCCAGAGTGGCACAGCCCCGCCCCTCGGCTTCCGCCTTGCCGACTGCGTCGACGGCGATATCCACGGCCCGCCTTACTCCGGCGCAGAAACCGGCCGATTCCGCCAGTATTACTTTCACTACTTATCAGATACCTTCTTCCAATCTTCCATGAACTTCTCTATACCGGCCGTCGTAAGGGGATGCTCCACCATCTCCATAAGCACCCTGTAAGGCACCGTTGCTATGTGTGCTCCGGCAATTGCGCACTGGGTCACCTGCTCGGTATTCCTTATGGAAGCCGCGATAATCTCGGTGTCCATGTCGTTGGTGTCGAAAATCATCCTTATGTTCCTAGTGATGCCTATGGCGTCGACGCCCCTGTCTACCAGCCTTCCGATGAATATGCTCACATAAGTCGCCCCCGCCCTGGCTGCCAGGAGCGCTTGGTTCTCGTTGAATATCAGGGTGGCGTTCGTCTTTATTCCCAGCTCGGCAAGGCGCTTGATGGCCTTCAGGCCCTCTGTGGTCATCGGTACTTTTACCACCATGTTGGGGGCCATGGCCGCGATCTCCTTGCCCTCCTTGACCATCCCTTCGGCATCCAGCAAGACTGCCTCGTAGCTGACCGGCCCATCCACCCTGTCGGCTATCTTGGCTGCCATCTCCCTCGGATTATGGCCTTCGCGGGACAAAAGGGTGGGATTCGTAGTCACACCGCAGATTATCCCCATGTTATCGGTCTTGACTATCTCATCGAGATTTGCGGTGTCAATGAACAGCTTCATCCTGGGCCTCCTTATCTTCGTCCAGCATGGACTGTATGTTGGCTTTCACCTGATCCGACAGCTCTTGGGATCTAGTCCTTAGAGTCTCGATATCATGCTGGTCAACTTTCTCGACCTTTATCGGATCCCCGAAAACGGACTTGAACGGGACAAGATGGATCCTCTTCGTTCCCTTCATGTATGCCTGATAGGTACCAAACAGCGCCACGGGCACCATAGTCGCACCGGTCACCAATGCGAGGTATGCGGCCCCGGACTTGAAGGTCCCCATCTTTCCGTCGAGAGTCCTCGTTCCTTCCGGGAAAACACAAAGTCCCTTACCCTCGTTGAGCAGCTTAATGGAATGGTTCATCGCGGCCCTGTCAGCGCCGTTGCGCTTGACCGGGAACGTATTCACCAGGTTAAGCAGGAACGCCAGAACGGGGTTCTTGAACAGCTCCGCTTTGCCCATGTAGAAGAGCGGTCGTTTGACGTTCCATGCGATCAATCCAGGGTCTATGAAGCTTCCGTGGTTGGCCACAACTATCACAGGGCCCGTTGAAGGCACCTTGTACGCCCCGAAACAGCGGAAACGGTGGAAGATGCGTATGTATACCCAGATGAAGAACGCCAATGGCCTGTTAAGCATCCCCGAGACCTCCAGCCTTAATGCAGAAGCGTGATATTATCTCATCTACGACCTGCTGGGGCGACATATTCGTCGAATCTATGATCAGAGCTCCTTCAGCCGGCCTCAATGGATCGACCTCGCGGCTGCTGTCGCGCCTGTCCCTCTCCTTGAGGTCATTCAAGACTTCTTCGTAGCCGATGCCGTCACCCTTGAAATCAAGTAGCCGCCTTCTTGCCCTTTCCTCGACCGTGGCGTCCAGGTATATCTTCCTTTCGGATTCCTTCAGGACTACCGTGCCGATGTCCCGCCCGTCCATTATGACGTCGTTGTCCGCGGCTATACCCCTTTGCAGCGAGACCATGAGCTTCCTGACGGCCGCATGGATCGCCACGGGAGAAGACGCCCTCCCCACCTCAGGCGATTTGAGAAGGCCCGTTACATCCTCTTCGCCGCAAAGGATCCTGAAGCCGCCCCTGCCGTCGGGAACGGCGCTTATCTTCGAATCTAGGGCGCACTTGAGGACACCGTCGGCCTCATAAGGGTCTATTTTGGCCCTAAGAACACATAAAGCTATAGCCCTGTACATCTCCCCCGTGCTCAAGTAGGGAAGGCCAGTGGCCGCCGAGAGCATCTTCGCTATTGTGCTCTTGCCGGATCCGGCGGGTCCGTCAATGGCGATAGAGGTTCTAAGAGGCATCCAATAATCCTTCACAGTTGAATAGCTATAAGGATAAAATACCATAAAAACGCCCAATCAACAAATGAGGCCGGGTAATTTCCCCGACCTCCAGCAGCGTATTCTTATTCGAAGCTGCTGTAGTTGCAGTTTCATACAATGCTAAGCATAGAATCCTGACGCCCTACAGCCACCTGTCCGATATTAAGTTGGTTATGTAGTATTCGTCAGTGCCCAGATTATCCTCTTCGTCAAGGTAACCGGTAGCATCCGCGCCGTACCAGATCGGCAGCGATGAACGAGGTATCCTCTCGTAACGGATTTCGAAATGCGAGTTAGGATTGAACACATCACAGATCACGGAGCCATAGAAATCGGGTACGCTGGCCGAACCTTTCACGATGACCGTCGCGTTAGGGGCATATATCATTGACGGGGCGTTCTCAAAGTTACCACCAAACGTGATTGTGCCGGTGGTGCCGGCTACGATATGGCCGCTCAAGGTCGGAGTGCCTATCGCCGTGATATCCATCGATATATCAGCCCTGAGGGATATTATATTGGCCCTAATATATGCATTACCGCCGATCTTTATGTCATTGCTTCCCATATAGATGATGTTCACCCTGCCTAACCAGCAGTTGGCGCTATGAACGGCGGGGGTGCTCTTCAGATTGCATGTCTCGGTGCATCCGATCTTCCCATTGATATCCAGGCCGTTATCCACTATCAGATAGACTACCCCGGGGTTGTTGAACCTCAAAGAACCGCTCTTTATCGTCAGGCTGTTGCAATGATAGATAGTAGGGGCTGACTTCGACGCGCTGTTGGACCATACTGTGTCGCCGTTGATTACGACGGCTCCTTTCTCCGTCCCCGTGAACTCGAGTTTCCTGGGTATCCTGTAGTTTCTCAGCTCGGCTAGGATATCGGGCCAGGCAGGATCAAGAGGATCGACATGAATGTCCCTCTGGATCTCACTCGGCGTATTAGGGTCCAACGGGTCGTTGTATGCAACGATTTTCCCGGAGATGACATCAACCTTATAGTCATTGCTCAGTTTCTCGTCTGCGTTCGCCGTGGATTTCGTAAAAAGCGCGCAGTCGACCAAGCCGAATGGCTTATACTCTGTAAGCGAATATTTAAGTTGTATGGATGCCTCATGGGTGAACTTCCCAGACGTACCCACGGATGTCAGTTCCAACCTGCCCGTCTTTGTGCTCGTGTCTTTATATGATTTCGCCGTTATCACGAAATTGCTCAGCCCTTCAGGACTAATCGTCCCGCCCGCCTCGTAGAAGCCCTTAATGCCGTGGGACACAAGCTCGTCCACGAATGTGGAGACATCCTCCTGGTATTCCTGGATGTTGTTTTCGGTCACATCGCCCGGGATTTTCGTCAGATAGTCCGTAAGGGCCGCTACGCTGCCCCGGGCTATATAGAAAGCCTTGGCCAGGTGTTCTTCCCTGATTGCTGAAGTAGCTTCATAATAGCCGAAGATAGAAAGCCCAAAACCGAGCATTATCAGCACTATTACGAAAAGGAGCACTAACGGAAGGGCTATGCCTTTCTGGTTCCTGATTCTACTACGCATCTATACCCCCTCCTTAGGGTGATCACTTCCCGAAGATTATTTGAAGATAGTCTTCACCCGGTATCAAAGTCGATGCTTGGTTGTTTTCCAGCAACATCGTGCTGGCTATCGTGTAGTCCCTGTCCTTCTCGACCCCCGTAGCACTGAAAATTACGAAATACTTGCCCGCAGTGCTATCATACGTCACGTCGAATGAAAGGTCCATGAACACATAGGCTGTCTCGAGGTTTCCACTCGGCCTTACATACCTTAGCGCGTATGGGGGCTCATCCCCTACCCTTTCGACCATGAATTCCCCGGTACCGGGTGCTCCGCCCGAGTATTCGGCCCTTACGTTTATTGCGGTCCTCAGGTCCTGGCTGACGATCGTCGTCGCGAGCCTTGCCTCCTGCTGGATCTTTGCCTGGTTGCTTCCCAACGTGAATGTCCTCGTGCCGAACAGGAAGAAGGACAGGGCGGCAGCCATCACGAAGCCCACTACAACTATCACGAGTATAAGCTCGACCATGGTTACTCCCTTGTCATTCCTGAGCTTCTTGAAGATCACCTCGGTTGCCCCCTCCCTTAAAGGTTCTTGGGGATGAATGTCCTTAGCTCAACTTGTTCGGACCCTACCGTACTATTTCCGATCCCATCGATGATCGTCCCGAAGACCTTGACGGTGTGGTAGACGTCTACCTTCGCTGGTATGGTACCGTCAAAGGAGAACGTGATGGAATCCAAGTTATCCGTAGTTCCTGTTGCTATCTTGCCGTCGATCTCAGACTTCGCTGCATCGATAGCCTCGGTTTTGTAGCCGGCGCCCACTATCCATCGGAAATTACTGCCATATAATCCAAGCAGGGCGACGGCCACGACCACCAGTATCACAGCGGCTACGATGACCTCAACAACCGTGAATCCTTTCTGATTGGATAGCTTCCTCATACTTTCACCCTCTTTCTCATGGGTTACTCGTGTGTTACACCAAGTTCCCTGATCTCCGCTTCAGTCAGGTAGCGCCACTCGCCGGTCTTCAGGCTTCCGAGCCTTAGAGGTCCCATGGCCACCCGCTTGAGGCTCAGGACCTTGCTGCCCACCGCCTCCAGCATCCTTTTCACCTGCCTCTTCCTTCCTTCATGGATGGTAACCTGTAGCATGAGGCCCGATGGATGCATCAGCTTAACCTGCGCAGGCGCCGTCATGGTTTCATCTAACATTATTCCTATTCGCAATAACTGTAAATTTTCCTCTTTTAGAGGGCTACTTAAAGAAACGTTATAGGTCTTGTCTACGTTCTTACCCGGGTGTGTGAGCCTGAAGGCTAGGTCGCCGTCGTCCGTCAGAAGAAGGAGGCCCTCCGAATCGAGGTCGAGCCTCCCTACCGGGAAAACCCTGTGCCCCTTCGCATCCACGAGCGAGGTCACCGTCATCCTGCCCCTGTCGTCGGTTACGGTAGTGAGGTAGCCGCGCGGCTTGTTCAGCATGATGTACACAAAGTCGCTGGCGGGCTTTATCGGCTTTCCGTCCAGCGATACAGTATCCCCCGGCATCACTTTCGTGGAAAGGTCCGTCACCTGCGCGCCGTTGAGAGTAACCCTGCCATCTTCAATGAACGCCTCCGACTTACGTCTGGAGGCGATACCGCAAGAGGCGATGTATTTTGCGATCCTTTCGCCCGTCATTCCTTGAACCTTTCCAGGTCCTCGTTGGAACCTATGGTGACGAGGATGTCGTTCTGCTTGATTATGTCGTTCGCGCCGGGTGTCAGGATCCAGTTGTTGCCCGATTTCACAGCCACTATGTTGACCCCGTACTTCGCCCTGACGTCTATCTGCTTGAGTGTGCGTCCGACCACCTTCTCGGGGGCTTTTATCTCCAGGATCGAAAATCTCGGATCGAGCTCGATCAGGTCTATGAAATTGTTCGATAGTATCGAATGGGCGAGCCTCTCCCCCGCTTCCTTCTCAGGGTAGACGACCCTGCTGGCCCCTACGGCCTGGAGTATCCTGCCGTGCATCTCGTCCTTCGCCTTCGCGATCACGTTCGGTATTCCGAGCTCCTTGAGGATCATCGTGCCCATCACCGACATCGTTATGTTCGAAGCGGTGGTTATCACCGCCACGTCCGCGTTCCTAATGCCGATGCTCTCCATCGCATCGCGGTCCGTCACGTCGGCGGCTACGGCATGGGTAACGAAATTTGCGTATTTCCTTACCTTCTCCTCCTCCTTGTCTATCGCGAACACCTCGGCGCCCTCGTCGATCAGCTTAAGCGCCATAGAGACACCGAACACACCCAGTCCGACAATTGCCACAACCATCTGAATACACCTCTTGTCTTTCGACGTTTCTAGTCCAAACCCGGCAGCTTGGGTCCTTCGGCATCTTCGATCCCTTCAAGGCCGGGGAGGGATCTCAGGTCCGCGAGGCCCATGTAGACCAGGAATTCCTTAGTAGTGCCGTACAGTATCGGACGCCCGGGGGCGCTCTTGCGGCCCTTCTCGGTGATCAGGCCCCTCTGCGCGAGGGTGATCAGGGCGGATTCGGCTCCCACTCCCCTTATCTGCTCGATCTCGGCCTTGGTGATAGGCTGCTTGTACGCGATTATCGCCAACGTCTCCATGGAAGCGTCCGTAAGCGCCGTGTGCCTTATGGCGGCCAGGTAGCCGGATATGTCTTCGGCGAGCGAAGGATGTGTCGAAAACGCCACACCCTCGCCTATTCGCACCAGCCTGAGCCCTGAATCCGGCCTGTCGTAGGCTTCTTCTATGTCCTTCACCAGCATGGACATGGTATTCCTGTCCACCCCCACGAAGCTGGCCAGGTCGTCGACATCAACGGGTTCCGGGGAAGCGAAGACGATGCCTTCAATCAGCGCTTTCATCCGCAGCAGGTCCATCTTGCGCCTCCTCCCTCCAAGCCATCCAGATCGGAGCGTCCGTAGATGCCTGGCTTATGGTTATGATCCCCATCTTCGCAAGCTCCAGAAGCGCCAAGAGGCTTCCTATGAGCGCGCCCATGTCCTTTATCGCCCCGAGGGCCCTCATGAAATCGACGCCCTTCCTGTTCTTCAGCGCGCCGAGCAGCGAGTTCATGAAATCCGCAAGCGGGGTCTCCTCGTACGGTGCGGCTATCGCCGCTTCCCTGTTCCTGTCCCCGAGCCTTTGGATTATGTCCCAGAAGTCGTCTACGAGCACGCCCTCCAGCGGATTTCCCTGCCATCTCACGCCGAGCTGTTCGTACCTGCCTCGCCGGTACATCCTTGAAGCTTCGGCCTCGAGCGCCTTGAGCTTCCTTGCGGCGTCCCTGAACACCTTGTATGCCCTCAACCTGTCGACGAGCAGTTCTGCGGGGTCGGGACCCTCCTCTTCCCCCTGGGAAGCCTCCAGGTCCTTCCTCTTTGGCATCAGGACCCTCGCCTTTATGAATATCAAGGTGGCGGCGATCACCAGGAATCTGGATGATTCTTCCAGGTCGGGCCATTCAAGGGCGCTGATCCTCTTGAGATAGTCGTCGGTGATGTCCGCCAGCGACACTTCGCATATGTCCACCTTGCGCTGCTCAATGAGCTCCAGCAGGAGGCTTAAGGGCCCGCTGTATCCTGCGGCGCTGAAGCCCGCCGAACCCGCCCCCGTCGTACCTTGGGCAAGCACGGTAGTCATGCGAGGTGCATCGCCGCCCTTACCTTCTTCATCGTCGCCTCTGCCTTCTCGCGCGCTCTTGCAGAGCCTTCGGCCAGTATCTCATCAACTACCGACGGGTCGGAGGCGAGCTTGACCCTTCTTTCATGGATGGGGGCGAGCATCTCGAGCATGGAGGCCGCAAGGCGCTTCTTGCACGCTACGCAGCCTATCTGGGCGCCCTCGCACTCGGACCTAACCTGTCCTACCATCTCGGGGAAGAACGCGGAATAGTAGGCATAGACTGTGCAGATGTCAGGATGGCCCGGGTCGGTCTTCCTTATCCTTGCCGGGTCGGTCACCATCTGGGATATCGACTTGGCAACCGTATCCGGCTCGTCCGACAGCGCTATGTAGTTGCCGTAGCTCTTGCTCATCTTCCTGCCGTCCGTCCCCGGAAGGAGCGGGACGTTGTTGAGAAGGGCGTCCGGCTCTACGAGGGTGTCGCCGTAGAGGAAGTTGAAGCGCCTTGCCATCTCCCTTGCGAGCTCCAGATGGGGCAGCTGGTCCTGCCCTACCGGCACGGTGTCGGCCATGTAGAGCAGGATGTCCGATGCCATGAGCACGGGATATCCCAGGAAGCCGTAAGTTTGTATCTCCCTGTCGGACATCTGCCTGAGCTGCTCCTTGTAGGTGGGACAGCGCTCAAGCCAACCCAACGGGGTCACCATCGACAGGATCAGATGGAGCTCTGCGTGCTGCTTCACCTGCGATTGCACGAACACCGTCGACTTCTTCGGGTCCACACCGGCGGCGAGCCAGTCCAGGGCCATCTCCCTTATCAGGACCGGCAGCTCATCGGTGTGCTCGTAGCCCGTCGTGAGGGCGTGCCAGTCGACTATCGGGAAATTGCAGCTATACACTTCCTGAAGTTTCACCCAGTTCCTCAGCGTAAGGTAGTTGCCCAGGTGCAGCTTTCCGGTCGGCCTCATCCCGCTTAGTATCGTGCCCTTCTTCATCTGAAATCCTCCGATACGCAAATTTCGATTGCAATTGCCTTTCAATTGTATATCACTCTATGGTCTCGTAGACAAGTGGAAGGCTGTCCGCCCTTTCCGGGCTGAAGGAGTACGCCTTCTCGCAAGACATCAGCGCGCTGGCGGCGCAGGCGTCGCTTCGCGCATAGATCGTAGCGTACGCCTCCCCGGCTTCGACCCTGTCGCCTACGTGCTTCCTTATGCTTATGCCCACGCCGAAATCAACAGGGTCCCCCTTCCTCTTCCTTCCGGCCCCTATCGTCACCGACGCCTTGCCGAGCTCGAGCGCGTCTATGCCCTTGACCCAGCCGCATTCCTGGGCGATGGCTTCCCTTACTATTCCCGCGAGCTCGAACCTGGACGTGTCCTCGATGTAGGAGGCGTCGCCTCCCTGCCTGCTGACCATCAGAGCCAGCCTGTCAAGCGCGGCCCCGCTCCTCAAGGCCTTCATCAGGTCCTCTTCTATGAGGGCGCCGTCGCGCCCGTCGCCGGCGCACCTTATCATTAGTATCGCCAGATGGAGCACTATGTCTAGGAGCCTCGAGGGTTTAGGGTCCTTTAGCGTCTCGGCCGCCTCTATGACCTCAATGGCGTTGCCTATGGCAGTTCCAAGCGGCTGGTCCATGTCCGTGACGACCGCGGCCATGCGCCTTCCGGACGCCCTGCCTATGTCCACCATCAGGCGGGCAAGTTCGACCGAGCTCTCTACGTCGGGCAGGAAGGCCCCCCTTCCCGTCTTGACGTCGAGGACTATCGCATCCGAGCCCGAGGCGAGCTTCTTGCTCATAATGCTAGACGCCATGAGCGAGATGTTGTCGGTAGTCGACGTCACGTCCCTTAGGGCGTAGAGTATCCTGTCGGCGGGGGCGATGTCGGCCGTCTGGCCGGATACCGCGATGCCTATGTCCTTTACTTGCTCTATGAACTGCCTCTTCGTCAAGTCGACCCTCATGCCGGGGATGGATTCGAGCTTGTCCAGCGTGCCTCCGGTATGCCCGAGCCCCCTGCCCGAAAGCTTGGCGACTGGATAGCCCAGCGCCGATACGAGGGGCGCCAAAATCAGCGTCGTCGTGTCCGCTACGCCTCCGGTCGAATGCTTGTCCAGCTTTATGCCGGGTATCTCGGAAAGGTCGAGCATGTCTCCCGATTCGGCCATTGAAAGGGTTAGGTCCACGGTCTCGCGCACATCCATGCCCTTGATCCATACGGCCATGAGCAGCGCCGCCGCCTGGTAGTCGGGTATCTCGCCGCTGACTATGCCGTCGACGAAGAAGTCTATCTCTTCCCTGCTGAGCCTGCCTCCGACCTTCTTCTTTGCGATTATATCCTGGATGAGCATCATCCCAAAGCCCTCCGTTCTGCCCCTATCATGCTGGTGCCGGGAAGGTCCCAACGCAGCCCCAGCCAGTCTGCCGCGGTCGCGCCCACATCGGCGAAAGTGGACCTGGTGCCCAGGGGTACGGGCTTATGGCCCTTACCCCAGACGAGCACGAACGGCATCTCCCTGCTGTGGTCGGTGCTAGGCGTCGTGGGGTCGTTCCCGTGGTCGGCGGTGACAATCAGCAGGTCGTCTGCGCCCATGCGCTCCATCGCGCCCGCTATGAGGCCATCGACTTCCTCCAGCGCGGATGCCATGCCGCGTATGTCGTTCCTGTGCCCGTAAAGCATGTCGAAATCCACGCAGTTCGCGAAGACGAGCCCCGGGCGGTCCTCCCCGAGCGATTGGACGAGCGCTTCCATGGTCGCCCTGTTGCCCGATACGTGCCTGGACACGGATATGTTCCTGTTAGCGAAGAGGTCGTCTATCTTGCCGCATCCCGTAACATCCATGCCAGAGTCCACGACTAGGCTGAGCAGGTTCGGCACCGGCGGCTCGACTGCAAAGTCGCGCCTCTTCTCCCCGATCCTCGCGTAAGATCCGCTGCCGCCCTTGAAGGGCCTCGCTATCACCCGTCCCACCTCGTGTTCGCCCGTAAGGATCCTCCTTGCGGCCCTGGACGCTTCGTAGAGCTCCTCAAGGGGTACAACGTCCACGTGCGAGGCTATCTGGAAGACCGAATCACCTGAGGTGTAGACTATGAACCTGCCCGTCCTTACATGCTCGTCGCCGAAGTCCTTTATCACCTCGGTGCCTGAATAGGGCCTGTTGCAGAGCACGCCCCTTCCGGTCGCGGAGGAGAAAGCGTCCAGCACATCGTCCGGGAATCCTTCGGGATACAACGGGAAAGCCCTCTTAAGCACTACGCCTGCCATCTCCCAGTGGCCAGTCGTCGAATCCTTGCCGGGCGATTTCTCCATCATCCTGCCCCAGCTTGCGGTCGGGCGCTCGGCAGGGTCCAGCCCCGGGGCCTTCTTGCCCGACAGGGCGACCGCGTTTCCCAGGCCCATCGAGGAAAGCGTCGGCATCGTAAGCCCTCCGGCCTTACTTGCGGTATTGGCCAGGGTGTTGCTGCCCTCGTCCCCGTAGAGTCCCGCGTCCGGCATCTCGCCGGCGCCTATTCCGTCAAGCACCAGTATTATCGCGCGTTTCGCTGCGCCCATGCTCGTTTTCCGTCCTTTGCTCAGGATCTTGGATGATGCTCGTCGTATACCTGCCTAAGCCTTATCTTCGTCAGGTGGGTGTAGATCTGCGTGGTGCCGATGTCCGCATGTCCCAGCATCTCCTGCACGGCCCTCAGGTCGGCGCCGTTTTCCAGCATGTGCGTAGCAAACGAGTGCCTAAGCGTATGCGGGCTGACGTCCGAGCCTATCCCTGCAGCCATGCACCTTTTCTTCAGGTTCTTCCAGAAGGCCTGGCGGCTCATCGGGCTCCCGTCGGGAGTCACGAACAGCCAGTGTGAAGGCCTGAGGTTACAGAGCTCCGACCTGCCTTTGGCCATGTACTCGTCCACCGCCTTAGCGGCATAGCTGCCCAGCGGCACGATCCTCTCCTTGGAGCCTTTGCCGACGCACCTTACATAACCGTGTTCCGTGTTCACGTCCCCGACCTTGAGCCCCACCAGCTCGCTGACCCTTAGGCCGCACCCGTAGAGCACCTCCAGCATGGCAAGGTCCCTTAGGTCCCTCGGGCTCCTGCCGCCGAATGAACCGAGCAGCGCCTTGGTCTCCTCAAGGCTGAGGCACTTGGGAAGGGTCCTCTTCTGCCGTACGGATTCCACCGCGACCGTAGGGTCCGCCTTTATCGTCCCCTGCCTTGCGAAGTACTTGTAGAGGCCGCGGACCGCGGCGAGCTTCCTTGCGGTGCTTGACGCCGCAAGCCCCTTCCCCGAGAGGTGGGCGACGAACAGGCCCACGGTCCTGCCGTCGGCCGAAAGCAGCATCTGCGCCGTGCACACCCCTGTGCCGCCCCTGCCCGCGAGGAAGGCCTCGTAATCTTCAAGGTCCCTTGCGTACGCGGCGAGGGAGTTCTCCGCCAGCCCTCTTTCGACCGCCAGGAAACCGAGGAAGTCCTCGATGGCCGGAAGCATACTCTCATCACCTTTCCGCATATTGTTTACATAATAATTATTATAGCATCACCGGCTGCTTGGGGCCATCATATCCGATCCTCCTCAGGTACCAGTTGATGAAGATGAGGGATTTCGAATCCTCAATATCTCCGCTTCCGATCATGTCATCAAGCTCCGAAGGCAGGAAGAACCTGGCGACCAGGTCCTCGTCCTCGTCCGGCACGGCGTCTGACGCACCGGTCACATGCATGAGGTACATGTGCATATACTCGCTCGCAAATCCCGCCGCTATGAAGAAGCCCGCCACCTTCCCGTCTATGGCACAGCCCATGCCGGTCTCCTCACCGGCCTCCCTGATTGCCGCCTCCTCGGGGGATTCTCCCGGCTCGATCCTTCCCGCCGGTATCTCCCACATCGAGCGCCCCGCGGGATACCTGTACTGCCTCACAAGGCATACCCTGCCCTCGCAGTCCAATATGCCGCACGATACGGAATCCATGGTCCGCACAACTTCCCTCGTGACGGTCCTTCCGGACGGGAGCAGCACGGCATCCTCCTCGACGTTCATTATCCTTCCCCTGAAGACGGTCGACCCGGATAGCCGGACCTCCTTCGCCTCCCTCGCGCAAGGGCACCTGTCCATACGATCCCCTCCAATTAAAACCGGGGCGCAGGTCGTGCCCGCGCCCCGGTCGCCGGATGCCTTGGCATCTATCCTGCTATCTCTTCGCCCTTCTTGATCGCCTCCAGGTTGAGCGGCACGAACTTGGCCTTCGAGCCGGTCATCTTCTTCTCGATGACCTTCCCTAGGGAGCCCGTCGTCACCCAGCCGTCCGCTTTGAGCATCGCTCCCAGCATGACCATGTTGGCCACCTTCTCGCTGCCGAGGGCTTCGGCGATCTCGTTGGCGGGCACCGCTACGTACCTGAGGTCGTCCCTCTTGGGGGCCCGTTTTATCAGGCTCGAGTTGAAGACCATCAGGCCGCCCTTCTTGATCATGGGCTCGAACTTGTCCATGGAGGGCAGGTTCATGGCTATCACGGTGTCCGGATTGTCGACTATTGGAGAGCCTATGGGCTCCTCGGATACGACTACCGCGCAGTTGGCGGTGCCGCCTCTCATCTCGGGTCCGTAGGACGGTATCCAGGAGACGTTCTTCCCTTCCAGTATGCCGGCCTCCGAAAGAAGGACTCCGGCCAGCATCAGGCCCTGGCCTCCGAAACCGGACAGGATGTATTCCTTCTGCATCTACTTCGCCTCCTCAGGTACTTTGTAATCTCCGAGGGGGTAGTATGGCACCATGTTCTCGTCTACCCAGCGCATCGCCTCGTAAGGTGTCCTTCCCCAGTTGGTCGGGCAGGTGGAGAGCACCTCCACTATGTTCAGGCCCTTGCCCTCTATCTGGTTCTGGAAGGCCCTCTTTATGGACTTCTTGGCCTTCATGACGTTCGCCGGCGTGCTTACCGAGACCCTGGATACGAAATAGGCGCCCGGTATCGTAGAGAGCATCTCGGAGATCCTTATGGGGCTTCCGCAGTGCTCGACCTGCCTGCCGTACGGCGAGGTGCTCGTCTTCTGGCCGACCAGCGTAGTCGGCGCCATCTGGCCTCCGGTCATGCCGTAGATGGCGTTGTTCACGAATATGACAGTTATCTTCTCGCCCCTCATCGCCGCATGCACGATCTCAGCGGTGCCTATCGACGCGAGGTCGCCGTCTCCTTGGTATGTGAACACGATGCGGTCGGGGTGCACCCTCTTTATACCGGTCGCCATCGCCGGCGCCCTGCCGTGGGCGGCTACTACGAAGTCCGTGTCGAAGTAGTTGTAGGCGAGGACCGCGCAGCCCACGGGGGCCACGCCGATCGTATTCTCCCTTATTCCCAGCTCGTCTATGGATTCTGCCACGAGCTTATGGATGATGCCGTGGGCGCAGCCGGGGCAATAGTGCATCGTATTCTTGGTGAGGCTCCTTGCCGTCCTGTACACGTCCTGCATCGCTCAGACCCCCTTCCCCTCAATGATGGATTTGACCTGGGCGAGCACGTCGTCCCTCTTGGGGATGAGCCCTCCGGGGATGGCATGGAGGTATACCGGCTTCTTTCCGTTGACCGCAAGCCTTACGTCCTCCACCATCTGGCCCAGGCTCATCTCGACCGTCAGGAAACCGCGGACCTTGCCGGCGGCCTTGATTATGGCCTGTTTCGGGAAGGGCCATACGGTTATCGGCCTGATAAGGCCGAGCTTCGTGCCCTCCGCCCTTGCCTTGTCTACCACCGAGCGGCATACCCTGCTCGAGGTGCCGTAGGCGACCAGGGCGAACTCTGCGTCGTCCATCATGTACTCCTCCGCCCTGACCTCGTTCTCCTCCACTTTCTTCCAAGTGTCGGCGAGCCTCTCGTTCAGCTTGTACATCAGCTCGGGGTCCAGGTCGAACGCCTTCACCACGCGGGCGGGCCTTCCCGCCGCGCCGGTCGCGCCGTATGCGGACGCCTTGGGGTCCTTGGGCTCCCTCATCGCCGGGAACGCCACAGATTCCATCATCTGGCCCAGCACCCCGTCGGCGAGTATCATTACCGGCATCCTGTATTTCTCGCCGGTCTCGAATGATATGTAGATCAGGTCCACCATCTCCTGGATGCTGGCCGGGGCGAAGACTATGAGCCTGTAGTCGCCGTGCCCTCCCCCCTTGGTGGCCTGGAAGTAGTCGCTTTGAGCCGGCTGTATGTCGCCAAGGCCCGGTCCTCCGCGCACCATGTTCACGATAAGCGGCGATAGGAGCGAACCCGCTATGTAGGATATCCCCTCCTGCTTGAGGGAGATGCCAGGGCTGGAGGACGAAGTCATGACACGCGCTCCCGCCGACGCCGCTCCGTAGACCATGTTGATCGCGGCAACTTCGCTCTCTGCCTGCAGGAAACAGCCGCCGACTTCCGGCAGCCTCCTTGACATGTATTCGGGTATCTCGTTCTGAGGAGTAATAGGGTAACCGAAGAAGTAACGGCAGCCTGCCCTGATGGCAGCTTCGGCGACCGCCTCGTTACCCTTGAAGAGCTTCCTCTCAGACACTTTCACAGCCTCCTTAAGATTTCTGTCGTTCAGGGTTTAAAGACCTCGATCGCTGAATCGGGGCACATCCTGCCGCATATGCCGCAGCTTATGCAGTCGTCCTCACGCGCCAGAAACGCGGGAAGATATCCCTTCGAGTTCGTCGCATCGGCGATACTCAGGCATTGCTTGGGACAGTACTTGACGCACAGCTCGCAGCCCTTGCAGCGTTCGGCGTCGATCACCACTTTCTTCAACAAGACTGACCTCCTTTCAGGCTGATTTCAACAGACCTTACCCAGGGCTCTCGCCCCCGCCTCGGCAAGGGCCATCATCTCGTCCTCGCCGGGGTATCTGAGGACCTTGGCCACGGGCGAGACCCTCTCTTCTATCAACGAGCAGATCCTGGCCGAATAGGCAAGGCCTCCGGTTATCGCAATCGCGTCTACGCGCCCTTCCAGGACGACGGCCATCCTGCCGACTTCCTTTGCCACTCCGTATACGAACGCCTTCTCGATGAGAGCCGCGTGCTCGTCGCCGGCATCCACCATCTCGCTGAGCTTCTGCCCAGAGTTCGTGCCCAGGTGCGCCACGAAGCCCCCGCCGCCGGTGAGGAGCTTCCTGGCCTCGGCGTGCGTGTACCTGCCGGAATAGCACAGCTCGACAAGCCCTGTGAGAGGAAGAGTCCCCGCCCTTTCGGGTGCGAACGGGCCTTCGCCGTCAAGGGCGTTTGCGACGTCCACGACCTTACCGGCCCTGTGCGCGCCGACGCTTACGCCACCGCCCAGATGGCAGACTATCAAGTTGACCTCGTCGTATCTCCTGCCAAGGTCGGCGGCCACCCGCCGCGCCACGGACTTCTGGTTGAGGGCGTGGAATATGCTTATCCTCGGGATCATGGGATGTCCGGAATAACGCGCGAGCGGACCGAGCTCGTCGGTCGTTACGCTGTCGGCGATGAACGCCCTTAATCCGCGCTCCTCGGCCACCTTCTTCGCTATCAGCCCGCCGAGGTTGGAGGCGTGCTGCCCCATGGGGTGCCTTAGCTTTTCGACCAGCTCGTCGTCCACCTCGTAGACGCCGCTGGGCATCGGCGGCAGAAGGCCTCCCCTTCCGACCACCCCGTCGAGCTTAGGATTCCCGCAGGATCCCAGGAACGCCGTCACCGCGCCAGTCCTGAAGTCGAGCTGGTCGTATACCGTAGGGTACTGGGCTATCAGCTCGGAGGCGTGCCTTAGCGTCTCTGCCGACGTCTGCTTCCCGTCCTCGAATATGGCAACCTTCGTAGACGTGGAACCGGGATTTATTATCAGAAGCCTCATATTCGCCCTCCTTACCAAAGGAAGATCATGAGTTCTTGGCCACGGTCGCCGCCGTCGCCATCGAAAGCAGCTTCGTGCGGGGAGAATCGGCCCTGCTCGTCAAAACTATCGGAGCGCGCGCCCCCGAGATGACGGCGCCGCACTCGACGTTGGCGAAATAGCTGAGCGCCTTGTAGATCACATTGCCGGTGTTGATCTCGGGACACATGAGGATGTCGGCCTGGCCGGCCACCGGGCCCGATACGCCCTTGTGCTTCGCGGATTCTGCGGATACGGCGTTGTCCAGGCCGAACGGCCCGTCGACCACGCAGCCCTTTATCTGTTTGCGGTCGCTCATCTTGGCGAGGAGGGATGCGTCTATCGTCGCGGGCATGTCGGGGTTCACCGTCTCGACCGCCGCGAGGCATGCTACCTTGGGGTTGTCGTTTCCCAGGGCGTGTGCGACCTTCACCGCGTTGTTGATGATCTGGACCTTCTGGTCAAGTGTCGGGGCGATGTTCATCGCGCCGTCCGTTAGGTAGAAGAACCTGTCGAACTTGTCCGACTTGATGACGGCCACATGGGATATCAAGCTTCCGGTCCTTAACCCGACCTCCTTGTCCAACACGGCCCTTAAGAAGTCCGTCGTGCCTATGAGGCCTTTCATCAGGGTGCCGGCATTGCCGGAGCTGACGTACTGGACCGCCTTGAGGGCCGACATCGCAAGGCCCGTCTCGTCGACGACCTCCACTCTGGCAAGGTCGAGCCCGATATCCGCGGCAAGCTTCCTTATGACCGCCTCGTCGCCGAACAGCGTGAAGTCGGCGAGGTCGATCCCAATCGCCAGTTTCACGGCTTCCAAGACATCGGCGTCCCCGGCCGCGGCTATAGCTATGCGCTGCTTCCCGCCCGACCTGGCCTCATCGATTATCTGCTCGAAGGTATTGAACATCCTCCAAGACCTCCCTTAATAGCGTTTGACGGGAACGATGCCTTTTACCGCAAGGGTGGCGCCGTCTCCCAGGGCCTGCATCTCGTTCTCGCCGGGATAGAGCATTATCCGGCCCAGGAACCCGATCCGCCTCGTTATCTCATCCAGAAGGCGCGGCCACTTCGCCAGGCCACCCGTCAAGATCACGGCATCGAGCCTGAATGACAGCACCGCCGCATAGGCGCCGATCTCCTTGGCAATCTGGTATGCCATGGCCTGCATCACCTCGAGCGCCTTCTGGTCGCCCGCGTCGATCCTGCGGTCCACTTCCCTCGCGTCCGAAGTCCCGACGTACGCGAAGAGCCCGGCCTTGCGAAGGAACATGTCCCTGACCTCGGCTTTGGAATATTTACCAGAATAACAGAGGTCGACTATCGCCCCGGAGGGCATGGTGCCGGTCCTCTCGGGTGTGAAAGGGCCTTCGTCGTTGGAATTGTTGGCGTCGACGAGCCTTCCGTCCCTAAGGGCGCAGATCGTGGTGCCGCCTCCCATGTGCGCGATCACGAACCTCGCCTTCCCCAGATCCAAGCCGAGCTCACCGGCCGCCCTCCTCGCAGAGGACCTGGCCGACAGCGTATGCAGAAGGGAGATCCTCGGTATCTGCGGAAGGCCCGAGACCCTGGCTTCCGGCTCGTACTCGTCAGTGCAGACGGGATCTACGATATAGGCGGGCACTCCGGCCTTCTTGGCCAGGTGCAGGGCGATGGCGCAACCGAGGTTCGATGCGTGCTGGGATACGGGGCGATCGAGCGCGTCCTCAACCATACGCTCGTCCACTTCCCAGACTCCGCCCTCCATGGGCTTAAGAAGGCCGCCCCTTCCGACGACGGCCGAAATCCCGTCAAGGGTCTCGGCTTCGCCGGCAAGGGCGGCTTCCACTGCATCTATCCTGTATTTTAACTGGTCTTTGATCTGGCCCATCGAATCTAGCTCTACTTTGTCGTGTTCTATGCTCATGGACTTGACGGGCGCGCCGTCTTTGAACACCGCCAACTTCGTGGAAGTAGAACCCGGATTAACAGCAATTATGGTAATCGATCCCGTTGATACGCTTCCCATAAAGGCACCTCCGAATTTCGATATCCGTATTGTTTCTCGGGATCAGTCCCTACGCTTGGGCCTGGAAGTCACCTTCCCGTCGAGGTCGTCCTCACCCTTGTGGCCGTGGAACCTCTCCGGTCTCTCGCGCCTTGGCGCGGCATCCTCCGTCGCGGCGTGCTCCGGCTTTGGCAGGAGCTCCTTGCGGGACAGGTTCAGCCTGCCCTGGGAGTCGATCTCGACGAGCTTCACTGTGATCTCGTCGCCGACCTTGACGACGTCTTCGACCTTAGCGACACGTTCCGCCGCCAGCTGGGAGATATGGACCAGGCCTTCCTTGCCCGGCAGGATCTCAACGAACGCGCCGAACGTCATTATCCTGGTCACCTTGCCCGTATATACGGTACCGACCTCAGGGTCGCTCACCAAGGCCTTTATATAGTTCTCCGCCTTGATGCCGCCTTCCTGTCCGACCGAGGAGATGAACACGCGGCCGTCGTCTTCTATGTCGATATTGGCGCCCGTCATCTCCACGATCTTCCTTATCATCTTGCCGCCGGGCCCGATGACTTCGCGGATCTTGTCCACGTCGATCGTGAAGCTGATTATCCTGGGCGCGTAGGGCGAAAGCTCGGCCTTCGGCGCGCTTATGCAAGCACGCATCGTGTCCAGTATGAAGAGCCGGCCCTTCTTCGCCTGTGCCAGCGCCTTCTCGAGTATGTCCTTGGAAAGGCCCGCCACCTTGATATCCATCTGTATCGCGGTGATACCGTCTGCTGTGCCGGCCACCTTGAAGTCCATGTCGCCGAGATGGTCCTCGATTCCCTGGATGTCGGTCAGTATAGTGAAGTCCTCGCCGTACTTGACCAGTCCCATCGCTATGCCCGCTACGGGCTTCCTGATCGGCACGCCCGCGTCCATCAGCGCCAGCGTGCTGCCGCAGATCGATGCCTGGCTGGTAGAACCGTTGGATTCTATAGCCTCGGAGACCATCCTTATCGTGTAGGGGAACTCCTCCTGCTTGGGTATGACAGGCACGAGCGCCCTTTCGGCAAGCGCCCCGTGTCCGACCTCGCGCCTTCCGGGCCCTCTTATGGGCTTGACTTCGCCGACCGAGTAGGGCGGGAAGTTGTACTGGTGCATATAGTTCTTGGACTCTTCGTGTCCGAGTCCGTCGAGCACCTGCTCCTCGCTTGCGGAACCGAGCGTGCAGCTCGTCAGCACCTGGGTCTGTCCCCTCTGGAAGAGCCCGGAGCCGTGCACCCTGGGCAGGAGGCCGACTTCGCAGTATAGGGGCCTGATCTCGTCGAGCGCCCTTCCGTCCGGTCGGATGTGCTCCTTAGTTATCATCATGCGTACGACCGACTTCTCGAGAGAATCCACCATATATGAGATCTCCTCGGGAGCTGATTCCTCGGCGTACTCCTCGATGAAATGCGCCTTGATGGAGGCCTTCGCCTCCTCTATCTTGGCGTCGCGAGACAGCTTGTCTGGGTTCTTGACAGCGTCGATTAGCATCTGCTCGCCGAAAGCCCTGACCTCGGCCGCTTTCTCAGACGCCGGCTCGAAGTTCTTGAACTCCAGCTTGCCCGTCCCAGCGGCCGCCACTATCTCGTCCTGGAACGCTATTATCTTCTTTATCTGCTCGTGGCCGAAGAGGATCGCATCGAGCATGTCGGCCTCGCTCACCTCGTTGGCTCCGGCTTCCACCATCAGGATGGCATCCCTCGTGCCCGCAACAACCACGGACATATCCGAGGCGTTCTGCTCTTCGATCCCGGGGTTGATGACGAACTTGCCGTCTACCCTGCCGACCTTAACACCGCCTATCGGGCCCTGGAAGGGTGTGGGCGAGACCGACAGCGCTATCGACGCGCCGTTCATGGCTACCAGTGACGGTTCGACGCCTGGCTCGACCGACAGCACGGTCGCGACAATCTGTACGTCGTTCCTGAATCCGTCAGGGAAGAGAGGCCTTATGGGCCTGTCTATCATCCTGCCCGCGAGGATCGCGGCCTCGCTCGGCCGTCCTTCGCGCTTGATGAAGCCCCCGGGTATCTTGCCGGCGGCGTACATCCTCTCTTCGTAGTCTACCAGCAGCGGGAAGAAGTCGATCCCCTCCCTGGCCTGCTTGGCCATAGTCGCCGTGACGAGCACGACCGTTTCTCCGTAACGGCAAAGGACCGAGCCCGACGCCTGTTTGGCGAATTTACCGGTCTCGGCCGTGAATACCTTTCCTCCGATATCCATAGTGAATACTTGATGCATCTTCTCTCTACACTTCCTCCTCAAAGTAAGGGAGCGCGGTCCGGGCATCGCTTGCACCCCCACGCTCCCATGAACTCACACTGCTTACTTACGCAATCCTAGCTTTTCGATCAGTGTACGGTAACGCTCGACGTCGCGGTCCTTCAGGTAGTTCAGGAGGCTTCTCCTCTGGCCTACCATCTTAAGGAGGCCCCTGCGCGAGTGATGGTCCTTGTTATGCTCCTTAAGGTGCTCGGTGAGGTAGTTGATCCTCTCCGTGAGCATCGCGATCTGCACTTCCGGCGAGCCTGTGTCGGTCTCGTGCTTCTTGTAAGCGTCGATTATCTCTCTTTTCTTTTCCTGCTGTAACGGCATACGTCTTTCTCCTCCATCCAAATACCCCCTGAGCTAAGTAGCCGCCGGAGCAGCGAGCAACTGGGCACAGGTTGGCTTAATACAAGATATATTATATCAGGGCAGCTTGTGACTGTAAACCTCAAACGGGACCGGACCTAGGACCGAAAAGCAAATATAGCTCGCCTTCCGATGGCAGGACGCCTTCGGCCTCGACCTTGAGCGTTGGCCCTCCGGGTCCGTCGTCAACCCAGAATATGGAATCATATCCGTCGTAATCACTAAAGACCGGCATCGTGCGGAATACGGCCGTCCTGAACTTCACCGTCGCGGGAGGCAGCTCTATCGCCGGGTCCGGCACTATCCGCCCCGCCGAGGCCGTCGCCTTCAGGAAGTGCACCCTTCCTAGCATCCTCGCCGCGGCTCCTGGCTCCCCAGAGCATATCCTCCTCCTGATCTCGGTGCTGGATATCCTGGCGCCGTCTATCGACATCTCGTCGAGCACCATGAGGTCAATCCCGGCTTCCTCGCACAGCCTCTCGAGAAGCGGAAGATCCCCCCTGCCGCCTTTGCCGAACCTGTAATCATGCCCCACGGCCAGGATACGAGCATCACATCTGCTTAGGATCATCTGCTTGAAGAAATCCTCCGCTTCCATCGAAGACAGTACCTTGTCGAAGCCGAGGACGATGACATCTCCGACCCCCGCCCTCCTGAGCAGCGCCACCTTGTCCTCGCACGTGAGGATCTGCCTCTCCTTGCCGTTCTTGCCGAGCACCGAGCCCGGTACCTTGTCGAACGTCAGCGCAGTGACCCTGAGGCCCTGCCCGGAGGCCGCCGCCTCCTTGACGAGAGCCGTGTGCGCTATGTGAACCCCGTCGAATGTGCCCAGCACAAGAGCTGTTCCGCTACTTACCGTCATGTATGCTTACAACCTCCGGCACTCTGAAGACGATCCTCGGTTTCGCGACCTTGCTGCCGCCGCCTCCTGCTCCCGCTATGGACGCTATCGCCAGCGCCCTGCCGTCAGGGCCCAGGAGCATGGCCTCACCTGTCCCTTCGGGGCATACCACGACCGTCGGCGAACCGTTCATCACCCTGGACGCTTCGGCACCGTCGAGCGTGATCTTCCGCATTTCAGGAAGCGCCGCTTCGATGCTCCTCATGAATTCACCAGACCGCCCTTCGGCCGCCATCGACTCGGCCTCATCGAGCGGGATGCAGTCGCCGATCGCCCAGCCTGAGGACCAGGTCCTTCTTAGTGCCGACATGTGCGACGGCACGCCCAGGGCCTTGCCGATGTCCTCGCACAGCGTCCTGATGTAGGTCCCGTGGGAGCACTCGACCTCTATCCCGGCGGACGTGCCGTACGCAATCTTTCCGGATGCGCCATCAGGCGCTCCTTCCAGGGAGTATATCTCGACGGTCCTATCTGGCCTTTCGACCTCAAGCCCCTTGCGGGCCAGCTCGTAGAGCTTCCTTCCGCCGACTTTGACCGCCGAGTACATGGGGGTCCGCTGGGTGATCCTTCCCCTGAACCACTTGAGAGCTTCGGCAAACGCCGCAGAAGGCACTTCCATGTCGGGCATTTCCTCGACTGTGCTGCCTGAAGAGTCGCCTGTATCAGTGGATCGCCCGAATGAGATCACGGCGCTGTAGCGCTTTCGCCCTTCCATGAGGTACGAGGATATCCTGGTCGCCGAGCCCAGGCACAATACCAGCACCCCCACCGCGTCAGGATCGAGCGTGCCTGCGTGCCCTATGCGCCGTTCACCGGTCGCGCGCCTCATCCTCGCCACTACGTCGAACGACGTGATGCCTTTGGGCTTATCTATCCCTATCACGCCGTCCATGTGCGTAAGCCTCCGATACAGCGGCTTCCACGGCCTCGGTCACCTGCAGCCTCACCTTCGCAAGTCCGCCGGCGAGAGTGCAGCCCGACGCCCTCTTATGGCCTCCGCCTCCGAAGCCGGCTGCGACCGACGATACGTCTACCACGCTCTTGGACCTGAAACCCACCTTTATGAGCCCGTCTTCCAGCTCCTTGAAGGCCACGCATACCTCGACGCCCTCTATCGACCTTCCGTAGGAGATGAAGCCTTCCACGTCGCCCTCGCTGAGGCCGTACTCGTCCATCAGGGCCCTTGATATCTCCATGACGGCCACTTTCCCGCCCGCTCGCAGCTCTATACCGGAAAGCACCGCCCCGAGGCCCTTTATCGCACTGTAAGGCCTGCTTTCATAGACGTTCATCGACACCGAGTGCAAGTCGGCGCCGGCGTCGATGAGCTCGGCGGCGAGCTTGAAGCAGTCGGAGTCCGTATTGCTGTACCTGAACGATCCCGTGTCGGTGGATACCGCACAGAAGATAGCGGTCGCGCTTGCGGCGCTGAACCCGGATCCGAGGGCTTTTATAAGGTCCGCCACCATGGAGCCGGTAGCGGGAGCAGAAGTGTCTATCCAGGATATTTCGGTGAATCCCGAGTTCGTCATGTGGTGGTCGACGTTTATCCTTGCGCCCGCGCTTTTAGCGGGACGCGCGATCTCCCCTATCCTCTCGTAGGAGCCGACGTCCAGGATCAATGCGAGGTCCAGCCCGTCCGGTATCTCCTCGGCGTCAGGCGATATGTACGAGGATCCGGGCAGGAACGTCATGTTCCTGGGGACGCCACCGTCTACGGCCATGAACACCTTCTTGCCCATCCCCATAAGGGTAAGGCCGAGTCCTAGAACCGAACCTATGGCGTCGCCGTCGGGCACGATGTGGGAAGTCACAAGGATCCTTTCCGCCCCTCGTATCGTATCGATCAGGATCCCGGGCACCGTCATGAACGGTCCTCCGTCCCGGCCTTGATGTCGTTGAGTATCTCCAGAACTTTCGCGGCCCTTTCCATCGAATGGTCCGGCCTGAAGTTCAGCTCGGGGGAATGCCTGATGCCCAGGCGCCTTCCTATCTCGCCGCGTATCCTGCCCTTCGCCGCCTCGAGTGCCTCCGCGGCGGACTTGGCGGCCTCGGGATCCTTCCTGAACGAGCTTATGAACACCTTGGCGAACGACATGTCGCTGCTAAGCTCAACCGCTGTGACGCTCGCGAATTCGAGCCTGGGGTCGCTCAGGTCCTTGGTCAACATGGCGGACAGCTCATCCCTTATGGCGTCTTGTACTTTATTCCTCCTGAAGGACATAGTCCCTTCACCTCTGTCAGTAAACCTCGAGCCTTGTGACGAAGACTTCTATCGCGTCATCCGACTCGATGCTTGAAATTATCCGGCCCATCTCCGCTTCCACATAGGACGGAGAGTCGCCGACGACCGCCACCGTAAGTTCCGCCGCCTTGTGCGTATCCCTTTGCCCGGTCTCGGCCACCGCCACGTTCTTCCTGGCGCCGAGCCTGTCGACCGCGCTCCTTATTATCGAGCGCTTGTCCTTCAAGCTGGACGGCGTGTCCAGCTTGAGCAACAATGTCGCAAGGGCGCACGAGGAGCGCATTACTGCTGGTCGACCTGGATGGTCCTCTTGATCTGCTCCTTGCCGTAGGCCTCGATGATATCGCCTTCCTTGATGTCGTTGAAGCTTTCGAAGCCTATGCCGCACTCGAAGCCGGTGAGGACTTCCTTGGCGTCGTCCTTGAACCTCCTGAGGGAGGTGATCTTGCCTTCGTGGACGACCGCGCCGTCTCTGACTATCCTTGCGGTCGCGTTCCTTGCTATCTTGCCTTCGGTCACGTACGAGCCCGCGATGTTGCCGGCCTTCGGAACGCTGAACACCGCGCGAACTTCGGCCTTTCCGAGGCTGACTTCCTTGTACTCGGGCTCGAGGAGGCCTTCCATCGCCATGGCGACGTCGTTTATGGCCTCGTAGATCACCCTGTACATCCTTATGTCCACCTTGGATTCCTCGGCCGCCTTCGTCGCCGCCGTATCCGGTCTCACATTGAAGGCGATGATGATGGACTCTGATGTCGAGGCCAGCATAACGTCCGATTCGGACACCGCGCCGACTCCGCTGTGTATCGTTGACACCCTGACCTCGCTCGTGGAGAGCTTCTCGAGCGAGCTCTTCACCGCCTCGACCGAACCTTGCACGTCGGCCTTGACTATGATGTTGAGGTCTTTCACATTGCCGGCCTTCTTTTGGCTGAAGAAGTCCTCGAGGGTGACCCTCTTCACTTCGACCATCTCGCTGAGCTTGCGCCTCTCGGACCTTCTGGAGGCTATGGTCCTTGCCTCGCGCTCGTCGGATATCACGTCGAACGGATCGCCCGCTTGGGGCACTCCCGTCAGTCCGAGCACTTCCACAGGCGTCGAAGGAGGAGCAGTCTCCACCATGTCGCCCTTGTCGTTCATCATGGCCCTCACCCTGCCGAACACTTCTCCGACAAGGTAGTAGTCGCCCTGCTTTAGCGTGCCGTTCTTGATGAGAACAGTTGCGACCGGACCGCGGCCCTTGTCCAGCTTGGCCTCGATGACGATCCCCTCGGCCTTCCTGTCGTAATTGGCCTTGAGATCCTTCATGTCCGATACGAGCAGTATCATCTCGAGCAGGTCGCTTATCCCTATCTTCTTGAGCGCAGACACTTCGACGGTAACGGTATCGCCGCCCCATTTCTCGGCGACAAGGCCAATGTCGGACAGCTCCTGCAGCACCCTGTCGGGCTGTGCGTTGGGCCTGTCGATCTTGTTTATCGCGACCACTATCGGCACTCCTGCCGACTTGGCGTGGTTGTAGGCCTCTACGGTCTGCGGCATCACGCCGTCGTCGGCGGCCACGACCAGCACGACCACGTCGGTCACCTGCGCACCTCTTGCCCTCATGGACGTGAACGCGGCATGGCCCGGTGTGTCGATGAACGTTATCTTCCTTCCCTTGAGCTCTACTTGATAGGCTCCTATCGCCTGCGTGATGCCGCCTGCTTCGCCGCCGGCGACGTCGGTCTTCCTTATCGCGTCCAGAAGGGACGTCTTGCCGTGGTCGACGTGTCCCATTATCGTGACGACAGGCGGGCGCGGCTTCAGCGACTCGGGGGAATCCTCGACCTTCGTAAGCGTGGTCTCCCTCTCCTCGGCCTCAGACTTAAGCTCCGTTTCTATGCCGAACTCGGACGCCACCACCTGTGCAGTGTCGCTGTCGATCGTCTGGTTCATGCCGGCCATCACGCCAAGGGACATGAGCTTCCTTATCAGCTCGCCTGGCGTGACTTCCATCTTCAGGGCCAGCTCCCTTACGGTCATCTCGGTGTCTATAATGATCCTCTTCGTCTTGGCCGCCTTCTCCCTCTTTCTGGCGGACTTGCGGATACCCGCCTCGTCCTCGTCAAGCAATTCCACGTCTATGTTCCTTATGCGCTTCTCAAGCACCGGATCCGGGGCCATGCCCTTCTTGCCCTTCTTGGCGACCGTAGTCTTGCCCTTTATCGGGCCGCGGATGTCCCTGTCGTCCTCGGACGTGAAACGCCTTTCCTTGCCGGTGGTACCCCAAGACTTCCCCTTGCCCTTGTTGACGGGCATCTCCGCCGATACAGGAGGTACGGTTATGGCTCCCGGCTGGGGCCTCTGAGCGAAGCCGCCGGCGCCCTGCGGCCTGGGGGCGTATCCGCCCTGGCCCTGGGGCCTCGGCTGGTATCCCGCGCCTTGCGGCCTAGGGGCGTATCCGCCCTGGCCCTGGGGCCTCGGCTGGTATCCCGCACCTTGCGGCCTGGGGGCGTATCCGCCCTGGCCCTGGGGCCTCGGCTGGTATCCCGCGCCTTGCGGCCTGGGGGCGTATCCGCCCTGGCCCTGGGGCCTCGGCTGGTATCCCGCGCCCTGCGGCCTGGGGGCGTATCCGCCCTGGCCTCTCTGCGGATACTGAGGTTGCAGACCTCTCGCCTCGGAAGGCTGCGGCGTAGGCCTCGGACGAGGAGCTTCTCCTGCCGTCGGCTGCTGGGGCTGCTGTACCACGGGCTGCTGGGGCTGCTGGGCCCTTTGCTGCTCGTGCGCGGGCTGTGCGACAGTTGATACCCTGGGTATCTGGGCCTCCAGATGCTTGGCGCGCTCCGTTACGGGCCCTGCGGCCTCGACGGTGACATTCACGGCCGGACGGGACGATGTCCCGGCTTCGACCTGCTCAACTTGGGCCATGACCTTCTCCTTCTGCTGTTCATCTATTCTCTTCTGTGCCGCCGCCTGGTCATTGGCCTTTGCGGCCAGCTTGGCTTCCTCTTCCCTATCGGCTTTCGCCTTGGCCTCTGCGGCCTTGGCCCTCTCCTCGGCCTTTGCGGCCTCGATCCTCGCCCTCTTCTGCTCCTCTTCGAACTCCCTCGCCTGCTTCGCCTCCAATGCCCTCTGCTCTTCCTGGGCCTGCTGGAGCCTCGCGGCAGCCTGCTGGAGGGCCGCAGCCCTCGGAGCTTGCCCCGGGCGCGGCCTAGAAGGCGCCTGGGAAGCGCGCTGTGCTTGCGGCATCGGCCTCGCCTGGCGCTGTGCTGTCTGTGCCGTGGCGCCCGAAGCCCTCCTGACCTCTATCAACGGTTCGGTAGCAGCCGTCTGTACCTGTGCCTTCGGTTTAGGCTTCGCCGCCTTGGTCTTCTGCGGTGCGGACTTTTCCTTCTCGGCGTCGGGCCCGTACTTGCGCAACACATACTTTGCGGCGTTCTCGTCTATCGCGCTCATATGGTTCGCCGTGGGCACGCCAAGGCTGTTCAGCAAGTCCACCAGGTCCTTGCTGGGCATATTTATCAACTTAGAAAGCTCGAAAACTCTGACTTTAGCCAAATATCCACACCTCCACGAGATTTGCGGGTCAATCCTTCAACATCCTTGCGGCGAAATTAACGTCGGTAACGGCCGCCACAGCCACCTGCCTTCTTCCCAGGGCGCCTCCCAGGTCTTCCTTGGTCGAAGCCATTCTGATCGGCACCCCTTTGTCATCACATATGGTCTTGAACTTGCTCAAAGTGCTCTTCCCGGCGTCGGAGGCGAACACGACCAGCTTGGCCCTGCCCTTGGCCAGCACGATCTCCACCGCGTCCGACCCTACGGCCAGAACGCCCGCCTTCCTCGCTAGGCCCAGAAAACCCAAGTTTGCGCTAAGGTCCACCTTGTACCTCCATCGCGCTCCTCAGCTGCTCGTATACCTCAGGAGCTATCTCCTTCTCCAGTGAACGCTGCAGCTTCCTGCCCTTTATCGCCTTCTCGAGGCATGCCAGGTCCCTGCACACGTACGCCCCGCGGCCGGACTTCTTTCCCGTGGGATCGATGAGTACCTGGCCCTCGGGCGTACGCACTATCCTCACGAGGGACTTCTTCTCGAAGGTGCCCCCGCATCCAAGGCATGTCCTTATCGGTTGCTTCTTGAGCTTGTTCAAGTAACCCTCCCCTAGAAGTCCACCTTCTCGGCGCTTGCGAAGCCGTATTCCCCGGTCTCCTCCATCTGCGCCTCGCTCTTTATGTCCACCTTCCAGCCGGTCACCTTTGCGGCCAGCCTCGCGTTCTGCCCTTCGCGCCCTATCGCCAGTGAGAGCTGCGAGGTGGGCACTATCACCGTGGCCACCTTGGTGAGCGGATCCGGTATGACCTTGATCGGCCTGGCCGGACTCAAGGCGTTGCCCACGAACTCTGCGAAGTTCTCCGACCAGGGTATTATGTCTATCTTCTCGTTGGACAGCTCCATTACTATGCTCTGTATGCGGGCGCCCTTCGTCCCCACGCATGCCCCGACGGGGTCCACGTTGGAATCGTGCGAGTAGACCGCCACCTTGGACCTGGAGCCGGCCTCCCTTGCTATCGACTTGATCTCGACGAGGCCGCTTTTTATCTCCGGTACTTCGAGCTCGAGGAGCTTCCTCAGAAGGTTGGGATGGGTCCTGGAAAGCTGTATGGTCGTGGAGCCGCGCTGCAGCTTCTTCACCTCGAACACGTAGCACTTGATCCTGGAGCCCACCATGTAGCGCTCCCCGGGTATCTGCTCATGCTGGGGCAAGAAGGCCTCGACCCTGTTTATCTCCACGACGACGTTCCTGGGGTCGACCCTCTGCACGATGCCTGTGATTATGTCGCCTTCGCGGTCGGCGAACTCGGTGTATATCATGCCCCGCTCGGCTTCCCTTATCTTCTGCACGATGACCTGCTTGGCGGTCTGGGCGGCTATCCTGCCGCTTACGAAGTCGTCAAGCTTCACCGGTATCTCGACCGTGTCGCCTTCCTGTGCCGCGCCGTATTGCCCGGCTTCCTCCATCCCTATCTCTGACCTGTTGTCAGCTACTTCCCCAACCACCGTCTTCAGCGCGACGACCTTGAGCTCGCCGCTCGTGGGCTCTATCGTGACTTTGACGTTGGCGTGGGTTGCGCTGTAATGCTTCCTGTAAGCAGCGCTAAGAGCAGTCTCAAGCGCCGGGATGAGCACATCCTTCGATATGCCCCGGGAGCGCTCTATCTCCATTATGGCGCTTATGATCTCCTTGCCCTCTATCTGCTGGCTCATTTCCCTTACGACCCCCTAATATCTGGCGGCCAACCTGGCCTTGCTCACCAATTCAAATGGTATCCTCGATTGTTTGCCTTCGTCGTCTTCTATCACTACTTCGCCGTCCATAAGCCCGATGAGCTTCCCTTCGTGCCTCTTCTGCCCGCCGACTTGCTTGTATGTCGATATCAGCACGTTCCTGCCCGAGAACTTCGCGTATTCTTCTGCGAACCTCAGGGGTTTTTCGCCCGAGGACGTGACCTCCAGCACATAGGCGTGCGGAATGGGGTCCATTCCGTCCAGGATCCCGTCCGCCTCTTCGCTTAGGCGCGCGCAGTCATCTATCCCGACCCCGGATTCCTTATCGATGTACAGCCTGAGAAACCAGCCGGCCCCCTCGGATGACAGCTCGACATCCAGAAGCGTCAGTCCCATACTCTCGGCGAGAGGCTCCACAGCCCTCTTTACCTGCAGTTCAACTCCCCTAACATCCATTGAAGGTTCCCCCGTTTAAGGCTTCATCGGTATTCTAAACACGAAAGAGTGGGAACAACCCACTCCTGAAAACAAACAAAGCATTGACTACCAAAAGAATTCTATAACAAAAGACGCAAAAAGGCAAGCGCCGCTTCTTGAACGTGTGGTTCGTCAGCGATAATGTCATAGCATAAGTCGTCAGGGAAAACGTCATGCCCGGGAATCGGATGCAGGGCATCTTCGTTGTCGGGCCGATCGAGCCGGCGGCGTCATGATCGCCGGCAGTCTACGACGCCACCTCAGAACAGCTCCTGGTGCTCGCTCTCCTTCAACCCGGACAGGGCCCCCGCCTCCCTGAGCGCGGTTATGTGCGTCTTGGTGAGCCCGACCCTCCTCTTCATGTCGTCCACCGAGCTGAACGGCGATTTCGACCTTGCGTCGCCTATCTTCGCGGCCGCCTTCTCGCCGAGCCTCGGCACCGAGGACAAAGGCGCCCTTATGCCGTCGTCTTCGGAAGTGAACCTCGTCGGATGGGAGACTGCGATGTCCACCTGCTTTATCCTGATGCCCCTTAGCAGGGCCTCCCTCACCGCCTCCAGCACGGGCACTATGTCCTTCTCCTTCTGGGTGGCTGACTTGTTCGAGTCGGTGGAGCGTATCGCCCTGTCTATCTCCCTTACGGACATGGACGCGAACGACGGGTCGAAGTCCAGCGCCCTTATGGTCAGGTACGCGCTGTAGAATGCGACCGGCATGTGCACCTTCGCATAGGCTATCCTGAAGGCCATCATTACGTACGCGCACGCATGCGCCTTCGGGAACATGTACTTTATCTTGTTGCAGGAATCGGCGTACCAGTCGGGCAGGTCCAGCTCCGACATCATGGCCTCGTCCGACTGCGACAGGCCCTTGCCCTTCCTCACCTTCTCCATTATCTGGAAGGCGCTCTTTGGGGGCATGCCCCTGGAGATGAGGAAGTTCATGATGTCGTCCCTGACGGATATAACGTCCTTGAGGCCGCCGTCCCCGTTCTTGATCACGTCGCGCGCGTTGTCAAGCCATACGTTCGTGCCGTGCGACAGGCCCGATATCCTGACAAGCTCGTCGAACGTCGATGGCCTGGTCTCGACCAGCATGCCGCGCACGAACCTGGTGCCGAACTCGGGTATGCCTATCGTGCCGACCTCCTGCCCGTATCTCTTGGCATCCACGCCGAGAGCTCCTATGCCGGAGAATATCGACATCGTCGCCGCGTCGTCGAACGGCACCTGCCTGAAGGATTCCCCGGTTATCTCCTCCAGCATCCTGATCATGGTCGGGTCGTCGTGGCCCAGCAGGTCGAGCTTCAGCAGGTTGTCATGCAGCGCGGTGTACTCGAAGTGGGTAGTCACTATCCCCTTCTCCTTCGAGTTCGCCGGATGCTGGACCGGCGTGAACTCATGGATGTCGCGCCCTTTTGGAAGAACTATTATGCCGCCGGGATGCTGGCCCGTGGTCCTCCTGACGCCGGTCGTGCCTATGGCGAGGCGAGCCGACTGGGCCCTTCCTAGCCTTGCGACGGATTTCTCCTCGAAGGCCTTCACGAAGCCGTAGGCGGTCTTCTCTGCTATGGTGCCTATCGTCCCGGCCCTGAAGACATTGTCGGCGCCGAACATCTCCTCGGTGTACTTATGTATCCTGGGTTGGTACTCGCCCGAGAAGTTCAGGTCGATATCGGGCACCTTGTCGCCCTCGAAGCCGAGGAACACCTCGAACGGTATGTCATGGCCCTCTTTGACCATCTTCATCCCGCAGGAAGGGCACACCTTGTCCGGTAGGTCGAAGCCGTGCTTCTGCCCGAACGGGCCGAAGTCAGACCCCTTGCAGCCTTCGCACCTGTAATGCGGCGGAAGGGGGTTCACCTCGGTTATCCCGAGCAGAGTCGCCACCAATGACGAGCCGACCGAACCTCTTGAGCCAACCAGATAGCCGTCTGACAGTGATTTCCTGACCAGTTTCATCGCGACGAGGTAGATGCTCGCGAAGCCGTTCCCTATGATGGACTTCAGCTCCTTGTCCAGCCGCCGCTCTACGACATCCGGCAGGGGCTGCCCGTACAGGCGCTCCGCCTCCGACCTCGAAATGTCCCTGACGTCGTCCTCGGCGCCTTCCATGATCGGGGTGCTCAGCCCGTCCGGGACGGGCTTGAGGCATTCGACCCCGGCCGCTATCCTGTTCGGCTCGATAACCACGGCCCTCAGCGCGTCTTCACGACCGAGGTACGAGAACTCCTCCAGCATCTCCTCGGTGGATCTTAGATGCAAGGGCGGCTGCTCGTCGAAGTCCCTGTAGTCCTGACCAGCCAGCAGTACTTTCCTCAGGTCGGAGTCCTCTTTCCTTATGTAATGGACGTCCCCGGTGGCTACGAACGGCTTTTCCGACTTCTTGGCCGCATCGACCAGCCTCCTGTTCAGGGACCTTATCGCGTCCAAGTCGGCAAGAGTGCCCTCCCTTACGAGATACGAGCTGTTCTCGGCCGGCATGATCTCCACGTAGTCGTAGAATTCCATGGCCTTCGACAGCTCCTCGTCCGACGCTTCCCTAAGCGCCAGCCTGAAGAGCTCACCGCCCGCACAGGCCGAGCCGTATAGGAGCCCCTGCCTCAGCTCCAGGGCCAGCCGCCTGGGCACGAGAGGGTGCCTCTTGAAATGCTCAAGGTGCGATTTCGTGACCATCCTGTAGAGGTTCGCAAGCCCGGCCCTGTCCTGTACGAGTACGGTGAAATGGTTCGTCTCATCCGACCCGTCATCCTTCAGGTACCCTTCCATGCCGAAGACGGGCTTTATGCCCATCTTGGACGCCGTCTGGTAGAAGCGCGGGAAGGAGTAGATGACGCCGTGGTCCGTAATCGCAACGGCCGTGTGGCCCATCCCTTTCACGGCCCTTATGACGTCTTCTGGGTCGCTCACGGAATCAAGCGCGCTCATCTTGGTGTGGCAGTGCAGCTCCACCCTCTGGCAGGGCCTGAGGACCTCCGGGGCGCTCTCTTCGCATGATTCTATGTCCTCCGCCATCATAAGCGGCTCCGCTTCCTGTGTGCCCTTCCTGTCGTCCATAACGACGCTGCCGGCGACTCTGACAATCCCGCCCACCTGGGGCAGATCCTCTTCCGAATCGGCGCTTATGCTGCACGAGATCGCACCGGTCCTGTCCGCGACTATGAACGAGAGCACGGCCTTGTCCCACCTTGACGGGAAGACCGCCTGGTTCATGGCCTCGCCCTCGACCGCCACGTAATCTGTCGCGTCCTGGATGCTTGCTATATCCACCGTCCCGACCTTTATCGGGTCCCCGTATACGTGGGCATTTGATCCGCCATCGCGGACGTCTGGCTCGTTTTCCTCTACCGGCGCTTCCGGCAGTGAATCGGAATAGTCGGTGTTCCTCGCAAGGCCGCAGGCGAGCTTCACGTCGACGCTGGCTCCCGTCTTCGCCCCCACGAGGTCCGATATGGCCTCGGGGACGTCGCGCCTTTCGAACGATATGAGCTGGGCCTCGCTAGGTACGGTCAATCCGACGAAACCGTCCCATGACGGTTCGCACGAAAGCAGCGCGCCGAGGTTTACGCCGCTTGTCTCGGAGACACTGGCGGCCAGTGAAGACCAGGCCTTCTTTATCCATAGATCCTTCTCGAACGGAAGGTATCTGACTTCGGCTTCCACATCCGCCGCATGCTCCGCAAGCGCCCTGCTCAAGCTGGATACGGCCTCTTCCATGTGCTCGGCGGGACCTTCCATGCGTACGCTCCAGCCGCCGTCTTCCGTGCGCACCAAAATCTCCCGCACGCGACAAAAAGCCAGCTCTTTCGAGGCTGGCGTGTCTGTTATCGATTCTAGTAAACCTCTAAGGTCCTTATGCCCGTCCGAGGGCATCAAGCGATAATGCAACGATGACCACCCCATGATGCTATTTGAGCCTGAACAGCCTCTTGAATACCTGCTTGATCACATGCCAGTACATCTTTGCGCGTAGTTTGCTGCCTTCGGCGAGCCCGAGCTTCTCCTCCTTGACCACCTGCGTAAGGTCGTCCAGGTACACCTTCTTGACCTTCAGGGATTTCTCGTTCGCTATCTGGGTGATGATGGTCTCGAGCCCGTATTCCGTGCTCTCGAGCTCGGAAGGTTCTATCAGCGACCTCTTTATCGCCCTCTGGCCGGAAAGGAATGTAGTCATCATCTGCGCCAAGTCGGTGAAGACCCTTCCGAACCTGAAAATCCCCACGGTCATGTCGGCGTCACCGTTTATCACGGGGTCCAGCAGGTCGTCGACGTGCTTTTCGGTAAGCCCCACCAGGTCGGCGTCCATGAGCAGGATCACGTCGCTGTAGGTGGCGGATATGCCCCTGGCCACGGCGGCGCCCTTCCCCATGTTGTGCGGAAGCGAGAGCACCTCCACCCCCGTGGCCCCTGCGGCCTCGGCGGTGTTGTCCGTCGATCCGTCGTTTATGACGAGGATCTGGTCTATCTTGCTGCACTTCTTGAGCACGGAGGTGACGGCCGCGACCCTGGGGCCCTCGTTATAGGCGGGAACGATGGCGCAAACCTTCATCGGCTCACCTCTTGCAGGGCTCTAGCCGATCCATCTCGGCATCGACTATCGCCTTTATCTCCTCGGCCGCATCTTCAACCGGCACGAGCCTTGCCTGGGCATCGCGTCTCATCTTGAGCTCCACGCACCCCTTGTCCAGTCCCTTCGGCCCGACCGTCACCCTTATCGGTATCCCGATGAGGTCGGCGTCGTTGAACTTGACCCCAGGCCTTTCGTCCCGGTCGTCAATGAGGGCTTCCACACCGGCCGCCATAAGTTCGGCATACAATGCCTCGCCCGCTTCAAGCTGCCTTTCGTCTGTCGTGTTGACGACCACCACCGTGCATTGGTACGGCGCCACCGACATAGGCCAGATGATGCCCTTCTCGTCGCTGTGCTGCTCGATGACCGCGGCGACGCAGCGTGTGATCCCTATGCCGTAGCAGCCCATCACCATCGGGTGGGATTCGCCCTTGTCGTCAAGGTACGTGCAGCCGAGGGGCACGCTGTACTTCGCTCCGAGCTTGAACAGGTGTCCTACTTCGATCCCCTTCTTCGCGACGAGGGGGTTCGAGCAGTCGGGGCACAAGTCGCCCTCGACGGCGTTCCTCAGGTCTGCGAGCTCGAACGGGCCGAAGTCCCTTCCGTAGCAGAGGTCCTTGTAGTGTACGTCCTTCTCGTTCGCGCCCGAAACGCCGCACATTATGGCCGGGATCTCGAAGTCGGCTATTACCTTGGGGCACTTTATGCCGACCGGTCCTGCGAAACCGACCGGGGCCCCCGTCACTCTCAATATGGTCTCCTCGTCGGCAAGAGACACTTCCCTTGCTGCTACGGCATTCCTGAGCTTCAACTCGTTGAGCTCCCTGTCGCCCCTTAAGAGGGCTACGACCGGCTCGCCGTCGGCCAGGTACACGAGCGTCTTTATCATCCTGCCGGCCGGAACAGAAAGGAATCTCTCGAGCTGCTCGATCGTCCTCACGTCCGGCGTTTCGACCTTGCTCATGGGAGGGCATTCGCACGCGCTCGCTTCGGGCCTTGCCGTTATCTCGGCCCTTTCGACGTTCGCGCCGTAGCCGCACTTCTCACAGACTACGATATCCGCCTCCCCTATTCCGGCTATGGCCATGTATTCCTTGGAGACCTTGCCGCCGATCGCACCGGAATCTGCCTCGACCACGAGGAAATCCAGGCCCATGCGGGTGAAGGCCCTGCAATATGCCTCGTACATCCTCTCGAAGGATACGTCGAGCCCCTGCTGGTCCGCATCGAAGCTGTACAGGTCCTTCATTATGAACTCCCTGCCGCGCATGACACCGTAGCGGGGCCTTATCTCGTCCCTGAACTTCGTCTGTATCTGGTAAAGGAGCTTCGGCAGCTGCCTGTATGAGCGCACCTCGTCCGCCACGTGGGTCGTTATGTTCTCCTCGTGCGTAGGCCCGAGGCAGACTTCCCTTCCTCCGCGGTCCTTGAACTTGAACATCTCGCTGCCGTAATCGTCGTACCTTCCCGTCCTCTGCCAGGGTTCGGGATTCTGCAACGCGGGCATGAACAGCTCCTGTCCGCCCTGCCTGTCCATCTCCTCGCGGACTATCTGCTCAACCTTGCGTATGGACCTCCATCCCAGCGGAAGGTATGTGTATACGCCCGCCATGGTCTTGCGCATAAGCGCGGCCCTCAACATGAGCTTGTGGCTCGCTATCTCGGCCTCTGCTGGCACTTCGCGCAACGTGGGCGCGAAAATCTCGCTCATCCTCATCTGTCATCAGCTCCCGGTGCAACTAGTAGGATCATTTCCAAGAGCGCCTTCGCGGCCTCCTCGTAAGGTACCCTGCCGACCACCGCGCCCTTCCTGAATATTATTGCCGCTCCCTGTCCGCAGGCAAGCCCGAAATCAGCATCCGCCGCTTCCCCGGGGCCGTTCACCTCGCATCCCATGATAGCGACGGTGACGTTGGGGTCCGCATTACGGAGCCCTTCCCTTACCTTCTCCACGAGGCCGGTAACGTCGCCCCTAGTCCTTCCGCAGGTCGGGCATGAGACGATCTTCAGGCCCTTCATAAGGCCAAGGCCCTTCAGCAGCTCCCTGCCGGCCTTCACCTCGAGGACCGGATCGGCCGTAAGGCTTATCCTTATCGTGTCCCCTATGCCTTCAAGCAGAAGCGCGCCTATCGCGGCCGACGAACGGATCACCCCCGTATCGGGAGGTCCCGCCTCGGTAAGCCCGAGATGGATCGGATATCCGACTTTGCCAGAGATTATCCTGTTCGCCTCCACGGTCTCCGACACATCCGTGGATTTAACAGACAATACAGTATCATAAAACCCGAGCCTTTCAAATACCAGAAGCTCGGCCAGGGCGCTTTCGGCCAGCGCACGGGCCGTCCTGCCGTATTTTGCGACAAGCGCCGGCTGAAGCGATCCCGAGTTCACGCCTATCCTGATAGGTATGCCCTTCAAGGCCGCCGCCTTCACCACTTCGTTGACCTTCGCGTCGGACCCGATGTTGCCGGGGTTTATCCTTACTTTCGAGACGCCGGCTTCCATGGCCGTAAGGGCCAGCCTGTGGTCGAAGTGTATGTCGGCGCACAGCGGCACATGAGAGCTCTTGACGATCCTCTCCAGCGACAAGGCGGCCTCCATGTCCGGGACGGCGAGCCTGACCAGCTGGCATCCGGAATCCTCAAGGGCAGCTATCTGGCGGATCGTAGCCGAGGCGTCCCTCGTGTCGGTATTGCACATGGACTGCACGGACACAGGAGCAGCTCCCCCGATCGACAGAGAACCTGCCTTCACCTGCCTCGTCAATTTACGCCCGTCTGCCATCCTCGTCCTCACCTTCCGACGATGAGCCTGGTTATGTCGCTGTACGTGGCGTAGATGGCGAGCACTATGAAGAAGGCGATCCCCGCAAGCCTGAGGGCGTTCATTACGCCGTCGGGTATCTTCTTGCCGGTGATCCTTTCGATGCTCATGAACAGGAGCCAGCCCCCGTCCAAGATAGGAAGGGGTATCATGTTGAACACTCCAAGGCTTATGGATACGAGCGCGATCAGCAACAGGAAGGACGGCATCCCGCTTTTGGCGGCCTCGGCCGAAGCGACTGCTATGCCCACCGGGCCGGATACCTGGCTCAGGTCGCTTCCCAAGAACAGCCTGCCTATCGCTGCCACGGTCAGCCTGACTATCTCTGAAAGGAAACGCACCCCGTTTGCGAAAGCCTCCGCGGGGCCCGTCTTCTTCAGAGTGCCTATCATGTAGATTCCTATCTTGCCCCGTCCGTCCGACGGGTCCTTGGCAGGGACGGCCGTCACCTCCACGGCTTCGCCGCCTCTTTCGACTATTATGTCAACCGGTATGTCGGATGACCCCGACAATACAGATACGATCGACTCGGATGTGAGCATGGGCTGCCCGTTGATCCTGAGGATTATGTCACCTTCTAGAAGACCGGCGGCTTCTGCCGGAGATCCGGGTATCGTCTGGTCGATCATCGTGACCGGGGTGCCGGCGACCGCGAACAACGACGCGACAAGCACGATGGCCAGTATCACGTTCATGACGGGACCCGACAGGATCACGAGGAACCTCTGGTAGAACGGCCTCATGCCGAAGCTCCTGCCGTCGCGCACCCTTCCGTCCTCCCCGTCGTCGAACCTGTTCAAGCCTCCGAAGGGCAGTGCCCTCAGGCAGTATTCCGTGTCCCCTCTCCTCTTCTTCCAGAGCGTAGGCCCGAAGCCTATCGCGAACTCCAGTATCCTGAACCCGAACGCCTTGGCGGTCAGGAAGTGGCCCAGCTCGTGTACTATGCTTACGATGCCGAAGACTATTATGAATGACAGGAACGCCAAGATCTGCACCTGCTTTCGACATAGGATCTCGCCTTGAGGTCGGCCTCCAGCACTTCCTCAAGGCTGGACGGTTCCGATTCCGAAGAGGCCTCCATTGCCTCCTCGCAAAGGCCGGCTATCATCGTGAACGGTATGTTGCCCGACAGGAACTGCGCCACCGCCTCCTCATTAGCGGCGGACATCGCCGCGGGGGCCAGCCCTTTGCGCCTCAATGCCCTGTGGCCGAGAGTAACGCCGGGGAAAGTGTCTGTGTCGGGCCTTTCGAAGCTGAGGGACCCGACCTGTGCAAGGTCGAGCTTCCCGGAGCCCGGCGCGTGCACGCTGGACCTTCCAGGATAGCAGAGGGCCGCCATTATCGGAAGCCTCATATCCGGCGCTCCCATCTGGGCTATCACCGAACCGTCGGTGAACATCACCGCCGAATGGACGATGCTCTGGGGATGCACCACGACCTTGATCCTGTCCGCGTCCACGTCGAAGAGCCATCTTGCCTCTATGACCTCTAGCGCCTTGTTGATCATGGTGGCTGAATCTATGGATATCTTCTTCCCCATGTCCCATGTGGGATGCTTCAGCGCATCCTCCGGCCTGATGCCGGAGAGGTCCTTGCGCCCGCGGAAAGGCCCCCCGGAGGCAGTCAGCATGATCTCCTCAACCCCCGCGCCGGCGGACGACCACATACACTGCCATATCGCGGAATGCTCGCTGTCCACGGGAAGTATCGCGGCGTTGTGAGCCTTCGAAGCTTCGACCATTAGAGAACCTGCGGCCACGAGGCTTTCCTTGTTGGCCAAAGCGAGCGGCTTGCCCGCGTTCAATGCGGAAAGCGAGACGGCCAGTCCTGCGGAGCCGACCACCGCGTTCACCACTTTGTCCGAGCCGTCGTATGATGCCAGCTCGGACATGGCGCGCCTGCCGTCGACCACCCGCGTAGGCAAGCCCTCCGCCAGTATTATCTCCTTAAGCCTTGAGGACGCTTCCCTGTCGTACATTGCGGCGAACCTGGGCCTTAACGATGCCACCTGCTCGGCCAGCTTGTCCACGTTGCTTCCGGCCGCAAGGACTGCAACCTCTATGCCGAGGTGCCTGGCGACTTCCAGCGTCTGCGTCCCTATCGAGCCGGTGCTTCCGAAAACGGAGATCCTCAATTCCCTACCTCACGTCCAATCCCAAGCAATTTCCCTACCAGCCGAGGAATAACTTGAAAAGCCAGTACGAGACGGGAACGAACAGAAGGAGGGAATCTATCCTGTCCATGAAACCGCCATGTCCCGGAAGGAACTTTCCACTGTCCTTGACCCCGCCGTCCCTCTTTAACGCGGATTCCGCAAGATCGCCGTAGTTGCAGCATATTATTGCGGCCACTATGAACGCCGCCTTCTGCCACGGCCCTATCTCCGGCACGTACCCTCTTGACGAGAGCAGAGGGTAGACCAGGAACATCACCGCGATCATGGACAAAGCCCCGCCTATGCTTCCCTCCAGGCTCTTCTTGGGCGATATCATGGGTGCCAGCTTAGTCTTTCCCCCCGAGGCCATCCCGGCGAGGAGCGCCATCGTATCGTGAACCCATACTATCCCCAGGACAGACAGTGTGAGTATGAAACCTCCCGAACCGACGTCCGTAGCCCTTAGGAGTATCGCATGGCTGAGGGTCCAGCCGAAGTACAGCGGGGCGAACAACATGCCCGCGGTCTTCGAAAGGGCGCCGTCCGGGTCTCCCTTAAGGACGGGAAGGGATACGGCTACGACCAGCACCAGGCCCGTTATGGGCAGTGCGTGCGAGCCTTCGAAAAAGGCCGCATCGATCAGGTACAGGATGCTCAAAGCGGAGCTGAGCCACGTATTGTGCGCGATCCCCTTTACGGCGGCCAGCCTGCCGTATTCGATATTAGCCATTATAACCACGAACGCTATCAACACCAGGAGATAGGGCCCACCCATCCAAAGGAGCAGCAATACGGGCGGGATCGCCAGAAGGGCTGACTTAATCCTGTCAAGCATCAGTTACACCTCATGCAAGGCCACCGAACTTCCTCGTCCTTCTCGCATACTCCGACAATGCCGCATCCAGCTCGGTCTCATCGAAATCCGGCCAGTGCTTGGCTGTGAAATAGAGCTCCGAGTATGCGCATTGCCAAATCAGGAAGTTAGATATGCGCTGTTCTCCGCTAGTTCTGATCAGCAAGTCCACAGGTGGCTGCCCCGATGTGCTCAATCCCTCTTCAAGGGCCGCCTCGTCTATATCTGAGGGCATCATGCCCCCTGCGATGCACTTTTCCGCCAGCTTCCTGGCGGACTGCATGATATCCCATTTACCCCCGTAGTTGACCGCCATGTTGAGCGTCAGCGAATATGCCCTCGGATTGGCCTTCTCGGCCTTCGCTATCATGGCTCTCAGCGCCACCGGCAGGTCCTTTCGCGAACCGATCACGTTAAGACGGATGCCCATGCCGGGGAAATCAGTGAACTGACCCGAGAAGTAATCGGAGGCTATCTCGAACAGCGCGTCTATCTCAGTCTTGGGACGGGACCAGTTCTCCGTCGAGAACGCGAACAAAGACAGCGTAGCTATGCCCCTTTCCTGGCACGCCCTGCATATCTTTATTATGTTGGACGCGCCCGCCCTGTGGCCTTCCTTGCGCTCAAGGCCCCTGGCCGCGGCCCACCTTCCGTTGCCATCCATGATTATGGCCACATGGGCCGGGACGGGCACATCGGCATCAATACGAGCCCCTGTCATCAGACCTGCATTATCTCCGTTTCCTTTGCCGCGAGGATCTTGTCGACCTCGGCGATGTGCTTGTCTGTCGCCTTCTGGATCTCATCCTGGGCCCTTTTGAGGTCATCCTCTGTGATCTCCCCGTCCTTCTCCTGCTTCTTCACCGCTTCGACGGCGTCGCGCCTTACGTTCCTGATCGCTATCCTCATGTCCTCTGCGATCTTCTTGACCAGTTTCACTAGGTCCCTGCGCCTCTCCTCGGTGAGGTGCGGCAAGGACATCCTGACTACGGTACCGTCGTTGGTCGGGGTGAGGCCCAAGTCCGATGCGAGTATGGCCTTTTCGATCTTGGCCAGCATGCTCTTGTCCCAAGGCGTGACCATAAGGGTCCTCGGGTCGGGCGTGCTTACCGTCGCCATCTGGGTTAGGGGCGTCATCGTGCCGTAATAGTCGACCTGGATACGATCCAGCAACGACGGGTTTGCCCTTCCCGTCCTGACGGCAGCGAACTCCTTCTTCTGTACGTCAAGGACCACTCCCATTTTCTCCTCGAACTTGGCTATCGATTCCTTGTAAGTCATAGAGCTACCTCCCTACTATCGTACCGACCCGTTCTCCCAGGACCACCTTTTTTATCACGCCCTGCTCGCTTAGATCGAATACTATTATCGGAATGTCGTTGTCCATGCTCATCGTGGCGGCCGTGCTGTCCATAACCTGCAGGCCCTTTTGTATCACGTCCAGGTAGGTCAGCTTCTCGAACTTGACTGCGCTGGGGTCTTTCATCGGGTCCTTGTCATAGACGCCGTCCACCTTAGTCGCCTTCAGTATGGCTTCGCAGCCCATCTCAGCTGCCCTGAGGGCCGCGGCCGTATCGGTGGAGAAGAACGGGTTGCCTGTCCCGCCCCCGAATATCACGACCCTGCCCTTCTCCAGGTGCCTAAGCGCCCTCCTGCGGATATAGGGCTCCGCTACTTCCTTTATCTCCAATGCAGTCAGGACCCTGGTGACGACGCCCATCTTCTCAAGGCTCTCCTGCAGTATTATCGAGTTCATCACGGTGGCCATCATGCCGATGTAGTCCGCCGTGCCCCTGTCCATGCCCATCAAGGACGCGGTCCTGCCCCTCCAGAAGTTCCCGCCTCCTACGACTATGCCCAGCTGAACACCCAGGTCATAGACTTCCTTCACCTGCAGGCATATCTGGTTTACGGTCTCTAGGTGGACACCGGACCCGTTGGGGCCGGCCAGGGCCTCGCCGGAAAGCTTCAACATCACTCGCTTGTACTTCAGTTCAGGCATGACAACACCTCCTCTCATATTCTATCCTCCATGCAAGGTAAATTCCACTTTCTGCGGCGCATTTGCAAAAAAACGGGGCCTACCTCATCGGCGGGCCCCGTCAGCCACAGCAGCTTACTCAGCTATTTCCGGCTCTGCCTCGCCGCGCTCGTAGCGCGCGAAGCGCCTTATCTGGATGTTCTCGCCCAGTATCGAAGCCGTCTCCTTTACTAGGTCAGCCACCGTCTTCGCCTGGTCCCTTATGTACGCCTGGTCAACCAGGCACGTTTCCTTGAAGTACTTCTCTAGCCTACCTTCGGCTATCTTGTCGGCGAACTCAGGCTTCTTGCCCTCGTTTGCCGCCTGGTGCCTGTAGATCTCCTTTTCGGCCTCTATTACTGAAGACGGGATGTCCTCGCGCTTCACATACAGGGGCTTCTGGGCCGCGATCTGCATGGCGATTTCCTTTACAAGCGTCTTGAACTGCTCGTTTTTGGCAACGAAGTCTGTCTCGCAGTTGACTTCCACTAGTACTCCGATCCTTCCGCCCATGTGGATGTAAGAATCTACCATACCCTCGGATGTCGCCCTGCCGCTGCGCTTCTCAGCCCTGGCAAGGCCCTTCTCCCTTAGGAACTGGACGGCCTTCTCCATGTTGCCTTGGCACTCGATAAGAGCGCGCTTGCAGTCCATCATGCCTGCCTGAGACAACTCGCGCAGTTTCTGCACGTCGGCTGCTTTGATTTCGGGCATATGGAGCTCCTCCTTAAGTCTAGTTGTTGAGGTCGTCAGCTGCCTGCGCCTCGGATTCGGGGGCTATCTCCTCTTCCTCCTCGGCTTCCGCTACTGCTGCCTCGTTCTTGGCGACGGGAGCGTCAACGCCCTCGCGCGCCTCAATTATCGCGTCAGCCATCTTGGACGTAAGAAGCCTCACGGCCCTTATGGCATCGTCGTTGCTGGGTATTATGTAGTCCACCTCGTCCGGGTCGCAGTTGGTATCGACTATGCCAACCACAGGGATTCCCAGCCTTTTCGCCTCCAGGATCGCGATATGCTCCTTCTTGGGGTCCACCACGAACATCATGTCAGGGAGCTTGTCCATATCCCTGATCCCTGCGAGGTTCTTCACCAGCTTCTCGTATTCGCCCTTGAGGATCATGACTTCCTTCTTGGGAAGGAGTTCGAAAGAACCGTCCTGTTCCATCCTCTCGAGCTGCTTCATCCTGTCAACGCGCTTGCGGATAGTCGCGAAGTTCGTGAGCATTCCGCCCAGCCATCTCTCGTTGACCCAATACATGCCGCAGCGCTGCGCCTCTTCGGAAATCGTGTCATGGGCCTGTTTCTTGGTCCCTACGAACAGCATCGTTCCGCGCTCGGCGGCCTTGCCCTTGACGAAGTTGTACGCCTCGTCTATCTTCCTGACCGTTTTCTGCAGGTCTATGATATAAATTCCGTTGCGGGAAGTGTAGATGTACTTGGCCATTTTGGGGTTCCAGCGCCTCGTCTGGTGACCGAAATGTACACCTGCTTCGAGAAGCAATTTCATGCTTATCACCGGCATCGTATTCACCTCCCTCCCGCTTCGGTTTAACCTCCGCATGCTTCCTCTCCCCGGGATGCTCGCTTTCGCGCCACCGGTCCCGGGAATCCACAATGCGTGTGTAATCGCAATTTAGTATTCTATCAAATCTTATCCCCTGAATCAACCCATGCCGGGGCTGCTCTCCCCAACGGGAGCACCGTTCCTACAGGATCATCGTGACCCTCTGTGCATCCATGTTGATCTTCTCGAACGCCTTCCTTACGAATTCCCTGTCAATTACGACCTTACCCGATTTCTCGGGAGCCTCGAAGGATATATCTTCCAGGAGCTTCTCCATCACGGTATGCAATCTCCTGGCGCCTATGTTCTCTCCCAGCGAGTTTATCCTGTACGCGGTAGCGGCGATCTCCTCTATCGCGCCGTCGTCGACTATGAGATCAACGCCGTCCGCCTCCAGAAGGGCCTTGTATTGCTTCACCAGCGAACCCTTGGGTTCAGTCAGTATCCTCCTGAACTCCTCCTCGGACAGGGTCTGCAACTCGACCCTTATCGGGAACCTTCCCTGAAGCTCTGGTATGAGGTCCGAGGGCTTAGACACGTGGAACGCCCCGGCGGCGATGAACAGCATATGCTTGGTCCTCACGGGCCCGTATTTCGTCTGCACCGTAGATCCTTCCACTATGGGAAGTATGTCCCTTTGGACTCCCTCCCTGGAGACGTCCGGTCCCATGGTGGCGTTCCTGCCGGCAATCTTGTCGAACTCGTCTATGAACACGATGCCGTTCTCCTCGGCGTTCCTTACTGCCTCGGTCTCGATCTCATAGGCGTCGACCAGCTTGTCCGCCTCTTCTTCTATCAGATAGCGCCTTGCTTCCTTGACCGCCATCTTCTTCCTTACCGTCTTCTTGCCAAGCATATCGCCAAGGATGCTGGACATGTCCACCATCATCTCGCCGGGCTCCCCGGCGCCCATGAAGCCTATCGGCCTTTGGCGGTTGTCCTGCACGTCGAGCTCGATTACCTGCTCTTCCAGCTGGCCGTCGGCGAGCAGCTTCACTATCTGCTCCCTTTTGCCCTCGGCCTTACTCTTGGCCTCGTCCTGCTCTTCTTGGCTGGCCGGTTCTTGTTTCTGCTGCATCCCGAAAAGGGCCGCCAAAGGGTTCAGCTGCGCCTTCTCCTTCCTCGGAAGGGGGGCAAGTATGTCAATAAGTCGCTCCTCGGCGTGCTTTTCGGCCTTGGCCCTGACGAGTTCGGTCTTCTCGGCCCTCACCATCCTGATGGAAGTCTCTATCAATTCCCTGATTATGGAATCCACGTCTCTTCCCACGTAGCCGACTTCAGTGAACTTCGTAGCCTCCACCTTCACGAACGGGGCCTTTACAAGGGCTGCGAGCCTTCTTGCTATCTCGGTCTTGCCTACGCCGGTAGGTCCGATCATGAGGATGTTCTTTGGCGTTATCTCGTCTTTCATATCTTCGTGCGTTAGCATGCGCCTGAGCCTGTTTCGCAACGCTATGGCGACGGCCTTCTTGGCCTCGTCCTGGCCTATGATGTGCTTGTCCAGCTCCTCGACTACTTTCCTTGGTGTCAGGTGTTCCATTGTTTCATCCGAGCCTTTCGACAGTGATGATCGAATTGGTGTATATGCATATGTCGGCCGCGATCAGCAGCGCCTTGGAGGCTATCTCCTCGGCATCCATCGACGTGTTCGCGGCGAGCGCCCTAGCGGCGGCAAGCGCGTAGGGGCCTCCTGAGCCTATGGCCGCGATGCCGTCCTCCGGTTCGATTATGTCCCCGCTTCCGGAGAGCAGAAGAAGGCTCTTACCGTCGGTCACAAGCAACAGGGCCTCAAGCTGCCTCATGACTTTGTCCATCCGCCACATCTTGGCCAGTTCCGTAGCCGCCCTGAGCAGGTTGCCCTTGAATTCGTCCATCTTCGACTCGAACTTCTCCAAGAGCGCCACCGAATCGGCCGCTGAGCCCGCAAAGCCGGCCAGGATCTTTCCGCCCGCGAGGCTTCTGACCTTCTTTGCAGTATGTTTCATGACGGTGTTGCCGACCGTAATCTGCCCGTCCGACGCCATGGCGCATTTCCCCTCGCGTATTACGCAGACTACGGTGGTTCCTTCGAATTTGGCCATATCTCCCCCTCCAGTCATGACCTTGGATGGTTCTTCTTGTAGGATTCCATGAGCCGCTCCCTGGATACGGCGGTGTATATCTGTGTGGACGATATGTCGGCATGCCCCAGCAGCTCCTGCACCGACCTAAGGTCGGCCCCGGAATCCAGCAGGTGCGTCGCAAAGGAGTGCCTAAGGGCGTGAGGCGAGGGGCTCTGGCTAAGCCCGGCCTTTATGTCATATGCCCTCATAAGCCTTTGTATCTGCCTTCCGGTGATCCTTCCTCCGCGCCTTGAAAGGAAGACCGCCTTCTGCTCCTTGTCGCCGGAGAACCTGTGCCTTGCGACTTGGAGGTAGCGGTCAATGGCCAGCTTTGCGATGCCTCCTACCGGGGCGATACGTTCCTTCGATCCCTTCCCCATCACCCTTACGGTAGAGCCCGTGCTGTCGTAGTCGCGGAGGTTGAGGCCCACCAGCTCTGACAGCCTCAGGCCGGAGGAGTACAGCAGCTCGAAGATAGCCCTGTCCCTTATCTTCAACGGCTCGTCGCCGTCAATCGTCGCAAGTAAAGATTCCACATCGTCCAGTTCCATGGCCCTGGGAAGCCGCTTGTCCCTTTTCATGGGCGCAAGGGAATCCGTAGGGTTATCTTCGCAGAGCCCCCTTCTGATGCAGAACTTGTAATAGCTCCTAAGGGCGGCGAGCCTTCTTAGCATAGTCCTTCTCGCCAGCCCCCTGGACTGCAAATTGGAAAGGTATTTCCTTATGTCTGTGGGTTTTACACATCCGGGCGCAAAGCTAGCCGAGGTCGATCCCTCGATGAATCCGGAGAACGAGATCAGATCCTGCCGGTATGAGGAGACGGTCCTCGGTGAGAGCCTTCTTTCCAGCATGATGTAGTCGAGGAATTGCTCGATGGTGCTATCCAACGGATAAATCACCCGCTTCCCTCATGAATGCCTCGAAATCGTCCCTTGCCGCCTCGATCTGCATCTGCCTCTTCGCCTTCCTGGACCTGATGCGGCCCTTAGGCACGGGAAGAAGCCCGAAGCATATTCCCATCGGGTCGAAGCGGTCTCCCTTGCCGCGCGATACGTAAGCTGCAAGCGCCCCTATGCACGTAGTCTCCGGGAATATCAGCGCATCCTTGCCCGATGCCAGCCTGGCCGCGTTGATCCCAGCGAGCGCGCCCGTCGCCGTGGATTCCACGTATCCTTCGGATCCCGAGAGCTGCCCTGCGACGAAGAGCCCACTTCTTGCCACAAACATCATGTCGGCGCCGATAAGCCCCGGCGAATGCAGGTATGTGTTCCTGTGCACGACCCCGTACCTGATGAACTCCGCGTTCTCAAGGCCGGGTATCATAGAGAACACCCTTCTTTGCTCTGGCCATTTGAGCCTCGTCTGGAATCCCACCATATTGTAGCTGCTGCCCGGAAGGTCCTCCCTCCTCAGCTGAACCACCGCGTATGGCTCTTCCCCCGTCCTTGGGTCTTCCAGCCCGACGGGCTTAAGGGGTCCGAATCTGATGGTATCCCTTCCCCTGTCGGCCATCTCCTCAATAGGCATGCAGGCTTCGAAAAGCCGCATGTCCTCGCCGCTTGAAAGAGGCGCCCTCTCAGCGGAGACGAGCGCGTCATAGAACCTGTCATACTCCTCCTTGTCCATCGGGCAGTTCAGATAGTCCGGAGTGCCCTTGCCGTACCTCGAGGCTTCGTACACTTTCTTGAAGTCTATGCTGTCGGCGCCGATTATGGGAGCCACGGCGTCGTACATGTACAGCGAGCCGCTCCCGGTTATGCCCTCCAGCTCGGACAGCATCTTCGGGGAAGTAAGAGGTCCTGTCGCGATGATCGCAGGAAGTGGGATCGACCCCAGAGAGGAGACCTCCTCTCTTATCAGCTCAATCTTCGGATGTTCACAGATGAGCCGTTCTACCATGCGGGAGAATTTCTCGCGGTCAACGGAAAGGGAACCGCCCGCGGGAACCGAGCACTCATCGGCGCAGCGGATTATGATTGAGCCCATCTTCTTCAGCTCTTCCTTGAGCCTTCCGGATGGGTGTTCGGCGCTTGCGGATCCAAGGGAGTTGGAGCACACCAGCTCGGACAGGTGCGGGCCTTTGTGGGCCGGGGTCATGACGCCCGGCCTCATCTCATAGAGCCGCACGTCCATCCCCGCCCTGGCAGCCTGCCAGGCGGCCTCAGAACCCGATAGCCCTCCTCCTATTACCGTAACGAAGTTATTCGTCCTTCTTGTCCTCCTCCTTGGGCTTTGGCGGCACGTATTTCGAGCACTTGGGGTTGGGGCACCTGTATTCCTTCGCCTTCCCCCTGCCATAGGAAACGGTGAAGCAGCCACATTCGTCACACTTGACGTCCTCGGGCTTCTTCCATGTCGAGAAAGTACACGCCGGGTACGAAGTACAGCTGTAGACCTTGCGCTTGTACTTCGTCATGCGCTCCTCCATCTGGCTTCCGCATAGAGGGCATTTGCTCTCCAGCAGCACCTTCTGCTTCTTTTTTATGTACTTGCATTCGGGGTACCCGCTGCAGCCCACGAAAGGCCCGAAACGGCTCCTCCTTACGACCAGCGGTTTGCCGCACTCGGGGCATACCTCGTCGAGCACCTCGACAGGTACTTTGACCCTGGACTGGCTCTGCTCTGCGCCGAGCAGCTTCTCGTTGAACGGTTTATAGAAGTCGTCGACGACTTTCGTCCACTCCGACTTGCTCTCACCTATAGCGTCGAGCTTGCTCTCCATGTCCGCGGTGAAATCAAGGCTCACCACGTCCTGGAAATTGGACTTCAGCACGTCGCAAACGGTCCTTCCCACCGAAGTCGGGACGAAGGCCCTCTCCTTGATGTCCACGTAATCCCTCTTCTTGATCGTGTCGATTATCGAAGCGTACGTGGACGGCCTGCCGACCCCTTTTTCCTCGAGGGCTTTTATAAGGCTTCCTTCTGTGAATCTAGCCGGCGGCTCCGTGAACTGCTGCAGCGACTTCAGCTGCAACAGCTTGAGGTTCTCGCCCTCCGACAGGCGAGGTATGCTCTGCTGGTCCTCATCCTTGTCTTCCCCGTTGGAGGTGTTGCCGTATATCGCGGAATATCCGTTGAATGTGACCTTGCTGCCCTGTGCTTTGAATATATGGCCAGCGGACTCGACGGTCACGTACGTGATGTCGAGCTTCATGTCCGCCATCTGGCTGGCGAGGAAGCGGTTCCATATCAGTTTGTACAGCCTGTACTGGTCGCGCGAGAGGAGCTCCTTCACCGATTCCGGTGGCATGTCCAGGCTTACGGGCCGGATAGCCTCGTGCGCGTCCTGGGAGTTGGCCTTCTTCGCGTATATCCTGGCCTTTGCAGGACAGTATTCCTTGCCGTAGTTGGCCTCTATGTACTCCTTGGCAGCCATACGCGCTTCTTCCGCGATCCTGTAGGAGTCGGTCCTCATGTACGTGATCAGCGCGACGTGCCCTTTTCCCTGTATCTCCATGCCTTCATAGAGCTGTTGTGCCAACGACATCGTCGTCCTGGCTGTGAGGCCCAGCTTACGGTACGCCTCCTGCTGCAGCGACGAGGTGATGAACGGTGCGGAGGGCCTCTTCGCCGATTGTTTCACTTCAACCTTGGAGACCGCAAAAGGCGCCGCCTGGCAGTCTCTCACGACATTCGAGGCCAGTTCGGCGTCCTCTATCTTGCTTGTCTTGCCCTTGAAATACCTTGCCGTGAAAGACTCGCCGCTTTCCTTCTCAAGGTTTGCGTCTATGGTCCAGAATTCCTTGGGCACGAATGCTTCGATCTCGGACTCCCTTTCGCATATGAGATTTAGCGCTGCAGATTGCACCCTTCCTGCCGAAAGGCCCCTGCGCACCTTCTTCCAGAGGAACGGGCTGAGCATGTACCCTACTAGCCTGTCAAGTATCCTCCTGGCCTGCTGGGCATCGACCAATCCCATGTCGATGGGCCTGGGATTCTTGATGGCCTCCCTGACGGCCCTCTCCGTGATCTCGTTGAACTGTATCCTCACAGGCTCGTCGTTGGGTATTCCCAGTATCTCCTCAAGATGCCAGGAAATCGCCTCGCCTTCCCTGTCGGGGTCGGTGGCGAGGTAGATCTTCTCTACCGACGAAGCGGCCTTCTTCAAGTCCTTGATCACGCTCGCCTTGTCGGTCGACTGCTTGTACTGCGGCTTGTAGTTATCCTCGATATCCACGCCGAGCTTCGATTTGGGCAGGTCCCTAACGTGACCGACAGAGGCCCTAACGTCATATTCAGGTCCCAGGAATTTCTTCAGCGTCCGTACCTTCGCTGGGGATTCGACAATCACCAGGTTCTGAGGCATCATCATTCCTCCAAATAGGATTTCCTTCTTGCTGTTGTCAGGCTCCGTTTACACCCTTGAAGCTCATCCTGTGGCATGGGGTGGGCCCCAGCCTTCTCAGTGCTTCGTAATGCGCAGGAGTCGGATAACCTTTATTATCTGCAAAGCCGTATCCGGGATATTCTTCATCAAGGGCCAGCATATATGCATCACGGCTTACTTTGGCGAGAATGGACGCCGCCGCGATGGACATACTTAGCCCGTCCCCTCCCACTACGGCCTGCGAGTCAAAATTATGTCCGAGAACGTCCTTCCCGTCAACCACCACAAAGGGTCGATCCACGCCAGACATGGCCACGGCCCGCCTCATCGCCAGCAATGTCGCCTGCCTGATGTTGAGCTCGTCTATCTCCTCAGGCGAGGAGGAAGCGATACCGAAACATGCCGCTTCCGATGTTATCACCTCGTAGGCGCGCTCCCTTGCCTTCTTTCCGAGCGCCTTGGAATCATATATGCATTCGAGCACAACGTCGGGGTCGAAACTCACCGCCGCAGCGAAGACAGGTCCGGCAATCGGCCCCCGCCCGGCCTCATCCACGCCCACCAGCGCGCTCAGTCCGGTTTTAGACCTAAGGCGCATGTCGTAATCATGAAGCATCCTCCCGACAAATGCCATCTCAGACGCTCTCAAGACTCATCCTCCCTATCCTTCCGCTCCTGAAATCCTTGATAACCATCAACGACGCTTTTTCGAGGTCCGGCACCCCGCCTTTCATCATGCAGCCCTTCCTGATGGCTATCTCCTCCAGGACACAGTGCTGCTCATCGCGTTGCGGTGTTTCAGCCACCTTGTACCTTTCGTGGATGTAGCCGGGATACTCCGTCGACATTTGCGCAAGCAGTTCTTTGGCCACCTTCTCCTTGTCGAACAAGTCGTCGCCGATTATGCCAAGGGCGCACAATCTGAACCAGACCAGGGGATCATCCACCCTTAAAGGCATTATCCCGGGCGTGTCCAGAAGCTCTGCATTTCCTATGTCTATCCATTGCTTGCCGCGGGTTATGCCGGGCTTGTTGCCCGTCTTTGCGCTGGCCTTCTTCGAAAGCCTGTTTATAAGGGAGGATTTTCCCACGTTGGGCATCCCGACCACAAGGGCCCTGGGCTTGGTCCTGACAGTGCCTTCCGCGGCGCTTATCGCCCTCATCGCGTTATATATCCCGGTGCCGTCCTCGGCATTGGTCGCGAAGGCCTGCCTGCCGCCCTCCCTTATGTTCCTCAGCCAGCCCTCGGTCCTGTGCTGGTCCGCCAAGTCCGCCTTGTTCAGCAGCACTATCGACGGCTTCCTTGATGACAGTTCCACCAACAGTGGATTGGAGGACGACATGGGCGCTCTTGCATCCACAAGCTCAATTATCACGTCGATTATCTTGAGCAGCGGCTTTATCTCCTTGACGGCCTTCGCCATATGCCCCGGATACCAAGAATAGGCCATTCGATCCTCCTAAATCGAAAAAGCCGCACCTAAAGGGCGGCTTTCATTGATGTCGTGACTGATGTGGGCAGGACTAGACGCGCCTGCGCTCGCGCACCCTCGTAGCCGCCTTGCCAAGCCTGCCACGCAAGTAGAACAGCTTCGCCCTGCGGACTGCGCCCTGCTTGACAACCTCGATCTTATCAACGTTGGGTGAGTGAAGCGGGAAAACCCTCTCCACGCCTATCCCTGAAGACAGCTTGCGAACGGTGAAAGTCTCGCCGACTCCTCCGCCGGCCCTTGCGATCACAATGCCTTCGAAGACCTGTATCCTTTCACGAGTGCCCTCGATGATCTTCGCGTAGACCTTTACGGTATCTCCTGGGCGAAAGTCCGGGATATTGGCCTTGAGCTGAAGCCGTTCGATTTCCTGAATGAGATTCATGTCGCACCTCGCATCATAGACGTTCATGAGGGCATCCGCTCAGAGGACCGTCCGTATTAACATTAGAAATATACCATTATAAGTGTACTAAATCAATAGTCGTCCTTGACGGCCGGGCTTTTCCTGCTGCTTCGCCTCTTTTTCTTCGGCAAGTCGTACAGGAGCCTCTCATCCTCCTCGGTGAGTTCCATCCCTTCGAGCAAGTCAGGGCGCCTTGCGGCGGTCCTCTTAAGTGCCTGGCTCCTTCGGTACAGCCTTATGGCCTCATGGTCGCCCGACAGGAGCACTTCCGGGACCGGGATCCCCCTCCACACCCTCGGCCTGGTATAGTGCGGATAGTCCAGGAGCCCCTCGAAAAAGGAATCCGACCCAGCGCTGTCCTCGTGTCCGAGTACACCGGGAATCATGCGCGCGGTTGCGTCCACGACCGCCATTGCGGCTATCTCCCCGCCAGTAAGCACGAAATCGCCTATCGATATCTCCTCGTCCACGACCGAGGAGATCCTCTCGTCCACGCCTTCATAATGCCCGCATATGAATATCACCTGATCGTAGGAGGCAAGTCTGATTGCGTCCTCCTGGCAGAAGCCCCTGCCTTGGGGTGACATGAGTACTATGCGGCTTTTGTTCTCAGGTTTAGTGGCGGTGCTGACGCTTTCCAAGGCGCGCATGATAGGCTCAGCCATCATGACCATCCCGCACCCGCCTCCGAACGAATAGTCATCGGTGATCTTGTGCCTGCCGGAAGCGAAGTCCCTTATATTGGTCACTACGATTGATATTAGTCCCTCTCCCTGCGCCCTTCCCAGGATGCTCTCCGTCGTGAACCCTTCGAACATCCCCGGGAAGAGGGTTAGTATGTCGAACCTTATCATCGTACCTTATCTGAGACCTTTCCTGTTTTCCACGGTTATCCTGCGGGCCTTTATGTCCACGTCTATGACGATGTCCTTTATCGCAGGGACCAGTATCTCGCGCCCGTTCGTCCCCTTTACGACTATCACGTCGTTCGCGGGGAATTTGTCCACGCGCTCCACCGTTCCCAGAAGGATTTCGTCGGGAAGGCGCACCTCGCATCCGACCAACTGGTAATCATAGAAGCTTCCCTGCGGAAGATCGGGCAGGTCCTCCTCGTCCACCATCAGCAGCAGGCCTCTTAGGGCGTCGGCATCCTCGGGGCCATTAACGCCATCAAGCTTGAGAAGGATCGCGCCCTTCATGGGCTCCTTGACATCCTCCACCTTGTAAGGCGACGCCTCGTTTTCGGAAACCCCGACCATAAGCCTGTCCTGGGCCATTATGGTCCTTGAGGAGCCCGAAAAGGCCTCCACTTTCATGTAGCCGCGTATTCCGTGGTGAGACCTTATCGTTCCTATCGGTATGAGCAAACCGATATCACCTCTCGACTATGTCGACGGTGACCTTGACGTCTTCCTTCACAGCCTGGGCCTTGGCGATAGCTCTTACGGCCTTTGCTATGCGCCCCTGCTTGCCGATGACCTTGCCCATATCCGGCTGAGCCGTCGTAATCTTAAGAACCAGGTCGTCATCACGGTTCCAGATCTCCTTGACGGTAACCTCTTCAGGTTCCCTGACCAGGCTCCTTACCGTGTATTCGACTACATCCTTAAGCCTTGAACGTTTCCTGGGAGCCATCATGATACCCCGGCCCTTACTCTATTCCGGCCGATTTCATCAGCATGCGGACGGAATCGGTCGGCTGTGCGCCCTTTGCGATCCAGGCTTTCGCCTTCTCTGCGTCGATGACTATCTCAGCAGGGTTCATCCTGGGATTGTAATGCCCTATTATCTCGATGAAGCTTCCGTCCCTCGGGGACTTCGAATCCGATACCACTACCCTATAGCTTGCCTGTTTGTTGCTTCCGGTCCTCGTCAATCTGATCTTGACTGCCATTTTCATACCCTCCTCGGTTTCTTCTAGAATATCCCAGGCATCCTCATCTTCGGTCTCTTCCCCCCGCCGAATGCCTTAAGTAGCTTCTTGGTCTCTTCGTATTGCTTCAGCAAAGCGTTTACGTCCTGTACTTTCGTACCGCTGCCTGCGGCTATTCGTTTCTTCCTCGATGAATCTATGCTGTCGGGCCGGCGCCTCTCGCCCGGCGTCATGGAATATATTATCGCTTCCACCCTGGCCATCTGCTTCTCGTCTACTTTCAGATCCTTCAGCTTCCTGTTCGAAGAGAACCCTGGCATCATTGAGAGTATGTCGCCTATCGGGCCCATCTTCTTGATCTCTTTAAGCTGCACGAGGAAATCCTCAAGGGAGAATTCTTGCTTCTTCAGTTTGGCCTCGATCTTCCTCGCCTGCTCAACGTCGAATGCTTCTTGGGCTTTCTCTATTACGGTGAGTATGTCGCCCATACCCAGTACCCGCGAAGCCATCCTGTCGGGATGGAAAACCTCGATGCCGTCTATCTTCTCGCCGATTCCCGCGAATTTGATGGGCCTTCCTGTGACCGCCCTTACCGAAAGCGCCGCGCCGCCCCTTGCGTCGCCGTCCAGCTTGGTCAATACGACTCCCGTTATATCCAGCCTTTCCTGGAAGGCCTTGGCGACGTTCACCGCGTCCTGGCCCGTCATCGCGTCTACTACAAGGAGGATCTCATCGGGGGACGTAAGGGCCTTTATGCGCTCGAGCTCCTGCATGAGCTCCTCGTCAATGTGCAGCCTCCCCGCGGTGTCAAGTATGACCAGGTCCCTGCCTGACTTGAGCGCGCCTTCCACGGCGGACTTCGCTATAGCCTCAGGGCTGGCGCCTTCCACGTAATGCACGGGTATGTCAATCTGCGCACCCAGTGTCTCCAGTTGCTTTACCGCGGCGGGCCTTTTCGTGTCGCACGCCACGAGCATGGGCCTCCTGTTGTTGGCCTTCCTAAGAAGGTTTGCGATCTTGGCCGAGGTAGTGGTCTTGCCGGACCCCTGCAGGCCTACCATCATTATGACCGAAGGCGGGGTCTGGCCCAGCTCCAACTTGCTCGCAGAACCGCCCATCAGGTCGATGAGCTCGGATTGGACGATCTTTACGACCTGTTGCGCCGGAGTGAGGCTCTGCATCACCTCGGCTCCGATGGCACGTTCCCTTACTTTCTCTATGAAGGACTTCACTACCCTGAAGTTCACGTCGGCTTCCAGGAGGGCGATCCGCACTTCTTTGAGCGCCGAGTCTATCTCCTTTTCGGAGAGCTTCCCGTGCCCCTTCAGCTTCTGCATAATGGATTGCAGCTTTTCGCTAAGTCCCTCGAAAGCCATTACTCAAACCCCCGGTTCAGTCTTCGAAGATGTTGCCTATCACCGCCGCGAGCTTTGTCAGCTCCTCGGCCTCGTAAGAACCTTCGGGCAAGGCAGATGCCAGCTTGTTCATCCGCTCTGCGACCCTTGATAGTCTGTCGGATATCTCGATGAGCCTCAAGGACGAGTCCGCGGCCTCCAGGGATTCAATACCCCTTTCGATTCCGTCATGCACGGCCTGCCTGCTTACGCCCTCGTTACCGGCGATCTCGGAAAGGCTCAGGTTGTCAAGGAAATACCTCGAACACATGTTGCCCTGCTTTTCCGATATTATTCCCTTGTAGAGGTCAAGCAGCCTTGCGATCCTCTCTACCTTGTCAAGCATCCCTGCCTCCGTGCTGTCAAGCCGCTACCTTGACATTGGGATTATAATCGTCAGGATACCGCATTGTCAACTTCGCCGGCCTTGAAAAGCCCTTCTACGAACTCCCTGGCGTTAAAAGGCCTCAGGTCCTCGGCGGCTTCTCCGACACCCACGTACTTGACGGGTATCCCCAGCTCCTCGGACACCGCGACAACAATTCCGCCTTTTGCCGTGCCGTCAAGCTTCGTGAGTATTATTCCGGTCAACGGGATCGCCTTGTTGAATTCCCTCGCCTGTATCAGGCCGTTTTGGCCCGTAGTGGCGTCGATGACCAGCAAAGTCTCGTGCGGGGCAGATTCGATCTGCCCGCCGATTACCCTGCCGACCTTCTTCAGCTCTTCCATCAAGTTGCTCTTCGTGTGGAGCCTGCCTGCAGTGTCCACTATCAGGTAGTCCGCGTTCCTGTTCACCGCCGCTTTCGCCGCGTCGAATGCGACAGCCGAGGGGTCGGATCCCTGTTTGTGCTTGACCAGCTCGGCACCCGCTCTTCCGGCCCAGATCTCAAGTTGCTCTATGGCCGCGGCCCTGAAAGTATCAGCCGCTGCCAGCACGACTTTCTTTCCCTGGCCCGACAACGCGTACGCGATCTTGCCGGCAGACGTGGTCTTGCCCGTGCCGTTCACACCGAGAAGAACCATGACATGCGGCCTATGATGCACCGGCTCCGCCTTCTCGGATGCCGATAGTATATCCTCTATTATCCCGCAGATGATCCCCTCAAGGACTCTCCTGTCCGCCCTGCCGTCCGCTTCAATGCGTGACCTCAGCTCGGTAAGTATCCTCTCCACGGTGCTCTGCCCGAGGTCCGCCTGCAAAAGCACGGCCTCGAGCTCATCCAGGTCCTCCTCGGATATATAATCACGCCCGCCGAACAGCTCCCCAAGCTTCTTCGACAGCGCCTCCTTCGTCTTGGTCAATCCTTTACCTATCAGACCCAAAATGCCCATCAGACCATACCCTCCTGGAATGTAAGCTGCGACGTATCGACACACACGGACTTGGAGACTCCCTGCTCCTCCATGGTCACTCCGTATACGCGCCCTGCTGATTCCATGGTCCTCCTTCTATGAGTGATTATTATCATCTGGCTCCTCTGCGAGTACTCGCATACGAGCTCCTTGAACCTCTGCAGGTTCGCCTCGTCTAAAGCTGCGTCTATCTCGTCCAAGATGCAAAAAGGCGCCGGCCTCGATTTAAGGAACGAGAATATAAGGGCTATGGCGGCAAGGGCCTTCTCCCCTCCGGACAGCAGGGACAGTTGCGAGAGCTTCTTCCCGGGAGGCCTGCATATTATCTCTATGCCGCTTTCAAGGGGCTCCTCCTCGTCAACCAGGATAATATCCGCCTGGCCGCCTTCGAAGAGCTGAGAGAAGATCTCCTTGAAATTCTCCCTTATCTGTTCGAACATCTCTATGAACTGTTTTCGCGCCGTCCTCTCAGCTTCCCTGATCACCTGGGCGAGCGAGGCGCGCGCCTTGTCAAGGTCTTCTATCTGGGCTCTCATGAAATCGAGCCTGGACCTTAGGTTCTCCAGCTCTTCGGCTGCGGTAAGGTTCACATCCCCGATGTCTGCGATGAGCGTCTTGAGCTCCGCTACGCGGGAGTTAGTGGCCTCTCTGTCCAGTGAGGTCCCTTCTTCTTTGGGGATGTCCTCGAACGATATGCCGTGTTCTTTCCTCAGCCTTGACGTGAGGGCCTCGAACTCGCCTGAAAGCCTAGCCTTTTCGAGCGACAGCCTGTTCTCCGCATCCTGGGCCTGGGAGAGCCTCCTCCTCCTGAGCTTGAGGGCGGATTCCAGGGAAGCGAGTTCGCTTTCGAGCCCCGCCTTCTTCTGCCTGTGCTCTTCCAGCTCCTTAGTCGACGATGAAGCTTCCTGCTGGAAGCCGTCACACAGTTGCCTCTCATCTTCTATCAGATCCGAAAGCGAGCCGATAGCGGCTTCGAGCTCCTCTATCTGACACCCGAGCCGCACGAGTTCCCCTTCAGCCTGGGATATGGTTGCCCGTACGGGGGTGATCTCAGAATCCAGGGCCCTTAGCTCGGCTTCATAAGTCGCCTTCTCCACTTGCAGCGACGTGAAGCCATCCATGAGCGAGGCCAGGGCGGTCTCTTTCTCGTTCTTCTGGTTCTTCTCCGTGACGCTTAGATTACCGTGTGTTTCTGCCGCTTGCTCGGCTTTTCTAAGCTCGAGCTCCATCTTCGCCGTATCGTCGGTCCATCTGGACTCGTCGGATTCTATGTCCTCCAACTCGCCCTTGAGGAGGGCTTCTTGTGAAGACGCGGCTTCTATCTCGGATTCCTTCCGCGATACTAAAGCTTCGACTTCTTTCCTCAATCCTTCCACGGCAGACGCCGAACGCTCTATGGATGATATGCCCTCCAGGCCCTCTTGCGCTCTTTTCCTCAGGCCTTCGATATTGGCATTTATTACCTTCAAGGATGTTGAGAGCCCGTCCGCCTCCTGCTTCAGCGAGGCTATCCTGTTCTTCCTGGTGATTACCGACTCCTGCTGCGAACGCCTTGCGCCGCCTGTCACTGCCCCGCCGGATGTGAGAGTCTCTCCTTCAAGCGTAGCGGACTTCACCCTGATGCCCATACGCTGAGCTTTTATCGCCGCATCAAGGTCTTTGAACACCGCCGTGGCGCCCAGCAGGTACTCAACCGCAAGCTCTACTTCCTTGTCGAACGTAACAAGGCTCGATGCCATTCCGAGGAAACCCTCTAATCCGGCAAGCCTTCCGTCAACATTGAACCTGGAAGGCCTGATTATGTCGAGGGGCAGGAACGTCGCCCGCCCGGACCTGCTCGATTTAAGGTAGTCCACGCATTTCGCCGCATCATCTGCGCTCTTGCAGATCATGTCGTTGATCTGCCCGCCCAATGCGGCCTCTATCGCCGTTTCCATGCCCTTGGGTACGCTAAGTGCCTCCCCTGCGGTACATACTATCCCTTTGAGAAGGCCCTTCCTTGCCTCGCCAAGGACGGCTTTTACTGCCGGCGAGTAACCCTCGTATTCTTGTTCGAGGCTTTCGAGCCCAGTCAAGACGGCATTGCACCTTGCCAGATCCGACGACACCTTATCCTTTGCTGACGATTCCGAATCCATCTCGGCTCGCAGTTCGCCCAAAGCCTTCTTCGCGGCTTCCAGCTTTGTGGATATGCCCGAAGATTCTTCCCGTGCTTGCCTGAGCCTTTTGCTTTCCTTATCCAGTTCCGCACGTGCCTCGTCTATCAGCCGCCGCTTGGCAGAGAGCATCATTGCCAGTCTTTCTTTCCTTGCGTCGGATGCTTCCCGCCGCTCTTTCAGCGATCCTATTGAGCTTCTTATCGAAGCCACCTCGGACACGAGCGCGAAATGGTCCGCCTTGAACTTCTCCATCGACTTGTCTATCAGGTCAAGCTCTCCTCTGGCTTCGTCGATCTTCATAGACATGCGTCCGATTTCCGCGTCCTTGCCGCCTATGAGCTCCCTGGTTGCGTTCTTCCTTGAAGAAAGGCCGCTCAAGGAATCCCTCATGGAAGCAAGGCGCCGTTCGGTTTCGTCGAGGTCGGACGATGCCCTTTCGAGCGAAATACGATTCCTCATGAGCGCAGCCTCATTGTCCTTTATCGAGAGCTCGTGCTTCATTGCGGACTTGGATGCGGCTTGAGATCTCATATAGGCTGAGTCGTAACTGATGGATGTTTCCGCCGTTTTCATCTTTACAGCTTCGTACTCGGCCTCCATGGCGGAAAGTTCCGTCTCCGCCCTTTCCCGGGTCTCGGTCTTAGCGGATAGCTCCCTCTCCGATGAATCCAGCTTTAAGCTGCATTCGGCGACCTCGGAGCATATCAGCTTGAACTCAAGCGACGCCAGCTCGGCCGACGCGCACTTGTACTGCTGGGCGGCCGCGGCCTGCTCTTCGAGCACCGGCTCCTTGGCGGACAGCTCGTCTATTATGTCGGAAGCCCTTCCAGTACGCTCATCTACGTCAACGAGCTTCCTTTCAGCATCCTTCTTCCTGTTCTTGTACCTCATGATCCCGGAGGCTTCGTCGAATATGCCGCGCCGGTCGTTCGGCTGGGACGAGATTATCGCATCCACTTTGCCCTGCTCAATCACCGCGTAGGTCTCCTTGCCGAGGCCCGTGCCGGCGAACATGTCGTTTATGTCCCTGAGGCGGCATTCGATGTTATTGATCAGGAACTGGCTCTCGCCGTTCCTGAATACTCTCCTTGTCACGGATACTTCGTCGTACTCAAGGGGGATGGCCCTGTCGCTGTTGTCTATGACGACGGTGACCTCGGCCATACCCGATTGCTTCCTGCCGCTGGTGCCTGCGAATATGACGTCTGCCAAAGATGAGCCCCTGAGAAGCCTTATGCTCTGCTCCCCCAGGGCCCATCTAATTGCATCCGACAGGTTGCTCTTCCCTGATCCGTTCGGTCCGACTACTGCCGTTATGCCCTCTTTGAAGTCGAACTCGAACTTGCCGGCGAAGGTTTTGAACCCGTTTATATATAGCTTACTTAGCTGCACTTAAGTACCTCCGGACCCTTCGGAACGGCTCACTTCTTCTGGGCATATTCGCGTGATATGGCATCCGATGCCGCCTTCTGCTCTGCCTCCTTGATGCTGGAGCCGCTGCCTCTTCCCAGCTCTCTTCCGGCCTCAGTCACCATGACGTAGAAAACGGGATTGTGGTCGGGACCGGTGCGGCCTTCCACCACGTACTCCGGCAATCCCCGTCCGCTGCCTTGAAGCATCTCCTGCAGCGTCGACTTCGGGTCCCTCTGTGACGATTCTAGCTCTTCAGTGACGGCGGGTATCAGGACCCTCTCCAGGAAATCGTCCATAGGGTCGAAACCCCCGTCCAGATAGATGGCAGCTACCAGGGCCTCGAAGCATCCGGCGAGATTCCTCGGCTTATGCCTGCCTCCCGAGGCCTCCTCCTGCGCGGACATCCTCATTATCAAGTTCAGGCCCATCTGCCTGGCTGCTTTCGCCAACGACGCACCCGACAGCGCGTTTGAGGATTTGGTCGACAAAGCGCCTTCCTCGTCCTCGGGGTATGATAAATAAAGATGCCTTGCTATATAAGCCTTAAGCAAGGCATCGCCCAAGTATTCCAGCCTCTCGTTGCTTGCTTGCCTACCGAGGCCCTTCTGATAAGCGTAGGAAGTGTGCGTAATGGCCCTCTCCGCAAGGGACTTATCCGAAAAACAGTACCCTGATGACTTCTCCAGGGACCCTACTAGGATATGTGATGGGGACATCTTACCTCACTACTTCTTCGTCACCTTCATGACATACCTTATTGCCTGCCCTACGCTCTGCATCTCATCGAAGGCCTCGTCGGGGACCGTGATCTTGAACTGGTCCTCGATCTCGTACACTATCTCGTTCAAGTAAAGGGAATCAGCCCCAAGGTCGTCCACGAATTTCGATTCCATGGTCACTTTCTCAGGTTTGACCGATAGTTTATCAACTATGATCTTCTTCACCTGTTCAAAGATTTCCTGCTCTGTCATCCTTTACACCTCCGATTGCTCCGTTTGTGCAGTCTTCGGATACGAATCCGCTATCTTTTCCGCAACGTTAGCCTCTATAGCTTTCGAGGCCACTTTTATGGCGTTGTAGAACGCAAACGAGTTACTGCTGCCGTGCCCCTTTATGACGAGTTTCCTAAGCCCCAGGAACGGGGCGCCACCGTAGTGCGAGTAGTCCAGCTTGTCGGAGAGCCTCTTGAGGGCCGATTTCATCATAAGGCCGCCAAGCTTTGACTTGAGGTCCGTCATGGCGGCTTCCCTCACCATCTTGGAGAATACGCTACCCATTCCCTCAATCACCTTGAGGGTTACGTTGCCGGTGAAGCCGTCGCAGACCATGACGTGAGACGCGGTGGTCATGATGTCCCTTCCCTCGATATTCCCGATGAAGTTAAGGTCCGTGTCCTTAAGCATCATGTATGCGTTCCTGATATAGTCGCGGCCCTTCTTCTCCTCCGTCCCGTTGTTTAGGAGCGCCACCTTCGGCTCTCCTATACCGAGGACGTTCTTCATGTACGCCGATCCCATTATGCCGAACTCCATCAGGTTCCTGGCATCGCATTCGGGATTCGCCCCGGCGTCGATGAGCATGCTGGGGCCGGCTATGCCGGGCAGCACGACTCCTAGCGCGGGCCTTGAGTAGCCCTCCGCCCTTCCGATTATCAGGGTGGTTGCGGCAAGCAGGGCACCGGTGTTGCCCGTGGAGACGAATGCATCGGCACCGCCTTCGGAAACGAACCTCGAGCCGACCACCATGGATGAATCCCTCTTCTGCCTGATGGCAGTCATAGGGTCGTCAGCCATTGATATCTCCTGCGACGCATGGACTATCTGCATCTTCTCGGCCTCAGGATTCGCCGCCAGTATCCTCTCGCGATCGCCTACAAGGATGACTTCAATACCCTCCGAGCTTGCGCGAAGGGCTCCTTCAAGCACTGTATTGAGGCCTTTGTCCGAGCCCATCAGATCAGCTAGTATTCTGGCCATGGGCATCACCTCACCACTATCGCGGAGCGGATCCCGGCATACGGAATCCGCCCCCCGAGATCACTCTTTCTCCGATACCGCGACTATCTCGCGTCCATCGTAGAAGCCGCACTCTCCACATACGGTGTGGGGGAGCTTCATGGCTTTGCACTTGGGACACTCGACAAGGGTGGGCGCCTCGGCCTTCCAATTGGCGCGGCGTTTACGAGTGCGCGACTTTCCGAATCTCTGCTTTGGGTTTGCCATCGATATTCCTCCTAATCGGACGGGGCGTTTTCCTATGCATCAATGCGATTGCCGCAAGTGCACTCCCCTTTGTTCAAATCTGCTCCGCACTGCGGACAGATGCCCTTACACGCTTCACCGCAAAGAAGCTTTATGGGAAGGTTGAGTATCAGCTCTTCCCTTATGTGCGGTGCCAAATCGATTACGTGCCCTTCCAGCTTCTCGACGTCATCCCTGTCGAAACCCTCGGGCCCGTCCTTCATCTCCACGAAGATCCTCGTAATCGGTATCTTCACGTCCTGCCTGTAAACCCCAAGGCATCTGTCGCAATGCGCCTCGATGCTCGCCGTGATGCTACCCGTTGCCGCATATGCCCCGCCAACGTTGCTTACGGTGCCTCTATAGCCAATGTCTCCGCTGACAGACGCACCCGGCCTGTCAAGCACGATGCCCTCGCTGGTCCACTTTAGGTCGACATCCAATGAGGCGCCGATTTCGGACATGATCCTCTCGATGTCTATTGCGAATGTCCTCATCCCTGCTCGCCTCCAACACAAAGTTTAGTATATATGCGGGGATTTTTACCTGTCAAGGTTATTCGTTTACAGTCCTCCTCGATACGTGTCCGTTGGACCTGAGGAAAAACCGCAGCTTAGCTTCTTTCCCTTGTCCTACCCCTATCCTCGTAGAGCAGGCAATATCGAGGTCTTCATTGTAATCGCTCTCCTCTATGTAGAGAGGCCTTTCCCAGAGAGCGTGCCCGTCGACAGACCTGTCTATCCCGAGGGCTTCGCATATCTTGCCCGGACCGCTGGCCAAATTGACCTCGTCTTCAGTACCCCTTCTCATCTTCATGAGAGGGATGCCCGTTTCCGGTTCCAGGGCTCTGATCAGAACCGCCTCTCCGACACCCTCTTCGCATGATACTACGTTGAAGCAGCAGTACATGCCGTATATAAGATATACGTACGCCCGTCCCGCCTCAAGGAACATGCTGGAGTTCCTCTTAGTCTTTCCCCGGCTGGCATGGCATGCAGGATCGTCTCTCAGGTACGCTTCAGTCTCAACGATCCTACCCCCCACGATCCCGTCATCGGTCTCATGGACAAGCCTCATTCCTATCAGCTTCCTCGCCAGCTGCACCGTGTCGTATCCCGAGAAGAAAGACTTGCTTACGGGGGCCATCAGCTCCTCGCCACTATCTCCTTCGTATCCCTAGCTATAACAAGCTCCTCGTTGGTGGGTATGGCAAGCACTCTGATCCTGCTTTCAGGGGTAGTGAGGTCCATTTCCTTTCCTTTTATCATATTAGCTGCATCGTCTATCTTTATGCCGAGGAAGGTCAGCCTGTCACAGACCCTCTTCCTCATCTCGAAGCTGTTTTCCCCGATGCCGCCGGTGAAGACTATGGCATCAAGCTCTCCCATGGCTACCGCGTAAGCGCCTATGTATTTGACTATCCTGTATGCGAAGACGTCAAGCGCCAGCTTCGCAAATTCGTTCCCCTTGGCCGCGGCCTCCTCCAGATCCCTGAAGTCGTTGGAAAGGTAGTTCGACAACCCGAAGACTCCCGATTTCTTGTTAAGATAGCCGTTGACTACCTCCTGTACGCTTAATCCGAGTTTCTCGCACAGTACAAGCACTATGCCGGGATCTAGGTCGCCTACCCTGGTCCCCATCACGAGGCCCTCCAGAGGGGTCAATCCCATCGTCGTGTCTATGCTCTTTCCGTGCTTAATGGCCGCTATGGAAGACCCGTTCCCCAGGTGGCACGTGATGACCGATGTCTGGTCGTACGGTTTCTTCAACATCTCGGCAGCCCTTGCGCTAACATACCTGTGGGAGGTGCCGTGGAAGCCGTAACGCCTTATCTTGTGCCTTTCATAAAGCTCGTAGGGAAGACCGTATAGATAGGCTTCCTTGGGCATCGTCTGATGGAATGCCGTATCGAAGACACCTACCATCGGAACGTCAGGCATCAGTGACTGGCATGCGCGAATTCCCATTATGTTCGGCGGATTGTGTAAAGGGGCAAGGTCCTGGCACTCTATGAGGGCGTCGACTACTTCTCTTGTGATCGGCACTGAACCGGAGAACTTCTCGCCCGCGTGCACAACCCTATGGCCGACGGCCGATATCTCGCCGATGTCTTTTATGACGCCGTGGTCGGGATCCAGCAGGCTGTCGAAGACGGCCTTCAGAGCTTCCTCATGGTTCCTCGCCTCTACCTTAGTTTGCATCTTTGCTTTGCCGGTGGGCTGATGCTTTATGAAAGCCTCGTCGCTGCCTACCCTTTCGACTATCCCTTTTGCCAGGACGGACTCATCCGTCATGTCGAAAAGCTGATATTTCACCGACGAGCTGCCACAGTTGACTACCAGGATCTTCATCGCGAATACCCCCTAAATCTGGTTAGTTTGTTCTAGTTTCCTGAGCTGCGCCTTCTTTGCAATACCTCAAGGCCTTTCCTTGCCGCCCTCGCCGCGCCCAGAGCATTCTGCTCCACGCTTGCAAGGGTATTCTCGGCATATTCGTCCGCGCCCGACCTTATCCTCTGGGCCTCCTGCTTCGCTTCGTCGATAATCCTATCGGCCTCGGCCTTGGCATCCACAAGCTGATCCGTGACCTCCTGGGGCACGACCACTTCTTTCACCTGTGAGACTTCCTCGAAGGGCTCTTCAATCCTATCGTCTTGCGGAAGCGTTTGTCTCCTCTGCGAGGCACCGACCGGTTGGAAAGTATCGGTCCTTTGCTGGTGCTGCCTTGTTGCAGAAGACAAGCCCTCGGAACGTAACCCATCCCTCATCGCCGAGATCAGTCCCGACAATTCCTTCCTGTCGAGGACGCATTTGCCGGTGAACGGCATGGTGGGCGCACATTCCACAATCTCTTCGAGCCTATCGAGGTATTCCTCAATCGTCGCGGTCGGGATATTTGCGCTGAAGCCGGATCTTACCATTTCCATTACCTCTTTCTTAGGATCGATGCCACCGGTTTCGGCACCATGTCCTCAACCGGACCTCCGAAATGGGCTATCTCTTTAATCGAACTGGAACTTATGAACTGGTTCTCAGCCGAAGTAACGATGAATACCGTCTCTATCTCCGGAGCGAGCTTCCTGTTCATCAGCGCCATCGTGAACTCGTACTCGAAGTCGGTAACGGCCCTTAAGCCACGCAGTATTATCCTCGATCCTCTCTCCCTGGCAAAATCCACCAGCAGCCCCTCGAAGCTTGCGACTTCGACGTTGTCGATGCCTTCGCAGGCTTTCTCGAGCATCTCAACTCTCTGCTGGTCACTGAACATATACTTCTTCGCGGTGTTCCTAAGTACCGCGACTATAAGTCTATCATATATCTTAGCTGCCCTTTCGATTATGTCCATGTGACCGTTGGTCGGGGGATCGAAGGATCCTGGGAATATTGCTACGTTCATCCTATCCCTCCGTCAAGTACTGGTAGAAATCAACGTATGTCGCACCGTACTTATTCGTTCTTCTCCTCTTAAGGAAACCGTACTCCTCCGGCAGCACTACCGTCTTATCCCTCTCGACTACAACCACCGCCATAGGCTCCAGGATGTCACTTCCGGATAGAATCCGCATCATGCTATCGTATACTCCCGAAGCATATGGCGGATCCATCAGCACGATATCGTACGGCCCCCCGCTACTCCAGAGCATTCTCCCGGACGATGCGTCTTCTACGATGATGCGGACCCTTCCTGAAACTCCCAGCATCTTGGCATTCTGCTCGATCAACGACGCGACCGGCCTTGAATGCTCGATAAAAGAACATTCAGCCGAGCCCCTCGAGATTGCCTCGAAGCCGAGCGAGCCGCTTCCGGCAAAAAGGTCCACAACCCTTGCCCCTCGGAGTCTTTCCCCAAGGACGGCGAAGATGCTCTCTCTTACTCTGTCCTGCGTAGGCCGGGTGCAGAATCCCTTAGGGGCTTTGAGCGTCCTTCCGCAGAGCTCGCCGCCTGTGATCCTCAAGAGCAGGGCCTCCTAAGCCTTATGCCAGCTGACGGCCACGGTGTGAGGGCCGCAATGGCACCCGACCGCAGGGCCGACAGTCGCCCTGAACATCTCTACGACGTTGTACTCCTCATTGACGAGCCTTACCAGCTCTTCTGCCTTATCCTGCATCAGGGCGTCGTAGACGCAAACATATATCTTCGAGCCTGGAGCCGTCCTCGACTTCATGGTGTTCAGCATTCCGGGAACGATGTTCTTGCTGCCCCTTAGCTTTTCGACTGGGACGACCTTGCCTTTGATCTCGAGCATGGGCTTTATATTTAGTATACCGCCCAACAGGGCGCTGGCGGCCCCTATCCTTCCGTTCTTCCTGAGATACTCGAGCGAATCCGGAACGAATATCGTATTTACACCGGCAGTCGCCTTCTTGATCTCCTGTCGCACCTTGTCGATGCCCGCTCCGGCCTCTATCGCCCTTGCTGCGGCGAGGACCACCAGGGCCTGACCGAAACAGACCTGGTTTGTGTCTATTACCTCAACCACTTTCTTGGATGTTTCCTCGTTGATCTGCCTTGCGGCCATCTCGGCGGATTGAATCGTGCCGCTGAGTTCGTTTGCCACATGCAGTGAGAAGATATAGTCGTAATCGGACAGCATCTTCCTGTACGTGTTTTCAAAATCCAATGGTATCGGCTGGTTCGTCCTCGGAAGAACATCGGATTTCGCCTGCATCTCATAGAACTGCATAGGGCTAAGGTCTATTACGTCCTTGTAGTTCTCATCCCCGAAAAGGATGTTAAGCGGAACCATCTTTATGCTGTATCTTTCATATAGTTCCTTAGTGAGGTCGCTTAAGGAATCCGTCACTAACCCAATCCTCATAGAACATCCTCCTTCATTCAGCCGCATACCAGGCTACTCCGAAGCTATCAGGCCCTATGTGGCTTCCGATGCCAGCTCCCATACCGGAACGGAACAGCTTTGTGACTTTGAAGTTCTCCTTAACGGCTAATTCGAGTTCCGCGGCTTCTCTCGGCATATTGTTGTTGATTATGCAAGCCACTATCTTCGTGGCGGGGCTTATCTTCTTCATCATGTAATCCATGAACTTCGGCACCGCATTCTTGAGGCCTCTTATCTTCTCTACCGTGTATACGCTCTCCTTGCATCCGATCAGAGGCTTGATGTTCAATATGCTTCCGATGAGCGCGCTTGCTCCGCCTATCCTGCCGTTCTTCTGCAGGTACTTCAACGAACCTGGGATCCAGATTATCCCAGACGTATCTATCGCCCTTTTTATCCTTGCGATGACTTCGTCTATGAGCGATCCTTTCTCGATCGCCTCGCCCGCCGCGTTTACGATGAGGCCCTCTCCCATAGCCCCGGTAAGGGTGTCTATGACATGGATCCTTCCCTGTTCCTTCTCCGGGAAGCTGAGCCTTGCCATGAAGGCAGATTGGACCGTTCCGCTCAGCTTATTTGATATGTGCAGCGATATCACGTGGTCATGTTCCTTAAGCAGTTCTTTGTAGACCTGCTCGAAGTCATTGGGTGTGGGTTGCGAAGTCTTGGGCATAGTCTCTGAGGTCCTAAGCCTTTCGAAGAACTCCTCGTCAGTTATATCCACCCTGTCCTTGAATGACTCGCTTCCGAAATGGATATTGATCGGGACGACGGTAACCTTGTACTTTTCCATGATCTCAGGTATCAGGTCGCTGAGCGAATCAGTGACCAGAGCTATCTTCTCACCCATACAAAGGCCGCCCTGACGGGCGGCTCACCTCCGTTCGTTACTCGACCGAGATTAAATAATAATATACCGGCTGGCCTCCGGAATGCAGCTCAACTGAAAGGTTGCCGAACTTATCGGTGATTATCCCTGCGATTTCACCGGCCTTGGATTCATCCACATCATCACCGTAGAATACCGTCACTATCTCGCTTTCCGGTTTAATCATCTTCTCAACGGTGCTCAGTGTTACTTCCTTCAGGTCCTGTCCTTTCGTAAGCAGCTGTCCGTCGATTATGCCGATATAGTCGTTCTGCTTGATATCAAGCCCGTTTATCTTGGTGTCCCTCACGGCGTATGTGATCTCACCGCTTACGACGCTCGCAAGTCCCTTGTTCATCCTCTCGACGTTGTCCTTTGCGCCCATGTCGCCGTTGAAGCCCATCATCGCCGCTATGCCCTGCTGCATCGTCTTGGAAGGTATGACGTATACCTTGGCCTTAACAACGTCGGCGGCCTGTCTTGCGGTAAGTATTACGTTCTTATTGTTCGGCAGGATGATGACCTCTTTAGATCCTGTGGATTCTATCGCGTCGACGATTTCCTGTATTGACGGATTCAACGTCTGTCCGCCGGTCACACACCTGTCTACGCCGAGGCTTTCGAATATCTCTGTCAATCCTTCCCCTGCCGAGACGGCAATAGTGGAAAGCTGCCTGGTTCCTTCCGCCTTCTTAGCTACGTTTGCACCCTTAGCGTCGGCTTCCGCTTCCTTGCCGGTAGTCGCCTTACCTGCATGCTCGGCTTTCTCCCCGGCCGCGAATTCCGGTATCGCGAATTCCTCGTGCTGGTCTTCCATGTTGTTGATATGGATCTCGTGCAGTGTGCCGTGCTTTACCGCCCTTTCAAGCACTTTGCCGGGATTGTTCGAATGGATGTGTATCTTCATCGTCTCAGGTACTCCCACGACGAGCATACAATCCCCTAGGGCTTCAATGTCCTTCTTTATCCTTTCTTCTTCCAGTCCCGTGCCCTTTACTATAAACTCCGTACAATACCTGAACTCCAGCTGTATGGCTTCCTTCTTCTCCTCAGGAAGGACGGCGCCGACTTCCGGCTTGGCTTCAGGAATCTCCGCCTCTAGCGTCTTTCCCTCGAGAGACGCCAGGACACCTTCCAAGAATATGACGTAACCCTTGCCCCCGGCGTCCACAACGCCCGCTTCCTTCAGAACTGGCAAAAGATCCGGGGTTTTCTCTAGGGCGCCCTTCGCCCCCTCCAATGCCGCCCTGTATACCTCTATAACGTCAGAACCGGATTTGAACGCGTCCATGGCTTCCCTTCCGGCTATCCTGGATACAGTCAGGATGGTTCCCTCCACGGGTTTGATGACCGCTTTGTACGCCATGTTCGAAGCTTCCATAATCGCCTCTGCGACGTCACCCGCGTTTGCGTTCTTTCTTCCCTGCAACCTCTTGGCATATCCCCTCATCAGCTGCGAGAATATCACGCCGGAGTTGCCCCTGGCGCCCATCAGGCATCCTAAGGCTATGCTGTTGGCTACTTCTCCTACTTTCTCGGCCGGATACTTTTCCATCTCCTTGACAGCAGAGCTCATCGTGAGGTACATGTTGGTACCCGTGTCTCCGTCGGGAACGGGGAATACGTTCAAAGCGTCTATAACGGATTTCTGCCCGCCTAGATATGCGGCCGCATCTCTAAACGCCTTGGTCAACGTCTTTCCGTCAAGCGACTTCGACGCAGGCATCTTAGTAGTTACTGCCATCAGCGTTTTTCCTTTCCGCCATTGCCCACACGGACTCCCTGGACGGTTATCTTAACTTCTGCTACGTTAAGGCCTGTCATGGCTTCTACTACGTATTTGACCTTGTCGATCACGTTCTTTGCTACTTCCGTCACCCTGGTGCCGTACTCAACGATCACAAAAAGGTTGATCCGGACGTGTTCGCCGTCTATCTTCACTTCCACGCCCTTGCTGATGTTCTCCAGCCCAAGTAGCTCTGCGATTCCGTCCGTGAACGTGCGCGATGCCATTCCTACGAGACCATAGCTTTCATGCGCTGCCATGCCTGCTATGGCCGCTATGACATCGTCAGATATTGTTATCTGGCCAAGTTCTGTACTTAGCTCCCTTGCCATCGGCAATCCTCCAAATCATCGAATGCTCCAATTAGCGCTAATGCCTTAAGCATTACTAAATAATTCTACCTATAAGCATAAAATCATTCAATCATTACTTCTGCTATCAAAGTATTGCAGATGGGACGCGCACATATTCGGTGCTTTCACATGTCAGGCCGTATGCTACACTTGAAACGTATGGAAACCGGTGCTATATTATTAGAGTAATTGAACTCTAGGCCTGCTGCCGGAAGGAGAATCGTTATGTCTAAGGTATGCGAGATATGCAATAAAGGCCCCGTATCGGGCCATAAAGTAAGCAATTCCATGAGGCACACCAAGCGCAGATGGCTTCCCAACCTCCAGAACGTTAAGGCGGTTGTGAACGGAACCACGAAACGCATCAGGGTATGCACCAATTGCCTTAAGTCCGGCAAAGTAGTACGGGCCGTATAAAACTTCAATATCGCATCTTTCAGCTTAAGGAAGGGCTTTGGAGCCCTTCCTTTTAGCTATTGGAAGCCGTTGCGGCTTCTGTGAGCATGTCTATCGTCTCGACGGGAACCTTGCTTGCGCCCACCGACCCCGAATGATATACGGCGGACCCCGGGAATATGCCGTGCCAGTCCGAGCCGCCCGTTATTATCAATCCATTGTCTTTGGCCAGCTTCTTGTATCTCCTGACTTGCGCGCCGCCGTGCTTCGGATATATAGCTTCGATTCCCATGAGGCCTTGTTCGATGAGACCTTGTATCAGGTGGTCGATACCCGATGTGCCCGGATGCGCTAATACCGGCACTCCGCCGGCCCTCCTGATCCACCCTATTGCATCTGCCGGGGTCATGTCAGACGTGGGCTCGAACGCCGCCCCTCCGATGTTAAGCCATTTATCCGCCCTTTCATCGAATTCACCCAAGAAAGTGTCCCTTATCGCCCTGAACAGATGGGCCCTGCCTACGATCTCACCTTCTGTCCTGGAGAATACGTCCTCCTCATCTATCGGGCAACCAAGGCGGTTCAGCTTGTTTATCATCCTTTTCATCCGCCCTACGCGTTTGACAGACATCTCGTCTATCATCTCCAGGAACCCGGCTTCGGGTTCCTGTGGGAAGTAACCCAGGACATGCACTTCCCTTTCCCCGTACACGGTGCTGAGCTCCACTCCCGGGATGAAGCGGAGTCCGAGTTGCCCGGCCCTCGACCGGGCCTCCTCGACACCTCCATATGTATCATGGTCAGTCAGCGCCAATCCTGCCAGCCCGCAGTCCTTCGCCCTTTGCACTATCTGGGACGGAGTGTCCCTCCCGTCAGAATACAGGCTGTGCGTATGTAGGTCAGCGTACCCTTGAGATTGAGACTTTGACTGTTTCATCGTTCACTTCCCACTCTTTGGAGTATTCGGCGTCGAAAACGCCGCTCGTCAGCTCATCGGAAAGGGTCTCCGACTTAATGTAGCCACCGAATTCCCTTATGGCTGCCACGGTCATTTCCCCTCCTGCAAGAGCTGTTCTTATCCTGTCTTCTATCTGGAAGCCGGCTTCTTTCCTCGAATTCTGTATCTTGTTCAGAAGCTCTCTTAAGAAGCCCTCGAGCCTCAGCTCGTCGGTCACTTCAGTATACAGGGCTACCTTCCGGCCCTTCTGGCTCACGACACACCAGCCTTCCACCTGGATCGTCTCTATGACAAGCTCACCGGGTTCCAGCTCTACTATGCCGTCTCCCGTGTCTAGTGTTATGGTCCTGCCCTCGAGGGCCTTGGTGGCGAGAGCGCCGTCGTCAACCGACAGGATGTTCTGGACCGTCTTCATCTTCGGTCCCAGACGCTTGCCGAGCAGGTCGAACCTGGGCTTTAGTTTGTAGGATGCATAACCGCTTAGATCACGCTGGAACTCCATGCCCTTGATGTTGAGCTCGTCTTCTATCAAAGACGAAAGGTATTTCAGGTCCTCTTCTTCCTGAGTGTCCTTGACTTCGACCACGATCTTCGAAAGAGGCTGCCTGTTCTTTATGTTCACCGTGTTCCTTGCCAACCTGCCCATGTAGACGACCTGTTCGGCCAGATCCATCTTCCTTTCGAGCTCCAGATCCACCAGGTTCTCGTTCTTCTGCGGGTAGTCGCATAGGTGCACGCTTTCAGGGGCGTCCACCCCTTCCAGTGACAGTACCAGGTTGCTGTATATCTCCTCCGCCACGAACGGGGTGAACGGGGCCGTCATCTTGGACAATCCGACTAGCACCTCGTACAGGGTGAGGAACGCGGCTTCCTTGTCCTCTGTCCACTCCGATCCCCAATAACGCCTCCTGGACCTCCTCACATACCAGTTGGAAAGCTCGTCAACGAAGCCCTCGAGCGTACGTCCGGCGTCGGTGATATCGTATTCGCCCATGTCCTCTTTTATCTTCCCCGCCGCGTGGTTGAGGCGGGATATTATCCATCTGTCTATCTCCGACCTTCTTTCGATCGGAACCTGATGCTGCCGCGGATCGTAATCGTCGATGTTCGCATACAGCACGAAGAATGAATACACGTTCCAAAGAGTCCCCAGGTATTTCCTTACTGCGTCCGTTATCCCCTCTTCGTAGAACCTTGTCGGATTCCACGGAGGATTCGTCGTATAGAGGTACCATCTCATGGCATCGGCGCCTTGCCGGTCCAGTATGCCCCAGGTATCCACCACGTTGCCCTTGCTCTTCGACATCTTCAGGCCCTGCTCGTCCAGGACTAGCCCCATGACGAGGCAATTCTTGAACGGTTCCCTGTCGAACAACAGCGTTGATATCGCGACTAGAGTATAGAACCATCCCCTTGTCTGGTCTATCGCCTCGGTTATGAAGTCCGCCGGGAATCCGTTCTCGAACACGTCTTTATTCTCGAATGGATAGTGCCATTGGGCGAAAGGCATCGATCCCGAATCGAACCAGCAGTCCATGACCTCAGGAGTGCGCCGCGACGTACCTCCGCAAGCGGGGCACTTGAGCCTTACCGCGTCTATGTACGGCCTGTGCAGTTCGGGCAATTCGGGTTTCTCGATCGCGCGCTCTTCCAGTTCGGCCTTGCTTCCCACCGCGAACTGGTGTCCGCAGTCTTCGCATATCCATATGGGCAACGGGGTGCCCCAGTACCTTTCCCTTGATACCGCCCAGTCTATTACGTTCTCGAGGAAGTTGCCGAACCTTCCCTCCTTTATGTGTTCCGGGAACCAGTTTATCTTCCTGTTATTTTTTACCAGGTTCTCCTTCAGCTTCGACATTGCTATGAACCATGAAGAACGAGCGTAGTAAAGAAGCGGAGTGTCGCATCTCCAGCAGAACGGATAGCTGTGCAGGTATTCTTCCTGCTTGAAGAGCAGGCCCCTGGCAGATAGCTCTTCGACTATCCTTGGGTCTGCGTCCTTGACGAATAATCCGTGCCATGGGCCCACGTTCTCGTCAAAGCGACCCTGAAGATCCACTACTTGGATTATCGGCAGGTCGTTCTCTTTGCCGACCCTGTTGTCGTCCTCTCCGAACGCTGGGGCTATATGGACTATGCCGGTTCCGTCTGTCAGGGTCACGAAGTCTCCTTTGACGACCCTGTAAGCCTTCTTATCGGTCTCGACAAAGCTATACAACGGTTCGTATTCGGAGCCCAGAAGGGAGCTTCCGCGTACTTTCCCGGTCACTTTACTTACATCCAGCCCTAATTTCTCGACCAACTCGCTGGCGAGGATCAGCGTCTGGCCGTCCAGCCTCACGTAGGAGTACTCCGCATCCTCCTTCACCGCCAACGCCACGTTTGAAGGCAATGTCCACGGGGTCGTCGTCCATACCAGGAAATATGTATCTACCTCGTCCTTTTTCTTCATTTTGACGTAAATCGAGGTGTCGGTCACGTCCTTGTAGCCCTGCGCCACCTCATGACTCGACAGAGCGGTCCCGCACCTTGGGCAATATGGGACTACCTTGTGGCCCTTGTATATCATTCCCTTGTCGAATATCGTCTTTACCGCCCACCACTCTGACTCTATATACTCATCGTGGTATGTCACGTATGCGTTCTCCGTATCGAGCCAGAAGCCGATCCTCTCGGTTATCTCGGTCCATTCCTTGAGATACTTCCATACACTTTCCTTGCAGCGGCTTATGAACTTCTCGACCCCGTAGCTTTCGATCTCGGGCTTACCGCTTATGCCGAGCTGCTTTTCCACTTCAAGCTCCACCGGCAAGCCGTGTGTGTCCCAGCCGCCTTTCCTGTTAACAAGGAAGCCTTCCATGGTCTTATACCTTAGAACTATATCCTTGATGGCGCGTGTCAGGATGTGCCCCGGATGAGGCCTTCCGTTAGCTGTAGGAGGCCCTTCATAATAAACGAACTTGGGGCTGTCTTTCCTTCTTTCCAGGCTCTTCTCGAAAATGCCTTTCTCTTTCCAGAATTCGAGCACCTGTTTGTCCATCGCCGGGAAGTTGACTTCCGAGCCTATCTTCCTGAACATCGTCAATACCTCCAACAAATGAAAAAACCCGTCCTCCATGGGACGGGAATAACCCGCGGTACCACCCAATTTGGCCGTGTGTCGGCCCACTCTAAGGCACTGATCATGCCCTGTCCCTGTAACGGAGGATCTGCCGGCCCGGCTTACTTCTGAATTCAGCCTGCTGCTCCGGGGTGATTTTCATGCTTCATGCCATACGGGTTCACACCTTATCCCGCTCTCTTGCTGGCAAACAGGCACTACTCTTCCCCTTCTACGCATTTCGATGATTAATTAAACTACATGCAAGGCTTTTAGTCAAGCCGAGTGGCTTTTGCGTTTATCACGACTGCGGCCTCCCCGGAGTCACATGATATCTCTGCAAGCTCGCCAATCACCTGATTCGAGACACCCCTGCTGCTGCCGCAACTTAGGTCCTCTCCGTGAAGCTCGAATTTCATGCCGCTCGTCTTGATGCCGATCACAGTATCGCTAAGAGGTATTATGGAAATCGTACACGCTTCTCTTCCAGCCAGGTAACATGGGAAATCGTGAGTCAGTATCTCAACCGTGTTGGCCTTTCCCATCATCGTTATCTGCATTCCCATCGAGGCATATCTTCTCATCAGCAAAATGTTGGCAAGCTCGTGGTCTATCCTGCCCCCCAGGGCGCCGTACAGGAAGCATCTTCTCGAACCGAGCCTGAAGGCGAGCTTCAAGGCCAGATCGAGATCGGTCTCATCCTTCTCGGACGGATATTCGAATATCCTCGTACCCTCGGCTCTGGCCCTGTCCATCTCCTGGTCAGTGACAGAGTCGAAGTCACCCAAGGCTATATCCGCCTTCATTCCGGCCATATAACAGAATCTGAGTCCCCGGTCCGCGCATATGACGATATCCGATCTCTTCCTTATTTCTTCTCCCGGGAAAGACAAGTCATCCTCGCATCCTGCGAAAACGATGCAACTCATCTTCTCATCAGTGGACACAGCGATCACCTCAATAGAGAGGGCAGCCACCGGGGCTGCCCTCAACCATGGACGTCTATTGCCACTTACCCTTCATTACATGGGCACGGATTTCGGTCTTGCAGCTCATAGATATTATCTCGCACTGCTTCCTGGCGTTCTTGAAAAGTGCCACACACGGCGGATCAAGGTCGTCTTCTATGCCCATCTCCGCGATGTCCAAGGCTTTTTCCATTAACCCTACAAGCTTCATGTGCAGATCGTTCGTATACCTGGACCTCTCGATGAGCTTGGTCTCGTCCTCCGTAAGCTTCGTGAATTGGTCTTTGGGAGCCCCGCATTTCGGGCAGCGCTCCGGAGGTTCGTCTCCTTCCCAAATGTATCCGCATACACCGCAACGAAACATCTTCGTCCCCCCCAGTCGATCAATAGTTCTCGCAGAGGATCTCGTAATATGACTGAGGATGTGCACAAGCCGGGCACTTCTCGGGCGCGGAGGTCCCGTAATGGATGTATCCGCAGTTGCGGCACTTCCAGAAGACTTCCTTGCCCTTCTTGAAGACACTGCCATCTTCTATGTTCTTTAGTAGCTTGATGTAGCGTTTCTCATGCGCTTCCTCTACTTCGCCGATTTCCTTGAAGACCGTGGCAATCTCCTCATATCCCTCTTCCTTAGCGACTTTCTCGAATTCGGGATATAGCTTCGTGTGCTCGAAATGCTCCCCCTCCGCGGCATGCTTAAGGTTGTCGGTGGTGGTGCATATCAATCCCAGGAACTTGGCGAACCTCTTCGCATGCTCCATCTCGTTGTCGGCTGTTTCCGTGAAATATCCCATAATCTGCTCATAGCCTTCCTTCTTCGCAACGGACGCCCAGTATGTGTACTTATTCCTCGCCTGGCTCTCTCCTGCGAAGGCCGTGAGAAGGTTCTGATAAGTCTTGCTATCTTCAAACTTCCCCATCCAAAATTCCTCCCATCGATCAGCATCCTATTGAGATTAATCCTCAGGACTGAAGCTTTCCTTGCCTACTCCGCACTCGGGGCAAACCCAGTCCTCAGGAAGGGCTTCGAAAGGCGTCCCGGGTTTCACTCCCTGGCCGGGATCCCCTTTAACGGGGTCATAGACATAACCGCATACGTCGCAAACCCATCTCCTCATCGGCATACCTCCTTTCATGTCAGATTAATAAAAGTGCAAGCAATCCTGTAAGCCGAGTTCTGTCGTGGATGGCCATCCATCTCGACGCCATGTCGCCATGACGCTCTATCGATCGACCCGAGGGAAAGGCGGGCCACCTTGTTCCCCTCCTATTCGATCTTTCTCCGGGTGGGGTTTGCCAAGCCGCATAGTCACCTATACGCTGGTGCGCTCTTACCGCACCTTTTCATCCTTGCCGTCACCGGCGGTTTGTTTTCTGTTGCACTTTCCTTAAGGTCACCCTCACCGGGCGTTACCCGGCACCCTGCCCTTTGGAGCTCGGACTTTCCTCAGGTTTTATCCTGCGGCCATCCGGATTGCTTGCAAACATTAACTATATCAGCTTCTTGTAGCGCCTAAAAGGTCTTTGTACGTCTCGGGATCCATGCTGATGTCCGCCTTCTTACCCTGTACATCCGTACCCAGCTTCCTTGCGCAATCGATGCATCTATGCGTACCGGGCATAGCTTCCAGACGCTCCTTGGGTATGAACCTTCCACAGGTGTCGCAACGGGTCCTTTTCATATACTTCCACCTTCCGAACGAATTGTGCACCACAAAGTTACAGCCTTACCATGTTAAAATTCTATCTCCGCAAGATAAATCCTTCTTTGCTGGATAATGAGAAAACGGCAACGTTTTACGTTGCCGCGTCCTTCAATATTGGTGGGCCCACTTGGGATCGAACCAAGGACCAATCGGTTATGAGCCGACCGCTCTACCGCTGAGCTATGGGCCCAAGACAGATTATAAATGCTATGCCACTGCCTAGTCAAAGGGAAAATGCCTTATCGCATTTATTATTTTACTTTAATCCCGACAACCAATGCAAATGCAATATGCTTCAAAATACCCTCCGGGTGACTATTATATATTACCCTGATCTACCAAACCCTTCATCCCGTTTTCTTTTAGGCTGCCCTCCGAGACAGCTAATTGATATCCCTTATAATCACGCCAATCTTGATATCGTAGCTCCGTTATTGTTAAATGATATGAAGGAATAAGCTGGATTGGTTAGACAATATCTTTAGCTCAGGCAAATTAGGCGTTATTGGCCGAGGTCGGCTGCTTATCCGGAATGGCGTGTGACTTCAGACACAACAGTCGATGCGACGGACCGGGTCAGCGGCAAGACAATGGACCTAGAAACCTTGGTGCTACTGATTATTGCCCGGTCTGCTTCCTTTGCCATCCAGCGGACAGGGTATCATCGGTGGTTATTGACCGGCGGATCATCGTTTAGCGGGAGAACTGTTAATCTTCTAGAGACCGTACAACTGAGTGTGAAGCGGATTGACCTGTATATCAGCGGTCTAGAGGTCATTACGGGATATTCATCGGCGTATTCCTTTCTTCGGAGGTAGGCGATGCAAAGATTGTTCATCAACAAAGCCAATAATGGGACCGAAACCGTATCGCAGGAGAAGGTTCTAGTGAACAGGACCAATGTGAGGATATCGGTACTTAGCCTTCAGATTGATGAACGTTTCCAGCTGAAGCCGACCATTTTCGAGGACCTCCTTGAATTCTTCTATATAATAGACGGCGAGGTTGAGATTGAATCCGGTGGCTTTAAAGTGCAGCTGGTCAAGGGTGAGTATTTCTATATTCACAATCTCCGTAAACCTGTCCTCGTCGCCACGAAATCGGAAACAAAGATCTTCATTGCCAGCAACATCTCCATTACCAAACAGATGAACATCGGCATGGACGAGAAGCCCTACCGGAAATCGGTCGGCGGAGGCCTTTATATAATGGGTCAGGGCTGCATAAGCAGGGTATCGCAGGACAACAACGCATTGAGCCTGCTTGCTAGCGGCGGCGGCCTGGATATCATGATGCAGGAGATCTTCGGCGACAGGCCCGGATGCGTCACCCCTGGGGATGTGCCCGACCTATTGGAATTTTTCTTCATAGTCAACGGCTCTTTCTATCTTAAGGATGACGCCGATGTACATCGCCTCGATCCTGGTGACAGCTTCTATGTCTATGACCTCGACAGGACGATTTCTTTCAGCGCCGATGACGGGGCGAAGGCGATATACATAGCTTCCAAACCGATATTCGACTATCTGCTGGATTTCATGGCCGATCTCAACAAACTGCTCAGGCAATATGAAGAGAAGGACGTCTATACGCATAACCACAGTATAAGGGTTGAGCAATATTCCTTGAAGATAGCCTCTCGCATGGGCCTTCCTAACGACATGCTGTTGACCCTCGCGGTAGCGTCACTCTTCCATGACATCGGGAAGGTCAACATACCCGACGAAATCCTCAACAAGGCCGGCAGGCTGAATGAGCTGGAATTCGAGTATATAAAGCATCACCCAAGCGATAGTGTCAAGATGCTCAGCTCCAAATTCGAAGAAGACCTTACCAACATCGTAGAGCAACATCATGAAAGACTTGACGGCTCGGGATATCCTAAGGGACTAATAGGTGACGAAATCATGTTCGAAGCCAGGATTGTCGCGGTAGCGGACGCTTTCGACGCAATGACTTCGGACCGTGCCTATAGGAAGGCGATGTCATACGAGGAAGCTATGGAAGAGCTAAGGTCGCTTTCCACTCAATACGACCAGGAGATCGTAGACACACTCAGCGAGATATTGCAGGAAGAAAGGAAATTGCTTCAAAATGGTTAGCGCATATGCATATTGAAACTTACCATATATGTATATATACTGAAGTTAATGCGCGAATGCGCAGAATAAAATAGGTTGGGCTTTCTTACCTTCACCGATAATAGCAAAACTGGCGAAAGCCAGTGACGCAAAGCTAAGGGCCTAAGGGCGCGAGCCTATGGCTGCCAGTTGCCGAAAGAAGGGCTTTTTGTACCTTTCCGGGACTGGACGGCATATGCCGAAAGGCATATCCGTCCTCTTTTAACCGGTGGGAGGTAGGAGCAGACCTGGAAAGTAGGAGGTCAAATGAGAAAGCTTAACAAGATCGCTCTGTTTGTGGCCATTCTGATAATCACATCCGTGGCGGCCCCCGCCTTGGCAGCGACTTTGACTGCCGAGGAGGCGAACCATCTGGAAAACGTGAACCTTCACATCTACAGGGAAATCGAAAAGGCGCAGTTAAAAGCGGATGAGGCGATGGCAATTGGTGATTACGCAAGTCTTGATGTGATCATCGAAAGCCTCCTCGACAAGACTGCTTCTCTCGTTGAGGCGGCGCTTGATTGGGCTGCAAGGCAAGGAATCCTTGCCGAGCATAATTTCATAGACGTCACAATCGGCGACCGCACTGTGACTGTGGATCCTATCCATATTCTCTGGTAGTTTCATCCATTCATAAGAAGGAGCCGCCCTTTTCATCTTCATATGGGCGGCTCTTTTCTATTGAACAATCGGGCTTGCCTCTGGGATAATACGTAGAAAGCCTTTGGAGGTACAACCTGATGGTGAGCCAGTTCTCGTTAACTAGGGAAAACGGCTTTAAGCTGTCATGCTACTCATGGATACCAGAAACTCCCGATAAAATCACTATCATTGTCCACGGTATCGGCGAACATGCGCGTAGATACGATCATGTCGCCGAAGAGCTAAACAAGGCCCGAGTGGCCGTATTCTCGTTCGATCTTCGAGGTCACGGTAGAAGTGACGGCAAGAAAGGGCATATAGGGTCATTTGAAGCCGTCATATCCGATATCGACGCAATATCAATGAAGGCAAAAGATACCTTAGGGAGTCTTCCTCTCTTTATATACGGCCATAGCATGGGAGGAGGTATCACCCTGTCGAAGAGGATGTTCTCCCGCAATGGAGAGGCCGGATACATAGTAACCTCGCCATGGCTTGAGCTTGTTAATCCGCCCTCTTCCCTGCTGCTCATGTTGGCCAAAGCACTCAATAAAATATCTCCATCAACCACCATGCCCTCCGGCTTGGACGCTGATCTGCTGTCTTCAGATAAGAAAGTAGTCGAGTCCTACAGAAACGACCCACTTGTCCATGATAGGGTCTCTGCTTGCACGGGCATAGACGGCATCGAATATGGCAAGGCCTTGCTATCAGGTAAATCCAGATCGAGTACACCCCTATTCCTTGCGCATGGCGAATGTGACGGAATAGTCAAGGTCGAAGCAAGCAGAAAGATAGCCGGCATGGAGGAAGGTAACGTTACGTACCTTGAGCTCCCGGGGCATCATGAGCTTCACAACGAGCCTGCGTGTTTCAGACCGCTTATGGACGGCATAGTGAACTTCATGAAATCCAACGTCCGATAGGAGGTACTTGATTTGGCTTGTTACCTATTGGCCATAGACCAAGGAACTACTTCATCCAGGGCCATCGTCTTCGACGGGAATGCAAACCCTATGGCATCATCCCAAAGACAGTTCTCACAACTGTTCCCCAAGCCAGGATGGGTAGAACACGACCCCGAAGAGATTTGGTCTTCCGTGGTGGAAGTATCAGCCGATGCCATCAGTAGGGCCGGCCTTGTGCCATCTGACATATCGGCGATAGGAATAACGAACCAAAGGGAGACCACGATACTATGGGACGAAGCGACCGGCAGGCCGGTTTACAACGCGATTGTTTGGCAATCAAGGCAAAGCGTTCCCATCTGCGAGGAAGTCCGCAAGAACGGTTTGGAAGATCTGATCAGAAAGAAGACGGGGCTTCTGGCCGACGCCTATTTCTCAGGCACCAAGATATCCTGGGTTCTTAGGAACATCCCCGCAGCTGAGGAACTAATGCGTAAAGGAAGGCTCAGGTTCGGGACGGTCGATTCATGGCTTATCCATAAGATGAGCGGAGGGAGAAAGCACGTTACGGACACCAGTAACGCAAGCAGGACGTTACTCTACAATATCCACGACCGTCGATGGGATGATGAGCTTTGCGACATCTTCGGAGCGGATAAGTCCATACTACCGGATGTCGTTGAGAGCAGCAGTTCATCTTCACATACCGATCCTGGGGCATTCCTGGGCGCCAGGATACCGATAGCCGGAATAGCCGGAGACCAGCAATCAGCATTGTTCGGGCAACTGTGCCTATCCCCGGGAGATGTAAAGTCTACATTCGGCACCGGCTGTTTCTTGCTGATGAATACGGGCGACGTGCCATTCATGTCACGAAACGGCCTTCTGACCACAATCGCCTGGTCCATGGGCGGAAAGACCACTTATGCCATTGAAGGCTCGGTGTTCGTCGCGGGCAGCGCGGTGCAATGGATCAAGGAAGGAATAGGAATCGTTGGTTCTTCGGATGAGACAGAGGTTTTAGCAAGCAGCTTGAAAGGCAATGACGGAGTCTATTTCGTGCCGGCATTCGTAGGGTTGGGGACCCCGTATTGGAACCAGGACGCCAGAGGGACAATCACCGGAATAACAAGGGGCACGGCGCGTGCGCATATAGCAAGGGCGACTTTAGAATCTATCGCGTATCAGACGAGGGACGTCATTGAGGCAATGAGACTGGATTGCGGGATATCCCCTTCCTCAATAAAGGTTGACGGCGGGATGGTAAAGAATGATTTCTTGATGGGCTTCTTGGCTGACATTTGTGGGGTCAACGTAATACGTCCTTGCTTCCAGGAGACTACTGCGTTAGGTGCGGCTCTTCTTGCTGGTATAGGTATCGGTCATTGGGGGAGCATCGATGAAATCAAGACAATCTGGAGCCTCGACAGGACTTACGCCCCTGCCATGCCCCGCGGGATTGCCGAGGGACTCTATACTGGATGGAAAAGAAGCGTTCGCGCAGCCCTCGCGTGTTGCATAGACAGTGATGACTCAGCCAAATGAATTGCCAGTCAGTAAATCTATCCTTTACTTCCCTTACCGCCCTACCCCGTAGGCATTAGCGACTATCGCCTTGTTCTTCCAACCGCCCTGCTTGTATCTAAAAAGGGCTATGACAAGGCCGAATATCCAACCTAGGGGGATTGCCCACCAGATACCAAGGTAGCCCAGCGGGGTGTACATGCTGAGGACAAATGCCGCTACTACCCTGACGATCAAAGACACTAGAGTAGAGACCGAGGACGGTATCATATCCCCTGCTCCTCTTAGCATTCCCGATGTTACGAACATAATACCCGCCAAAACGTAGAACACCGAGATGATGGCCAAGTATTCCGCGCCCTGCCTTATCACTTCCCGGTCCCCATCTTTTATGAACATCGCTATGATGCCTTCACCCATCGAAGTCATTATGAGAGCGGCTATCAGGCAAGTTACGAGAACCATAACCAAGGTGGCCGAATATGCTTTCTTCACCCTTTCGAACCGGCTTGCCCCTACGTTCTGTGCCGTGAAAGTAGATATGGCCATACCATAGCTCTGGATGGGCAGCACCGCAATTGAATCGACCCTGCTTGCTGCAGTAAACGCTGCCATCGTTACCGATCCGAAGGAATTTACGAATCCCTGCATGGCCATCATGCCGAGTGACATGAGCATTTGCTGTATCGATGCCGGTATGCCCAGCCTGATTGCGTCCTTGAAGATCTCCTTGTCGAACACCCAGTCCTTGAAGGAGAAATGGAACAGCTCAATCCTCGTATATGCGTAGATCGCGCAGAAGATCATCGATAATGCCTGCGAGATCATAGTCGCGTAAGCTGCGCCCGCCACTCCCATGCCGTAATTCTTCACGAATAGTATATCCAGGTAGATGTTCAATATTGATGACAGTACGAGGAAGTATAGAGGTGTCTTGGAATCCCCGAGCCCTCTTAGTACGCCTGAAACTGCGTTATATCCAAACAGGAAGATCGTGCCCGCGAAAGTGACCTTCATATATGCGGCCGCGTCAGGGATGATCTCTTCCGGCGTCCTTAGGAGCTCAAGAAGCGGCCTTGTCGCCACAAGCCCTATCAGCGATATGCTGAACGCCGTGGCTATCAGCACGAAGACGAAGGTCGATATGGCCTTCTTTAGTTTCCTGTATTCCTTCGCGCCGAAAAGCTGTGATATTATGACTGAAGCGCCCACTGTCAATCCGAGTATGAACGAGATCATAAGATACAGGACGGGAAAGGCTGTTCCTACGGCAGCCAACGCATTCTGCCCGATATACCTTCCGACAATAACGGCATCCACCATGTTATATGCCTGCTGGAATACGTTGCCTATAAATAACGGCATTGTAAAGGCAAGAATATGTCTCGTTTCGCTTCCTTCTGTCATATCCCTAAGCATGTACGATCTCCAAATCCACATACTCGTCCCCGGATGGCAATATTCCATGCCTTGCTCTTCGTATAGAGCCCGCCGCTTTGCCGGAGTACCCAAGTCTTCTTCTATTTGCTTCGCGTGCGTAAACTACTTTATAACCGTTCTTGGCTGGCTAGTCAACCCCGCAGGCCTTCGGCTTTCTGCATAGCTATGCAATGCTATGTTAAGCTAATATTTCTTACGAAGCTAGAACGTTGTCGTTCCGTCAAGCATGGCCGGCCGGCTTGGGTCGACAAGCTTTGAGCAAGAATACTCTCTGTTCGCATCCGTTGCGCACTATTGATATTTGATAAAAAAGGGCCTCGCGTCGAGACGTGAGGCCCTTTAAAATATTGACCACCGTTAGGCGGATTATTCGCTGGCTCCCCGTGTGCAACCCTCTTCATAACCGTTCTCTTTCTCCCGCCGTTAACCGAAAACCTTCAATATCAACTGGTTATGAAAGATGAGGCCGTTCCCGGCAGGGCGGAAGCGGCTTTGAATCGCATTTCCCCATCTCCGCCGGATGCCGCAACGCATCACCGCGCCATCAGCGCGAACACGCCCCAGCCCAGGTACTCACGCGTGTAAGTTGCGTAGCGCACGGGTTCCGAGGTCAGTTGGGCTCGAACCTCCTTGGCCAACTCGTCGTCGGGATTGGCTTCAAGCCAACGGCGCATGGTGAGCCATTTGGCCGCCTCGTATCTGTCCCAGCTATCTTGGTCAGCCAGAACCATTTCAACGACGTCGTAGCCAAGGCGGCCGAAAGACGCGAGAAGTTCCGGAAGCATGAGAAAGTCGGAGATGGAGTGGGCGTGACACTCTTTGGCAACGGCTTCCGTCGGCGGCAACTGCCGCCAGTACGGTTCGCCGATGAGGATGATTCCCCCGGCGCGCAAGCTTCGCGCCAGAAGCTCGATCGTGCCGGCGACTCCGCCGCCGATCCACGTGGCGCCGACACAGGCTGCCACATGGACCTTCTCGTCAGAGACATATCCGGCCGCATCGCCATGGATGAACTTGACTCGATCGGCGACGCCGAGTTCTTCAGCACGGAGTTCCGCCTGCTCGGTGAACAACCGGCTCATGTCGACGCCGGTGCCGGTGACGCCGTGATCGCGTGCCCAGGTGCAAAGCATCTCCCCCGAACCGCTGCCAAGGTCGAGCACCCGGGCCCCCGGCTCCAGGCGCAGCGCCGCGCCGAGAGTCGCGAGCTTGTCGGGCGTGATCGGGTTGTGGATGCGGTGGGCACTTTC